>JAZNOF010000011.1:0-72000 GCA_045580665.1 Congzhengia sp.
AAAATTAAAGAAAAATATGATAAAATATCAGAAAAAGTTTAAAAAAGGTAGAAATTATGAAAGATATAATATTTTTTGATTTAGACGGAACAATTATTGATTCAAAACCTGGAATTATAGAATCTGTAAAATACTCTTTAAATCACTTCGGTATAGAAGAAAAAGATGAAGAAAAGCTGAATTTTTTTATAGGACCGCCTCTTTTTGATGCTTTTTCAAAATATTATAATATGAATAAAGAAGATGCAGATTTAGCAGTAGAAAAATACCGTGAAAATTATAACGGAAATAAAGCAGTTTTAAAATATTCGGTTTATGAAGGTATTGAAGAAGTTTTAAAGGAACTTAAAAAAGCAGGAAAAACACTATGCTTAGCTACTGCAAAGCCTTTAAAATTTGCAGAAATTATTTTAAAAGATGCAGGGCTTTATGATTATTTTGATATAGTTAACGGTGCATCCTTTGATGAATCAAAAAGAACAAAATCTGCAGTCATTAAAGATACAATTGAAAAAGGAAGATTCAAAAAAGAAGATATTTTAATGGTAGGCGACCGTGAAAATGATGTGACGGGAGCGAAAAAAAATGAAATAGAAGTTTTAGGTGTTTTATACGGCTACGGCGACAGAAAAGAATTAAAAGATGCAGGCTGCACCTTGATTGCAAAAAATGTTTATGATATAATAAATATAATTTTAAATTAAGGAGATTTCAAAATGAAAAAATTAACATCACTTATTTTAGCTTTAATATTGGTTTTCAGCACAACTGTGTGCTTTGCAGAAAAAATAGGAAACAGTATACTTGGAACAACATTTAATATTTCTGATAAATGGGAAAATGTAGAAAATTATGCTTATCAACACAGACAGAATCAGGGCGAATACTTTGTTATAAATATTGAAGAAATAGAAAAAGGTACTAAATTAGAAGATATTGAAAAAAACTTAGAAGAAGGTTTTAACAGTGTTTTTAGTGATGATAAATTAGCTTCAGAATTATCAATAAAAAATGGAAATATAGATGTTTCTGTAACAACAGATTCTGTTGAAATAAAATATGAAACATATAACAATATAAAATATTACAGATATGAAAAAGCTTATACAGCCACAGCAGAAGGATATTATAATGGAAGATTTTACAGAACTTCTTTTGTGACAATACAAAATGATATTATGTATGAAATAATTTATGAGCACAATTATCACTCAGGTCACTTTTCTGATATAGTTGATATGTTAAACACTGCACATTACGGAAAAATTATTGATATTTATGTAAACGAAAAAGAAGTTATTCCCGACACATATCCTGAAATATATAATGACAGAACATTAGTTCCAATTCGTTCAATTGTTGAAGAATTGGGATATAATGTTGAATGGGATGCACAAACAAGAACTGTTAAAATTGAAAATGAAAAAACAATGCTTGAATTAATTATAGGTGATTTTTCAATGAATAAAACTGATAAATCCACCAAAAAGGTAGAAAAAATAAGTTTAGATATTCCCGCAATTATTGCAAGTGACAGAACATACTTACCTTTACGTGCTGTTGGTGAAGCATTAAACTGTGATGTATTGTGGGACGGAGCAACAAGAACAATAAATATCAATTCAAAATAAGGAGACAAAAATGAAAAAAACATTATCTTTATTATTAGTATTAGTTATGATTTTTTCTCTGGGAACTACAATTTCAGCAGAGGGAGAAAATGAAGTTTCATTAAATAATGAATCAATTAAAATTTTAGTTAACGGAGAATATGTTTATCCAGACAGCGACCCTGTTATTATAAATGACAGAACACTTTGTCCTATTCGTGCAGTTGCTGAAAGGCTTGGCTTTGAAGTAGACTGGGAACCCGAAAAAAGAGAAGCTGTTGTGTTAGGAAACGGTATGCTCAGAATTCCCATTGATGAAAACTATATGACAAAGTATAAAGCGGTAGGTGCAGGTGGTTTTAGTAATTATTTAGTGGAATACAAAAAAGATAAAACAATAAATCTTGATGTTCCTGCACAAATTATAAATGACCGCACATACTTACCGCTCAGAGCAGTCGGCGAAGCTTTAGACTGTGAAGTTGACTGGGATGGAGCAACAAGAACAGTAATTATAAACTTCAGATAGTAAAAGAGAGGCTTAAAGCCTCTCTTTTACTATGTTTATGAGATTTTCTTTTTCGTTTAATTCAGGATTGTCAATAACTAAATCAAGTAAAAAGTTTAAGGTATCTCCTATTTCTTTTCCCTTAAAACCTAAATTTATTAAATCTTTTCCGTTTATTTTAAGGTTTTTTACGGAAAAAGCCTCATTTCCCGAAATTATGTTGTTATAAATTTCTTCGTACTTTTCATAAATTTCAAGCCGTGGGGAAGTGAGTTTAAAATTCTGAGATAAACAGTCAGCTCTCTTTAAATTTATTAAATCAAGGAATATATCTTCACCAACATCATTTATGGCTCGTTTAACGTATTTTTTTTCGGGAATAATTTCTCTGTCGTGATATTTTATAAGCCTTAAAATTTTATCCTTGTCAGCATTTGAAAATTTGTATCTGTTCAAAAAATCGTGTGCAAGCTCAACGCTTTTTTTTGCGTGATTACGGAAAGTGTCCTCACCCTCATCGTTTTTACCTTTAGTGTAAGGCTTTCCCCAATCGTGCATTAAACCTGCAAACCTTAAATAAGGCTTACATTCTAAGTTTTTAACAACATTTAAACTGTGAACACCAACATCATATATATGCCACTTTATATTCTGCGGGGTTTCAAAACATAAACACATCTCGGGCATAATATAATTTAAAACGCCTAAATTATATAGTTCCTTAATTTTAAATGGGTCAGCAAGTATTATTTTAGTAATTTCGGAAATAACACGCTCAACGCTTAAATTTTTAACCAATTCAGCATTTTTTATGATAGCAAGCTTTGTATTTTCTTCTATCTCAAAACTCTTTTGAGCAGAAAAGCGGACAGCACGCAGAATTCTTAAAGAATCTTCGAGAAATCTTTTGTCTGCATCGCCGACACACCTGATTATCTTATTTTTTAAATCATCGATTCCGCCGAAAAAGTCTAAAAGACCGTCTATTTCGTTATAAGCAAGAGCATTTACAGTAAAATCGCGCCTTGAAAGGTCGTCTTTAATTGATTTTGTAAAAGAAACGCTTTCTGGGTGTCGGTTATCAAGATATTCGCCGTCACACCTGAAAGTTGTAACCTCAAAAATTTCTTTGTCAATTAAAACGCTTACTGTTCCGTGCTTAAGCCCAGTGTCAAAGGTTTTTGGGAAAATTTCCTTTACCTGTTCAGGAAGAGCATCTGTTGTAATGTCCCAGTCAGAAGGCGTAATTCCAAGCAAACTGTCCCTAACACATCCGCCAACAGCATAGGCAGAAAAACCGTGACTTTCTAAGGTTTTAATTATTATATTTACTTTTTCAGGCATATTTATTTTCATAAAAACACAACCTTAAAAAAACCGCAGCAAAACGCTGCGGTAATAGTTTTTAATTTATTCTGAAACCTTTGTTCCGCAGTTAGTACAGAAAGAAGCACCCTCATCAAGCTTTTCTCCACAGCCTGAACAAATAATTTCTTTAGGCTCTATATTTTTTCCGCAACCAGAACAGAATTTTGCACCTTTTTTGTTTTCTGTTTTACAATCGGGGCAAATAACCATTTCTTCCTTTTCTGAAACCGTGCGGTCAGCCTCTACTTTTTTTAATGCATCGGCAATTACCTGAGACGCAAAACCAATCTGATTATTTTCATAGTTTCTTACTCTTGTGTATCTCATAAGTATAGCTGATACTATGCAAACAAAGGGAACCAATGTTACAGATAACAAACTAATTGAGAGCTGTGAATTTAAAGCCCATACAAGTATAATACACATAGCAGAGTATATAACTGTAAGAATCATAACAAGTGAACAAAGAGTAGAACCCGCACGGTCGCTCACTAAGGAAACAAGAATAAATAAGGCGTTTGCAATTAGAATTATAATAGCACCAACACCTACAAAGCTTGCCCAGTCATAAAAATGTACTGATAAAAATCTGAGGGGTTCTCCGGAGAAACGCGACAGTGATGTTATCTGTGAAAAGATATCGGCAAGGTCCCATGTTGTATAATCCATTTTACTTGCAAGCTCATTTCCTAAAGAGAGAAATTCTGAAACAGAATCTCTTATAGAAAGCTTTGCCCACGGGAGAAATATCGCGCAAATAACTGTTACCACAGAAAAAACTATGCTTAAAAACTTAGCTTTCGGATTCAATTTTTCTTTTTGTAATGCCTGAGTAGTCATAGAATAATCCCCTTTTTTGAATATAATTTTTCTTTTGATTATAAATATTACAATACCATTAAATTGTACAAAAGTCAACAGAAAAAAGTTGACAGAGAAATGAAATCATTGTATAATAAGAAAGTAATCTTATATTAAAGTAGGGATTATAGGATAATTTAATAATTTTTAAGTTAATCAGATTACTGTTTGTTTTAAAAATCTAAAAGAAGGAGGTAAAAGTCAGAAATGACGACAGAAATGATCATTGCAAGTGCTGTTGCTCTTGTTTTGATAATAGTTGCGTCTGTGGTGTTCTTTAACATAGGAAGCGCGTCAAGAAGAAAGAAAGACGAAGCTCAGCGTGGCTCATTAGAAACTGAAGCTAAGCGTATTATAGATAACGCAAAACGCGAAGCCGAAAGCAAAAAAAGAGAAGCGCTTTTAGAAGTGAAAGAAGAAAATCACAAGGCAAGACAAGAACTTGATAAAGAAATAAAAGAAAGACGTAACGAGATTACAAGACAGGAACGCAGAATTCAGCAAAAAGAAGAAAATCTCGACAAGAAAACCGAAGCTATCGAGAAAAAAGAAGAAGCTTTAGCTAAAAAAGATAAAGACTTAGATGTTTTAAGAGATGAAATTGAAAACATTAAATCTAAAGAAATCGACCAGCTTGAAAAGCTTTCAGGTCTTTCAAGAGAAGAAGCAAAACAATTACTTTTAGAAAAAATTGAAAGCGAAGTTAAGCATGAAGCCGCAATCATGGTTAAGGAAATTGAAGACGAAGCCAGAGAAAATGCGGAAAAAACAGCGAAAAACATTATTGCAGGCGCTATCCAGAAATGTGCTGCAGACCATGTGGCTGAAACAACAGTTTCAGTTGTTAACCTTCCCAACGAGGAAATGAAGGGTAGAATTATCGGCCGTGAGGGAAGAAACATAAGAACCTTAGAAACCTTAACAGGTATCGATTTAATTATCGACGATACACCTGAAGCAGTTATCCTTTCAGGTTTCGACCCTGTAAGACGAGAAATTGCAAGACTCTCACTTGAAAAACTCATTGTTGACGGAAGAATTCATCCGGCAAGAATTGAGGAAATGTACGAAAAGGCTAAAAAAGAGGTTGAGGCTCAGATTAAGCAGGAGGGTGAAAACGCAACATTTGAAACAGGTGTTCACGGACTGCATCCTGAAATCATCAAACTCTTAGGTAAGTTCAGATTCAGAACCAGCTACGGTCAGAATGTTTTAAAACACTCAATTGAGGTTTCTCACATTGCAGGAATTATCGCAGGTGAGCTTGGTGCAGATATTACAATAGCAAAACGTGCAGGACTTTTACACGATTTAGGTAAAGCTGCCGACCACGAAATGGAAGGCTCGCATATTTCAATCGGTGTTGACCTTGCTAAAAAGTTTAAAGAAAGCAAAGAAATCATCCATGCGATTGAAGCGCATCACGGTGATGTTGAGGCAACAACAATGGTTGCAGTTATTGTTCAGGCAGCCGACGCAATTTCAGCAGCACGTCCCGGTGCAAGACGAGAAAATATCGAATCTTACATAAAGAGACTCGAAAAACTTGAAGAAATCGCAAACTCCTTCGAAGGCGTTGAAAAATCATTCGCAATTCAGGCAGGCAGAGAGGTCAGAATTATGGTAAGCCCCGACGATGTTAAAGACGAAGGAATCACACTTATTGCTCGTGATATTGTTAAGAAAATCGAAGAAGAACTTGAATATCCAGGTCAGATTAAAATTAACGTAATTCGTGAAACACGCGCAGTAGACTATGCAAAATAGTATAAAGATTTAAATATATATAGAGTTTTAAAGAGAAATAATTATTAAAAATTGCTATATAAATTTAAAAAGCCCCGAGAAATCGGGGCTTTAATATTAGAGGAGAGGTTAAAATGAAAAAATCAATCATAAGTATATTTTTATCGGTAGCTTTAATCTTTTCGCTGTCCGTTAACGTAATTGCTCAGGAGGAAATTTCAATTTATGTTAACGAAACCAAGCTTGAGTGTGAGATTCCGCCGTTTATACAAAACGGAAGAACTATGGTACCTATGCGTAAAATTTTTGAGGCATTAGGGGCAAGCGTTGAATGGATACCCGATGAGCAGTTAATATATGCAAAAAAAGGCTACAACTATATTATTATGCAGATAAACAGTTTTAGGATGACGAAAAATAACTATATCCAAACACTTGATACTGCACCTGTAATTGTTGACGGAACCACTTTTGTTCCCGTAAGAGCAGTTTCACAGAGTCTTAATTCCTTCGTTCAGTGGGATGAAAAAAGCAGAAGTGTTATAATCTCAGATACAGAGAAGAAAGTTATAGTTTACGCTCCTGACGGAAGAAGTAAAACTATTGATGAGGTGGAGCTTGAAGATTATAAAAGCGTCGGTTGGTACGAAGAGCCTGTAACATATATGTATGCTATAGACGGCAGAAAAGAAGTTGTTGCGTTGGGCGAAGTTGATGCATGGAAAAATGTCGGCTGGTATACGGGGTATGAGCCTGAATACGTGTACCAGAGAATGATGAGATTAAAAGCTCAGTATCCAAATGGTATGAGATGGACAAATGACGATTATTACGAATGGAAAGGCGGAGTTTTCTCAGGAGGATATGGGTGTGCAGGCTTTGTATTTATACTCAGTGATGCAGCCTTTGATGACGCTCCCGCAAGAGAAATATATGATGATATAACCATCGATAAGGTAAGAGTCGGTGATATTTTAAGAATAAATCACGATACCCACAGTGTTATAGTGCTTGAGGTTCACGAAAACTATGTAATTACAGCAGAAGGCAACTATAATAGCTCAATTCGCTGGGGTGGAAAGCTTTCAAAAGCCAGAGTAGAATCAGCAGACTATATTCTAACTCGTTATCCCGAAGAATGATAAAAGAAAAATCAGGCAGTAGCATTTTGCTACTGCCTGATTTTAGCTTAAATCTGCCATATCTAAAAATTTATGTCCAAATTCTGCGATAAACTCTTTTCTTGCCTGCAGGTTATCGCCTAAGAGAATATCAAACATACGGAAGGTTGCTTCCTCATCGTCAAATGTAACTCTTACTAATCTTCTCGTTTCGGGGTTCATTGTGGTTTGCCACATCATTTCAGGCTCATTTTCACCTAAACCTTTCGAACGCTGAATTTTGTGTTTTTTATTTCCTAAGCTTTCCACAATCTCCTGCTTTTCTGCTTCATTAAAAGCAAAGAAGGTATCTTTTCCGCAGGTGATTTCAAACAGCGGAGATTCTGCGATATAAACTCTGCCCTCTTTGATTAAAGTGGGCATCAAAACATAAATCATAGTTAAAATAAGAGTTCTAATCTGATATCCGTCAACGTCGGCATCGGTACAGATAATAACCTTATTCCAGCGAAGATTATTCAAATCAAAGGTTGAAATATCTTTTGACTGATGCTTTGTTTTTATCTCAATTCCACAGCCTAAAACCTTGATTAAATCAGTTATTATCTCGCTTTTGAAAATCTTATTGTAGTCTGCCTTTAAGCAGTTTAAGATTTTACCCCTGACGGGAATAATAGCCTGAAATTCAGCATCTCTTCCCTTTTTACAGGAGCCTAAAGCCGAGTCACCCTCAACGATATAAATTTCACGGCGGTCTAAATCCTTTGTTCTGCAGTTAATGAACTTATTTATACGGTTTGTCATATCAACAGCGCCCGTCAAGTTCTTTTTAACTGCAACTCTTGTTTGCTCTGCTTTTTCACGGCTTCTTTTGTTAATTAAAACCTGCTGAGCAATTTTTTCAGCCGCCTCTTTGTTTTCAATGAGGAAAACCTCAATCTGCTCACGCAGAACATCAGTCATTGCCTCTTGAATAAATTTATTCGTAATTGATTTTTTGGTCTGGTTTTCATAACTTGTAACAGTTGAGAAAGAGTTTGAAACCAAAATCAAGCTGTCTGAAATATCAACAAAACCGATTTTGCTTTCATTTTTGTTATATTTGTTGGTATTTTTTAAATACTTATCAAGAACTGCCACAAATGCGCTCTTAACAGCCTTGTCGGGTGCACCGCCATGCTCCAAGAAGCTTGAGTTGTGGTAGTATTCAATCATATTAACTTCGTTGTTAAAGCAGAAAGAAAACTGCATCTTAACGTTATAATCAGGCTTGTCCTCACGGTCACGGCCTCGTCTTTGTGTTTCAAAGGAGAAAACGGGGGTAAATTCTTTTCCCGCAGAAACCTCTTTAACATAGTCGTTAATACCGTTTTCGTAGATGTATTCATACATATCCCAGCCCTCTAAGGTCTGGTTATATAGAATAAATTTAATGCCCGAGTTTACAACTGACTGACGCTTTAAAACATCCTGAAAATATTCTAAAGGAATATTTATGTCTGTAAAAACCTCAGTATCAGGACGCCATTTTATTGTACTTCCCGTCTTTTTGCTTTTGATTTCTTCAACCATAAGCTCGCTTACGGGATTTCCTTTTTCAAAGTGCATCTGATACTTTTTGCCGCCGTATTGCACGGTAACGTCCATATAGGAGGAACTGTACTGAGTTGCACAGGCACCAAGTCCGTTTAGACCTAAACTGTACTCGTAGTTTTCTCCTGTATTGTTTTTATATTTACCGCCGGCGTAAAGCTCACAGAATATAAGCTCCCAATTATAACGCTGTTCGTTTTCGTTATAATCCATGGGAATTCCGCGGCCATAGTCTTTAACCTCAATGGATTTGTCTAAAAACCGGGTGATTTCGATTTCGGTACCGTGACCTTCCCTTGCTTCGTCAATGGAGTTTGACAAAATTTCAAAGAAAGAGTGTTCACAGCCGTCTATTCCGTCGGACCCAAAAATAACACCGGGACGCAGGCGCACTCTGTCAGCGCCCTTAAGGGACGATATACTGTTCTCATCGTAAGTCTTTTTCATCCGATTTCGCCTTTCAAAAAATTTTAGCTCTGTGTTGAGTAGTTAGGAGCTTCTTTGGTAATGTTAATATCGTGGGGATGGCTTTCTTTCAAACCTGCGCCGGTAATTTTAACGAATTTTCCTGTTTTCTTTAATTTTTCAATATTTTCAGCACCGCAGTAACCCATACCTGCACGAAGACCGCCCATAAGCTGATAAATTGTGTCAGCAGCAACTCCTTTGTAGGGAACACGACCCTCAACACCTTCAGGAACAAGCTTTTTGGTGTTTGTCTGGAAGTAACGGTCTTTTGAGCCAACCTCCATTGCAGCAATAGAGCCCATACCGCGATATACCTTGAATTTTCTGCCCTGATAAATTTCTTCTTCTCCGGGGCTTTCTTCACAGCCTGCAAGAAGACTTCCTATCATAATTACGTTTGCACCTGCAGCAATAGCCTTGGGCAAATCGCCTGAATATTTAATACCGCCGTCAGCAATCAAAGGAATTCTGTATTTATCAGCAACCTCGTAAACGTCGGAAATTGCGGTAACCTGAGGAACACCGATACCTGCAACGATACGGGTTGTACAGATAGAACCGGGTCCGATACCAACCTTAACTGCGTCTGCGCCTGCTTTGATTAGGCATTCAGCAGCTTCGCCTGTTGCGATGTTACCTGCAATAAGTGAAATATGTGGAAACTTATTTTTAATAAGCTCAACTGCTTTAATGATGTTTGCAGAATGTCCGTGAGCTGAGTCTAAAACGAATGCGTCAACCTTAGCATCAGCCAAAGCGCCTGCACGGTCTAATATATCCTTTGTTACACCGATTGCCGCACCAACTAAAAGTCTTCCGTTAGAGTCTTTAGCAGAATTGGGGTATTTAACGCTCTTTTCAATATCTTTAATAGTGATTAAGCCCTTTAAGCCAAAGTTTTTGTCAACGATGGGGAGCTTTTCAATTTTGTGTCTTCTTAAAATTTCCTGAGCTTCATCTAAGGTTGTGCCCTCGGGAGCGGTAACTAAATTTTCTTTGGTCATAACCTCAGAAATAACTCTTGAAAAATCAGTTTCAAAGCGGAGGTCGCGGTTTGTTAAAATACCAACGAGTTTTCCGTTCTCACAGATAGGAACACCTGAAATTCTGTATTTACCCATGAGTTTATCTGCTTCTTCCAATGTTCTGTCAGGGGTAAGGTAGAAGGGGTCTGTGATGATGCCGTGCTCAGAGCGCTTAACTTTGTCAACCTCTGTTGCCTGAGCCTCGATTGTCATATTTTTATGAATAATACCAATACCGCCCTCGCGCGCCATAGCAATAGCCATAGCTGATTCGGTAACAGTATCCATAGCCGAACTCATAAGAGGAATATTTAGTTTAATATCTTTAGTAAGCTGGGTTGAAATATCAACCATATCGGGAGTCACGTTTGATTCCTGAGGAACTAACAACACATCGTCAAACGTGAGCCCTTCTTTAATAACTTTGTTCATAAAAAAACGTCCTTTCTGTGAAATTATCGGTAAGTAGTTCTAAAAAGGTTAGAATATCTCCTTATTACCATATAGTATACCAAAAATCAAGGGCAAAATCAAGCATATTCTGACAAATAGAAACTTAAAAGTAAATAAAATGTAACCGTTTTTTCACATAAATATGGTAGTATATAATAGAAAAGATGTGTTTGGAGGAAACGTCATGGAAATTCTTTCGCCTGCAGGCGATTTTGAATCTTTAAAAACAGCGTTAAAATGCGGTGCCGATGCAGTTTATATTGGCGGCGAAAGCTTTTCTGCACGAAAAAACGCAAAGAACTTTTCTAATGAAGAAATAGTGCGCGCGGCAGACCTTTGCCACCTTTATTGCGCAAAGCTTTATGTTGCCTGCAATATTTTGATAAAGGAAAACGAGTTTTCAAAAGCTGTGAATTATATAAAATTTTTGATAAATGCAGGCGTTGACGGAATTATCGTTCAGGATTTGGGACTTATGTCGGTAATCAGAAAGCTTTCAGACGAGGTTAAAATAAATGTAAGCACTCAGGCAACGGTAAGCTCTGCTGACGGTGCTAATGAATTTAAAATGCTTGGTGCAAACAGAGTGGTTTTAGCCCGCGAGCTTTCAAAAACCGAGATAAAAAACATAAAAGAAAAAACAGACCTTGAGATAGAAGTTTTTGTTCACGGCGCTTTATGCATGAGCTGGTCGGGGCAGTGCTTATTAAGCTCTGTAATCGGCGGAAGAAGCGGAAACCGCGGACTTTGTGCTCAGCCCTGCAGACTGAACTATAAGCTTATAAAAGATGGAAAAACAATAACAGAAAACCTTCCTCTCTTAAATACAAAAGACCTTTGTTTAGCAGAAAATTTTTCCGAAATTATGGATATTGCAGATTCTGCCAAAATCGAGGGAAGAATGAAAAGCCCTGAATACACGGGGATTGTAACCAAGGTTTATAAAAAGGCAAAAGAGGGGCTTGTAACAAAAGAAGAAATAAAAAATATGCTCTCCTTTTTCTCTCGCGGAGGCTCGTCAAAAGGCTATTTTGATGGAAGAAAATTTGCTGATATGATGGACTATTCAGGTGATAAAGGAAAGGTTTCTGCCGAAAAGCAGGATGTGGCTGAAATAAAGCAGGAAAACTATCTTAAAAAACGCCCGATTTCTATGTTCTTATCTGCAACAGAGGGTGAAAAAATAAGCCTTATTGCAGAAAGTGAGGGCTTTAAAACAGAAGTTTTCGGCGACATTTTAGAAAAAGCAAAAAATGCATTAGCAGATGAAGAACGAATAAAGGAACAGCTTAAAAAGCTTGGCGACACTTGTTTTTATGCTGAAAACACAGAAATTAAAATCTGCGGAACACCGTTTATTTCCGTTTCTGCACTAAACGCACTAAGACGAAGCGCCTGCGAAGATTTACAAAATAAGATTTGTGAATTTCATAAAAGAGAAGTAAAAGAATTTAATTTTTCAAAAGAAAAAATTAAAAAAGATAAAAAAACACCAAAAATAAGTGCTTATGTAAGAACGGCGGAACAGCTTGATGCGGTGAAAGACGCAGGGCTTGATGAAATTTATATTTCGGGCGACCTGTATAAAGACGCAGGAACAAAAGAAGATGCCGTTTTATGTCCCTCGGTCACAAAAGAGGGAGAGGAGTTTTTCTTAGGTAATGCAGAAAAAGTTGTAATTCAGAATATAGGGCAGATAAAAAAGGCAAAAGGAAGAACGCTTTATGCAGGTGCCCGTATGAATGTTACAAACAGTGAAACGGCAGAAACCTTAAAAAGAATGGGTTTTTCAAAGGTAACACTGTCGCCTGAGCTTAACTTAAAAGAGGCAGAGGAAGTCATTTCAAAAACAGATGTTCCCTGCGAGGTTATAGCTTACGGAAGGCTTCCCGTTATGCTTATGGAAAACTGCGTTATAAAAAGCGCATATAAATGCCAGAACGGTAAAGGAAACTTTGAATTAGAGGATAGAAAAGGCGAGCATTTTCCGCTTATTTGCGAAAACTGCAGAAATGTTTTATTAAACAGCGTTCCTTTGTATATGGCAGATAAAACAGATGACATTATAAAGATTAACCCTGACAGTCTGGCGTTAATTTTTACAATAGAAGATTACAACACAACAAAAGAGGTTGTAAAGGCTTATAAAAACGCACTTGCGGGTAAAACGACACAAAATTCTTTTAACAAGATAACAAGAGGACATTTTTATCGCGGAGTTGAATAATAATGACCAAAACGGACAAAATAATCCTTTGGACAGTAGCTTTTTTCTCGTTGTTCGCCCTTGTTTTTCAAAACGTTTTGTTTTCTAAAGGAGAAAAAACAAAAATCGTGATTGAATCCTGCGGAAAAGTTTATGCAAGTTACGAAATCGCAGAAATAAGGGAGAAAAAAGAAGTTAATATAGAAACTGAGTTTGGAAAAAACACCGTTGTAATTTCAAATGAGGGCGCAGAAATTACTGATGCCGACTGCAAGGACCGTGCCTGCCTGGGCAAAGTTTCAAAAAACGGAGATTTCACCGTTTGTCTTCCTCATAAGCTTATCGTAAGGGCGGAAGGAATAAAGGAGGTTGACGGAGTTGCGTATTAAAAAACTTTCTGTTTTATCACTTTTGTGTTCGGTGGGTATTGTTCTCGGCCTTTTTGAAAGCATAATACCATTCTTTAACGTAATTCCGGGCGGAAAAATCGGTCTTGCAAACTGCGTAACATTAGTTGTTTTCTCGCTTTTTTTACCAAGTGAAACTCTTTTGTTCGGACTTTTAAGAAGCTTTGTTTCATCCCTTTTGTTTTCGGGAATACAGTCTTTTTTATATAGTGCCGTAGGATGCGTATTTTCTGTTATAGCTATGACAGTGACAAAAACGCTTTTAAAAGAAAAAGTATCTTTTGTGGGAATTTCAATTCTCGGAGCATTATTTTTTAACATTGGTCAGGTTGCTGTTTGCTCACTTGTCATACAAAATATACAGGTATTACGCTACCTTTCGGTTCTTGGAATAATCTCGGCAATATCGGGAACGGCTACGGGCTACATATCAAAGCTTTTAATTTCATATCTTAATTCAAAAAATATTGGAATGGAGAGATAAATATATGGAAATAATACTTGCATCAGCATCTCCCAGAAGAAGAGAACTTATGAAAATTTTAGGAAAACCTTTTTCTGTTGTAACAAGTGACGCAGAAGAAGTTATAGATCCTGAACTTCCGCCTTATTTTATAGCTGAAAAACTGTCGCTTTTAAAGGCAACGGATGTTGCAAAAAACGTTAAAGGAGCCATAGTTATCGGCGCAGACACCATTGTTGTAAAAGACGGAAAAATCTTAACAAAACCAAAAGATGAGTTTGATGCAGAAAATATGCTCAAAACCCTTTCAGGAACGCACCATAGCGTTATTACGGGCGTTACCGTAATTAACAATAAAAAGGCAAAAAGCGAAAGCTTTTATGTTGAAACAAAGGTTTATTTTAAACCGTTAACAGACGAAGAAATCAAAAAATATATAAAATCAGGCGAGCCTATGGACAAGGCAGGAGCCTACGGTATTCAGGAAAAAGGTGCACTTTTTGTTGAAAAAATAGAGGGAGATTATTTTAACGTTGTTGGTCTTCCTGTATGTAAGCTATCGTCTGTGTTAAAAGAAGAATTTTCAGTAGAGCTTTAATAGAGAATCCCTCGAAAGCGTTGGTACATAAAAAGCGAGGGAGGAAATTTTTTGATTAAACACATAGGAATAGATTTGGGAACTGCAAATACCCTGATTTTCTGCAAAGGAAAGGGTATTGTTTTAAACGAGCCCAGCGTTGTTGCGATAAACACAAACAGCGGAAAGGTTTTAGCTGTTGGGCAAAAAGCAAAAGAAATGATAGGCAGAACTCCTGATGAAGTGGCGGTAATACTTCCTTTAAAAAACGGAGTTATTGCAGATTTTGATGTAACAAGGGTAATGATGCGCGAATTTATCGAAAAAGCTACAAAGGGTGATTTTTTTCGCCCCGTAGTTACTGTATGCGTACCCGGCGGAGTTACTGAGGTTGAAAGAAGAGCAGTTATAGAAGCGCTTTCTGCTTGCGGACTAAAAAACGTTTTTATTATTGATGAGCCTATGGCGGCAGCGCTGGGTGCAGACCTTCCTGTAAGCGAGGCTGTGGGGAGTATGGTGGTAGATTCAGGCGGAGGTACCTGCGAAGCGGCGGTTGTTTCTTTAGGCGGCGTCGTTTCAAGCACCTCTACCATTTTTGGCGGCGATAAGCTGGATGAATATATTATTGACTTTGTAAAAAATAGGCATAAAATCGTAATCGGCGAACGCACCGCCGAAAATATTAAAATAAACATAGGAAATGTTCACACAGATTGTGAAGAAAAGCAAATGCGAGTTATGGGAAGGGATAAAGATACAGGGCTTCCCAGAGAGGTTATCGTAACCTCAGAGGAAATAAGAGAGGCGCTTTCTGAGCCTGTGAAGAAGATTTTAGGAGCAATAAAAAACACCCTTGAGAACACACCCCCAGAGCTGATTTCAGATATTGTAAGCCGTGGAATTGTGCTAACGGGAGGCGGAGCACACCTTTCGGGGCTTGACACCTTGGTTCAGGAGGCAACAGGCATAAAATGCCGCGTTTGCGAAAATGCAAAAGAGTGCGTTGCGGTGGGAGCAGGACTTGCGCTTTCCGTATTTTTCGGAAAAAACGTGCCCTCAAAAAGAAACCGCAAAGCAGGCGCTTTTGCAGGTTAAGCTATGAAAAAGCCAATTGCTTATATAGTTTTAATAACCGCAGTGTGTGCTTTGTTTTCGGGGGTTATCTTCACTTTAAAGAACAAGGGGCGCGAAAGCTTGTTAACAGATGGATTGGAAAAAGCAATCCTTCCCGTACAATGCTTTCTTACGAAAACACGAAATGCCGTAAAAAATATAAATAAAGAAGATAAACACGCCGAGGAAAACAAACGGCTTAAATATGAAAACGGAAAGCTAAGATATGAGGTAAGAAAAGCTGAAAGTATAAAAAAAGAAAATCAGCTCCTGCGTCAGATGCTGGAGATTTCAAAGAACAATAAAGAATTTGATATACTTTTTGCCGAAGTTGTGGGTAGATGTGAAAGCTCAAACGGGCCGTCTTTTAAAATCAACAAAGGAAAAAAAGACGGAATAAAAATAAATGATACGGTAACCGTAAATTATTCCCTTGCAGGAAGAGTGAGTGCCGTGGGTGAAAACTGGGCAAAATTTATGCCCGTTGTTTCCTTTAAAAGTTCAGTTGGTGCAGTTTCAGTTACGTCGCAAATTTTTGCCGTGGCAGAAGGAAGTGCAGAGCTTTTAAAAGACGGAAAAGTTTACCTTTTTCATATTTCTGAAAAAGAAAAACTCGTATTAGGCGAACAAATTGAAACCTCAGGAAATGAAAGCATATTCCCGAAAGGGCTTTTAATAGGAACTGTAAGTGAGGTTTTGAAAAACGGCGCAATTTTAGACACTGATATAGATTTTAACAGCATAAGCGAGGTTATGATAATAAAAAGGAGGCAGGAATAAATGAAAAGCGGAAGCGGAAAAGGTTTTTTCCTTTTTATAAAAGGGATTTTAGCCGCAACCGTAATATCCTTCCTTTTGGTGCTGACAGTTACATTTGCTGGCTTTCCTGCCTCTCCCTCGCCAATATTTGTTTTCTGCGTTCTGATAAGCTTTTTGTCAGGAACGGGCGCAAGCCTTGTTATTTCAGGGTTTTGCGGTTTTTTACTTGATATTCTCTGTCAGAACACAGTTTTAACAAATGCATGTCTGTTTGCATACATATCGCTGGGCTGTGTGTGGCTTAACAAAAGGGTAAAAGGCTCGCTTATAACGGCACTTTTGTGTGTTTTTGCGTCTGCACTTTTATTTTCTGTGCTTAATTCTTTGTTAAAGCTCGGATTTTCGCCTTTAAATTATTTGTTTTGGGAAAAGGCTATCCCCGAAACGCTCATCAGCACAGCTTTCGCCGTTGCGGTTTATCCTTTGGCGGCGGTAATTGCGGCAAAACAGAGGTGTTTTTGTGGAAAAGAAAAAAACTGAAAACAGACGTTTTATGTTCTTTTATGTTTTGAGTGCTGTTGCTTTCGTTGCAATTTTTGCAAGACTTTATAATCTTCAGATTGTTAACGGAGAGGAAAACAGAGAAGCATCCGACAAAAAGCTTGCTATTTCTGCTAAAATCAAAGCCCCCAGAGGTGAAATCTGTGACCGCTACGGAAGACCGATTGTCACAAACAAAACAGGTTATTTTCTTCAGGTTGAGAAAATAGACGAAACCGAGGAAGAAAGAAATAAAACAATCTTAAATGCGGTTAGAGTATTGATTTCAAAAAACCTCTACGAAAAAAAAGATGAAAACCAAGACTTTTCAAAAATTGTAGAAAAATACAAATTAGAAAATTTTACCCACGAAGAACGAATTTTGCTTGCGTCAGTGCGTGCTGATATGGAGAAAAACAGCTTTTCTGTTTCAAACGCCTATGTTCTCTGTGAAGATTTAAGCTATGACTTGGTAACATATTTTAAAGAAAACAGCGAGCATTTTAAATGTATAAAAGTTTCGGAATACCCGAAAAGAGAGTATTTATACCCCGAAACCGCAGTTCATATTTTGGGAAGAACGGGAAAAATTTCAGAAGATGAATTAAAGAAAGATGAAAATAAAGAGCTAAATCAGGATGATTATATAGGAAAACAAGGGGCGGAAAAAGCTTTTGAAAAGTTTCTGCGTGGAACAGACGGGCTAAAAAGCTATGAAGACAATTTGGGACTTGAAAATTCACGCTTTATAAACTCATATGATGCAGTTCAGGGCGATACTGTTCTTTTAACTATTGACCTTGACCTGCAGAAAGCTGCAGAAGATGCACTAAAAAAAGGTGCAAAGGCAATAAGCACGACGGAAAAAACAACAAAAAACGGCGGTGCGGCTGTGGCAATAGACGTAAATTCGGGAGAAATTCTGGCATCTGCATCCTATCCTGCCTATGATATAGAAAATTTTAGTAAAAGCTACGCAGAGCTTTTAAAAAACAGTGCACTGCCCATGTTTAACCGAGCATTCGGAGGGTTATATGAGCCGGGCTCAACCTTTAAACCCATAACCGCCATTGCAGCTATTGATTCAGGAAATCTTACCCCAAATGAAAAAATAAAAACCAAAGGTAAATACGAGTATAAAAACCACACATTTTTGTGTAACACATATAAAAAAGAGGGAAAAAACCACGGAACGATTGATGTTTCTGAGGCTTTGGCAGTTTCCTGCAACTATTTCTTTTTTGAGGCAGGAAGAAGATGCGGAAGTGATGAAATTAAAAACACCGCAGAAAGCTTTGGTCTTGGAAAAAAGTCAGGAACAGAGCTTTCTTTTGAGGAAGCAACGGGAAAAATTGCAAGTCCTGAAGCAAGAAAAGAAAAGGGCGGGGTGTGGTATCCCGGCGACACCTT
The DNA here is from genome assembly GCA_045580665.1 of Congzhengia sp. Classification (GTDB taxonomy): domain Bacteria; phylum Bacillota; class Clostridia; order UBA1381; family UBA9506; genus Congzhengia. Next base: position 18,229 of record JAZNOF010000011.1, read on the forward strand.
GCAGGCGGCAATCGGTCAGTCCGACAACTTGTTTACTCCTTTGGCTTTAGCCAATTATGGCGCGGCTTTGGCAAACGGGGGAACAGTTTATAAAACTACAATTTTAAAGGCGGTTAAATCCTCGCAGACAAACGAAATCATATTAGAAAATCAGCCAAAAATTGCGGGCTATGCAAAAGCATCAAAAGAAGCGCTCTCTGCCGTGAAAGAGGGCATGATAAAGGTATGCAGCCTCAACGGAACGGCAGGTGCAGTCTTTAAGAATTTTGGAATATCGGTTTGCGGAAAAACCGGCTCTGCCGAGGTAAATGGCGGAACAAACGGATTGTTTTTGTGTTATGCTCCTTCAGAAAACCCGAAAATTGCCATAAGCGTAGTTTTGGAAAAAGGAGGCTCGGGCGTGGCGGCAGCAAATGTGGCAAAAGAAATACTAACTGCTTATTTTGAAAAAAATATAAATGAAACAGAGGGAATTTCGGAACACGCGCCTTTTGTGCTTGTTCCCTGACAATAGAGAAAAGAGGAAAGAATAATGATTATTTTAAAAGGAAGTCCGAAAGGAATATTGGTTTCTGTGGATGACACAGATTTTGAAACGGGAAAAGCGGAGCTTTATGAAAAGCTTTTTGCGTCAAAGGAGTTTTTCAAGGGCATAGATTTAGACGTGTATCTTACAAGCAACGTTCTAACAGAAACAGAGGTTTTTGAGCTTCAGCCCATAGTGTGTGAGGCTCTTTGCGAAACAAATGTTTTGTTTATTGATCACGAGCCTAAAATGATACCGAAAAAACATTCACCCTTAGATGAACTTGGCTCTGACGAGGGTATTACGAAGTTTTTGAGAAAAACAATATCTTCAGGCGAAACAATAGAATATGATAACAATATTGTCATCATAGGCGATGTTGAAGCAGGAGCGAAAGTTACTGCAGGCGGAAATGTTTTTGTTATGGGAACACTTTTCGGAACTGTTCACGCAGGCGCAGGCGGAAAGGCCGACGCTGTTGTAGTCGCAATGAAGCTTATGCCTGAAACCCTTATGATTTCAGACTTTTCCATAAAGGTTAAGCAGAGCACAATAAAGAGAATTTTCTCTAATGTTCCCGAAATTGCGTATGTTGCTCAGAATACAATAAAAATCGAGCAGTATACATAAGTTTAGAGTTAATTTTTTGTAAAAAAACAATTAAACGGAAATTTTTTTGTAGACAATGGAATTTTCTTGTGCTATAATTGATATGTGATTTTTTATTATACAAAGATTAAATTTGTCATCGGGGAAGGTGGAAAAGATGAACATAGCGTTAATCGCGCATGATAAGAAAAAAGAATTGATGGTGCAGTTTTGCATTGCATATAAAGGAATTTTGGCAAAGCATATGCTTTGTGCAACGGGAACAACAGGAAGTTTGATTTCTGATTCAACAGGTCTTTCTGTTCACAGATTTTTATCAGGCCCTCAAGGGGGAGATCAGCAGATTGGAGCGCGAATTGCGTATAACGAAATAGATTTAGTTATTTTTTTCCGCGATCCTTTAACCGCTCAGCCTCACGAGCCTGATGTTTCAGCGCTTTTCAGGCTTTGCGATGTTCACAACGTGCCTTTGGCAACGAACGTTGCAACAGCAGAGGTTTTAGTCCGCGGACTTGACCGCGGAGATTTAGACTGGAGAGATATAGTAAATCCGAAAAACAGAATGTAATTATTTAATATAAAAGAGCTGTGACGACTGTCACAGCTCTTTTATATTAGTCGATAAACGATCCTGGAAGTTCTTTTCCGAAAGATAAATCGGGTTCTTTTGAAAGAATATATGAAATTTTTCCGCCTGCGGTTATCTCTGAATATGTGAGGTATGCTCGGTCAAGCGCTTTACCGTTTAAGTACATTTTTGAGATGTATGGGTACACAAGCGGGTCTTTGTCACATTCTATTGTTAACGTGTCAGCTACCTTGCAGGAATGATATTTTTTAGAAAGTTTAATAGTTATATCCTTAAACAGGGGTGTATTAACAAAGAAATTTTCGTTTCCCATGCAAACCTGTGCAAAACCCAGAGCCGAAAGAACGAACCATGCTGAAAGCTGACCAACATCTTCGTTTCCGCAGAAACCGAAAGCACCTGTTTTATATGCCTCTTTCTGAACACGTCTTGTCCAGTACTGCGTGCGGTGAGGAAGTCCCAATGCATTAAAGTAATGGGTGAGATTGTGGCAGGGTTCATTTGAATGGTTATAGTTTATATTCCACATAGCAGAAAGGTCTGCTTTTTCAAATAGCTCCTCTAAAAGCGTAATAAAACGCTCTTTTCCAAAAAGCTCAGCAAGCCCTGGAATGTCATAGGGTACAAAGAAGGACTGCTGATAGATGTTGCTTTCAATGCATCCGGTTTCACAGTATCTTTTGTCTAATGTATTGCCGTTTTCGTCAGTAGTTGCACCGTATGGATTAAGGGCGATAGGAGCAAAGTTTCCGTCTTTGTCCCTTGGACCCATAAAGCCGGTTTCTTTGTTATAGTTTTCGCCATAGCGTTTAACACGGTCTTTAAAATATAGGGCATCCTGCGTTTTTCCTAAAGCACTTGCGAATTTATACATTACATAGTCGGAAAGCAAGTATTCTAATGTCTGGCTCAAAGAATGATTGTCGGACCATTCGTTTATCGGAACATATGAAACGTAAGCACTTTCAAGGTATGAGGCTTCGTCTGTTCGCACAGAATCAAAGGGCTTTCCGTTAAGTTCTTTTTGTGCCTTGCTTGATGCGAGGGCAATTTCGTATGCCTTTTCATAATCAAAACATTTAATTCCTTTTAAGAATGCGTCAGCAACAACCAAAAGACCTGCATCGCCAAGCATACATCCACGGGCATCTGTTCCCATTATATCAAAACGCGGGAATGCGCTGTTTGTGTAGTCTGCAAGCTTTAAAAGAGAGCTTGCTTCGTCGTTTACAATCTCAGGTGCAATAATGGAAAGCAGAGGAAATTCGCTTCGGTAAACATCCCAACCGCTGAATACGGTTCTCTGGGTATGTTGAACTTCGTGAAGTTCTCCGTCGGGAGTGCGGAAATTTCCGTCATTGTCTGTAAAAATTCTGGGGTCTAAAAGTGCGTGATAGAGGCAGGAATAGAAAACCGTTAAATCTCTTTCGTCATCGCCTGAAACTGAAACAGTTTCAAAAGCATTTTCCCACAAAGCATCTGCGTTTTTTCTGACTTTATCGAAATCAAAGTGAGGGCATTCCATATCAAGATTTTCTCTTGCACCCTCAAGACTTGCGTATGAAATACCGCATCTTAAGGTAACTGACCTGCTTTTTTCTGTGTCAAAGCTTGCAACCACGCCTACGTCATCACTTCCGCAGGTTACTAAATTTTCATCAAGAAACCTTTCGTTTTCGAAGAAGCGGAAATTCTTCATAGGCTCAGATAACTCGCAAACGAAGAAAAGATTGTATGTAATATTGAATTCGCCGCGGCCAAAACCTCCGCCGTTTCCTGTGCAGACAATACAGCCCTCAATGAGCTTTTTGTTTACAATGTTAATGTATTCAAAGTCTGCCCGGCCTGCGATACGGCGTGAAAAATTAAAAACAATCTTGGCGTCGCTCTTTTCGGGGTATGTAAATCGAAGCATACCGCATCTTGGAGTAACGGTAGCTTCTGCTAAAATTCCGTAAGTGTCAAGCTCAACAGAATAGTAGCCTGCTTTTGCATGCTCTTTATCGTGGCTGAACGCAGATTTCCAGCCCACTCTTCCAAGCTCAAAGGGAACTTCAGCATTGGTTCCGCTTCTGAGGTCTGTTTCTCCCACAACAGGCATAATCTGAAGGTTACCTAAATCGCCGTAACAACCCATACCGCTAACGTGGTTAAAGCTAAAGCCCTCTATTGTGTTGTGAGTATAATTATATCCGCTTCCTTCATCAGCACCGGTAACAGTATCAGGAGAGAGCTGAACCATACCGCCGGGAGTACACGCACCGGGGTGGGTTTTTCCACCGCCGTGGGAGCCGCCTGATTTATTGTCGCCGACACTGCCGATTATCGGATCTATATATTTAGTTTTGTTCACTGTCATTCTCCTTATCTGAGGATATTTCTTTATTTGGTACTGAAAGTTTTTTTCTTCTTTTAATAAGTTTTCTTATAATGTAGCCTATAAACAATACTAAAATTGCTGCAAAAATTATAATGGCAGCATATAGCTCCCAGTCGATTTTTTCTTCGGGAATTTCTTTTTCCGCTACGCTTTTTATGCTTGTAGATGTGGTTATAGCCGCATCCTCAAAGAGAGCCATATGAGTGTTGTATAAAAGAACAGAAGCTTCTTTTCGTGAAAGCTTGGCATCGGGCGAAAAATATTTTGTTGCGTTTAAAACTTCTGCGCTAAGAGCAACGCTTATATCTGCCGTTGAGAGTTCTGAAAGCTTTTTCTTATCCGCAAACGGAAGATTTTCGTCGTCTTTTTCGGGGTATGCAAACATTCCTGACTTAACTAAAGTTCTTCCGCATAAACTAACAGCCGTTTCACGATTTATGGAAGAGTCTTTCATAAACTCTGTTCCGTTGTAAAGCGAGGTTAAACCAAGCTCCTCGGCAGAAGCTATATAAGGGTAGCACTCATCGTCAGATGTAATATCTGTAAATGTAGAGGTTGCCTCCGGATTAACTTCGTAAAAAAGCTTGATTAAAGCAGTTATAAATTCTTCGTTGGTTATGGTTTCATTTGGATTGAAGTTGTTGTTGTCCAAGGAAATTGCACCTGTGGAAGATGCAAAAAAGACTGCTTTTTGCTCATTTTCTGTGAGCCTGCCTATGTCGTTTACTGTAATATCATCTTCAACTACCTGATATGTGCCTGAAACCTTGGTCATAAAAGCTACAGTTTTGAAAAGAGCGTTGAATTCTCCGCCAATTATTTTGCTACCGCTGTTTGTTGTTCTCATAACAGAAGAAAATCTGGTTTTAGCAGGCAGAATGAAAGAAACGGGCTTTTCAAGCTTTTTAATTAAAGTATTGTTTCTGTCTGCAAAGCTTACAGAAATTTTTCCAGGGGAATGTTTTATTTCGATGCAGAAAGAGTCTACATTTTGTTCAAGATATGCTATATTTTCTGCGGTGAGGTAAACACCGTGAGAAGAATCAAGCATAACCTTAAGCCCTGAAACATCCTTTAAACCTGCCGCAACACCTGATTTAAACTCAATTCTTACAGGTTTTGTAAGGTCAACACCTGAAAGTACAATTTCAGGAACGAGCATCAAGTCATTTTCGAATTCAATGCCGTTAGGCTTGCAAACGGCAACCATTCTCTCCATACAGTTTACAGCATATTCCGACACCATAGAAACCGAGGTACTGTCGATAGCGTAAACATTCTTTTTCGATTTAAGCTTTGTGCGTGAGCTTTTATTTACCGCGTATTCAATATAATTTGATATTTCTTTTTTAGCATTTTTGTTGGCAATATGTCCAAATTCTGAAACGAGGTTATTTAAGTAGTTTAAGTGCTCGTCAAAATTTAAAATACCACTTACCCTGCCGTAGTCTATATACACATTTGAATCTATAAAATCTATAAAATTCTTTTGTGATAAAACATTTGTATCAATATCTTTTTCTTCTTCGTAAACGGTAACAGAGCCGTTCTCGCCTTCTAATATATGAGCAAAGGCTCTTGTTTGAGGAATTGAGAAATTTGTTTCATTCTCAGCTTTGTAGAACTGAACGAAAATATCGTTATCACTCAGATAAGATAATTTTTCAAAACATAAAAAATCCTTGTCTGATATTGCTTCTTTGATTTTTTCTCTGTCGCCGAATTTAAATTTTGCTGTGTCATCGGAGAGTGTCGCTAAAAAAGTGTGGCGGGCTGTGAAATTACTTGCAGCATTGCTCAAATTTTCGTAATTTTCAATTTCGTCTGCATCCATAACAGAAATTGTGAGAGGTGAAAGAGTGGCAGATTTAAAATAAGTTTCCGGATTTTCGATAATTTCACACAAAGCCCCGCTTTCTGAGAATGACAATCTGTATGAAACAATATATTTTCCATCCTTGCATTGACCTGCGAACTCTGTCATCGAGGAGGCAGGGTTATAAAACGCTTTTAAGTTTTCGATATATTCTATGGGAACGCTGTAGGTTTCATAAAGCTTAACGAGAGCGTTATTTTTAAAAGAAAACGCCGTAACAAAGCTATTATCTCCGCAAAAAAGCTCAGGAATTTCGTCGTAATCGGTATCAACTAAAACGAAGCGGGTATCCTTTGAAACCTTTGTAATATTTATAACATTGAAATATTCGTCCTGCCAGAATTTTGGGTCGTTAATAACCGCGTAGGAAACGGTAAAACAGCTTAAAACGGCAAGGAAAGAAAGTATTAAACAAGCAATTTTTTTCACGATAATTCCTCCCGAACAGTATTACCATTATTATATATTTTTTTATAATAAAAATCAACTTTTTTGAGAAAAAAAGATTACTTTTCTGTCTTGTTTAAACAAAAAAACGACCGTTGCACATTTGCAACGGTCGAATCGTATGTTACAATAATTATTTAAGTGTAACTTTAGCGCCAACTTCTTCAAGTTTAGCTTTGATTTCGTCAGCAGATTCTTTAGAAGCAGCTTCTTTGATAACTTTGGGAGCGCCATCAACCATTTCTTTAGCTTCTTTAAGACCAAGACCTGTGATTTCACGAACAACTTTGATAACCTTAACTTTTTCAGCACCAGCTTCTGTAAGTTCAACGTCAAATTCTGTCTTTTCTTCTGCTGCAGCAGCACCAGGTGCAGCTGCGCCAACAACAGCTACAGGAGCAGCTGCGCTTACGCCGAATTCCTCTTCAATTGCTTTTACGAGTTCAGATAATTCTAAAACTGTAAGAGCTTTAATTTCTTCAATCATAGCAGTAATTTTTTCGCTCATTTTAATTTTCCTCCTAAAATAAATTTAAAGTAATTAGTTTTTTTGTTTTAATTTTGATTATGCTGTTTCTTTCTGTTCACGAACAGCGTCAATAGCTCTTGCAAGACCTGCGATTGTAGCATTCAAGCCACCTGCAAGCATAGCATACAATGTATCTTTTGAAGGGATTTTACTGAGAGCAGTAACTTCTTCTAAAGACATTGCTTTGCCTTCCATAAAGCCGGCTTTGATTTCGAAAACGTCTTTATCTTTAGCGAACTCTGCTAAAACTTTTGCGGGAGCAACAACATCGTCGAAGCTCAAAGCTAAAGCTGTAGGTCCGTTTAAGATTTCGTCGAATTCAGAAAAACCTGCTTCATTTGCAGCACGTTTTGTAAGTGTATTTTTAACGACTGTGTATTCAACACCTGCTTCACGAAGCTTGTTACGAAGCTGAGTATCTTCTTCAACGGTCAAACCGCAGTAATCAACGAATACACCGGCAGCAGCGGTTTTAAATTTTTCTGTTAAATCTGCAACTAACTGCTGTTTCTGCTGAAGGATTTTTTCACTGGGCATTATTTTCACCTCGCATAATAGAATAAAAAGGCTTTTCTCCGCAAGCGAAGAAAAGCCTTAAAAATCATTTCAAGCAATTCCTCGGCGGGCAATTTTAAGCTGAAAATCAGCGCCTGCTGTCTGCGGAAAAGTATTAACTTTGTTTATTATAACAAAGAATTTTTAATTTGTCAAGAAAAAATTAGTCGGTAAGTTTAGCCTGGTTTACTTTAACACCAGGGCCCATTGTTGAAGCAACAACGCAGCTCTTAATGTACTGACCTTTAGCTGCAGCAGGTTTAGCTTTGACGATAGCTGCGAGCAATGCGTTAAAGTTATCAGCAAGCTTATCTTTGCCGAAAGAAACTTTACCAACAGGGCAGTGAATGATGTTTGTTTTATCAAGACGGTATTCAACTTTACCTGACTTAATTTCGTTAACAGCTTTTGTAACATCCATTGTAACGGTTCCTGCTTTGGGGCTGGGCATTAAGCCTTTAGGACCTAACACTTTACCTAAACGACCAACAACGCCCATCATATCGGGTGTTGCAACGATAACGTCGTAATCAAACCAGTTGTCGTTCTGGATTTTGGGAATTAATTCCTCAGCGCCTACAAAATCAGCGCCAGCTTTCTGAGCCTCGTCAGCTTTTTCACCTTTTGCAAAAACTAAAACACGAGCAACTTTACCTGTGCCGTGGGGAAGAACGATTGCACCACGAACCTGCTGGTCTGCGTGTCTTGAGTCAACGCCTAAACGAACGTGAACTTCAACTGTTTCATCGAACTTAGCCTTTGATGCTTTTACAACGAGGTCTAAAGCTTCTTCGGTATCATAAAGCTTAGCTTTGTCTACGAGCTTTGCGCTCTCTTTATAATTTTTACCTCTAAACATTTAAGTTTTCCTCCTTCTGTGGTCAAACAAGCGATTTTTCGCTCTCCCACTTAATAAAAAATCGAATTAGTCTTCGACAACGATACCCATACTTCTTGCGGTACCTGCAATCATGCTCATAGCAGCTTCTAAAGAAGCAGCGTTTAAGTCGGGCATTTTCTGTTCAGCAATCTGCTTAACAACATCTTTGCTAACAGTTGCAACCTTAGCTTTGTTAGGCGTACCTGAAGCCTTATCGATTTTAGCGGCTTTCTTTAAAAGTACAGCCGCAGGGGGAGTTTTTGTGATAAATGTAAAGGATCTGTCAGCATAAACTGTAATAACAACAGGGATTATTAAGCCTGCGTCCTTTGCTGTTTTTTCGTTAAACTCCTTAGTGAACTGAACAATGTTTACACCGTGCTGACCTAAAGCAGGACCAACCGGGGGAGCCGGTGTAGCTTTACCTGCGGGAATCTGCAATTTGATGTAACCAGCGATTTTCTGTGCCATCTGTGTGCACCTCCTTAATAACAAATGTGGTAATGGCGAACAGGACCCTCCTGTCCTCCCACACGCAAGAAAAACTTGCGCAAAAGCAAAGGGTTTTTACCTTTGCGTATAAAAGCCTGCGTTTTGCAAGCATTTTAACAAATTTTAATTCAGAACTTCAATCTGAGAAAAATCAAGCTCAACGGGTGTTTCGCGGCCAAACATAGAAACAATAACACGAACAGTCTGTTTCTCTGTGTTGATTTCGTCGACAACGCCGACAAAGTCAGAAAACGGACCGTCAGTAACGCGAACAGATGCGCCGATGCCGAAGTTAACCTCAACAACTCTGCGCTCTATACCCATAGCGTGAACTTCTTCCTCTGTTAAAGGAACGGGTTTTGAGCCGGGGCCCACAAAGCCTGTAACACCTCGGGTGTTACGGATGATATACCAGCTATCGTCTGACATAATCATCTTAACCATAACATAGCCGGGCAAAAGTTTTCTTTGAACAACCTTCTGCTCATTACCCTTTTGCTCAACGACCTCTTCCATAGGTACCTGAACCTCTAAAATCTGGTCGTGAAGGCCACGGTTTTCAATTGTTTTTTCCAAATCGGTCTGAACTTTTTTTTCATATCCTGAAAAGGTATGTATAACATACCATTTTGCATTTTCAGCCATACTTGTACAAAAGAAGCAACCGCCTCTTTCTGCCTCCTTTTCCTGAGCTTAAGCCTTAAAAACTTCTTATTTCATAAATGAGAGAAGATAAGTAAATAAAAGGTCAACCAAAGCAACAAACGCACCGAGTAAAATAATAAAAGCAATAACTACGCCGGTGTTGTTTCTAACCTGCTTGAAGCTGGGCCAGGAAATCTTTTTAAATTCAGACTTGAGTTCGCGGAAATATGATGCGATTCTGCCTGAACCTTTTTTAGCTTTCTGTGTATCTGCCATAACTTTCACATCCTTAATTATTCTTTAGGAAAAATTATTTTGTTTCCTTATGAAGAGTGTGCTTTTTGCAGAATCTGCAGTATTTGTTAAGCTCCAATCTGTCAGGTGTGTTTTTCTTTTCCTTCATTGTGTCGTAATTTCTCTGTTTACATTCAGAGCATGCGAGAGTAATTTTTGTTCTCATCCGTCACGCCTCCTTACTAATTTTCGGTAATTTATTGGTTAAGGTGTTTTTTTTTGCGAGCAAAAAAAAAGAACCTATTCACCTCAAGTACCTTATAATATAACATACTTAAAGTGAGATGTCAAGCGGTTTTTCAAGATTTTTTCAAATTTTTTTGTGTAATCTAAGTGTTGTGGAAAAATAAAATTTGGGTTCAATATCTTGTAGAAAATCGGGGCAGAGATTTATTCTCTGCCCGTAATTTTTATTTCAGGTTCAAGTTCTACATTAAATTTTTCATAGACTGTTTTTTGAACAAGACATATCAAATCGCAAACATCTTTTGCGGTGGCTGTTCCGTCGCTTACGATAAAGCCTGCGTGTTTTTCTGAAACCTCTGCACCGCCGACAGATGCGCCTTTTAGCCCCGCATCTTCAATAAGCTTTGCTGCAAAATACCCTTCGGGGCGCTTAAAAGCACTTCCTGCGCTTGGTTTTTCCAAAGGTTGTTTTTCTTTTCTGCGGGCGTTTAAATCCTTCATAGTTTCTAAAACTTCATCAGAATTTTTGCTTGTAAGCTCCATTTCGGAAGAAAGAATATATTTCTTTCCGCCTGAAAATACGCTGTGACGGTATGAAAAATCGTGAGCATCTCCCATAACTTCGTAAATGTCACCGTTTTCGTCCATATATCTTGTCTTTTTTATAATGTCTTTCATTTCACCGCCGTATGCACCTGCGTTCATAAAAACTGCACCGCCTAAAGAACCGGGAATGCCAGAGGCAAACTCAAGACCTGAAAGGGAGGCTCTTTGTGCCGCTTTTGCAAGCTTTGCAAGAGAAACCGATGCCCCTGCGGTTATTTTTTTGTCATCAATGTTAATATAATCAAACCCGCTTCCCAAACGGCACACAACACCCTCAATACCGTTGTCGCTCACCAAAAGGTTAGAGCCTGCACCAATAAGTGTAAAGGGAATATTTTCAGATTTACAGAGTTTTATAATGTTGCTCAGCGCATCTTCGCTTTGGGACTCAATGAAAACATCTGCAGCACCGCCGATTTTAAAAGTGGTTACACCGGACATTAAAACGTTTCGATGCGTGTTTTCGGGTTCGATATTTACAAGCTTTTCAAAAACTAAATCAGATACCATAAAATTTCCTTTCACTACATACCCATCTGCTCTAAGAGTCTGTCGTTTAGCTCTTTTGCAGCGTTGTAACCCATCTTGCGCTGTCTTTGATTCATTGCGGCAACCTCCACAATGATTGCAAGGTTACGTCCGGGTTTAATGGGAATGGTTAAAGAGGGGACTTTGATTCCTAAAATATCCGTGTCCTCAGTTTCAATTCCCAGACGGTCGTATGCCTTTCCGTCCTTCCAGTTTTCAAGGTTTATAACTAAATCTATGTTTTCTGTGTCTTTGACAGAACCCATACCGAAAAGACGCTTTACATCAACAATACCTATGCCGCGAAGTTCAATAAAATGCCTGATAATTTCAGGTGCGCTTCCAACTAAAGATTTATTTGAAACACGTTTTATCTCAACTGCATCATCTGCAACAAGTCTGTGTCCGCGCTTAACAAGCTCCATTGCGGTTTCAGATTTACCAACACCGCTTTCGCCTAAAAGCAAAATACCTTCACCATAAACCTCAACCAAAACACCATGCATTTGTGTCATAGGAGCCAAGGCAACATTCAAATAAAGAATGATTGCACTTATAAAACGTGAGGTTGACCAGTCAGTTCTCATCAAAGGACGCTTATGCTTTTTGGCACATTCTATGAGTTCGGGGAAAACCTCTTGTCCACGAGTCAGAATTACCGCAGGGATAGGCTCTTTAAAAAGATTTTCCAAAGCAGAAATTCTTTCTTCTGATGAAAGCGACTCTAAATATGTATACTCAACTTTTCCTATAAGCTGAATTCTGTTTGGGTCGAAGTATTCAAAAAAGCCTGCAAGCTGAAGGCTGGGACGGTTAACGTCGGCAACAGTAATTTCAACATTTTCATAGCCCTCAGGGGTGCACAAAAGCTCTAAATCATACTCCTGAATGATTTGCGAAAGCTTAACGGAGGATGTGCTCATATATAATCAAATCCTTTCTTTTTTTCTCACCAATATCATTATACACTAAATTGGCAAATTTTAAAAGAAAAATTTTATCAATTTTTTTGCTGGACTTTTTCCTATAAACGTAGTATCATAGAAAGTGTATTAAATAGGTAGAAAAGGACGGATAAAAATTATGAAAACAGTAATCACCGTTGTAGGTAAAGACCGCACAGGAATCATTGCAAATGTCAGCGCATACCTTGCTCAGAATAAAATCAATATTTTAGATATTTCTCAGACAATTATGCAGGACTTGTTCACAATGATTATGCTGGTTGACACAAAAGACTCCGATATTAAAATGGAAACTCTTTCTGATGATTTAAAGAAACTTGGCGAAGATATGAGCCTTACAATAAATATTCAGCATGAGGGTTTGTTTAACTCTATGCACAGAATATAAGGAGGCAATATGTTAAATAAGCACGATATTTTAGAAACTATAAAAATGCTCTCTGAGGAGCATCTGGACATAAGAACAGTAACTATGGGAATTTCACTTCTTAGCTGCGCAGGCGACAATGCAGATGAGGTTTGTGACAAGGTTTATAAAAAAATTACAACATCTGCAAAGGATTTAGTTTCAGTAGCTGAAGAAATTTCTGTTAAATACGGCGTTCCGATTATAAATAAGAGAATTTCTGTAACACCTGCATCGATGGTGCTACAGAGTGATAACCCCAAAGACTATGTAAAGCTTGCAAAAACATTGGACAAAGCCGCAATAGAGGTGGGCGTAAACTTTATTGGAGGATTTTCAGCTTTAGTTCACAAGGGTATGACAAAAAGCGAAGAAACATTGATTTCTGCAATCCCCGAGGCTTTGGCTACAACCGAACGAGTTTGTTCAAGCGTTAATGTGGGAACAACAAAAGCAGGAATAAATATGGATGCAGTTAAAAGAATGGGCGAAATCGTAAAAGAAACTGCTGAAATGACAAAGGATACTAAAGGGTTTGGATGTGCTAAACTCGTTGTTTTCTGTAACAGCGTTGAAGACAATCCCTTTATGGCAGGTGCATATCACGGTGTTGGTGAGGCTGAAACCGTTATTAACGTAGGTGTAAGCGGACCAGGTGTTGTTAAATGCGCCTTGGAAAAGGTAAAGGGCGAAGATTTTGAGGTTGTTGCTGAAACAATTAAAAGAACGGCATTTAAAATCACAAGAATGGGTCAGCTTGTTGCCCGTGAAGCATCAGATCGTTTAGGTATTCCCTTTGGTATAGTAGATTTATCTTTAGCACCCACCCCTGCCGTTGGCGACAGTGTTGCGTATATATTGGAAGAAATGGGCTTGGAGCAGTGCGGAACTCACGGAACAACTGCGGCTTTAGCGCTTTTAAATGATGCAGTTAAAAAAGGCGGAATTATGGCGTCGTCATTTGTTGGCGGTCTTTCTGGCGCTTTTATTCCCGTAAGTGAAGACGCAGGAATGATTGAGGCGGCTCGCTCAGGCGCGCTTTCCTTAGATAAGCTTGAAGCAATGACTTGTGTTTGCAGTGTTGGTCTTGATATGATTTGTATTCCAGGGGATACTCCTGCAGAAACAATCGCCGCAATAATTGCAGACGAGGCGGCAATTGGTATGATAAACCAGAAAACTACTGCAGTAAGAATTATTCCTGCACCGGGAACAAAGGTGGGAGATACGGTAGAATTCGGTGGCTTACTTGGAACAGGCCCCGTTATGGCGGTAAATAACAAGAAAAGCACAGATTTTATTAACCGCGGCGGAAGAATTCCTGCACCGGTGCATAGTTTTAAGAACTAATACAAAAAGGGAATTTGCATTTTGCAAATTCCCTTTTTGTATTTTAACACATACTTTTTTCTTATTCACTATTACTTCAAAAATGTGGTTTTAAGGAATGAGGAAGAGTGAATATGTAATAAGTAAAAAGTCCTCATACATTGTATGAGGACTTTTTGGTGACCCGTACGAGAATCGAACTCGTGTTACCGCCGTGAAAGGGCGGTGTCTTAACCGCTTGACCAACGGGCCAGATATGAGGTCGGCATAAAACCGACCTATTTTTACTGGTAGCGGAAGGTGGACTTGAACCGCCGACCTATCGGGTATGAACCGATTGCTCTAGCCAGCTGAGCTATTCCGCCACAAAAATCAGCAAGTTGTATTTTACAACAAAAATCTTTGTTTGTCAATACTTTTTTTAAAAAATATTTAAAAATGTGAAAAATCAGGGCACTACCCTGTATTATCTTCATAAAAATCAAAAATATTCGGGGTGCAAAAGCACCCCGAAACATTTTATAACCACTTAATTTCCATGGGCTCAAGTGTAAGCTTTTTCTCGTTTCCATTAATATCGTAGAATGTAGTTTCCTGCTTTTCGTAGCTGTTGTTAACAACGGCATATTTTCCGCTGTTGGGATAGTAGTTACATTCTGTATTGATATTTGTTGAGAATGATTTTTTGATTTCGTCTTCTTTACCTGCCGCCCATAACATTGCACGATACAAAATACGGCAGTTTTCAAAGGAATAAGGCAAGCCTGTTGTGTAGAATGCTCTTCCTTTGCCATAGTTGTTAACAGCCATTTTAACACTGAAGGAGTTTAGTGCATCAGGATGTTTCTCGGGATGTTTAACATCAAGAATGGTTGTATTTTCCATTGCATAAATGTCGTTTCTGATATCGCCGTAATCAATTTCGCCCTTAGCATCTTCTAAAATAAAGTGTCCGTCAATTTTATCTTTATTGTATCTGAGCTCAGAAAACGAGTAGCCTTGCTCTTCGTCTACGCCTAACACATCAAAAAGCTGGAAGAAGTGCTGACCTTTGCGTGCGGCACTGGGCTGACCTACGCCGATGAAACCGCCGCCCTCGTAAACGAACTTACGGATGTTAGAAACAATGTCGGGACAAAGCCAGTTATCGCCGCCTGAGAAGGCCGTATCAGCATCACCTGCATTGATAATTACATCAATACCCTCGGGAACACCGTTTCTAATATCTTCGAAAGAAAGGAATTTCACATCAACAGGAAGTCCTGATAAGGATTCCAGAATTCCTTGATAACCGCATATTTTCTGTACCCATGATTCGCAAATTGCAAGGAAGTTAAACCATCTTCTTTTTTCACCCCAGCAGTTTAAAATAGCAACAGTTAAGGCTATGTGGGGTTCTTTGTTGTCAATGGCATCGTAGATTGTACGGAATTCATCACAGATTTCTGCAACTCTATCCATAAAATCGGGGAATTTTGCGGCAAGACTTAAGTATCCGCCGTAGCCTATTCGGTCTAAGGGCTTTCTCATAATTGCACGACGTGAGTCAACCCAGTTTTTATTGAGTATTGAAGTGGGGTCGTTTCCTTCGTAGAAGGTGTCCGGGAAGAAGTAAGGAAGGTATCTTCCTTCTCTGTATTTAACGTTAGGAACATCTGTGATTTCACGAACGAGTACACCGGAAGCAACAGAGCCAACAACAGCATCTAAGCCGATTTTGCTGAAGTGTTTTCCGTAGAGCTCTGCACCAATCCAGTTATCGCCCATAAACATCATTGCTTCTTTGCCGTGCTTGTGAGCTATGTCAACACACTCTTTTGCTGCCTTTGCCACAAAGCGCTCAACAAAGTCCATATAATCTAAAAATTCCTTTGAGGGAACTCTGAAGGTGTTGTTGTAGTGTCCTGCATCAACTATATGCTCTGCGCGGAGCTTGTAGCCGTATTCTGCCTCAAAGTCGTCAAGAAGCTTAGGGCTTACTGACATAGAATAACCAAGCCAGTCAAAAAGCTTGTTGCGTCCCTGTTCATCATAGTATATTGCGAAATTATAGAAGAAGGTTGTAAATCTTATAACACTAATATCAGGATTTTGTTCACACCACTCGTTAAGTCTGTTTATCATATAGTCATACGTTTTCGGACAATAGGGGTTATAATCCTGCTCAGGCTCAACATCCCAACCATTTGTCATTGCATTATATGCGTGCACAGGATTCCAGACAGTTCTTGCAAGGAAAGAAACTGTGTATTCGTGCATGGGAATGGTGTTATTTATAACAACAAAGTCCTCGTCTTCGACGGCCCAGTCGGTTATAATGTCACCTGTTGTTCTGTCGATAACCTCCCAGTGTTTTACAGAATCTTCAGAAAGGTCGATTTTAAACTGTGCTCTCAAGTAACCTTTTAAAAGATCTACTTTAAGCGAGTTTTCTGTTGCAAGGTTGTGCTCAGACATTATGAATGAATGGGAAATTTCATCGGGGTTTGCTTTTGCCCATTCGTTGTCGCCACGCGTAAGAAAATATTTTCCGTAAACCTTTTTAGCAAAGCCTTTTGCATCGTCGGGAAGATGTGTTCCGTCGCTGTCACGAATAGCATCAGCGCCCCATTTGTCAATTATTGCTTTAATTTCCTCAGCCGGCATATTGTCAGCCGGGAGAGTTACTCTTCCTTTGCTCATAATTTTTCCTCCTGAGTATATTATTATGTAATGAGATTATAACATTCCAAAGCAAAAAAGTCAAGATAATCAAAAAAATACAAGAAAATCAGGTGCAATCTTTTTCTATTGACATATTCACGTTTTTTGTGTTATTATATTAAGGTTATAAAGCTTAAATAAAAAGGGTGGTAACCTTGTTTGAAATTGTAAGAAAAAAAGAGCTTAATAAAACTGTTGTCCTTATGGAAATCGAGGCTCCCAGAGTGGCTAAAAAAGCTGAGCCCGGTCAGTTTATCATATTAAGAGTTGATGATGAGGGAGAAAGAATGCCCCTTACCATAGCAGACTTTGACCGCGAAAAGGGCACAGTTACAATCATATACCAGATAGTTGGCGCAACAACCTTTGCATTGTCACAGAAAAATGAGGGGGACAGCATCTCTGATTTTGTAGGCCCTTTAGGCAAAGCCACCGAAACAAACGGACTTAAAAAAGTTGCGGTTGTCGGCGGAGGCGTAGGTTGTGCGATTTGCTATCCCGTTGCAAAAAAACTCTTTAGCGAGGGATGCGAGGTTCACTCGATTGTCGGCTTCAGAAACAAAGAATTAGTGATTTTGGAAGACGAATTTAAAAAAGTGAGCAAAAACTTTATACTCATGTCAGACGACGGAAGTGCCGGCGAAAAAGGCTTAGTTACAGATGCTTTGAAAAAGCTTATTGAAAGCGGTGAAAAATACGACGAGGTTATCGCAATTGGCCCGCTTGTTATGATGAAATTTGTGTCCCTTTTAACTAAGGAATACGGAATTAAAACCGTTGTAAGTATGAACCCCGTTATGATAGACGGAACGGGAATGTGTGGCGGATGCAGACTTACCGTAGGCGGAAAAATGAAGTTTGCCTGCGTTGACGGCCCTGAATTTGACGGTCACGAAGTTGATTTTGACGAGGCAATGGAAAGAGCCTCAATGTATAAAGATTTTGAAAGACATTCATATGAAGATACGTGTAACCTTTTTAAAAAGGAGGTAGAGTAAATGGCTGATATGTCTCCTTTTAAAACCAAAATGCCTTCTCAGGCACCTGACGTAAGAAACAAAAATTTTGACGAGGTTGCTTTGGGATACACGCCGGAAATGGCGATTGCGGAGGCGAAAAGATGCTTGAACTGTAAGCATAAGCCCTGTCAAAGCGGATGCCCTGTGGGAATCGACATTCCTGCGTTTATTGAAAAAGTGGCTGAGGGTGATTTTTTCGGCGCTTATGAAATAATTGCAGAATCAAGCTCACTTCCTGCTGTTTGCGGAAGAGTTTGTCCTCAGGAAAATCAATGCGAGAAAAAGTGCGTTCGCGGAATTAAAGGCGAGCCTGTGGCTATAGGCAGACTTGAACGCTTTTGTGCGGACTACTACCGCGAAAATAACAAAAAGAAGATAGAAAAGCCCGAAAAGAACGGACACGGTGTGGCGGTTATCGGCTCAGGGCCTGCATCTTTGGCTTGTGCAGGTGAGCTTTCAAAAATGGGCTATGATGTTACAGTTTTTGAGGCACTTCACGTAGCAGGCGGGGTTTTAGTTTACGGAATTCCCGAATTTCGTCTTCCTAAAAAAATCGTGGCAGATGAAATTGAAAATTTAAAGGCACAGGGTGTTAAAATTGAAACCAACGTTGTTATAGGTAAAACTCTTACAATAGATGAGCTTTTTGAGGACGGTTTTGAAGCTGTGTTTATCGGCACGGGTGCAGGTCTTCCAAAATTTATGGGTATCCCTGGTGAAAACTTAAAGGGAGTATATTCTGCTAACGAGTTTTTAACCCGTATAAACCTGATGAAAGCTTATAAAGACGAAAGTAAAACACCTATCGCTCACGGAAAAAGTGTTGCAGTTGTAGGCGGCGGAAATGTGGCTATGGATGCGGCGCGCTCTGCAAAAAGACTTGGTGCAAAAGAGGTTTTCATAGTTTACAGACGTTCAGAAGAAGAGCTTCCTGCAAGAGCGGAAGAGGTGGAACACGCAAAGGAAGAAGGTATAACCTTTAAGCTTTTAACAAACCCCATAGAGATTATCTCAGACGAAAAAGGATTTGCAGGCGGAATAAAATGCGTGGAAATGGAGCTTGGCGAGGCTGACAGCTCGGGAAGACGAAAACCCGTAGAAAAAGAAAATTCTGAATTTATTTTAGATGTTGATACTGTAATTATGTCCATCGGAACGTCACCCAACCCCCTTATAAAGTCAACAACAGAGGGGCTTGACACTCACGCCTGGGGCGGAATTGTGGCTTGTGAAAAAACGGGAAAAACCTCTCGCGAGGGCGTTTTTGCGGGTGGAGATGCAGTAACCGGTGCGGCTACTGTAATACTTGCTATGGGCGCAGGCAAGGATGCGGCGAAGGCAATCGACGAATATATAAAATCGAAACAGAAATAAATAAAAAACAGTTGAATAGTAAGAAAAAATGTGCTATAATATCATAGAGGGGGATTTTTCTCCCATCGCAAAGCATTTGACTTTTGCGAAAACTTAAATAGCGTTCAGCGCGAAAGCGATGTCGGCCGGGATCCGCACAATTTGAGCCTGTGAACCTCGTCAGGTGGGGAACCAAGCAGCGATAAGCGGTGTCTTGAGTGTGTTGCGGCTCCTCCCGGTGTGAACGCAAATATCGAAATTAAGCAAAGCTGCCGAGCTTTGCAAAAATAAAACCGTGCGTATCGGCACGGCTTTTTTTGAATTTAACCAATGGAGGTGATTGCGTGGCATATCAGGCACTATATAGACGTTTCCGTCCTAAAACATTCGACGATGTTGTGGGTCAGGAGCACATAACAAAAACCCTGAAAAATCAGATAATCAACGGTCAGACTGCCCACGCATATCTTTTCTGCGGAACCCGCGGAACAGGTAAAACCTCAACGGCGAAAATTTTAGCCCGTGCGATTAACTGCTTAAACCCGAAAGAGGGTAATCCTTGTAATGAGTGCGATGTCTGCAAAGGCTTACTGGATGAATCTATTTTAGACGTTACCGAGCTTGACGGTGCATCGAAAAACAAGGTCGAAAATATTCGTGATATTATTGACGATGTTATGTTTCTGCCTGCAGTGTGCAGAAAAAAAGTTTATATCATAGACGAGGTTCATATGGTAACTCAGCAGGCGTTTAACGCTCTTTTGAAAACTTTAGAAGAGCCTCCTGCACACGTTATGTTTATTCTTGCAACAACCGAACTTAACAAAGTTCCCATAACGGTGCTTTCAAGATGCCAGCAGTTTGAGTTCAGGAGAATTACGAATAAAGATATATCAGAAAGAATGGCGCATATTTTAAATGAAGACGGTCTTTCGGCAGAACCTAAAGCGCTTTCGCTTGTTGCAGAGCTTGGCGATGGGTCTATGCGAGATTCTTTGAGTATTTTAGATAAATGCGTTGGTGCGTCAGACGGAACGCTTACCTACGACGATGTTGTAAAAATTATAGGTATTGCCGATAACGACGCTTTGTATGATATCTGTAAAGATATCGCAAAGGGAAACGCAAAAGGTGCTTTAGAAAAGATTGATGAGGTTATTGAAAAGGGAAAAGAGCTTGCGCTTTTTGCAGAACGCCTTGTTAAATACCTCCGTGATATACTGATTGTTGAAATAACCAAAAATGCCGAAGCTTTCCTGAATACATCCGAGGAAAACGAGGCAAAAATCATAGAGCTTACCAATGATTTTACGAAAGAACGCTTAATTCGCGCAATCGACCTTTTGTCAGAGGCAATGGCTCAGGCAAAATACTTGCAACTTTCAAGAACTGTTTACGAAATGGCGATTGTTAAAATTTGTGAACCCGAAACGGAAGACACAAAAGAGGCGTTAATTGACAGAATTTCAGTTCTGGAAGAAAAAATAAAAAACGGCGTAACAGTTGCCGTATCTCAGAAAACAGAAAGCGCTCCGCCCTGGGAAGAAGAAAAACCCAAAGAAAGCGCTCCAAAACCTGAGATAAAACCTGAAGAAAAACCAAAACCTCCCGCGGCTGAAAACACCCAACCGAAAGGAACAGGTGATGCAGCATCAAGGTGGCCCGAGATAATAAACAGCGTTAAAAAGCTTCCCGGAGGAATGCCGCTTTTCCCACACCTTGCTTTAGTTAAGGCAAAAATGGTAAACGGAAAACTGTGCATAATTTTTGGTGAAAATGCAATAGTGTCAAAAAGTGTTGTTTCTAAACCTAACAACATTGAAATAATAAAAACAGCGGTAAAAACCGTAACGGGAGAAACCCCTGAAATTTCATGCGTAACACCGAAAGAAATCGGTGATGACAGCGAAGACCCATTAAAAAAACTTGAAGAACTCAGCAAAACTCACTCAGAAATTCAGTTTATATAAGAATAGGAGATATAGAAAATGGCAAAAGGAAATAAATTTACAGGTGGCGGAAACCACAAAATGAATACCGTTATAAAGCAGGCTCAGATGATGCAGGAGGAAATGAACCGCGTGCAAAGCGAGCTTGAGGAAAAGACTGTTGAAGCAACATCAGGCGGTGGCAAAGTAAAGGTTTGCATGAAAGGAACAAAGGAAATCACAGAGATTAAAATTGCTCCTGAAATTGTTGACCCCGACGATGTTGAAATGATTGAAGATTTAGTTACCGTTGCGGTAAACGACGCAATCCGTCAGGTAGAAGCAATGATGGAAGAGGGAATGAGCTCAATTACGGGAGGACTTAATATCCCTGGATTATTCTAAGTCGAAAGAGATGAATAACGTGAAAAATCTCGTTTTACCTCCGGCGGAATTTATTGCACCGCCGAAATTTCGTGCCTAAAAGGCACGAAACGGCGATGTGCAAATTTCCATTACACGCCTTATCTGCCCATAAAAGCGCGTGTATGTATTTTTCATTACTATTTGTGGGCAGAAAGGCTATGGAAATTAGAATGAAAGTTTTACTTCTTTCTATCCCAACCGGCGGCGGGCATCATCAGGCTGCAAAGGCAATAGAAAGTTATTTTGAAAGCTATGATAATGTAGAGTGTAAGATGCTCGATATTGCCGAAAATGTTAATAGTATTGTAGCTGATATGGTTTCGAAAGGCTATATTTTTTCCACAACGAAAACACCTAAGCTTTTCGGCTCTTTGTATGACTTTTTTGATTTGCGTGAAAATCCCTCGCCTGAGGCATCTAAAACATTAAAATTTTTATCCCAGGCGTTCAGAAAAAAGCTTTACACATATTTAGATGAGTTCAAACCTGATGTAATTGTCAGCACCCACGTTTTTGTAACGGTTACCTTAAACCGTATGGCAAAACACAGACCCATTGGCGCAAGGCTTATATCAATAGTTACAGATTTTACCATTCATCCCACATGGGAGCAGGCAAGGTCTGATTATTTTATAACCGCCTCGGAGCTTTTAAACTACCAGGCAATAAAAAAATGGGGAACTACGGAGAATGTGTTGCCTTTCGGCATACCTGTAAATCCCAAATTTTCCGAAAAACGAACAAAAAGTGATGCAAGAAAGCTTTTAGGCATCGAAGATAAATTTACAATCCTTGTTATGATGGGCTCAATGGGCTATGGAACGCATACTATTGAGGCATTAGAAAAGCTTGACAAGATGAATGAAAACTTTCAGATTTTAATTGTTTGCGGAAGTAATGAAAAGCTTAAAAATAAAGTAAGCGAAATGGTGTGGAAAAAGACAGTTTCAGTTTACGGCTTTGTTGATAATGTCGATGTTTTAATGGACGCATGCGACTGCATAATAACAAAACCCGGCGGTCTTTCAACCTCTGAGGCTTTAGCAAAAGAGCTTCCCATACTTATGCTCAACCCCATTCCGGGACAGGAAGACAGAAACAGAGAGTTTATGCAAAACAACGGTATCGCCATGAGTATAAGCGAAAGCTTTGGTGTTGACGAGGCGATTTTCCAGCTTATCCACGGAAGCTTTAAAATGAAACAGCTTAAAGAAAACGTTTTATATTTTGCAAAACCCAATGCAACCCGCGATTTGTGTGAGCTTATTTTGAGTTTTGACAAATAGCATTTTATAAAAATTTTAACATAAAATTAGTATAAAGGAGGAGATTTTATGAAACTTGTGTTCGCAATTGTAAGCAATGATGATGGTAATACTGTAATGAGAGAACTTAATAAAGAGGGATTTTCGGTTACAAAAATGGCGTCAACAGGTGGCTTTCTGCGCGCAGGAAACACCACATTACTTGTTGGTACAGAGGAAGAAAAGGTTGAACCTTGTATAAAAATAATTGAAAAACACAGTGCTAAAAGAAAACAGGTAGTATTCTCCCCCGAACCCTACATAGGCGGAACTGCAGGTTATGCATCATTGCCATCTGAAATTGAGGTGGGCGGTGCTACGATATTTGTGGTAGACGTTGAAAGGTTTGAAAAAGTCTGATTATGGGTTTTAATGAACTATGCGGAAATGAAGCCGCAAGGAAAAGTCTTGAAAACGCTGTTTTGAAAGACAGAGTTTCAAATTCATATGTTTTTGAGGGCAAAAACGGTGTAGGGAAAGGACTTTGCGCAGAAATTTTTGCTAAAAGCTTAGTCTGTGAGGGTGACACGCCTCCCTGTGATGTGTGTTCTGCCTGCAAAAAAGCGATGAGCTACAATCATCCTGATATAATTTATCTTGAAAAGCCTAAGGACAAAGCATCTATAGGTGTAGACGAGATAAGAGAAAAAATTTTAGGAGAGGTATATTTAAAGCCATACCTTGCAAAGCGCAGAATTTTTATTATAAAAGACGGCGACATTCTAAGCGCAGAGGCTCAGAATGCTCTTTTGAAGGTTTTGGAAGAGCCGCCTGAAAATGTGACTTTTATAATCTGCGTAACAAGTCAGGACAAGCTTTTGAGTACTGTTTTATCTCGAAGCTTTACTGTTTCGTTTTCCCCCCTTTCCTTTGACGAGGTTTATAAATTTCTCTCTCAAAAGTATGGGGACAGCGAGGATACAAGGCTTATCGCAAGACTTTCTCAGGGAAGTATTGGCGAAGCTGTTTCGCTTATGGCTGATGAAAAGTCGCTTTATCTTTTCGAAGAAAGCGTAAAAAATATAATAAATCTTAAGAAAGATGCATCAAAAGCGCGGGATGCCGCAGACTTTATGATTGAGGAAAGAGAAAATATTGAAAAAGTAACTGACTTTTTCCTTACATTTATTCGTGACTGCGTTTTTGTGAAAACAGGACTTGAAAACCTGATAATATATGAAAACAAGCTTTCAGATATGCGTGTTTTTTGTGACGGAATAAGCAAAAAAAGCTTGATTTTGGCATTTGGCAGACTAAATGACTTCAAACTGAGACTTGCTCAGAATTTAAACTATAATGCATCAGTAATGGATACTGTGATGCATATTTGGGAGGATTTCCATGACAAAGGTAGTGGGCATAAGATTTAAGCCCGTTGGAAAAATTTACTACTTCAATCCTGAACAGTGGGAGCTGGCTGTGGGTGACGGTGTTATTGTTGAAACAACCCGCGGCGTTGAATTCGGAACCGTTGTTTTAGTGAATAAAGAAGTAGACGAAAACGAATTTAATATGCCGATTAAAAGCATTTTAAGAAAGGCAACGGAGGACGATAGCCATCAGGCTGAAGAAAACCGTAAAAAAGCCAAAGAGGCTTTTAGTATCTGCCTTGAAAAGATTGCTGAAAACAAACTCGAAATGAATCTTGTGGACGCAGAATATACTTTTGACAGAAGCAAGGTGTTGTTTTACTTTACTGCAGACGGACGAGTAGATTTTCGTCAGCTTGTAAAAGATTTAGCCTCTGTTTTCAGAACAAGAATTGAGCTTCGCCAGATAGGCGTTCGCGATGCGGCAAAGCTTTTAGGCGGCCTCGGCGTTTGCGGAAGACCTTTTTGCTGCTCACAGTTCTTAGGCGACTTCGACCCCGTTTCAATTAAAATGGCAAAGGAACAGTCGCTATCTTTAAACCCCACAAAAATTTCGGGTACCTGCGGAAGACTTATGTGCTGCTTGAAATATGAACAGGAGGCGTATGAGGATTTATTAAAGCGTACGCCAAACGTTGGTGCAATTGTTGAAACGCCTGCAGGCAGAGGAACGGTAATAAATGCGCATCTTCTTCAGGGCATTGTGTCTGTAAAGCTTGACTCAGATAGCGACACGATGGTAAATGAGTTTAAGGTAGACGATATTGTTATTATTAAGAATACGACCCGCACATCGAGAAACGATGATGATGTTGATATAAATACACTTAAAGAATTAGAAAAAGACTGATTATCTGACAGGAGGAATAAAAATGGCTAAGGCATTAACAGAAAGAGAAAGCTTGATTTACCGCGATAAACCTTTAATAAGAAACGGAAATGAGCTTTACTACGGTGATTTTAAAGAAAATTTTATTGTAAGATTTACAATCTTAGAGTCAGAAAAGGTTAACGACCTTGATATGGCAACTAAAATTACAATTGAACTTTTAGAAAAGCATGGAAACGATATAAAGACTGCCAAGCTTACAAAAAAAGCGGAAAGAACAAGTATGTGGGCAGCTTTGGATATTGGTATCTATTGGCTTGAAGATATTTTAGAGATGGAAAAAGAGTTTTTAAATAAAAACTAAATTATAAAGGACAGTAGTTTTTACTACTGTCCTTTATAGTTTAACTCTGTGTATTTTTCTGTACTTTAAAGGCGGAATTCCGTTAATCTCTTTAAAAACCGTTGAAAAATAGTTTGAGTCATTAAAACCGCACTCATACGCAATTTTCACAATTGATTTATCGGAGTGAATAAGCCTGTCCTGAGCCTCTTTAACGCGGATAATGGTAAGGTATTCTTTAAACCCAAACCCCGTCAGGCTTTTAAACCGTCTTGAATAATAGCTTGGGGATAAAGCCGCCATTTTTGCCATCTGATTTAAGGTTAAATCCTCTTTGTAGTTTGTAATTATGTACTGAGTGGTTTTCTCAATCGGGAGGTCAATTTCCGTTGCAGGCGTTGCCTCTGACGGATTTCTCAGCATAAGTAAAAACAGCTCAGTTGCAAAATTTTTAAATGTAAGCTCTGAAAATTCATCGTTATTTTTCCATTCCTTTGCAAACCGCTCAAAAAGATTAGTTATCACAGGAATATGCTCTTTTTTAGGGCGGTAAAAACCGCCTTCAAATAAAGGCTTTAGTTTGTTGCGGAAAACGGCGTCTATATAGCGGTCTGAAAAGTTGATAAGGTGTCTGTCAGTAGGCTCGCCGCTATATATAACCTTGTGAGGAACTTCTTTCGGTATAAGGGCAATGTCGCCCTCCTGCATGTCAAAAAATCTGCCGTCTATAAAAGAGCGACAATTTCCTTTCACAAGAAAATAAACCTCATATAAATTATGATAGTGACCGTTTATAAAGGTAACAGCACCGCTGCGGCTGAAACGGTCGTAGTAAAAATCGTTGAATTTAGGTCGTTTCTTTTGAAGAGAATTCCACTTTGAACAAAAATCAGGCGGAACAAAACTATTATATTCAGACATCTATATCACCCCTCACGCATAATTATACCACCAACAACAAAAAAATCAAGAAAATACATGAAAAAAAGCATATTTTTAAAGGAAATCTTTAATAGTTTATCGTAAAATTATATTATAAGGTGTTATGGTTAGACAAAAAAATCAAGAAGATAAAGACTTTCATAAATTAACAGGAAGATAGGAGAAAGATTATGGCTATTAAAGAAAAGGTTTTAAGACCTGAAAGAGTAATTCAGTTTGGAGAAGGCGGTTTTCTTCGCGGATTTGTTGACTGGATGCTCCAGATTGTAAATGACGAAACCGATTTTAGCGGAAATGTGGTTGTTGTTCAGCCTATTGAAAAGGGCTTATGTGAAAAACTTTCAGAGCAGGATTGCATTTATACCCATTTATCACGCGGAATTGAGGGCGTTGATACAAAAATCGTTGATGTTATTTCAAGATGTGTAAACCCTTATGAAGACTACGACGCATATTTAAAGCTTGCCGAAAATCCTGATTTTCGCTATGTTGTTTCAAATACCACCGAGGCAGGAATTGCGTATTTAGAGGGCGATAAATTATCTGACCGCCCTGCAAAATCTTTTCCTGCAAAAGTTACGGCTCTTTTAAAAAGAAGATTTGACCTAAAGCTTCCGGGCTTTGTATTTTTGCCCTGCGAGTTAATTGATAAAAACGGCGAAAACCTTAAAAAAATAATTCTCCGCTATGCTGACGACTGGCATTTAGGCGAAGATTTTAAAGCCTTTGTTGAAAACGAAAATATTTTCTGTAATACCTTAGTTGACAGAATTAACACAGGCTACCCGAAAGATGAGGAGCTTAACTTAGGCTATGAGGACAATATGGTAAATACATCTGAGTATTTTCACCTCTGGGCGATTGAAGGACCAAAAGACAAGGTTTTGGAAATCCCCTTTGACAAAACCGACTTAAATGTTGTTGTAACGGATAACCTTGCAATGTACCGCACAAGAAAGGTAAGAATTTTAAACGGCGCTCACACCGCTATGATTCCATACGCTCTCCTTTCAGGCGTTGAAACTGTTGGCGACTGTATGAAAGACGAAACAATGTGTGCATTTGACAAAGTTTGCGTGTATGATGAAATCATCCCCACGCTTGATATGCCCAAAGAGGAGCTTGTATCTTATGCAGACAGCGTTTTTGAGCGTTTTCAGAATCCTTACATCAAGCATTTCTGCTCGTCAATTGCGTTAAACTCTGTAAGTAAATTTAAGGTTCGCGTTCTTCCATCAATCTTAGAGTACATAAAAAGATTTAATAAAATGCCCGAAAAGCTGTTATTTTCGTTTGCGCGCCTCATTGAGTTTTACAAAACCGATATGACAAATGATGATAAAGATGTTACAGAATTTATGAAGACTGCAACTGTTGATGAAATTCTTGCAAATACTTCCCTTTGGGATGAAGATTTATCATTCTTATCAGACGAAATAAAAAAATACTTGTAAGGTGAATGATATGAAAATAAATCCATTGGATAATGTGTATGTTAATTTAGAGGATGGTCATAAGTATGCCGACCGCGATATAAAGTGCGGTGAAAACATTGTAAAATACGGCTGTCCCATAGGCCACGCAACTGAGGATATTAAAAAAGGCGACCATGTTCACACCCATAATGTAAAAACAAATCTCAACGAAAAATTAGAGTATGTTTACGAGCCTGAGTTTTATGATATTCCCGAGATTAAAACAGACAAAACATTTATGGGGTATGTCCGCGAAAACGGGGATATTGGAATAAGAAATGAAATCTGGATTGTAAACACCGTTGGGTGCGTTAATAAAATAGCGGAAAGAATTGCAGAAAAGACGGGAGCTTATTTCTTTCCTCATCCTTTCGGGTGCTCGCAGTTAGGCGATGACCATAAAACAACCCAGCTTATTTTAAAAGGCATGATTAACCACCCCAATGCCGCAGGCGTTTTGGTTTTAGGCTTAGGATGCGAAAACAATAATATTGATGAAATGAAAAAAGTTCTGGGCGCTTGGAACGAAAAACGTGTTAAGTTCTTAAATGCTCAGGATTTTGATGACGAAATAGCCGAGGGCATAAAGCTTGTTGAAGAGCTTAAAGAATACGCAGATACCTTTAAAAGACAGCCTGTTCCGATTTCTGAACTTAAGGTGGGCTTGAAGTGCGGCGGAAGCGACGGCTTAAGCGGAATTACTGCAAACCCTCTTGTTGGCAGAGTGTCAGATAAGCTTATTTCTATGGGAGGAAGCTGTGTTTTAACAGAAGTTCCCGAAATGTTTGGCGCAGAACACCTTTTGATGAAACGTGCAGAGAGCAAAGAGGTTTTTGAAAAATGCGTATCTTTAATAAATAATTTTAAAGACTACTTTGTGCGTCACGGACAGGTGGTTTACGAAAACCCATCGCCCGGCAACAAAAAGGGCGGAATTACAACGTTAGAAGAAAAGTCTTTAGGTTGTGTTCAAAAGGGCGGACTTTCTAAGGTTGTTGACGTTTTGGACTACGGCGATACTCTTTCTGAAAACGGACTTTCACTTTTAAACGGTCCGGGCAACGATATTTGCGCCGTTACCAATTTAGCCGCCGCAGGCGTGCATATTATCCTTTTCACAACGGGCAGAGGAACGCCATTAGGCTCAGTTGTTCCCACTGTTAAGATTTCTACCAATAAAGACTTGGCAGAAAAGAAGAAAAACTGGATAGATTTTGACGCAAGCCCCACGTTAGACGGAAACGACTTGACGGAGGAGTTTTTAAACTTTATAATAGAAGTTGCAGAGGGCAGAAAGACTAAAAATGAAGAAAACGGCTGCCGCGAAATTTCAATATTTAAGGATGGTGTTACACTGTGAGTTTTATCAACGACAATTTTCTCTTAAAAAACAAAACAGCAAAAAAACTCTATAACGAATTTGCAAAGGATTTGCCCATAATCGACTATCATTGCCACTTGGTTCCTAAAATGATATGCGATGATTATAAGTTTAAAAACGCTTATGACTTATTTTTGGGCGGAGACCATTACAAATGGCGTCAGATGCGATCTTACGGTGTTCCTGAAGAATACATAACAGGCGATAAAGACGATTATGAAAAGTGGTTAAAGTGGGCAGAAACAATGCCTCTATTAATAGGAAACCCGCTTTACCATTGGACACATTTAGAACTTAAAAGATATTTTGGTATCGACAAAACCTTGTCTCCTGAAACAGCAAAGGAAATATGGGATAAAATTAACGAGTGTTTAGCTAAAGACGAGTTTTCGGCTAAAAATCTTATAAAAAGGTCAAATGTTGAGGTTATCTGCACAACTGACGACCCTGCCGACAGCTTAGAGTATCATAAAGAACTTCAGGGTTTTAGTACAAAAATTCTTCCAACATTCCGTCCCGACAAGGCAGTTGAAATAGGCAAAGAAACCTTTATGCCATATATGGAAAAGATTGGCGCAAAATCTTATGAAGATGTTTTAAACTTCATAAGCGAAAAAGTTGAATTTTTCCACAGCTTAGGCTGCAGACTTTCAGACCACGGTTTAGAGTATGTTCCCTACGCCGAGGGCGATGCAAAAGCTGTTTTTGAAAAGAAAATGGCAGGCGACATCTTAACACGCGAAGAAGAAAATATCTATAAAACCGCGGTGTTAAAGCATTGCGCGAAGGAATACGAAAAACACGACTGGTGCATGCAGCTTCATATCGGAGCGCTCAGAAACAATAACACAAAGATGTATGAAAAATTAGGAGCAGACACAGGGTTTGACTCAATAAACGACCTTTGTATCGCAGAGGATTTGTCAAAATTCTTAAACTGTTTAGAGTCTGACGATGTGCTTCCGAAAACTATTCTTTACACGCTGAACCCTAAAGACAACTACGTTTTGGGAACAATGCTCGGTAACTTCCAGAAAGGCCCTACAGCCTCAAAAATTCAGTTTGGCTCAGGCTGGTGGTTTAACGATAATAAAGACGGTATGGAAACCCAGATGAAAGCCTTGGCAAACTTAGGTCTTTTAGGAAAGTTCGTGGGTATGCTTACAGACTCAAGAAGCTTTGTATCATATACAAGACATGAATATTTCAGAAGAATTCTCTGTAACTTAGTTGGTACATGGGTTGAAGACGGGGAATATCCCAATGACAGAAATGCATTAAAACAGATTATTGAAGGAATTTGTTATTATAATGCAAAGGAATATTTTAAATTTTAAGTATAATAAAAATGCTGAACGAATAATTTCGTTCAGCATTTTTATTATACTGTATAACAGTTTTGGTTATCTGCCAAAAAAGGTTTTTTCAAATTCTGCAATACGGCTTTCTGTAAGTTCTATAGCGGTTTTCAGCTGTTTATGCCCTTTAAAATACTCACTTATTAACACGCCTGACGCCTTGCAGAGTTCATTGTGCATAGGAAAATAATTTTCTAAAAGGAAATGAGTGTATCTTACATAACGGAAAGACCCGTGAACCTGAGGAAACTCGCCGGGTGCGTGCCTTACAGCCGTACTTCTTAAATCCATAATGGCATCTGGGATTTCTTCGGGGGATTTTGCAAATACGCAGGTAGAATTCACCGCACAGCAATTTTCACCGTGGTCTGTTCCAATGTGGGCATCTGTTGCACCCACAATAGGTATTTTAATGCCTTCATTTCTCATTTCATAATACAGATTCCATTGCAGATTATTTTCCTGAGGATGAAAGCCGTTTATAGCCTCATAAGCATCAAAGAAACCTCTTCTGAAAATCTCTTTTGAAATATGAGTGGAGCAGTTATAGATTTCAAGATAAGTCCAATACGGATGAGGATAAATGGATATACCTCCTGATTTTCGAATTTCTTCTGTAATCCATTGTGTCCACGCAACCTCCATAGCCTCAGCCTCAGAGAGATTGTCTATATTTTTTGCAAGTTCCTTAACCTGTTTTTTCACTTCTTCATAGTTGTTTTCTATAATAGTGTTAACGCTTGATTTTCCGTTAAAGTTCACCATATGAAAGCGATTGCTTGCTTTTACATGAACCTCTTCTCCCGGAAAAACAGTAAAGTTGGTTTTTAATTCGGCCATTTTTTCAATGGCACGCAAACCGCCCGGATATTCATAATGGTCGGTAACTGCCATAAAATCATAGCCAAAGCCTCTGTAATGAGCACAAAACTGCTCAGGCGTATCGTTGCCGTCAGAATACTCTGTATGTGTATGAGTATCTCCCTTATACGGTTTACATTGGTATAAATCGTCTTCAAGGGAATACAAACGGAAGTTTAACTTAAAATCATCAAATTTCTGCATATTCCAGTTGCCGTCATATATTGGATGCAACCAGCTTGTGTGAGGGTCATGAGAATAGTTTTCAGCCTTGACAGAAACAGACCATTCCTGTTCGGAACAAAATGTATATTCAAAGGACAAGACTCCGTTTCTGCAGGTTCCTTTTACGGTATTATACTCAACTTTCAGGATGTTAATATCATCATCTATGGGATAGTCCCTTTGTTCTTTGGGAACAACTCTTACGGTATAATCAATATCATCGAAAAAACGGAAATATTCACCATGTCCTTCTATAGTGACTGTAACCGGTTTGCCCACGGGAACAACAGCGGGAGAAATAGTGAATCGTCTTTGTTCAAATTTCATATTCGTAACTCCTTTCAAAAGTTTTACTCAGTTTTGATTATATTTTTAACTCGGTTATTTGTCAATAGAATGCGGCTAAGTTTACAAAAAAATATATTGCAAAACATTTTTTCGTATTGTATAATGATGGCGGGGGGCGAGAATGGTGAGTAAATTATCAGTTTCAATGAACGCCAATAAGGACCTTGATATAAATGAGTATTTAAGAGTATTTAAAGAAATGAAGGTCGATAGAGTTTTTCTTGTATTTATGGACAGAGGGCCTTTTACAGCCAATGAAAGAAGACGCAAAAATCTTGATGATTATAAGAATAAAAGTAAAAAATTTAAAGAAAACGGATTTGAAACGGCTCTTTGGATAAGTTCGTTAGGTTGGGGCGGTGAAGTGGCGGAATATAATCGTGATATAGCAACCGGTTCTACCAAAAGAATTTCTATTGACGGAGAATCTTCAAATGACTGTTATTGCCCCGAAAACAAGAACTTCACCGATGCTATGTGCAGTTTTGTAAAGGATATAGCATCAAGCGGAGTGGAAATGCTTATGCTTGATGATGAGCTTTGTCTTTCGGGTGCCCGTTGTGCAGGTATAGGCTGTGCGTGTGATTACCATGTTAAATTGTTTTCAGAGCTTGCTGGCGAAAAGATTCTAAGAGAAGAAATCGGCAGCAAGGTTTTCACGGGCGGAAAAAATAAATACCGTGATATATGGTTTAAAATGCAGGGAGATGCTCTGAGAGATTTTTGTCGCAGTTTGCGAAAAGCTGTTGACGAAGTAAATCCTGATATGCGAATGGGCTTTTGTGCAGGATACACCTCATTTGACCTGGAAGGTGTGGATGCGATTGAGCTTTCCAAAATACTTGCGGGTAATACAAAACCGTTTTTAAGATTTACAGGAGCACCCTACTGGTATAGCAGCAAGCGTTTTCACGATCAGATGCTGCAAACCATTGTTGAGGTGGCACGTCAGCAGTATGTATGGTGTAAGGATTCGGGAGTGGAAGTTTTTGCCGAGGCAGATTCGTATCCTCACAACAGATTTCAGACTCCCGCGGCATATGTTGAGGGATTTGACCTTGCCACCAGAGTTTCAGATGGTATGGATTCGCTAAAATATGTAATGGGATATGTGTCACAGCCTCAGTACGAGAAGGGATATGCTGATTTACATATAAAAAATCTTGGACTGTATGATGAGATTTCAGATGCTTTTGATTCGAAAAAGGCAACCGGTATAAGAATATATGAAGAAATGCGTATTTTGCAAAACGCTGATTTGCCTGAAAAATATGTAGGTCCTGCACCTATAACAGATTGGTGGATGGATAATCAAACATCAATAATACCTATTGCATCGGCTATACCCACCACTTATGAGGGTAATGGTCTTTGCGGTATGGCGTTTGGTGAGCAGGCAAAATATTTGCCTGATTCAGCCTTTGAAAAAGGTCTTATTTTAGACCTTAAAGCCGCAGAAATTTTAAAGTCAAAAGGCATAGATACAGGTATTATATCAAAAGAACCTCTGGGGTATTTACCTATAGAAAGATTCAATGACTATGGAACTGATGTGTATGCGTCAAATGCATATAAAATGACAATTTCCGATGGTGCAAAGGTGTTGAGTACTTTTTGCAGCGAAAAGGATGAAGAACCTGCAGTGTATCTTTACGAGAACAAACTTGGTCAAAGATTTATGGTTTACGGATTCAATATAGAGGAGCAATATGTACAATCGCCCATTCTTATGTCTTATTGCAGAGGAAAACAGTTGAACGATGCAATAGAATGGCTGGGGGGCGAAAAAATGCCCGTTGTATGTAACGGACACCCGATGCTTTATTGTATCTGTAAAGAAGATGACGGCGAATTTGCCGCAGGTTATTTCAATTTCCATCCAGATGAAATATGTGATGCAGAAATTGAAATTGCACATAAACCTTCACACATAAGATTCATAAACTGCGAAGGCATAATAACTGAAAAAGGCGTAACAATAAAATACATTAAACCGTTTGGCTTTGCGGGAATTGTTTTTTCTAAGAATTAAAAATAGCAGTAAAATAATGAAGGGACTTGTGATTTTCACAAGTCCCTTCATTATTTTAAATTAAAGCCCGTTAGGGTTATTTTTCATAAATCTCCATGCATCCTCGCACATTCTCTCAACGCCGAACTCTGCCTCCCAGCCAAGAATTTCTTTGGCTTTTTTGGGGTCAGCGTAGCACTCAGCAATATCACCAGGACGGCGGGGAGCGATTTTTTTGTTAACCTTAACACCGTTAACCTTTTCAAATGCATTAACAAGCTCTAAAACGCTGTAGCCGTTGCCTGTTCCTAAGTTATAAGCATCAGCGCCTGTGTCGCGCATAACCTTTTCTAATGCTTTTAAGTGTCCTTTTGCAAGGTCAACAACGTGGATATAGTCACGAACGCCTGTTCCGTCTTTTGTATCGTAGTCATCACCAAAAACGCTTAAAACCTCAAGCTTTCCTGCTGCAACCTGAGCGATATATGGCATTAAGTTGTTGGGAATACCGTTGGGGTCTTCGCCGATAAGACCGCTGATGTGGGCTCCAATGGGGTTAAAGTAACGAAGGAGTGCAATGCTCCATTCGTTGTCAGCAACGTAAAGGTCACGAAGAATATCTTCAATCATAAGTTTTGTGCTGCCGTAGGGGTTTGTTGTGTGAAGCGGGAAGTCTTCTCTTATCGGAACAGATTTAGGACTTCCGTAAACTGTTGCAGATGAAGAAAATACGATTTTCTTAACCCCTGCTTTCTGCATAACGTCACAAAGAATAAGAGTTCCTGTAATGTTATTGTGGTAGTATCTTAAAGGCTGAGAAACAGATTCCCCAACTGCCTTTAATCCTGCAAAGTGAATAACGGCAGAAATGTCGTTTTCGCTGAAAATCTTTTCTAAAGCTTCGCGGTCTAAAAGATCAGCTTCATAGAATTTAAAATCTTTTCCCGTAATTTTTCTTATTCTGTTTAATGATTCGGGCTTTGAGTTTACAAAGTTATCAACGATAACTATTTCATAGCCGCTTTCCAAGAGTTCAACGCATGTATGGCTTCCTATGTAGCCTGCCCCGCCAGTAACTAAAATTGCCATTTTTAAATCACCTTTCTGTGGTTTTTTAATAATATATGAAAATATTCTGGGATGTATCAACCCATTTTAATAAACATTTTAAATTGTCAACAAGATTTCGAAGCGGAATCATTGTTGAAGAGCCTATAAGCTGAGGCGCTTTGGATAAGGGTTTTGGGGTTCCGTTTACAAAGCAGATTTTTGAGCCTAATGTCATAGAAATTTTCTGATATTTGCATACTATAAATATCCTTTTTGTTTCAGCAGTCCATTCAACCGTTCCGCCCATAAGCTCAACAACATCGCGGACAGGAACCATGGTAGTTCCGTCTAAAAGCACAGGTGAAGCTGAAAGAACTGTCTGACCTGCATCGCTTATAGCAGCGTTAGAGCCGATTTTCATTGATATACAGTCCGTACTGTCGGGAGCTAATGGCAAATCACCAATAATAGCAGGATTCTGTATAACGATTTCACCATCTCCTGAGGGAGCAGGTGCAGGTTCGGGCTCGGGAACGGGTTTTTGAGGAGCAGGAGCGTTTGCAGTTAAATCAAGAGTCAAATAACCCCAGAGCATACCATCAAGAGAGTATGCCGCACGGTCTTTGTGGTATTCGCCGCAGTCTGTAAACAAAGGCGGAACGATTTCGTCACCGTTTTCGTTTATGTAGCCCCACAGCCCGTCTTTATAAAATCTTGCTGCGCCGTTGGTAAAGCCGTAGCAGTAGTCGTAATCTGTTTCTAAAATCCACTCACCATTTGAGTTTATGTATCCGCTTTTATCGCCGCTTTTGGCAGGAAAACGCCCCTTTTCATCGGGAGATGCGATATAATCAAAGGTAAAAGGTGTGGTTTTTGCGCCTTTTTTATTGATGATGCCGTATTTCCCTGAAAGGATGCAAACAGCAAAACCGCCCTGAAAGCTTCCTGCGTAATCGTAACTGGGCTTAATGTGGTAGCTTCCGTCTGTGTTAATAAATCCCCATTTTCCGTCACTTCTCACGGCTGCAAAGCCTTCCGAAAAATCATAAGCCATATCAAATTTCGGAGGAATTATAATCTGCCCTGCAGAATCCGAATAACCATAAAGTCCGTCAATACTTCCGCAGATTGCGCCGCCTGACGATTGGAACGAGTAGGAGAAAGGCGAGTTAAATAAAATATCGCCGTTTTTGTTAATATATGCAAAATCACCCTCTTTTGTTTTAACAAGCGCCATTCCGTCGTTAAAACAACCTGCCTGAGTAAAAACAAAGGGGATAAGGGTTTTGCCTGAAGGTGAAATATACCCCCAAAGCTCGCCTGATTTGGCAGGAATATAGTCTGAAACCGTATCGCCAACAGCATCCCAGCTATAAGAGGTTATAGCAACGCCGCTTGTGTCCGCCAAAGCCCACTTTGAGCCTTTTGACACCTTGGTAACAGAGCCTTCAAAGCTTTCCGCCATATTATACTGCGGCTCTAAGATAACAGAATACCCTGCCGCAGAAACAAAGGGACACACAGATAAAAGCATACTCGCAGAAAGCAGTGCCGCAAATAACTTTTTCATACTGTATATCCCTCCCATGTTTTTAGCTAAAATCAGTCGCCGAATGAAATGCCGATGC
Organism: Congzhengia sp.; assembly: GCA_045580665.1. Taxonomy (GTDB): domain Bacteria; phylum Bacillota; class Clostridia; order UBA1381; family UBA9506; genus Congzhengia. The sequence goes on from JAZNOF010000011.1 coordinate 54,625, forward strand.
CCTTTGCGATTGTAACAAGCTCGCCTTCTGGGTCAACTGCCTTGTTCTGACCGATAACGTCTTCTAATGATGCATAGCTCATTTCGTCACCGTCAAGTGTAACCATAACGCCATATTTACCCTGCATCAAAAGCTCAACTGCAGCAGCACCGTAACGTGTTGATAAAATTCTGTCGTGAGATGTGGGCGAACCGCCGCGCTGAATGTGACCTAAAATTGTTGAACGAGCCTCAAGACCTACTAATTTTTCCAAATCTTCAGCAACCTTGTTACCGATACCGCCTAAACGGATGGGGTCAGGGCTGCCTTCAATAACTTTGCTTACGAAAACTTCGCCGTCTTTGGGTTTTGCACCTTCTGCAACAACTACAACCGAGAAGTTTTTGCCATTTTTTACACGTTCTTTCAAGGTCTCTGCAACCTTGTTTATATCGTAAGGAATTTCAGGAATTAAAATAGCATCAGCACCGCCTGAGATACCTGCGTTTAAAGCTATCCATCCTGCGTATCTTCCCATAACCTCCAATACCATAATTCTGCTGTGTGAAACAGCGGTAGAGTGAAGACGGTCAGCAGCTTCGCAGGCAACGCTTACAGCTGTGTCAAAACCAAATGTGTAGTCTGTGCAGCCTAAGTCGTTGTCGATTGTTTTTGGAACGCCAACAACCTTAACGCCTTTTCTTGCAAAGTCACGGCCTGATGTGAGAGTTCCGTCACCGCCGATAATAACCATAGCGTCGATACCGTTTTTCTTCATATTCTCAACACCAACGTCAGAAACGTCCTTCTGAACGATAACGCCGTTTTCTTCTACAGCATAGTCAAATAAGTTGTCCTTGTTAGAAGAATAAAGCATTGTTCCGCCGATGGGCAAAATTCCTGAAACAGAATCTAATGTAAGCGGAACAACATCGTTGTTATATAAACCTTTGTAACCGTGGTTAAAACCAACCACTTCAAGACCGTATTTCAAGATAGCTGTTCTTACAACCGCGCGGATAACGGGGTTCAATCCGGGGCAGTCACCGCCTGCAGTCATAATACCAATTTTTTTAATTTCGTTTGACATATAATCCTCCTATATTACAATCTTCGCAATTTTGTTATTATATTTTATACTATTTTTGAGGAAATTTCAATAAAATATTAAAAAAAACTATATTTTTTTTAAAAAAAGTGATATAATGTAAAATTGGGTGAAAGTTTATGTCGACAAAAACAGTTAAAATAAATTCAATATACGATTACAAAAAGCTTTTAGAACCTGCAGAAAGTCTTAAAAACGGGGATTTGGTTGCCTTTCCTACTGAGACAGTTTACGGTCTTGGAGCAAATGCTCTTTTGTCTGATACTGTAAAGAAAGTTTTTGAAGCAAAAGGAAGACCGTCTGACAATCCGCTGATAGTTCACGTATCATCAGTGGAGGATGTAGAAAGAATTGCAAAAAATATTCCCCCCGAGGCAGACAAAATCTTTAAAAATTTGTGCCCCGGACCAATAACTGTTGTTTTGTTTAAAAAAGACATTGTGCCCGACGAGGTTACCGCAGGCGGAAAAACTGTTGCGGTGCGTATTCCTGAAAGCGAGATTGCCCGCGAACTGATAAAATTAAGCGGTGTTCCTGTAGCAGCACCCTCTGCCAACACATCGGGAAGACCAAGCCCCACAAAAGCGGAACATGTTTTAGAGGATTTAAAGGATAAAGTAGAATATATCATAGATGGTGGCGAATGCCGTGTTGGAATTGAGTCAACGGTGGTGGATTTAACAGTTTCTCCCCCGAGAATACTAAGACCCGGCGGAGTCTCCCACGAAACTCTTTCCGAGCTTTTGGGAGAAGTTACGGGCTATGCTCCTTGTGACAGTGACGAAAACGCACCCAAAAGCCCCGGTATGAAGTACAAGCACTATGCCCCAAAGGGTAAAATGACAGTGTTTGAGGGAAAAAACTGCAGAAGTGAGCTTGTAAAAGCTATAGAAAACGACAAAAAAACAGTTGTATTATCTTCAGGTGAATTGATTTTAGACAGCGCAACCGTTATAAATTGTGGTAAAACTCCTGAAGAATACTCGAAAAATTTGTTCAATGCATTAAGACGTGCAGATGAAATGGGTGCAGAATGTATTTTGGCAGAACTTCCATTTTCGTCAGGAGGAATAACAACGGCACTTAAAAACAGAATTTATAAATCGGCAGGAGGAAATGTCGTTTTATGCAAATAACAGATTTTGAAAAATCGCACCTTCCCGATATCTTAGAGGTTGAAAGGACAAGCTTTCATAGCCCCTGGACAGAAGATATGTTTATAGAGGAAATTCAGGGTAAGTTTTCCGTTTACCGAGTGGCTGTAATTGACGGAAAGGCAGTTGCCTATATGGGAATGTGGATTTTGGCAGACGAAGGGCACATAACTAACGTTGCTGTGTCGGAAAAATACAGAAGACAAGGCGTAGCAAGTGCGCTTATAGAGGATTTTGTAAAGCTTGCAGAAAAAAAAGATTTAGCTTTTATGACGCTTGAGGTAAGAGAGTCAAACGAGGCGGCAAAAGCACTTTATTCTTCTTTTGGTTTTATAGAGGTTGGAAGAAGAAAAAAATATTACGATAACACAGAAGATGCAATTTTAATGACAAAATATTTTAAAGAGGTAGAATGATGGATAATTTTATTTTGGCGATAGAATCGTCTTGCGACGAAACCTCGGCGGCGGTTATAAGGAACGGCAGGGAGGTTTTATCAAACATTATTTCATCACAAATTGATATACACAAAAAATTTGGCGGCGTTGTGCCTGAGGTTGCCTCAAGAAACCACGTATTAAACATCTCAACAGTGGTAGATGAGGCAATGAAAACTGCAGGCGTAGACTATGACGATTTGTCAGCCGTTGCCGTAACCTACGGCCCGGGACTTATCGGAGCACTTTTGGTTGGAGTGTCATATGCTAAGGCTATAGCCTCAGCAAAAAAACTTCCGCTTATAGCGGTAAATCATATTCACGGACATATTGCGGCAAACTATGTTACACATAAAAACTTAGAGCCACCCTTTGTGTGCCTTGTGGCATCAGGCGGTCACAGTCATATTCTTTATGTTAAAGACTACGACGAGTTTGAAATTTTAGGAAGAACAAGAGATGACGCCGCAGGCGAGGCTTTCGATAAAATTGCAAGAGTTATTGGTCTTGGTTATCCAGGCGGCCCGAAAATTGAGGCACTTTCAAAAGAGGGCGACAAAAATGCAATAAGCTTTCCTCAGGTTGAATTTTCGGACAACCCTTATGATTTCAGCTTCAGCGGAGTTAAAACCTCTGTTATAAACTACCTTCATAATAAAGAGCAAAAGGGTGAGGAAGTAAATAATGCCGATATTGCCGCAAGCTTTCAAAAGGCAGTTGTTGAAGCGTTAACACGCCACACAATCCGAGCAGCAAAGGATAAAGCCTGCACAAAGGTTGTTTTAGCAGGGGGCGTAAGTGCAAACGGTGCTTTAAGAGCATCATTTGAAGACGCAGTAAAAGAAAACAAAATGGAGCTTTTTTACCCACAGCCCATACTTTGCACGGATAATGCTGCAATGATTGGTTGTGCGGCATTTTATAAATTTCAAAAAGGAGACTTTGCTGACAGCTCGCTTAATGCCATAGCAAACCTTAAGCTATAAAGCGAGGGAAAGGAAGTGTTTAAATGGAAGAAAATAAGAGTTTAAGCCCCGAAGAACTTGAAGCACAGAAAAAAATGGAAAATATTTTTAAAAGCGTTGCAGAAAACGCAAGTGTTGTTCACGAACCTGTACACGAAACGACGCAAGACGAAGCTCGCCATGAGGGTGATGAAGAAAGTAAAAGAGGCGAAATTGAGCTTATGACCAAAAGGCGCCTTTCTGACTCTCAGAAAGAGGCGATAGAGCAAAGACGCGAAGAACGAAAAATCAAAAAGAACAGACGTTTTGTTAAAAAATGTGTTCTGGCTGCCCTCATTGTTATAGCCGTTGTTTCCTGCGGATATTTTTACGCAGACTACGCTCCCGTAAACATTGGAGAGGAAGTTGTTATAACTGTTCCCGAAGGCGCAGGAACACGAACTGTTGCAGGCCTTTTAGAGCAAAACGGAGTTATAAACTCAGGTGAGTTTTATAAGGTTATGTCAAAGCTTCGCGGAATTGACGGAAAATATAACTACGGAAGCTTTAAGGTAAAAAGAGGCTCGGGATACGAGAAAATTTTTGAAATTTTAACGGGAGCAGGCGAAAGGCTTGATACTGTAACGGTTACAATTCCGGAGGGGTACGAAATTTATAAAATCGCAGACCTTTTAGAAGAAAAAGGTCTTATCGATAAAGATAAATTCTATTACCTTGTAGATTACGGAAAATTCGACTATGATTTTGTAAAAGATATTCCCACCCGCGACAATCGCTTAGAGGGCTATCTTTTCCCCGACACATATAATTTTGCTCCTAATGATGAGTGGGGCATTATCAATGAAATGCTCCGTCGCTTTGAGGAAGTTTATGATAAGTATGAAAGACGGACAGAGGAAATGGAAATGACCATGGATGAGGCGATAACCTTGGCTTCCATCATCGAGCGTGAGGCGCTGGGAGATGAGGATAGAGCCTTGGTTTCAAGCGTTTTCCATAACAGAATAAAAAGCCCTGACTATCCTTATCTTCAGTCTTGTGCAACGGTTCAGTATGTTCTTAAAGAGAGAAAACCTGTATTATCTTTGGCAGACACGAAGATTGACAGCCCCTATAACACATATATCAATAAAGGACTTCCAATAGGTCCTATCGCATCTCCCGGTGAAGAGGCTATCCACGCGGCGCTCTACCCCGCAGAGAGCAACTATCTGTTCTTTGTTATGGGAAGTGACGGAAAACACCATTTTTCAGATAACTTTAACGAGCATATACAGAATAAACAATAAAAGAACACAATAAAAAAGAAGAAATTTGCATTTTGCAAATTTCTTCTTTTTTATTTAATTATTTTTCAAAAACAAATGTTGCTTTAGATGAGGAAAGCCAATCTGATTTAACCTCGAATTCAAGTTTTTCCCAATCTTCAGGAATTTCCACGGCATAGTAACCAATCATCTTTCTGCCGGGAGATAATTCGCCGTCAAGAGTACCGTCGTTAAAAGCGCAATTTGCAGAAATCGAATAGTCACACTTAACGCCATCGGCATATCCGTCAAATAAAAGTAGTGAACTTATGTTTTGTTCGGCATCCGAAATGTTTTCGATTTCGAACTTAACACCGACAAAAACATTACCCGCCTCAGGCTCAAAATAATTTGCCCCTTTAGACTCCTGCATTTCAACAGCGGTTATTTTTATATCGTCAAAAACAGCTGTTTCACTAATGCCAAAAGTGGTATCAGTTGTTGTGGTCTGTGAAGATTCGGATGTTATTCCTGAATTGTGTGACTCTTTTGTGGGTTTATCACTGCCTGATGATGCAATTATAGCAATAACGACAATAACAATTGCCCAAAACCACCACTTTTTAAAAATCGGTTTCTTTTCTTTCTTTGGTATGCCAGCGCAGGCTGGACAACTTTCTCCACTATACTCGGTTCCACATTGATTACATTTCATAATAATCGCTCCTTTGTTTTTGATTATAACCAAACGGTTATATTTTTGTATATTATAGCATACATTTTGGTACAATGTCAATAGCCAAATGGTTATTAAATTGTGTGGGGGTGTATCTGTGAATTACTATCCGCGTATCAGAGATTTAAGAGAAGATAGTGACTTGACTCAAACAGATATTGCAAAACTCCTGTCAATGAAACAGTCGCAGTATTGTAGATACGAAAAAGGCTATCGGGATATTCCCACAGACATACTTATAAAGCTTGCAGATTTTTATAAAACATCAACGGATTATATTCTTGGAAGAACAAATAAACGATAAAAAAGAGGACCTGTAAAAATACTACAGCTCTTTGTAATTTGTTTTTTTAGTTGCCTGCGGCAGGCGTGACTTTTGTTTCGGCAAAAGTCACCAAAACCACTTCAGCCGGAAATTTCAGATGAAAATGTGACTGCTCCCTTTTCGAAATTTTTATTGCCGCATCGGATTCGCAAAATATTTTGCTCAGCCTCGCTAAATCGGTGAGCGAATAATGGAACCTAAGCTACACCGATTTACAATTAAAAATTTCTCAATATCGCAGACATTTTACAATCCAAAATTTCAAAGGCTGGCTGGCGAAAATCGCACAGTTTCTGCGTATCGCACAATTTTGTGTCGCTTTGGAAAAGATTTTTAAATTTTCCTGCAAGAGCTCAAAAATTTTATTTTAAATCGGCTATGTGCAAAAGTTCCATATACGCACAGCCGATTTAGCAGACCTGAGCGAAAATATTTTCGCGAATGTCTGCGTGGGGTAAAATTTTTGAGAGCGAGCAGAAAGAAAATTAAAATCTTAGACAGCGACAGATGGTTTTGGTACCTTTTGCCGAAACAAAAGGTACCCGTCGGAGACAGCAAATTAAAGATAAATTAAAAAGTAAATTTATTCAGAATTTGCTCGTCGGAGACGAAATATAAATAATAAAATATGAAAGGCTGTAGCTTTTTGCTACAGCCTATTAAACTTTTATTCTTCAGTTGTTTCTTCTTCGCTATTGTTGTCAAGGAGAATCTCTCTGATTTCAGCCTCAACCTTTTCTCTGATTTCAGGGTTATCACGAAGGTACTTTTTAACGTTTTCACGTCCCTGACCGATACGTTCTTCGCCGTAGTTATACCACGCGCCGCTTTTTTCTAAAACGCCGCAGGCAGCGCCAACGTCAACTAAGCAGCCCTCTTTTGAAATACCCTCACCGTACATAATGTCAAATTCTGCTTCTTTAAAGGGAGGAGCAACCTTGTTTTTAACAACCTTTGCCTTTGTTCTAACACCGATAACATCGGTTCCCTGTTTGATTAACTCCTGCTTTCTTATATCCATTCTAACGCTTGCGTAGAATTTCAAAGCTCGTCCGCCCGTTGTAACCTCGGGGTTTCCGTAAATAACGCCAACTTTTTCACGAAGCTGGTTAATGAAAATTGCAATAGTGTTTGTTCTGTTTATAACACCTGCAAGCTTACGGAGAGCCTGACTCATAAGTCTTGCGTGAAGACCAACGTGGGAATCACCCATATCGCCGTCGATTTCCGACTTGGGAACTAACGCCGCAACAGAGTCAATAACAATAACATCAATTGCGTTACTTCTTACAAGCATTTCGGCAATTTCCAAAGCCTGCTCACCTGTGTCGGGCTGGGAGACAATTAAATCGTCGACCTTAACGCCTAAGTTTTTAGCATAAACAGGGTCTAATGCGTGCTCTGCATCGATGAATGCAACCTCGCCGCCGCGTTTTTGAGCCTCTGCAATAATATGTAAAGCAACGGTGGTTTTACCTGATGATTCAGGTCCATAAATTTCAATAATTCTGCCCTTGGGAAGACCGCCTATTCCCAAAGCAATATCAAGACTCAGTGCCCCTGTGGGAAGAGCCTCGACATTTAGATGCTGTTTATCTCCAAGTTTCATAACGGCGCCTTTTCCGTAGCTTTTTTCAATTTGCAAAAGCGCCATTTCTATTGCTTCTTTTTTATCCTTTGAAACTGATGAATCTGCCATAGGTGATTTTCTTTCAGCCATTTTAATTCCTCCTTATAGAACATTTGTTCGAAAACAATTATATCCTATATTTTTCATTTTGTCAACGTTAAATTAAAATTTTTTTCAGTTCATGAAAAATATATTTCATAGTTTTATATCGAACGTTTTTTCTGTCGCCTGTAAAAATATATTTAAATACTTTTGTTTTGCCATTATAGCAGATGCCTATATAAACAAGACCAACGGGTTTGTCTTTCGTTCCTCCGCCGGGGCCTGCAATGCCTGTGGTCGAAATTCCAAGCATAGCGCCGGTGGCTTTACAAACTCCCTCAGCCATGGCGGCGCAAACCTCATGGCTCACAGCACCGTGCTTTTCCAAAAGCTCATGGGGAACGCCGAGATGTTTTTCCTTTGCCTCGTTACTGTATGTTATAAATCCTTCATTGAATATAGAAGAAACTCTGGGAATATCCCCGATTGCCGAGGCAACCATACCTGCTGTGCAGGACTCTGCCGTTGCAACAGTTATATTGTTTTCTATTAAATAATTTACAACTAACGCTGTTGAATTTTTAAACATTTTTTCACCTATAAGTTTATATTTCTCGGATTGTATTTTTTCATATTTGTAAGGAGCTTTTCAGGGGGCTGGAACAAAACGTCTGTTAAAACGCCGTTGTTTGAAAAAGTAATAACGTATTTTCCTGAGCGTGACGCATCGTATATCGCGTCGATTTTAGCGTTCTGAGAACTGTAGGAATCTGAAATTCTGCCCATATACTCAATTTTTCTGCAGGGAACAGAAACTAAAGTTTTACGTTTAGCTCTTCCCTTTATAATGTCAATATCCAAAATACCGTTTATGAAAATGTATTCATATTCAATAGAAAAGTTGCGAACACACCATACTGTTCCAAAAATTGCGGCGGCAATTAAGATAGGCATATAAGTTATAAGCCCATGGAAAACAGCAACGGATATGTAAAATATCGCCATACACAAAATTATGCAGGCTATAACAATACCCACCTTTTTCAAGTTATCCTCAGCACTTTTTTTCTTCACAAGATATTCGCAAAAAACATCCATTTTAATTTACCTCACTTTTAAATTTATATATATTTTCTTCCGTTATAATAAATTTTAGCGGAATGTCTGTTTTATCAGGGGAAAAGTCGGTCCTTAACGCCTCGTAAAACAGTCCGCAGGTAACGGATTTTGTATTTTTTAAATAGCGGTCATAAAAGCCACCGCCATAGCCTATGCGAAAGCCTTCTTCGTTAAAGGCGCATCCGGGAACGATTATCAAATCGATTTCTTCGGGCAAAACTTTAATTTTAGTTTCAGGCTCAGAAATTCCCAGTTTCGAAGTTTTAAGGTCGCCAAAATCAAAAAACTCAAAGGCTTCCATTATCCCGTTTTCAAAACAAACGGGAGCACATAATCTCTTTTTGTCTTTTAACATATTTTGGATAAGACCGGTTGTGTCAACCTCGCTTTTGTATGAAACGTATGTCATTACGGTTCTTGCGTTTTTGTAAAAGTCAGCTGATAAAAGATTTTCCAAAATTTTCTTATCCTTATCTTTGCGACCTGAAAGCTCATATCTTATCTTAAGGTTTCTCTTTCTTATTTCTTGTTTTGTCATATTGCACCACCCGGGAGATATGAAAAGCTTTCTCCGCCTGCGCATTTTCCACTTTTTTCATCAACAGAGAATAAAGCGCCGTCAATTCTTGAAGGAGAGTCTGAAAGCTCGAAACGCTTCGGCATTGCGGTTACAAACTTTTCAATCACAATGTCTTTATCAACGCCTAAGCAGGAGTGGTGAGGGCCTGCCATACCAACATCTGTGATGTAGCCCGTTCCTTTTGGAAGCACCTGCAAGTCATTTGTCTGAACATGAGTGTGGGTTCCGAAAACAACGCTTGCGAGTCCGTCTAAGAAAAAGCCCATAGCACGTTTTTCACTTGTTGCCTCGGCGTGAAAATCTACTATTTTAATGTCTGCCTTAATTTCGGAGAGTGCAGATTTCAAAGCTCTGAAAGGACAGTCAACATTCTCTAAATAAATTCTTCCCAATGCATTTAAAACACAGATGCGAACCCCGTTTTTTTCAATTACACAATAGCCCTGCCCTGCTGTTTCAGGGGGATAGTTTATGGGGCGAATTATGTTTTTGTTGTGAAGAAGCAGTGAATATGCATCTTTCTGGCGGAAGGTGTGGTTTCCTAAGGTTATAACGTCTGCCCCTGCATCTAATATCATTTCAGCTTTTCTTCTTGAAATGCCGTTTGCACTGCAGGAATTTTCGCCGTTAACAATGCAAAGGTCGGCAGAATATTTTTCTTTAAGCAAAGGAAGCTTTTCTGAGAGCGCCTCTGTTCCGCTGTCGCCAACAACGTCGCCGATTATTAAAATATTCATAAATCCTCCGTTAAACTCTTGTAAATCTTGAAAGAGCACTTGCCTCTTTTACCGCTGTATCGCAAAATGCGTTAATGTCAGCTATGGTTGAAAAAGCGCCTGTGCTTACCCTTATAGTTTCCTCAATTTTCTTTTTGTCATACCCCATTGCCGTTAAAACATGAGAGGGCGATGGCTTGTTGGATGAGCAGGCAGACCCAGCAGAAATACAGATGCCATAGGACTCTAAAGCGTGGAGAATAACCTCTGCTCTCACATTTTTTATTCGCATACTTATGATGTGGGGAGAATATAGGTCTCCCCCGTTATTTATTTCAAATAAGTCATTTTCCTTTAAATTCTCTATAAGCTTGTTTTTCAAAGCTTTCAGCTTTTCACACTTTTCCGAAAAGCTTTCTTCCATAATACAAACGGCTTTTGAAAAACCTATAATCCCCGTAGTGTTGTGAGTTCCCGAGCGAAGATTATTTTGCTGATGTCCGCCTAAAATCACTGGGTTTAAACGAACATTTTTCGCAACGTACAATCCACCAACACCTTTAGGTCCGTGAATTTTATGACCGCTTAAGGAAATCAAGTCAACACCCCATAAAGATGCACAAATCTTTATGTTGCCAAAAGCCTGAACACAGTCTGTATGAACTAAAATACGGCTGTTTTTCGATTTTACCTTTTTTGCAATTTCAGCTATTGGCTGAATTGCACCTGTTTCGTTGTTAACTGCCATAACAGACACAAAAACCGTGTTGTCCTTTACGCTGTTTAAAACATCATCGGGGTTTATAAAGCCTTTTTCGTCAGGGGAAATATATGTTACCTCAGCCCCCAGAGCTTCTAATGCCTTGGCAGGCTCTAATACGGAAGGGTGCTCAATTTTTGTGGTTATTATGTGAGGTTTTCTTTTTAGAGTTGAAAAGACTGTTCCGAAAAATGCAAGGTTGTTGCTTTCAGTTCCGCCTGACGTGAAAATCAGCTTTCCGCCCGTTCCGCCGATTGCTTTTAAAATTAAATCTTCTGCATCATTTACTTTTTTTTCGGCGTTATATCCTGCCGTGTGCATAGACGAAGGATTTGCGAAAAACTCACGGTCAGCCTTTGCCATTTCTTCAGTTACTTCGTTGTACGGCATGGTTGTAGCCGCATTATCAAGATATATCATATTTTCACCTAAACAAGATTTTGTTTTTGTAATCTTTCGCCTACGTATTTCCACAAATACTTTAATGTTATAATTTTTACGGGAATCATAGCAAGAGCGTTAATACTTCTTCCTAAAATTGCGACCGAAAAATCCATGCCTGTATAGAGAAAATACCACAGAGCGCCCATTAGCGCATCAATTAAAACAGCCTGAAAAACCACGCAGACAGCAATGTTTTTAACAGATTTTTCACGGCGGAAAAGGTATGCGTATGTCACGCCGTAAAGTGCTGCGGAAAACGTAAAGCCGAGCCATATTCCCGCACCGTCTAAGAGTGCGCCCAAAAGGTCTGCTACGATTGCAATAATTGTTCCTGGGACTATTCCGAAAAGCATAGACCCGAAAGCTATGGGAATAAACCCAAAACCAATACGCACAGGGCCTGCATCAATGGACAAAAGCCTTGTAAAAACAATGTTTAATGCAACCAGAAGCGCTGATGCTACCAATGTTTTAACTGTAAAATACTTTTTCATTCTCAAAACCTCCAATAATTTTTTTGCTGCAAAAAGAGGCTCTGAGCCAAAAATTACAGCAGCGGAATGCGGAAAAGACATCGCGGAAAAACTGTTTTCCTTCGTGCAGACGACAACTTCCCGTTCGTCTGCCACTTAACGCGTCAATCCCTACTCTGCCAATATATACTATTATAATATATTTTAAGGAAGTTTGTCCATAGTTAAAATAAAATAGTTCATATAAATTTTAAATTCATTGACAAAATCCTATTGATATAGTATTATTATAGTGATTGTTTATACATTATTTTGATAGGAGACAGGTCAAAATGGACTTAAGCTTTATACGTTATTTTAATCTCGTTTTTGCGTTGATTTTTGTTGCTTGTATGTCATATCAGTTTTTGTATATATTTGTTCCTTTTTTTAAAAAAGGGAAAGACCTGAAGGCTAAAAGAACGTACAAATATGCCGTTTTAATTCCTGCAAGAAATGAAGAACTGGTTATTCCCCACCTGATTGCAAGTATAAAAGGACAGACATATCCGTCTGAGCTTATTGATATTTTTGTTATTGCCGATAACTGCACCGATAACACAGCCAAAGCGGCGCGTGATGCAGGTGCATTTCGTGTAATTGAACGTTTTAACAAAAAGCAGGTTGGTAAGGGTTATGCATTAGATTATGCCCTGAACATTATAAAAAATGATTATCCCGATAACGATTATCAGGGATATTTCGTATTTGATGCAGATAATCTTTTAGACGAACGCTACATTGAGGAAATGAATAAAACCTTTTCCAACGGAAACAGAATCATCACAAGCTACAGAAATACAAAAAATTACGGCTCAAGCTGGATTTCGGCTGGATGTTCTCTTTGGTATTTAAGAGAATCAAAGTACCTTAACTATCCGAGAATGTTGCTTGATACAAGTTGTGCAATTTCAGGAACAGGTTTTTTGGTTCACCGTGAAATTTTAGAAAAGCTGGGCGGATGGAAATTCTTCCTGCTGACAGAAGATATTGAGTTTTCTATTCATAATGTTTTAGATGGTGAAAAAATTGCTTACTGCGGAACGGCTGTGCTCTATGATGAACAGCCCGTTAAGTTCGGTCAGTCATGGCGCCAGAGAATGAGATGGACAAAAGGCTCTATGCAGGTTACACAAAAGTATTTCTTTAAAATGGTGAACGCACTGTTTAAAGGAAAAGGCTTTGCTTTCTTTGACCTTACCGCAACAACAATGCTTCCTGTAATTTTAACTGTTGCAGGCATAATCTTTTATGGAGCGATAATCGCTCTTGCAATTATCTTAAGTATTATGGGAAAACAGATAGGCTTCAACGCCGTTGTGGATACAGCGCTCGGCTCGTTTTTAAGCTCATATTTTGGGCTTTTGGGAATGGGTGCCATCACTACGGTAACGGAGTGGTCTAAAATCTTTGCTCCAATGAGAAAAAAGATTTTATATACCTTTACTTTCCCGTTCTTTATGCTGACGTATATCCCAATTACCCTTGTGGCGCTTTTCTCAAAGGATGTGTCGTGGAAACCCATATATCATACTCAGGCAAAAGGTCTTGACGATGTACGATAACGTATATAACGGCTCTTGGTTGTTTGTTTTGAACAACTGAGAGCCTATTTTTTTGTGCACAATAACAAAATTATGTAAAATTCTAAAAAAAGTCTTGACTTTATCACTTTAGCGTGGTAAAGTATTAGCTGTAATCAATAAAATCAAAAAATGAGGAGATTTTACAATGAAAAAATTATTAGCACTTTTATTAACATTAACATTAGCAATATCAGTATTTGCAGCTTGCGGAAAAACAGAACCCACCGGCGGCGATGCTGAGGGCGAAACAGCTAAAGAAAAGTTAGTTATCGGCTACACAATTTATGAGCCTATGAATTATTTTGATGAAAATGACGAGTTAACAGGTTTCGACACAGAGTTTGCTTTAGCAGTTTGTGAAAAAATCGGAAGAACACCTGAATTTGTTGAAATCAACTGGGATACAAAATTTGTAACATTAGATGCAAATCAGATTGACTGTATCTGGAACGGTATGACAATTTCTGACGAAGTTGAGAAAAACTGCTTAGTTTCAAAAGCATACGTTAAAAACGCTCAGGTTGTTGTTATGGCAAAAGACAAGGTTGCAGAATACAAAGATATTGAAAGCTTAAAAGGTCTTAAGTTTGCAGCTGAGGCAGGTTCAGCAGGTGAAACAGCGATTAAAGACAGTGGTTTAGACGAAAACTACTCACCCGTTGCCGCTCAGACAGATGCACTCTTGGCTTTAGCAGGCGGTCAGGCTGATGCTTGCGTAATTGATATCACAATGGCAAAATCAATGACAGCTGAGGGCACAAGCTACGAAGATTATACATATGGCTTAGAGCTTACATCTGAAGAATATGGTATCGGCTTCAGACTCGATGATGCTGAACTTAAAGATGCAGTTGACAAAGCTATTGACGAACTCAAAGCTGACGGAACACTTGATGAGTTAGCTACAAAATATGAGCTTAACTTAGCATTATAATAAACATAAAAATAAATAGCTTTCAAAAAGGTAGACCTAAGGTCTGCCTTTTTGGTCGGTTAAAATAAAATTTTAAAGGTGCAAATATGGATTTATTTATTAAAGTTACGCTGAGTCTTTTAGAAGGCTTGCTTACAACTGTAAAAATTTTCGGGATAACGCTTTTAATGGCTCTTCCCTTAGGACTTATTATTTCCTTTGGTGCAATGAGTAAAATAAAATTCATAAAATATCCCATAAAAACTCTCATATGGATAATTCGCGGAACACCGCTTATGCTCCAGCTTATCGTTTTCGGTCTCGGACCGGGACTTTTGGGAATAAAAGGCATGAACCTTTTTCTTGCTGTAATAATTGCCTTTGTTTTAAACTATGCCTGCTATTTTGCGGAAATTTTCCGCGGTGGAATAGAAAGCGTGCCTAAAGGTCAGTATGAGGCAGGAGCAGTTTTGGGTTTAACAAAATCTCAGGTGTTCTTTAAAATCATTCTGCTTCAGGTTATAAAAAGAATTGTTCCGCCTATGAGTAACGAGTTTTTAACTTTAGTTAAAGACACGTCATTGGCAAATACCATAATGGTTTATGAAATTACATGGAATGCAAAGAGAATGATGAATTCAGAGCACGTTTTATGGCCTCTTTTCTATTCGGGGCTTTTCTACCTTGCGTTTTGTGGAATTTTAACACTTATTTTTGGTTACATAGAAAAGAAACTGGATTATTATAATTAGGAGGAAACGCAAAATGGCGATTTTAGAAGTTAAAAACATTAAAAAGAGCTTTGATAAAACCAATGTTTTAAAAGGCGTTTCTTTCTCAATGGAGCAAGGTGAGGTTGTATCTATAATCGGCTCATCAGGAAGCGGTAAAACTACGCTTCTGCGTTGTATTAACTTTTTGGAAAAAGCAAACGAAGGAACAATTATTTTAGACGGCGAAACAGTTTTTGATGCAGAGAGCGTAAAAAGTCTGTCGGCTAAGGAAATTCGTGAAAATCAGCTTAAATTCGGTTTTGTTTTTCAGTCATTCAACCTTTTTCCGCAGTATACGGCTTTGGAAAATGTTATGCTCGCACCCCGTCTTTTAGCAAAAGAACGTAAAGATTTTAAACAAAATAAAAAAGAAATTTTTGCCGAAATTGAAAAGGAAGCAAAGGTGCTGATGGACAGGGCGGGACTTTCTGAAAAATATGATAGCTACCCCTGCCAGCTTTCAGGCGGTCAGCAACAGCGCGTGGCAATATGCCGTGCTTTAGCGTTAAACCCTAAGATTATGCTCTTTGACGAGCCTACATCGGCACTGGATCCCGAAATTACAAATGAGGTTTTAAAGGTTATAAAATCATTGGCTGACGATGGTATGACAATGATTATTGTAACCCACGAAATGTTTTTTGCAAAAAATATCTCAGACAGAATTATCTTTATGGATAACGGTGTAATCGCAGAAGAAGGAACGCCAAAAGATATTTTTGAAAACCCCAAAAATCCAAGAACAAAAGAATTTATTGCAAGCTTTGCATCCCAAAGCGGAAATATTGATTAAATAAGGAAGATAGATTATGAAAAAACTACTGAGCTTAATTTTGACGGCAGTACTTGCGTTTTCTTTTACCGCCTGCGAAAAAAACGATGAGGTGCAGAATGAGGTGACAGAAAAACCTGAAGAACTCATAACAACTCTTTCAGCTGATGAAAATGTCGCTGTTCAGTATTATAACGCCACAAAGGAAACAATACCTGCGTATATGACAGAGTCGGCGTATTCATACGGTGCAACAGAAGCTATTGAGCAGGATGACTTAGAGTGTTTTATGGCAGATGTTACGGGAGATAACGCAGACGACCTTATCGTAATGGCAGGCGCACTGTATCATGTCTATACCCTGCAAAAAGGATATGTGACGCCTATATACGAAGGGTTTAACGGAATTATGGCGTCGGGAACATCTTTGGTAGAGTATAACGGAAAATACTGTACAAAGTGCGAAAGCGCATCATCATCCACGGGATTTGCAGTAAGCCTTGTTCAGCATATTGATGGTGAAATGGTAGAATTTGCAAGCTCGCGGACAGTATTTAGCGAAAATTATGAAACAACTGAAGGCTACGAGGTAAACGGAAAACTTGTTTCAGAAGAAATTTATAACGATTTCAACGAAAATTTAGGTGAAACAGTTGAACTTTACTCTGCTGAAAAGCTAAAGGAAAATGCTCTTGAGATTATACCCAAACCAAACGATAAAATTGATTATGACAAGGCGTATAAAGGCTTTGTAACAAAATACGAAGAACAGATTGGAAAAAAATCAGGAAAAATCACCTCAGTAGATATAGGCGCGCTTTCACCCGACGGCTATATGGCAGAAGAAGGCTTTGTAACCCACGCTATAAAAGACTTTAACGACGACGGCGTGAAAGACCTTATAACTGTTCAGGAAGTAACGTCTTTAGCTCCGCGTATGGATGGGAGCGAATCTTCATTGTATGTAAAAGCATATACCGTTGCTGATGAAAAAATTGTTTTGGTAGATACATACGAAGTGTATTCCCTTTTACCGATGTTTTCGTTTGTTGATATAACGATAAAAGATAAAACCCTGATGGTTTCAGGCATCGGCGCATGGATGGGCGACCCGTCATTCGACGAGCATTATATGATAACCTTAAGAGGAACAAAGTTTGATGTTACATTTATTGATTCTATGATGACTTATAGTTGGGGCGGAGAATCCAGTGATGAAGAAATGCAGGACATAAAGAAATTCACAAAGATGCTTAATAGCTATGGTTTCCGCTATGACGAAGGAGCTTGCAGCGGATACTATAATAAAGATGCAAAAAGACTTGCTCTTTATTCTCTCGACGGAACAGACGGCAGATGTGTAGAATATTTTGAAGGAACAGTTAAAGAACCTGCAGGTTTCTATAATTATAATAAATAAAAATATCGGTTGCGGCCTAAGCTGACGCAAGGTAAGGAAGTTTTTTCTTCCTTGCCTTCTTTTTTTGCATCGTGTCTCCGACGGAGTAAATTCTTTGTAAATTTGCTTTTTGCTTTTATATTTAAATTGTTCACCTGCGGTGGGCGTTCCTTTTGTTT
>JAZNOF010000012.1:0-57298 GCA_045580665.1 Congzhengia sp.
TCCCCGAAGGCGTACATCGTCACAACAAGACAAATTATGCGTCATTTTTCATAATTGAAAAATGACGCTTTAATGTCTGTTGTTCCTCCTCGTTGAAAGGCGTGTGCCTTTCAACGAAACAAGGAAAAACCGCCTAAAACCTGAGCTTTTCTCTTGAAAAGCGAAAAAATTCGGCGGTTTTGACGCCCGAGAGGTGAAGTTTGTTCAAAACACAAGGCATAAAATAGAAGAAACTCGTCAAACGACGAGTTTCTTCCTTAGGTTTTGCATCATTTTAATTTTTTTAATATAACCAAGTGGCTTTGTTATGCGTTTTCTTTGCCTTGTGTGCTGTGCGCATTTTGCTATAGCCCCATATAACTACATTCTGATTAATTGGCACTGTGTTAGTTTATGATTATTTCTTTAATGTAATTTTTCTTCCCTTATTCTCAATTTTCCCTTCCTCATTTAACCTCTTAATTTCTCTCTGCATTGCGCTTCTGTCGATTGACAGGTAATCAGCCAAAGAAGATAAAGAAAAGGGCAGAGTGAACGAAAATGAGCCTTGTTCGTTGGCTTGAATTTCAAAGTAGGCTATGAGCTTTTCTCGTATTGACCTTTTGCTTAACACCTCTATATGATGCGACTGAGCCGACATCTTTTTAGCCATCAGCAAAAAAAGGTTATCTATGAACTTTTTATGATGAGGGCAGGCGTTGTGACATTGTGATATTGCCCTGCTGTATTTTATAATAATAACCTCACATTGCTCCTTTGCGGTAACAAAAACCTCGTCAAAATTAGAATACGGTGAAAGCATTTCACCAAATATAGAGTCCTTGGTGTAGCGTTCCAAAATTGTCTGGTTTCCGTCATAGTCATAAGACACCAATTCTGCTGTTCCGGAAAGTAAAATATATATACTTTCAATATTTCTTTCAAATGACATTATTGTTTCATTTGTGTTACAAATTTTGAGTTTTCCATCCGCACATTTCATCATTTTTTTGACATCTTCTTCCTTAAAACCGCGGAACAAAGCCGATTTCAGCATTTTCATACACCTCATTATCTTGTGTCTGATTTTATTTTCTATAACTATATTTTGTATTATATCAAAAAACTGTTGCATTTGCAACAGTTTTTTGATTTTATTTAATGTATAATTGATAATGCACATATGGGAAGTATGAAAAAGGAGAGGAAATGAAATGTTAGTTATTAAAAGAGACGGAACAACTGTAGATTTCGACAGAGCAAAAATCGAAACTGCTATCCGTAAGGCAAACGCTGAGGTTGAAGAGCGTGACCGTGCCACCGACGAAGAAATCGAAGAAATTTTATCCTATATTGAAACAAGAAAATGCAGAAGAATATTAGTTGAGGATATTCAGGATATCGTTGAGCAAAAGCTCATGGAGAAAGAACGCTTTATCCTTGCAAAAATTTACATAATTTACCGTTATTCACGTGCTTTGGTGCGTAAGGCTAACACAACCGACGATTCTATCTTAAGCCTTATCAAAAACGCAAATAAAGACGTTATGGAGGAAAATTCAAATAAGAATGCTATCGCTGCTTCAACCCAGCGTGACCTTATTGCAGGCGAAGTTTCAAAAGACTTAACCAGCCGTATTTTACTCCCTGAAAAAATCTCGAAGGCTCACGAAGAAGGTGTGCTTCACTTCCATGACGCAGACTACTTTATTCAGCCTATTTTTAACTGCTGCTTAATTGATATTGGAAATATGCTTGATAACGGAACAGTTATGAACGGAAAGCTTATTGAAACACCTAAAAGCTTTCAGGTTGCCTGCACAATCGTTACTCAGATTATTGCAGCTGTTGCAAGCAGCCAGTACGGCGGTCAGTCTGTTGACATCCGTCATTTAGGTAAATATCTCCGCAAGAGCCACGAAAAGTTTAAGGAAAGTATAAGACGCGCATCTGATGGTGAGCTTCCTGAAGAAATGGTTGAAAAGCTTGCTATGGGAAGAACAAAAGATGAGCTTCGCTCAGGTGTTCAGACCATTCAGTATCAGATTAACACCCTTATGACAACCAACGGTCAGTCACCTTTCGTAACACTTTTCTTAAATCTTGATAAAAACGATGAATATGTTAAAGAAAACGCTATGATTATCGAAGAAATCCTCCGTCAGCGTCTTCAGGGCATTAAAAATGAAGCAGGCGTTTTCGTGACACCTGCATTCCCCAAGCTTGTTTACGTTTTGGACGAGCATAACTCCCTTCAAGGTGGAGAATATGACTATATCACAAAGCTTGCAGTTCAGTGTTCAATCAAACGTATGTACCCCGACTATATTTCAGCTAAGAAAATGCGTGAAAACTACGAGGGCAACGTATTTAGCCCCATGGGCTGCAGAAGCTTCTTATCACCATGGAAAGACGAAAACGGAAATTACAAATTTGAGGGTCGTTTCAATCAGGGCGTTGTCAGCATCAACCTTCCTCAGATTGGTCTTATCGCTAAAGGCGACGAAAAGCTTTTCTGGGATTTATTAGACGAACGCTTGGAGCTTTGCTTTGAAGCTTTAATGTGCCGTCACCGTGCACTCCTCGGCACAAAATCAGACGTAAGCCCTGTTCATTGGCAGTACGGTGCTATCACTCGTAAGGCAAAGGGCGAAGTTATCGACGATTTACTCTTTGGCGGATATTCTTCAATTTCACTTGGCTATATCGGTCTTTACGAAGTAACAAAGGCTATGAAGGGCGTTTCGCACACAACCCCCGAAGGACAGGAATTTGCCTTAAAGGTTATGAACCGCTTAAGAAAGGCAACTGACGACTGGAGAGCAGAAACCAACATCGGTTTTGCACTCTACGGAACACCTGCTGAATCCTTATGCTACAGATTTGCAAGAATTGATAAAAAGAAATTCGGAAGCGTAGAGGATATTACAGACAAAGGCTACTATACAAACTCATACCACGTTGATGTCCGTGAAGAAATCGACACATTCTCAAAATTCGAGTTTGAAAGTCAGTTCCAGAAGATCTCATCAGGTGGTGCGATTTCTTACGTTGAAATCCCCAATATGCGTCACAACGCTGAGGCGATTGAGGATGTTGTAAGATTTATTTATGACAACATTCAGTACGCTGAATTTAATACAAAGAGTGACTACTGTCACGAATGTGGTTTTGACGGTGAAATCATTATAAATGATGACAACGAATGGGAATGCCCCGTTTGTCACAACAAAGACCACGCAAAACTCAATGTAACCAGAAGAACCTGCGGATATTTGGGCGAAAACTTCTGGAATGTTGGTAAAACCAAGGAAATAAAAGCAAGAGTATTGCATCTGTAAAAGAGGTTTTTAAATGAACTATTCAGGTATAAAAACCCACGATGTTGCTAACGGAACGGGTGTGCGTGTGTCGCTGTTTGTCAGCGGATGCACGCACCACTGTAAAGATTGCTTTAACAAAGAAACGTGGGACTTTAACTACGGCAATGAATTTACCAAAACTCAGGAAGACGAAATTATAAAGGCTTTAGCTCCATCGTATATCAAAGGCTTTTCACTTCTTGGCGGAGAGCCCTTTGAACCTTCAAATCAAAAGGTTTTAGCACCCTTTTTAAAGAGAATTAAAGAAGCATATCCTGAAAAAACCATATGGTGTTATACGGGATACCTTTTAGATGATGAGCTTTTATCAGAAAGCCGCGCAAGATGCGAATGTACTGACGAAATGCTTTCATATATTGATATTTTGGTTGACGGTGAGTTTGTAGCAGAGCTCAAAGACTTAAATCTTCGCTTCCGCGGTAGCAGCAACCAGAGAATTATTGAGCTTCCAAAGACTTTAAAAACCGGTGAAATTCATTTGTCCGAAGAAAATATGAAATATCTTGGAAAGGCAAAACAAAATGGATAAAACAAGCGTAAAATTTACGAAATTAGACGAAAGGGCAGTTGCCCCGATATACGGAACACCTTTTGCTGCAGGCGCAGATTTGCGTGCGATTTGCGACGATAACGCGGTGATAAATCCCCACGAAACTGTGTTAATGCATACAGGTATAGCAACAGAAATTCCCGACGGATTAGTTGGTTTGGTTTATGCAAGAAGTGGTTTAGCATCTAAAAGAGGCTTAGCCCCTGCAAACTGCGTTGGCGTAATCGACAGCGACTACCGTGGCGAAATTATGGTAGCACTTCATAATTATTCAAATACCCCCCAAACAATTGAAAACGGCGAGCGTATAGCGCAACTTGTTATTGCGCCATACATCGCCGCGGAGTTTGTGGAAACTGAAAGCTTAACCGACACCGACAGAGGTGCAGGGGGGTTTGGCTCAACTGGAAGAAAGTAAGGGGCTGTAAAAATAGTCCAGAGCGCAAAAAGGCATAATTTAAAAAAATAAGATTGTAATTATTCCTTAAACAAAAAACTTATAAATATGTGGAAAGATATCGCATTTGCGATATCTTTCTTTTTATACATTGCCTTTTTGCTATTGCCAAACCTCACCTCTCGGCGTACCTTTGTACGCCTTCGGGTAACCCTTCGGTTCGGTTTTACAATTCTGAACAATTTTTCCTAACCCCTAAAAAAGCGGCGTGAAAAACTTGATTTTTCACGCCGCTTTAGTATTTTATTAGGATAAATCTTCTACGTAGAGAACTCTTACACCTGAATCGTCAACCTTTGCAGGTGTTGTTTCTGTTTTTTCTTCTGTTTTATTATCTCTTTGTGCAAAGAATTTTTCTGCAACCTGCGGGAAGAGAGCGTAGCTTAAAACGTCTTCCTCACATTTTGCAATATCCTTTGTTTCTTCCTTATATTTTTCAAGCTCAGGCTCAATCAAGTCAGCAGGGCGAACTGTGATAACTTCGTCGTCGCCTATTGCTTTCTTTCTTACCTCTTCATTTACAGGAGCGGGAAGTCTTCCGTATTCGCCTCGTAATAAGCCCTTAGACTCTTTTGTTATCATCTTGTATCTTTCACCTGATAAAACATTTAAAACAGCCTGAGAGCCAACAATCTGGCTTGTAGGAGTAACTAACGGAGGATAACCGAAGTCTTTTCTTACACGTGGAACTTCTTCTAATACTTCGTAGTATTTATCCTCTGCGTTTGCCTGTTTAAGCTGAGAAATAAGGTTTGAAAGCATACCGCCGGGAACCTGATATAAAAGTGTGTTTGTATCAACTCTTAAAACTTTGGGGTCCAGGGAACCTTGTTCCTGAAGTTTTGCAGCAACGCCTCTGAAGTATGTTGCAGCTTCTGAGAGCTTTCCTAAATCAAGACCCGTATCACGCTCTGTTCCTTTAAGTGTTGCCACCAAGCTTTCTGTTGCAGGGTTAGCTGTACCGTTACCTAAAGGAGAGAGAGCACAGTCAACAATGTCAACACCAGCTTCTGCAGCCTTTAAGAGTGTCATATCACCTGTACCCGTTGTGTTGTGGGTATGAAGGTGAATAGGAGCGCCAACATTTTCTTTAAGCTTTTTAACTAAGCTGTAAGCATCGTAGGGAAGTAAGAGGTTAGCCATATCCTTGATACAGATAACGTCTGCACCCATTTTCTCAAGCTCTATTGCAAGCTTAACAAAATATTCTTCGTTGTGAACGGGGCTTTCTGTGTAAGAAAGAGCTGCCTCAACCATACCGCCGTTTGCTTTAACAAACTTGATTGCGGCTTCCATATTTCTTGTATCGTTAAGTGCGTCAAAAATACGAACAACGTCAATACCGTTTTCGATTGATTTACGGCAGAATGCTTCAACAACGTCGTCAGCATAGTGCTTATATCCTAAAATATTCTGACCGCGGAAGAGCATCTGGAGCTTTGTTTTTGGCATAGCCTTTTTTAGAGCTCTTAGTCTTTCCCAGGGGTCTTCATTTAAAAATCTCATACATGAGTCGAAGGTTGCGCCGCCCCAGCACTCCAATGACCAGTAGCCGATATCGTCTAACATCTGGCAGGCAGGGAGCATATCCTCAAGCTTCATTCTTGTTGCAGCCTGAGACTGATGAGCGTCACGCAAAATTGTATCTGTAATATATAATTTGCTCATAATCTGTTCCTTTCTTTATAAAAACTAAATTACGCAAACAGTGCAAGCAATACGCCGGCTGCAATAGCAGAACCGATAACACCTGCAACATTGGGGCCCATAGCGTGCATAAGAAGGAAGTTTTTCGGGTTTTCCTTCTGACCTACGGTCTGAGATACACGAGCCGCCATAGGAACTGCTGAAACACCTGCAGAACCAATAAGGGGATTGATTTTGTTCTTTAAGAACAGGTTCATGAATTTTGCGAGCAACACACCGCCTGCTGTACCCATTCCGAATGCCACAATACCCATTGCGATAATGCAAAGTGTTAATGGTGAAAGGAAGGTTTCAGCTGTAGCTGTTGCACCAACAGAAATTCCTAAGAAAATTGTTACTATATTCATAAGTTCATTCTGAACTGTTTTTGAAAGTCTTTCGCAAACGCCAGACTCTGTGAGCAAGTTACCGAGCATTAAGCATCCAACAAGGGGAGCTGCAGAGGGAACAAGCCATGCAACAAAGATTGTAACAACAATGGGGAAAATAATTTTTTCTGTTTTTGAAACCTGACGGAGAGCCTTCATTTCAATCTGTCTTTCCTTCTTTGTTGTTAAAGCCTTCATAATGGGAGGCTGAATAACGGGAACAAGCGCCATATATGAATATGCCGCAACAGCGATAGGTCCTAAGAAGTTAGGAGCAAGCTTTGATGTTACGAAAATTGCGGTCGGACCGTCAGCACCGCCGATGATACCAACTGATGCCGCCAATTTTTCGAGGGGAGTTCCCGCTAAAAATTCGGTAACATTAGGAATGATTATGGGGAATAATTCCCTTACGCCTAAGAATGTTACAAAAATACCGAGCTGCGCAGCAGCGCCTAAAAGTAAGCTCTTGGGGTTAGCAATCAAAGGACCGAAGTCTGTCATAGCACCAACGCCCACAAAGATTAAGCAGGGGTAAATTCCAAGCTTTACACCTAAGTATAAAATATCAATAAGTCCTGCGGTGAAATCTTCCCTGCCGAACATATCCCAATGAACGTGACCACCGGAAAAAAGTTCTTCGTGGTAGATGCCTGCACCTACAAGGTTTGTAAGAAGCATACCGAAAGCAATAGGCAATAAGAGCAATGGCTCAAATTTTTTAACAATAGCAAGATACAGGAGTACACAAGCAATAGCAATCATTATAAGGGTGTTCCAGTTGCCTTGTGTTATCTGATAAAATCCTGTCTGCTCAATAAAATTTAAAACTGCATCCATGATTTTATCCTCCGATTATTTAATTGTGCAAAGAACGTCGCCTGACTGAACAGACGCACCTTTTGTTACGCAAACAGATGTGATTTTACCGTCAGCACCTGCCATGATTTCGTTTTCCATTTTCATAGCTTCTAAAATCATAAGGAGCTGACCTTTTTTAACTGTGTCGCCAACATTTACTTTAACGTCTAAGATTGTTCCGGGCATTGGGCTTTCAACTGTTTCGCCTTCGCCTGCAGGAGCGGCAACTGTAGCAGGAGCAGCAGCTACGGGAGCTTTTACGCTTTCTGTTTCGCTCATTAATTCGATTTCGATTTCGTATGTAGTTCCGTTTACGTTAACTTTATATTTTTTCATTTTAAAAATCCTCTCTTTTTGTTATTTTTTTCAAACTTTTTTAAATGATAAAACTCTAATATTTTGTGCTTCCGTTCCGATTTCTTCTGCGATTACCGCACAGCAGGCAGCAACGACTTCCTGCTTGTTCTGAATTGGTGATTGTGAGGCACCGGGTTTTGCAGTTTCGGTTTTTGACTTTCCTTCAAAAAGTTTAACCAAGGCACTCATAATATAGCAGATTAAAACTATACAAACGAGACCTACAAAAACTGTACCTAAACCGAGGCACACAACCAAAGTGTTTGATAATTCTCCCATAAAATTAGTCCTCCCTTCATACACTTTTCCATGGTTTTTATAAAAAAACCAAATTTCCCACTAATATCATTTTAGCAAATATAGGAAGATTTTTCAAGCCAAATATTCATTTTTTATGTAAAATTTAAGAAAAATTATTTTTAGTATTGTATTTTTCGTCAAAAACCGATATTATATAGGAAGAAAAAGATTTGGAAGGACAACAAAAAATGGTAAAAACAGATTTAATGGTAGCAGATTTTGATTACGAGCTTCCCGAAGAGCTTATCGCTCAGACCCCACTTTCTGACCGCCCGTCATCAAGGCTTTTGGTTTTAGACAAGGAAACGGGAGAGGTAAGCCACAGAAGTTTTCGTGATATTTTAGAATTTTTAAATGAGGGAGATTGCCTCGTTTTAAATGATACAAGGGTAATTCCGGCACGTCTTTACGGTGAAAGAGAGGATACGGGCTCTGCAGTTGAATTTTTACTTTTAGAGCAAAAAAGTGAAGATTTGTGGGAAGTAATCTTAAAACCCGGGAAAAAATGTAAGCCTGGACATATAATTTCATTTGGAAACGGGAAGTTAAAGGCTGAAATTTTAGAAATAAAAGACGGCGGAAACCGCCTGGTTAAGTTTATATACGAGGGTATTTTTAACGAGGTGTTATCAGAGCTTGGTGAAATGCCTTTGCCTCCATACATTCACGAAAAGCTAAAAGACCGCGACCGGTACCAGACAGTTTACGCAAAACATGACGGCTCGGCGGCAGCCCCCACGGCAGGTCTTCATTTTAATGATGAAATGCTTGAGGCTGTGAGAAAAAAAAGAGTAAAAACCGCTTTTGTAACGCTTCATGTGGGACTTGGAACATTCCGCCCTGTGAAAGCCGAAAAAATATCTGAGCACTTGATGCACTCAGAGTTTTATCATATAACAGAAGAAACGGCAGAGATTATAAATAATACGAAGAAAAACGGCGGAAGAATTATCTGTGTAGGAACAACATCTACCCGAGTGGTAGAGTCTGTAGCAGATGAAAATGGGCAGTTGAAAGAGGCATCAGGGTATACAGATATTTTCATATACCCGGGCTATAAATTTAAGTGTTTAGATGGACTTATAACAAACTTCCATCTTCCAAAATCGACTTTAATAATGCTCGTTTCAGCATTAGCAGGAAAAGAAAATGTTTTGAGTGCATACAAAGAGGCTGTAAATGAAAGATACAGATTCTTTAGTTTCGGAGATGCGATGTTAATAATATAAAAAAACAAGGCAGTAGATTTAACTACTGCCTTTAATGTTATCCGTGATACAAGCGCTTATGTTCATATCGAGCTTCGCAGCTCACATTTATTCCAAGTCTTCTTAAATTCTTTTCATCCTCATCGCTGATGATAACGGTAAAGTGAGCATCGCTTCCGCGAAGCTTTGAAAGCTGCTCTTTAGCAAGATGAGCAACCTCACTGTCTAATGCTGAAATTGTCAAGGCAATCAGAACCTCGTCAGTATGAAGTCTTGGGTTTTTGTTCTTTAAGTATTCTGTTTTTAACGCACAAATAGGCTCTAATACCTGTGCTGAAATCAAGTCGAGGGAATCGTCGATATTTCCAAGCTTCTTCAAGGCATTAAGAAGAAGGGCAGATGCCGCGCCTAATGTGCTTGAGGTTTTGCCCGTAACAACCTCACCGTTGGGAAGAACCATTGCTCCCGCAGGCATTTTTGTTGTTTCTGCTTTTAAGAGTGATGCTGAAACTGCAGGGCAGAAGTCGGGGGTTATTTCGGCCTGATTCATAATCAGCTCAATTTTCTGTTCGGCAGTTTCGTCGCTTTTTCCTTTAAAGCGGCTGACGCAGGCAGAAAAATAACGCCTTAAAATTTCCATTTTGGATGCTTCGCAGCAGGCATCATCATCAAAAATACAGTTACCTGCCATATTAACGCCCATATCCGTAGGTGATTTATACGGAGATTTCCCTTGAATACGCTCAAAAATTGTGGTTAACACGGGGAAAATTTCAACGTCGCGGTTATAGTTAACCGCAGTTTCGCCGTAAGCTTCCAAGTGGAAAGGGTCGATCATATTTACATCGTTCAAGTCGGCTGTTGCCGCCTCATACGCTAAGTTTACAGGATGCTTCAGGGGAAGATTCCATACGGGGAAGGGTTCAAATTTTGCATACCCTGCAGTGATGCCGCGTTTGTGGTCGTGATAAAGCTGGCTTAAGCAGGTTGCCATTTTTCCGCTTCCCGGTCCGGGAGCTGTAACAACTATCAAGGAACGGCTTGTTTCAATATAGTCGTTTTTGCCTAAGCCCTCCTCACTCACTATGTGCTGAACATCAGAGGGGTATCCTGCAATTGGGTAGTGACAGTAGCACTTTATTCCAAGGCTTGTAAGATGCTTCAAAAAGGCGTTAGCTGAGGTCTGACCTGTATAGCGGGTGAGAACAACACTGCCGACAAAAAGGTCCATTTCGCGAAAAGTGTCGATAAGTCTTAAAACATCATCGTCGTAGGTAATACCTAAGTCGCCGCGTATTTTGTTTTGCTCAATGTCAGCAGCGTTAATTGTCATTACAATTTCAACGTCATCTTTAAGCTGCTGGAGCATACGTATTTTACTGTCAGGCTCAAAGCCGGGAAGAACTCTTGATGCGTGATAATCGTCAAAAAGTTTTCCGCCGAATTCTAAGTACAGCTTTCCTCCAAAGTCAGAAATGCGTTTTCTTATCTGCTCAGACTGAGTTTTAAGGTATTTTTGATTGTCAAAGCCTTTTTTCATCTTTTGTGCCTCCCCAAGTTATACAATACATTTTAGTATATCATATTTTTTTCAATTTTGGAAGAGGTTTTTTTAAAAACCAATAATTTTTGTTAAACAAAGCAAAACAAGTCCGGGAAGACCCAAAACCCCCGTTATGGATGCGCTTGCGATATTTATACCTATGGAAAATGAAAAGGTTGCAAAAATCTGATTGAATATGTAAAGCCCCGCCCAGCCGAGAGCAGAGCTAACAAAAAGTCCTAAAAGGCTTTTTACAGGCTTTAAAAAGAGCGCCCCTAAAAATATACAGAGGAGCACAGCAAAAGAGCAGGCAATTATTACAGGTGTAGTCATATTGTTTCCTCCGGTGCGGGCGAAAGAGAAAGGTTGTTTTCTTTCGCATATTTTAAATGTCTGTTAAAATCAAGCTCTGCAGCTTTAAGTCTGTAAATACAGTATTCTTTTGTGTCGCGGTCATCTGCAAGCTCTAAGTTTCTTTTTATGGTGTTGAGCCTTGATTTTGCGGCGCTTATTTCGGATGAAAAGAGAGTTATATTTTCTTTTTTTTGTTTTTCTTCTTTTGTCCTTTTTACAAATTCTGAGAATTTTTCAAAGAGTTTTATTTTTTCCGCTTGTCCTGCAATTGTATTCATATAAAAACCTCCTTTTATTATACTATAAGTCAAAAAGAAGAAAATATTCCATTTTGAGTAAAAAAAGAAAACCTCAAGTGTAAATTTACACTTGAGGTTTTTGGTTTTTTTGATTACTCACCTTTGGGAGCGTCAACAGGACATACGTTTGCGCAGTTACCGCATTCGATACATGTGTCAGCATCGATAACGTATTTGTCGTCGCCGGCGCTGATGCAGTCAACGGGGCATTCGCTTGCGCAAGCGCCGCAGCTGATGCATTCATCTGTGATAATGTAAGCCATTAAAATACACCTCCTCATTAAGGTTAAGGGCGGTTTTTCCGCCAAAATTATTTTATATAATAGAGAATTGTACAATTTCCTATTATATATAAACTTTGATTTGATGCCTGTGCAAAATCTTCGGATTTGCCAAAATGCACATAGGCAAACAAAGCGATGTAACCGCTTTGTTCCAGATTTAAAAAATCTTAAAAACCATATTATTCTATAACTTTTTCGCTTAAGTTTTCGCTGTCTGCAGAGCTTTTGTAAGAAATTTCATTTCCGTCAATAAAGCCAAACTCGTTTTCAACTAATTCGCGGGTTTTCGCTTCGTTACATATATAATACGAAGCACCACCAATTGTTTTGGGCGCACCCGGAAGAGTGTAAGTGTTAAACTCTACCTTGTCACCGTCGCGGAATTTAAGCGCATATCTTAACATATACATACCCGACATATTTGTGTCGAGATTTTTTGTGATTTCCCTGATAATAGACGGAGATTTGATTAAGTATTTTGCAGAAAGTTTCTGGCGGAGCATTTCCTTTAAAAATTCCTGCTGGGTGTTGATTCTGCCTAAATCTGCGTTAGCATAGCCTGAACGAAAGCGCAAAAGTCCTTCGGCATCCTCGCCGTCTAAAACCTGCAATCCTTTTTTTATGTGGATATGTAAATCCTGATAGGGATCGTCATAGTCCATATCTATTGGCACATCAAATTCAACGCCGCCTAAAATATCAACAATATTTCTTACTGCTGCAAAGTTAAGCTTGCAGAAATGGTGAATTGGAAGTCCTGTAAGCTCTTTTATTTTTTCAATCAAAAGCTCATTTCCATCTTCTCTGCCGATGCAGGCGTTTAACTTGGATGTTTTTCCGTTAGCCAAAGTAACTTTTGTGTCACGGGGAATAGATAACAGATTTATCGTCATTTCATCGGGGTCAACGGACACCACCATATTAACATCGGAGCGAACTCCGTCTTTGTCAACGCCTACAACTAAAATATTGACCTTGTCGGATTCGGGCGTATCTAAAAAGTCTTGAAAATCGCTTGACATAGGCATAAAAAGCAGATACGCAATCAATGCCAGAACTAATACCAAGACAGTAATGCTGAGCGATAAGAAGAACTTTTTGATGTTCATGGCTTAACCTCCGTTAATCAGTCTATCTCAGTTTCAGGAACTCTTTCTTCAGGGGAATCGCTTTTCTCTGAAGATGTGCTTTTTTCGGTTTCGTTTTCTTCAGCCTTGGGTTTTGCCGTTTTTGGTGCAACCTTGCCATCGGCATATCCAAACTCCTCTAAAACAAGTTTTTTTGTTTCGGAGGGGCTGTAAATATAGTATGAAACCTTGCCTTCGTACCTGTCAGTTCCGGGAAGCAAAAATGCTTCAATTTCTGTAGTGTTTGTGGATTTTACTATACTTAAAAACTCAAGCGCTTCTGTTACGCTGAAGTTGGTTTTCACATATTTGTGTGCAGCGTCTATAAGCTCGGGAGCTTTTAAAAGATACTGCGTCTGCATTTTCTGGCGGAAAAGCTCGGATAGAAATGCTTGCTGAGCGCCTATTCTTCCAATATCGCCTTTAGAGTATTCACCGGGAGCATAAACCTCAGCCCCTTTGTTATTGTGACGGAAACGAACAAAATCGTGAGCACCTTTTCCGTCTAAGTGCTGCATTCCGGCTTTTAAGTGAATGTGCAGATCCTGAACGGGATCGTCATAGTCCATATCAAAAGGAACGTCGTAGTCAACGCCGTCTAAAATATCAATGATTTCTATAAAACCGTCAAAATCAACCTCACAATAGTAGTGAACAGGCATTTTTGTTACCATCTTTACGGTTTCTATCATAAACTCTTCACGTTTTTCAAAGCCCATACAGGAATTGATTTTTATGGTTTTACCGTTGTTTAAAGTTATTTTTGTATCACGGGGAATAGATAAAAGCTTTATGGAATTGTTAACGTTGTCAACGCTTACCATCATAATAGTGTCTGCTCGAAGTCCGTCATTATCAACGCCCAGAAGGAGCAGATTGACCTTACCGCGCATTGGCGCTTCGTCTAAAACGTCGCCAAGTTCTGAGCCCAAAGAGGTCATATAATTAAGTTTTCCGAACATAATACCGGTAGAAATCGAGGTAAAGGCCAGAAGTGCTACCAATATAATCAGAACGGCTTTTTTAACGGTGAATTTAGAGGCTTTTTTTCTTCTTGCCATACACAAAACCTGCCTTTTCTGCCAATGTATAAGTTTATCTTATCAGCTTATTATACAGTATTATTGTTAAATATCTGTTACTGTAGTGTTAACAATAAATAAAATTATTTTTTGTAAAATGAGTTATATGCCTTTCCGTTTTGCATTTTGTAGCCTTTAGCTTCTGCAAGCTCGCTTACTGTAACCAGGGAGTAGCCCCGTGCGATAAGCTCAGGAATTATGCGAATAGCGGCATCTGCGGTTGGTGCATATAAATCGTGCATTAAAACGACAGAGCCGTCTTTAACATTATTTAAAACAGAAGCCACCGTTTTGTCGGCATTTCTTGTTTTCCAGTCCAATGTGTCAATTGACCATAAAATCAGCGGAGCGTTGCTGACAGATGAAACTGTACTGTTATAGCTTCCGTAAGGTGGGCGTATCAAAGTGGGATACGCGCCTGTTGCCGAGAATATTGCCGTACGCGTCTGGTCAAATTGGCTTTTTATACTGCTTGACGAAAGAGTTGTTAATTTTGGGTGGGTCATTGTATGGTTACCAATTTCCATACCCATATCGTAAGCACGCTTTACAACAGCAGGATATGTGTTAACACTTCTTCCTATAACGAAGAAAGTGGCTTTTGCGCCATGCCTTTCAAGACAGTCTAAAATTCTTTCTGTTTGTGGACTTGGCCCGTCATCAAAGGTTAAAGCAACCATGGGGCGCTTGCTTTTCGGAAAATCTTGAGGGCTTTCGTACCACCCAACGTTTTTATAAGCTTCAAGCTCGTCTTTTGAAATGACTAAGGTTCTTCCGTCTTCTGCAAAAACCGTCATTACGGGAACGGTGTACCAGCCTACTGTTTTGTAAAGCTCAATTTCAGAATTTTTAACCGCTAAAGTTCTTCCGTCTGCAGCATACATTGTGCTGACAGGCTCGGTAAACCAACCGAGGCTTTCGTAAAGTTCTACTTCTGAAACTTTAACAGTAAGAGTTCTGTCAATGGGAGCATACATTTTTGTTACAGGGCCTAAAAACCAGCCCACATTTTCATAAAGCTCAACCTCTGACTCCTTAACATTTAAAGTTCTTCCGTCTTCAGCGTACATTATAACGGTTTTTTCTTTGGCGGGAGCAAGTGTTGCGCCTTTCATAGTTTCAAGAAGAACAAGGCTTTTGCCCACAAGACGCTGAGTTCCGTCTGGGTAGTATATTCTGGTCAGTGCATCGGCGCTTGCGCCGGTACATAATGCCAACGACATAGTTATGTATAAAATGAAAGATATAACCCTTTTCATTATTATTCCCCCTTTTCTTTTGTAATGACTTTCGGGGAAATAAAAACGCCCGAAAACATACTACAATAAGGTTATTACTATACAATCCTATTATAATATATTTTTAGACGTATTTCAAGTGTTTTGACAGTTTTTCGACAAAAAATACAAAATTACGATTTACAAACCATTGCCAGCAGAAATCCCTTGCCAACACTTATTTTAGCACTATCGTTAACAAATTCATTACTGACGCCAAGAGTTGAGCCAACTGATAGATGCGCATTATCAAGAGGATAGTAAACTCCTGAAACAGAAACGCAGTGGCAGTCGGTAAGCGGTATAAGTGAAAGACAGTATCCGTCACGCTTTTTTATATCGGAGCTTTCAGTCACTAAAGTTATATAGCTATAAAGGTCTGCAATTTCTGCCTGAGCGCCGTGTTCATATGCGTATTTTAACAAATGGATATTAGCAAGGTGATGGTCTGCGCGTCCACCTAATGCCGCGGTAATTGTTATGTGCGTTGCACCCTCGCGTATTGCAATGTCGATTGCTTCCTGAGTGTCGGTCATATCCTTTTCGCATTTTAAATTTACCCGGGTTTTACTTTTCACAATAGTGTTTTTGGGTAGTGAATCCGAGTCGCCAACAAAAATGTGAGGGATGATGCCGAGGCTTTCGGCGTAAAAATAGCCTTTGTCAGCACCGATTATAATATCGTATTCTGCTGTATTTACATAATCGGGAAGACCGTGAAAATCTCCGCCTGAGAATATAAGTGCTTTCAAAATTTCAGCCCCTTATTTCAAAAAATCACAAACAGCATCTTTCGGAGATTCTGCCCCGAAAACTGCAGTTCCTGCAACTAAAACGTTTGCGCCGTTTGACACGGGAACATCTTTGTTTTTAAGAGAAATTCCACCGTCTACCTCAATGTCAATGTCGGGACCGAAATATTCTCTTGCGGCTTTAATTTTTTCATTAACATCGTCTATGTAGCTCTGACCGCCAAAGCCTGCGAAAACCGACATAATAAGAACCATGTCAATTTTGTCCTTATAGGGAAAAAGTGTTTCCACGGGAATATCAGGATTTACTGCAAGACCGCATTTTATGTTGTGTGACTTTATTTTGTCCAGAGTTTTTTCAACATTGCTGTCAGAATTTACGTGAAAAGTTATGATATCAGCACCGGCCTTTGCAAAATCGTCAATATATTTAAAGGGGTCTGAAATCATAAGGTGTACATCGAAAACCATATTGCTCATTTTTCTTATGCTTTTCATAATAGGAGCGCCAAATGATATGTTTGGAACAAAATGTCCGTCCATAACATCAATGTGAAGATACTGCGCACCTGCTTCTTCAATTTCTTTAACCTGCTCACCCAAACGGGAGAAGTCTGCAGAGAGAATAGATGGAGATAATTTTATCATAACGTTTTCCTTTCTGACTTATAGTTATAATTCCCAGTCTTTTACGTCTTTTAGAGCTGCGTATAAAGAGCAGTAGCTTTCATAGCGGTTTTTGCCGATTTTTCCGCTTGCGAGTGCCTCTTTTACCGAGCAGTCGGGCTCTGATATGTGACTGCATCCGGGAAAACGACAGGCGCCTGAATGTTTTTCAATATCGGGGAAAAGTCTTTCAAGCTCTGATGCTTTCATTTTTTCTATTTCAAATGAGCCAAAACCGGGGGTATCGAAAACAAATCCGCCAAAAGATAAAGGGAAAAGCTCAACGTGTCTTGTGGTATGTTTTCCTCTTTTGATTTTATCGCTTACAGAACCGGTTTTTAAGCTGAAGCTTTCGCCCATAGCATTCAAAAGGCTTGATTTTCCAACGCCTGAACTGCCTGCAAGGGCAGTTATTTTTCCCTGAAGTAAGCTTTTAAGCTCTGCGATTCCCTCTCCCAGCAAAGCAGAACATACTAAAACATCAAATCCTGCCAGACGGTATTCTTTAGCTAAGCTTTCTGCTCTTTCGGGATTGAGTTCTGATTTGTTTATGCATACCGCGCAGGTCACGCCCTGATAAACAGCCGTCACAGTAAGCTTGTCAATAAGCTCGGGGGCTGGGTCGGGCTCGGCTGCGGCAAATGTTATTAAAAGTGTGTCGATATTGGAAACGGGAGGGCGGAAAAAGTAGTTTTTACGGGAAAGTATCTTTGTGACATACCCCTCTTTTTTAATTTTATCGGTCACATCAATTTCAACGCTGTCGCCGACAACGGGGATTATTCCTTCTTTCCTGAACTTGCCTCGGGCACGGCAGGAAAAAATGTCACCGTCCTGTGTTTTAACGTAGTAAAATCCGCCTATTCCTTTAATTATCGTACCGTTCATTAAGGTAAAAACCGTCCTTTATAGATTAGCTTGCCGGATTGGCAGGTGTTACGTTTGAAGTGGGTTTAGCTGAAGGTGTTGTTTCAGGCTGGTCAGGGCTGCCTGATGGTTCTGCACTTGCAGAGGGAGAAGGGCTTGCTTCGCCTTTTCCGTTGCTGATTGAAATATCAACAACTCTGTTCTTTTTAACCTTGTCGCCCTCCTCGAGAGACTGGCTGACAACAATACCTTTTTCTTTTGCACTTGTAACCTGAGTAACTTCGCCGAGCTTTAAGTCAGCCTCTTCTAAAAGAGACTTTGCTTCAGACTCGGTTTTTCCCAATAGGTCAGGAACTTTTGTGTATGATTCGCCTGTGCTTACATAAATCGTAATTGTTGCGCCCTCGTATGCTGTACCGGAGGGGCTTGTTCCGATAACTCTGCCTTCGGGAACTTCGTCGCTATCCTGAGGAGAAATTGAAACTCTAAAGCCTGCTTTTTCCAAGGAGGAAATAGCTTGAGCCTCAAGCATATTTTTAACTGAGGGAACGTCAACAACGTCAGCGTCCTCATCGCCCAAAATTATTGTGATTTCCGTATCTTTTTTAATTCTTTTTCCGCCGTCGGGGTCTTGCGAAACGATAATTCCTTCGTCGTCTGCTGAAACCTCGCTGCCGTCTTCATAAACCAAAGTCAGCTTTGAGCCTTTTATTCTTTCGATTTTATCTAAAGCTTCTTCGCAGGTAAGACCTTCCAAAACAGGACACTCAAGCTCGTTTGATGAGCCTGCCGTTGAAAGGTATATAAGGAAGATGATGGCAAGTATTGCAATTCCTGCACAAATTCCCGTAACAATACCTAAAACGTCACCCTTCTTTTTCTTTTTGGATTTGGAGGTTTTGCTGCCTGAGGTACTGCGCTTCTGCGAACTGCTCTGTGCCGCACCACTTCTTCTTACTGGAGTGCCTTCGGGCTTATTCTTGATTTCATCAGGGTTTACGGGTGTGAATTTCTTGGTATATTCTTCGCCGCTTTCATAGCGAACCTCAGAGCCTACATAAACCTTCTTTAAGTCGATAAGCATCTGAGTTGCTGTCTGATAGCGTTCTGTCTGTTCTTTTTTCATAGCCTTTAAGATAACTGCCTCTAAAGATTTTGGAACAGATGGATTAAATACCGAGGGACGTGCAGGCTCAGATTCTAAGTGCTGCATCGCAACACTTATTGCAGACTCGCCCTCAAAGGGAAGTCTTCCTGCAATCATTTCATAAAGAAGAACGCCCAAAGAATAAAGGTCGGTCTTGGTATCAATAAAGCTTCCGCGTGCCTGCTCAGGTGAGAAATAATGAACGCTTCCCATGGTCAGACCGCCGGTTGCAATAGTTCCCTGATTTACAGCTTTTGCAATGCCAAAATCAGTAATCTTTAAAATACCTTCTTTAGTTATCATAATATTTTCAGGCTTAATGTCTTTATGGACAATGCCTTTTTTGTGGGCGTGCTCAAGTCCTGCACAAATCTGCGATGCGTAGTCAACAGCCTCTTTCCATGGAAGAACACCTTTGGCGCTTAAGTACTGCTTTAAGGTTATGCCCTCAACATATTCCATAACGATATATTCCATATCGTCTTCGTGTCCAACGTCGTAAACCGACACAATGTTGGGGTGAGTAAGACTTCCTGCAGACTGAGCTTCTATTTTAAATCTTTTTATAAACTCTGCGTCGTCGCGATGCTCGGGACGGAGCACTTTAATTGCAACATATCTGTTTAAAACCATACACTTAGCGCGGTAAACAATCGCCATTCCGCCGCGGCCGATTTCTTCTATTATTTCATATCTTCCGTCAATTATTTTTCCGTTTATCATAGTCATTCATCTCCGTTTCCTTAATTAAACTTAATCAATACAACTGTTATGTTATCTGTGCCGCCTGCTTTTTCTGCGTTTTCCACCAACGTATTTGCGGCAGATTTAAAATCACCGGAAGATTTTACCACTGACAGAATTTCTGTATCATCCAGCATATTTACCAAGCCGTCAGAGCAAAGGAGAATAACATCGCCTTTTTTCGTTTTGAATTCGTAAAAATCGGCTTCAACGGTTTCGTCTGTGCCTATGGCGCGGGTAATAACGTTTTTCTGAGGATGATTTTTTGCCTCTTCTTTTGTTATGGCACCGCTGTCGATGAGCATTTCAACTAAGGAGTGGTCCTTGGTTATCTGGTTAATTTCGTCGCCACGGATGAGGTATAGCCTTGAATCGCCGACCTGCGCTGCCGTAACAGTATTTTTTTCGATAACGCAAGCCGTTATGGTTGTTCCCATGCCGGAAAGCTCCTTGCCTTTTTTACTCATTTCATATATTTTCGTGTTTGCCTCAGAAATTGCGCCGATTAAAATGTTTTCAGGACTTTCGCCGTGTCTTTCCTGAATATCTTTTTTCAGAATTTCAACGGCGTTTTCACTTGCAACTTCACCTGCATTGTGACCGCCCATTCCGTCTGCAACTATTGCAAAAACGGTGTCTGTATTATCCGGCTCCGATACGAAAAACGAGTCCTCGTTTAAAGAACGGATGCAGCCAATGCTGGTTGCTGAACTTATTTCCACTAAAATCACCTCTTGGTTCTCATTCTTTTATGTTTTGGGTTTTCTTTCTTAACTGGCCGCAGGCGGCATCAATATCGCTTCCAAGTTCGCGTCTTACCGTAGCGTTTAAGCCTTTTTTGATAAGACGGCTTTGAAACTTCTGAACAGCCTGAGCCTCTGTCTTTTTAAAATCCCGTTCGCGTACGTTGTTAACGGGAATTAAGTTTATATGGAAAAGCCCGCCCCTAAAAAGCTCACAGAGCTTGTCTGCGCAGGCTATGGTGTCGTTTTTGCCGCGTATAAGCGAGTATTCTATGCTTATACGCCTGTTTGTTTTCTTAATATAGTCGTGCATCGCACGGACTAAAGTATCTAAAGGATATTTTTTGTTAACAGGCATAATTTCACTTCGCATATCGTCAAATGGTGCGTGAAGCGAAACGGATAACGTTACGGGAAGCCCCAAATCTGCAAGCTCATAAATTTTGGGAACTATTCCGCAGGTGGAAAGCGAAATATGACGAAGACCTATGTTTAAGCTTTTTTCATCATTTACAATGTTTAAAAAGCGTATAACGTTTTCAAAATTATCTAATGGCTCACCAATGCCCATCATAACAATGTTCGAAATGTGCTCGCCGGTTTCGTTTTCTGCCGCAATTATCTGCTCAATAATTTCGCCTGCGGAAAGATTCCGCACCTTACCGCCTATCGTGGAGGCGCAAAAAACGCATCCCATAGCACAACCAACCTGAGTTGAAACACATAAAGTATTTCCGTGATTATATTTCATAAAAACGCTTTCAATAAAGTTACCGTCTGTAAGCTCAAATAAGAATTTCACCGTGCTGTCTTTTTTAGAAACTTGCTTTTCGTGACATTTAAGACTTCCGATGTAATAATTTTCAGATAGTTTACTTCTTAAATCTTTTGAAAGGGTGGTAATTTCGTCAATAGAGTTTACTTTAAAGACAGAAGAATATATTTGTGTAGCGCGATAGGGTGGCAAATCAAGAGTCGCACACAATTCCTTTGTCTGTTCAAATGTCAAATCTCTTAAATCTGTTTTATTCAAGGTTTATTCCTCTTTCTTTAATCGACAAACAAAAAATCCGTCTGATTTTTCTGTGTCGGGGTAAATTTCAATATATCCCTCTTTTGCTTTTTCCTTTAAGGCACCTATAATGTGAGGGCTTTTGATTTCGTCTATTTTAAAATCGGGGTTTTCATTTAAGAATAATTTTATCTGCTCTATGTTTTCCTTAGGGTTTACGGTGCAGGTGGAATAAACCATAACGCCGCCTGCTTTCAGGTAGTTTTTTGCGTTGTTTAAAATTTTCTTTTGCAAAGACAGTATTTCATCAAAATCTGTTATATTTTCCTTATATTTTATGTCCGGCTTGCGTCTTATAATACCAAGGCCGGAGCAGGGAACGTCTAAAAGTATTTTATCTGCCTTTCCGATAAGTTCAGGGTTTTCGTATCCTGCGTCGCCAACCTCAGTTTTTATTATATCAATACCAAGCCTTTCTGCCGACTTGCTAACGTTTTTTAAGCGGTGGTCATAGAGGTCAAAAGCTAAAATTTCGCCTTTGTTTTCCATAAGCTCTGCCAAGTGCGTTGTTTTTCCGCCGGGGGCAGAACAAAGGTCTAAAACCACGTCATTTTTTTCTGGGTCTAAAGCTAATGCTGCAAGCTGAGAACTCTGGTCCTGAACGGTAAAAAGAGAAGAAAAAGGTTCTCTTTTCTTTTCACTTGCATCAAAAAGGTAAAGCCCTGAGTCGCAAAAAGGAGTGTCTTCTGTTCTGATTTCCACCTTTTCAAGCATATTTTTTAGCTCTTCTTTTGTTGTTTTTAGAGTATTCACCCTGACACATAATGGCGGTGTTTCATTTCCGGCAGACATTATGCTTTCTGCACGTTTTCCAAAATTATTTATAAAAAACTTCGTTAAATCTTCAGGGTAGGAGTATTTAACGCTCAGGTATTTTACTTTGTCTTTTTTTAGTTCGCTAAGATCGCGCTTTCCCTCGCGGATAATGGAACGCAAAACTGCGTTTATAAAACCGGGAGTCTTTCCAAAGCTTACTTTTTTTGCCAAAGACACACATTCCGAAACAGCGGCGTGGGGTGGAACTTTATCCAAAAAATATATCTGGTATGCGCCTATCCTCAGAAGATTTAAAATCTTTGGGTCAAGCTTTTTCAGCCTGATTTTTGAGTTTGCGCGGATTGTGTAGTCGAGAAAAATTTTATAACGGAACACGCCGAAAACAAGCTCTTTTGCAAAACCTGCATCGACGGGTGAGAGCTCTGCTTTTTTTAAGACTTCAGCAAAAACGAGGTTTAGATAGCCTTTTTTCACTTCGGTTTCATATAAAATTTTCAAAGCTGCCTCACGTGCCGTCATTTTCTCACCTCTTAATTATTTAATCATGGGTTCGCCGCGCTCTGTTAAAATAGCTGTTCTGCGTATGATAACATCTGTGGGGTTAAATCCGTCGATATATTCTTCCATTGCAGATATTAAAACAGAAGGCTTAAGATTTGCCTCGCTTCCTGCAGAAATCACGGCAGAAAACTCTTTTTCGCTGATGTATGCGATATTCATTATGTCTGGTTTTATGTCAGCTATTGCCTCGCTGCGCTTGGTTTTCTTTAAAACCTCGATACTTTCGCACGATAAAAACGCATCTATGCTATCGCGCGAAATTTCGCAATCTGTTTTTATGTTGTATTCAGCATAGCGAATTTCTTTAGGTTTTGGGCTGTTTTCCAAAACCTCTGAAATCTTAACTATATCAAGCCCTATGGGTGTTGCGCCTTTTAAGCCTTTCATACAGTCAAGCATTGATACTGTATCTTTAAAGGAAACATCTATATACTCACAATCCGACTCAAGCCCTACCGAAAGAGGCAGAAGTACCGACATTTTCGGGTGTGGGTTAAACCCTTCAGAGTATGCTAAAGGCAAATTAGCTCTGTGAAAAATTCTTGTAAAAAGTCTTATCATATCAAGGTGGGATACGTATTTCATATCCCCGTGCTTTGTAAACTGCATTCTGAATTTAGCCACAGAAATCACCTCCAAAAGCACCGATTACACCGCATCCTGCACATTTTTCACGGCAGTTTGAGGTGGTAATGCCCTGTTTTGCTTTTTCGTTTTCGTTTATTAAAAATTTCCTTGAAACGCCGATGTCTATAAAGTCCCAAGGAAGAATTTCTTCGTAGGAACGCTCGCGGGCGTTATAAAAATCGGGGTCAATGCCTGTGTTTTCAAAAGCTTTGAGCCATAAACCGAAGTCGAAAAATTCGTGCCAGCTGTCAAACTTTGCACCTAATTTATGAGCCTCAATCAAGGCTTTTGAAAGCCGTCTGTCACCGCGGGCGAAAACGCCTTCCAAAATACTTAAAGATGCATCGTGCCAGTTATATGAAACATAGCGGTTTTTGATTGCATCCTTTAAAAGCATCTGCTTTTCGTGAAGCTGAGATTTTGTATTTTGCCCAAACCACTGAAACGGAGTAAATGGTTTTGGAACAAAGGATGAAACGCTGACTGTTACGCGTAAATTTTTGTTTCTTATTTCTTTGGGAGTGTGCTTATAAATCGAAACAACCTCGTCTGCAAGCTTTGAAATGCCTAAAACATCCTCACTTGTTTCGGTGGGAAGTCCAATCATAAAGTATAGCTTGATTGTTCCGTAGCCACCTGAAAATGCGGTCTGTGCTGCATTTTCAAGGTCTTCCACTGTGATGTTTTTGTTAATAACATCACGAAGTCTTTGAGTTCCTGCCTCGGGGGCAAAGGTAAGGCCTGATTTACGCACCTTTTGAACCTTTTGCATAAGCTCTAAAGAGAAGTTGTCAAGTCTTAAAGAGGGCAGGGATAAACCGATTTTTTCTTTTTCAGTTAATTCCAAAAGCCCGTCAGTAAGCTCGGCTAAGCGTGTGTAGTCACTTGTACTTAAGCTTGAAATCGAAATCTCTTCATAGCCTGTATTTTTTATAAGCCTTTCAGCCAAAGGCAAAAGAGTTTCGGGAGAGCGTTCGCGAACAGGTCGGTAAATCATACCTGCCTGACAAAATCTGCAACCGCGGATGCATCCCCTGAAAACCTCAAGCATAATTCTGTCGTGAACAATTTCCATAAAGGGAACGATTATATTATCGGGTGCAAAGCAGTTGTCAAAGTCTTTTATAATACGCTTTTTAACCTTGTCAGGTGCACCCTCGTAATTTTTTGAAAACTCTTTTATTGTTCCGTCTTCATTATAGGTAACATCGTAAAATGACGGAACGTAAACTCCCTCAACTGAGGCAATTTCTTTTAAGAACTCTGTTTTAGATTTTCCGTCTTTTTTAGCTTTTCGGTAAATATCCATTACCTCAATCATCATTTCTTCGCCTTCGCCAAGCATAAAGAAATCAACAAAATCAGCTAAAGGCTCAGGGTTATATGCACAAGGGCCTCCCGCACAGATTATGGGGAAATCCTCGCCTCTGTCCTTTGATAAAAGCGGAATACCTCCTAAATCAAGCATATTTAAAATATTTGTATAGCTCATTTCATACTGGAGAGTAAAGCCTAAAAAATCAAATTCCTTTGCGGGCGTTTTGGTTTCTAAAGAAAAGAGCGGAATATTTTCCTTTCTCATTTCCTCCTCCATATCAACCCAAGGGGTAAAGAAACGTTCACAGTAAATATCGCTTTCAGAGTTTAAAAGATGATATAAAATCTTCATGCCAAGGTGTGACATGCCAATTTCGTAAACGTCTGCAAAGCAAAAGCCGAAGCGAATGTTAATATCGGCTAAATCCTTGTGAACGCTGTTATATTCATTCCCGATATAGCGGGAAGGTTTTTCAACTTTTTTTAGTATTTTATCTAAATTCATAATTTCCTCCGGGGAGATTAAATTTTTCCTGTAATCTGTTTTAAGTAGATGAGCGAGGGAAGAGTTTTCCCTAAAATATGTTCACACATTTTTTCGCTTGATCGGTTAAATTCTGTAAGTCCGTCTTGCGACAGAGCAAAAGAAAAAGCCTTTTTGCAGTCT
The DNA here is from genome assembly GCA_045580665.1 of Congzhengia sp. Taxonomy (GTDB): domain Bacteria; phylum Bacillota; class Clostridia; order UBA1381; family UBA9506; genus Congzhengia. Next base: position 25,077 of record JAZNOF010000012.1, read on the forward strand.
GCATTTTCAGCATATCGCATAGCAGACAGGGTATCCTGTGTTATAATGCTAACGTCTTGCGGGGCGCAGGAACGACAGCATACACCACCCTCTGAAGGGGAGAAAAATACCAAGTTTTCAGTATCTCCGCATGATATACACCCATCAAGCTCAGGAGTGTAACCCAAAGCCGACAAGAGCTTAATCTCAAAAACGCACTTTATTAAATTCATATTTTTATCCGTATTTGACAAAAGATAAAAGGTGTTTAAAATAAGAGGCATAATGTTTTTAGCATCATCGCTATCAGGATTAAATGTCGCGATAAGGTCGGCAAAATATGATGCATAAGAAAGCCTTTCGATATTTGAGGAAAGCCCATAAAAACCTTCTTTAAGCATTGCAGAGGATACGATAAATCTGCCTTTGTCCTCGCTTAGCGAAAAATCGCTGAAAGAAAAAACAGATGCTCCTGCAGAAAGCTTGCTTTTCATATTTTTAACACCTTTGGCAGAGGCAGAAATAAGCCCTCTGTCTAAGGTTAGAATTTTAATTATTGCATCTTTTTCGCCAACAAATGTACGTTTTAAAACTATGCCTTGCGTGTTTATATGCTGCATTTTTAACCACTCTTTTTAGATTTCAAACCCGAAGTTTGCAATTTTTCCGCGCTTGTTGCGCCAGTCTTCATTTACCTTAACCCAAAGGGACAGGAAAACTTTTTTATCGTGCGTACGCTCAAGCTCACACCTTGCGTCTGTGCCGATTTTCTTAAGAAGCGTTCCTTGTTTTCCTATTATAATTCCCTTGTGGGATTGCTTTTCACAGTAGATGTTAGCCTCAATTACAATCTTTTCTTTGGTTTCTTTCATTGTAAAGATTTCGATTGCAATACCGTGGGGAATTTCCATATTTAAGTTATGCAAAAGCTTTTCGCGGATGATTTCAGCCGCAATCTGCCTCTCAGGTTGATCGGTAACCATATCCTCAGGGAAATATTGAGGACCTTCGCCGATATATTTTAAAAGCTCTTTCTTTATCGTGTCAACACCGTCGTTACGCCTTGCTGAAATAGGAACAACTGCGGCAAAATCAAATTTTTCGGTGTATTTTGTAATAACTGAGAGCAAAATGTCTTTTTTAACTGTATCAATTTTGTTTATAACCAAAATCACGGGAGATTTTTGCTTTTTTAAGCTTTCAATAATTTTTTCTTCCGTTCTTCCGACATTTGCGATAGGCTCAACCAAAAAAAGAATCGCATCTGTATCTGCTATCGCCTGATTTGCGCTCTTTACCATAAGCTCTGCAAGCATTGTTGAAGGCTCGTGGATACCCGGTGTGTCGGTAAATACTATCTGAGTATTTTCCTCGGTTAGGATGCCTAAAATATTATTTCTTGTGGTTTGGGGTTTGCTTGAAATTATTGCAATTTTTTCGCCTACAAGGCGGTTTATCAGGGTAGATTTACCAACGTTAGGTCTTCCGATGATGCTGACAAATCCTGATTTAAATTCACTCATTTTATTCCTCGCTTGATTTTAAAAATTTTTTCCCGCGGAAAAGTACGGTAAAGCCGAATTTCGGCAAAGCCAACATTCTGATTGCTCTTGATGGCTGCTTTAGAAGGCGGTAGAGCCACTCAAGGCCTAACTTTTGAAAAGCTTCGGGTGCGCGCTTTACTTCTCCTGCAAAAACGTCTAATGAACCGCCTATGCCCATGCACACTTTTGCGTTTAACTCGTTTCTATGAGCATCAATCCATATTTCCTGCTTGGGAAAACCCAAGCAGACAAATAAAAGGTCGGGTTTTTTCTCATTTATATCTTCTATTATTTTTTTCTCTTTTTCTTCGTCAAAGTAGCCGTCTGCACAGCCTGCAATTTCTGTTCCGGGGTAAAGCTCTTTTATTTTTTCGGAGGCTTTTTCTGCAACGCCCGGTTTTCCGCCAAAAAGATAAACTGATTTTCCACATCCTGCAATTTTTTCTAAAACACGGTTTGCAAGGTCGAAACCGCCTACGCGCTCGGGGAGAGGGCGCCTTAGTATTTTAGATGCGTAAACAACACCGATACCGTCAGGTGTAACTAAATCACCGCGGTTCAAAAGAGAGCAGTAGTCGGGATTTTTATATGCGTAAAGTATAATCTCTGAGTTAGGCGTGTAAACAGAAAAAACATCATCTTTTTCCATAGCGTTGCATAAAACATCTGTTGCCTCGCTCATTGAATATGTGTCAATGCCAACGCCTAAAACGTTAAGCCTTTTATTTTTCATAAGAAACCTCCGAAACCTTGTAGTTTTCGTCTAAATATATAATCTGCGCCTGCTCTAAGTCAACCTCATCGGGAGAAAGACAGGGAATTATTGTAACGAGATTATTTTTCATTGTTGCACGGATTGCACCCGTTGCCGCCCAGTCGGCATAATATACGCTCTTTACGTGGTCTTTATAAAAGCTGGGCTGAGAAATTATTATATCGTGAGGAAGAACAATTACTGCAGGATAGTTTCCGCATTTTACATTTTCATCAACAACGCCTGCAATTTCGTTCGTGATTTTCATATCCGTTTCGTGAACGGTTTTGTATGTGTTAACCTCGCTTACAGAGGCAGTAAGGTACACAAAAACGGCTATAAATACTGCAGTTTTTCTTATGTGCACATTTTTAAACACATAGCAAATCAATGGTGCAAAAGCCACCATAAAACCTAAAAGACATACAACGATAGTTCTGTATGTAAGCCAAACATCAGGTACTAAAAGGTTAGGAATTAAGGGAAAGAAAATCATAAGTATTCCTACGGGAACGCAGTAGCGTGCCTTTGCCGATACGCATTTTTCTTTTGAAAAGTAAGCACAAAGAGCGCTTATTGCAAGTATTAAAACTGCTAAAACAAATCCAAGCAGACCTTTGCTGAGCATCACCTTTGCCCCGTCAATGAAGGTGTCAAAATTAGTTCTGTAAAGACCTGCGGTGAAGATGTATGCAAATTGATTTACAAATTCTTTTATTCTTCCGGGCATTCCGTAAACCGAGAACTGAGAAACACGGCTTCCGCCAACAAGCATTGCCCCTATTTTGTAGTAGGCAAGAAGACAAGCTGACGAAAATGCAGGTACAATAAGAAGAAACAGACGACTCCATTTCTTTTGCGGGATTGTAAATCCTAAAATAACAAGCCCCTGAACAAGCCCTGAAAATACTGCACATGATTCGTAAAAACCAAAGGATGCCACCGAAGAAATAATATATGCGATTAAAGGCAATGCCTTTTTATTTTCTATAAATTTTATAAGGGCAAATACCGCTAAAGCAGTAAAAAATAAGCTTACAATAATTCTTGAGGAGGCTGAAATCCAGTATGTACCCTCAAAGGTCATAGGAAGAAGCAGATAAACAGCGTATAAAAACGGGGTTATTTTAATTCCGCAATGTTTTAAACATTCATCAAAAAGCTTTGCTGAGAAAAAGTAAAGTATGGTTATGATTAAAAGCGATATTGCCATGTTTTCGTAAAAAGCACCCCATACCACAGGGTCAAAAAGTCCTGCCAACGGTCTGTTAGACAGAGTCCCGATATCAAAGAAAACCTCGGATAAGGTGTTGTAAATAGGGTAGCATCCGTACTGAATATAGTCGTCTAAAACGCAAAAGTAGGAAAAGCCTGCGTTAAAGAACTTAAAGAGCAGGGCAAGTCCGAAAAATATATCAAGTCCAAAAGGTATTTTTATCTTTTTCAAAGCAATAACCTCCACATCCACATAAATATACAAAGTTATTATACCACACAACACGTAAAAAGACAAGAAATTTTGCTTGAAAAGAGAGAATAAAATGACGCAGTTAACCAAAAACAACAAATAAGTTAATAAAATTTTAAATTTGTGCTACAAATGTAAAAAAAAGATTGTATAAATTAAGGAAATATACTATAATATAATAAGATTGTTATAATTATCTTCGAAAGGCGGAATTATTATGAAGAAAAATATATGCATTATCTTTGGCGGAGCGTCCTCAGAACACGAGGTTTCCTGCGTTTCGGCGTACAATGTGATTTCAAATATTGATAAAGAAAAATATAATCTTTTGCTGGTAGGTATTAAAAAAAGCGGTGAAAGTTATTTGTATACGGGCGATATTGAGTACATAAAAGACGGAAAATGGGAGGAAAACCCCGGAAAATCCTGTATTATTTCCCCAAGCCCTGAGCATCATGGACTTTTGGTATTTAATAAAAACGGCGACCATTTCTGTGAAAAGGTTGATGTTTACTTCCCTGTACTTCACGGTAAAAATGGTGAAGACGGAACAATTCAGGGTGTTTTTGAGCTTTCAGGAGTTTCATATGTTGGAAACGGCGTTTTAGGTTCTGCTGTTTGCATGGATAAAATAATGACAAAGAAAATCTTAGAAACTGCAGGTATTCCCGTAACCGACGGCTTTGACCTTACATTAAAGGACAAAAACGATACAGATAAGATAAATGAAAATATAAAGAAAAGCTTTGGCTATCCCGTTGTTGTTAAACCCTCAAACGCAGGCTCTTCTGTAGGAATCACTCTTGTTGAAAAGGAAGAGGATTTGAAGAAAGCCTTAGATGTGGCTTACGCTGAGGATTCAAGAGTTTTAATCGAAAAAATGATGAACATAAGAGAAATTGAGTGTGCTGTTTTGGGAAACAGCGAGGATGCAAAAGCATCCTGCCTTGGTGAGATTGTTAAAACCACAGCTATGTATGATTACGAAACAAAGTATGTTGACGATACGGTAAGCTTAGTTATTCCTGCCGAAATTTCAGAGGAAATGTCAGAAAAAATACGCGCACTTGCAGTAAAAGCATTCCACGCTTTAGACGGAAAAGGCTTAGCAAGAGTTGACTTTTTCGTTGATAAAGAAACCGATGAAATTTACTTAAACGAAATAAACACACTTCCCGGCTTTACCGATATAAGTATGTATCCTATGCTGTGGAATAAAAGCGGACTTCCCTATAGCGAGCTTTTGGATAAAGTAATTTCTTTAGCAGAAAAATAATCGGAGGGAGATAAATTGTCTTCTAAATACATAGGAATTTTTGACTCAGGACTCGGCGGTTTAACTGCCGTTAAAGAGCTTATGAATATTCTGCCTGACGAACCCATTGTATATTTCGGCGATACGGGCAGAGTTCCATACGGCTCAAAGTCCAATGAAACAATAATTAAATACACAAAGAGCGACATAAATTTTTTAAATACCTTTGATTTAAAAATGATTGTAATTGCCTGCGGAACAGCAAGCACTATCGCACTTCCTGCTGTTGAAAATAGCCTTGATATCAAAATTTCAGGCGTAGCAAAAGAGGCGGCGCGGGTTGCGGCAGAAACCACGAAAAATAAGAAAGTAGGTATTATCGGAACGGCAGGCTCTGTTCGTTCAGGTGTTTACAGCCGTATGATTTGCGACATTGATGAAAGCATAAAAACAACCTCGGTTGCTTGTCCTTTGTTTGTGCCTTTAGTAGAAACGGGGCACACAACGGGTGAAATTGCACGACTTGCTGTGAAAGAATATCTTGAGGTTTTAAAAGAAGAGGGCGTTGATACGCTTATTTTAGGCTGTACCCACTATCCGCTTTTAAAAGAGGTTATCGGCGAGTATATGGGTGATGGGGTAACTTTGATTGACCCGGGAAAAGTTACGGCTCAGTACGTAAAAAGGTATCTTGAGGAAAATAACCTTTTATGTAAGGAAAAGAAAAAAGAGCAATACAAATTTTTTGTAAGCGACTGCCCTGAGGACTTTTTAGAGCTTGGCTCAAAGTTCTTAGAACGCAAAATCCCCGGGGGCGCAGAGAAAATAGATATTGAAAAATATATGTAATACATAAGGAGAAAAATATGGAAACAAACGCTTGGATAACCCTGAAAGGACGGCAAACGGTTGACGGCGAGGACGACAGCTTTGAACTCGAAACGGCTGGCAAATATGTAGAGCGTGACGGAAAGTACTACATTTCATATAAAGGCAGTGAAATCACAGGCTACGACAAAACTACCACAACCTTAAAAATCAAGGATGACTATGTTTCGATGATTCGCTTAGGCGATAAGGGCGGAGCGTCTCAGATGGTTTTTGAAAGAAACAAGCAGTATACGGGGGTTTACAGAACTCCCCACGGAAGCTTGACTATTGACGTCATAACGAATGAAATGAAAATTGACATAAATGAAAACGGCGGAGATATTGAGCTTGACTATTTCATTCAGCTCAACAGCTCAGAACCCGTAAGAAACAATCTTTGCGTAAACATTAGAAAGGTGGAAAACTAAGTGACACTTTACGAACAGACAAAAAATACAATAAAAACAGTTACAGATGAGGCGATAAAGCTCTCAAAGGAAAAAGGCGAGCTTAACTTTGAGGAAATGCCTGAATATTTAATTGAAGAGCCGAGAGAAAAGGAATTCGGTGACTTCTCAGTAAACGCAGCTATGCTTTTGGCAAAGCAGGCAAGACGTGCTCCCCGTGATATTGCAAACATTATTGTTTCCAATATGAAAACCGAGGGAACAGATATTTGCGAGGTTTCCGTCGCAGGTGCAGGCTTTATTAACTTTAAATTAAACCCCATATACGTTACAAAAATTCTTAATATGATTGAGGAACAGGGCGAAAAATTCGGCAGCTCTGATTTTGGACAAGGCAAGAAAGTTAACGTTGAGTTTGTAAGTGCAAACCCCACAGGCCCTATGCATATGGGTAACGCTCGCGGCGGTGCAATGGGCGACTGCTTAGCTAACATTATGGCTTTGGCAGGCTTTGACGTTACAAAAGAATTTTACGTAAACGATGCAGGAAACCAGATTGAAAAGCTTGCGGTTTCCTTAATGGCAAGATATAAACAGCTTTGCTTAGGTGAAGACAATGTGGAATTTCCCGAAGACGGATACCACGGCGACGATGTTCGTGAGCATGCAAAGAACTTTTATGAAAAGCATGGCGACTCAATGGTGAACTCAGAGGAAGAGGAACTTAAAAAAGCCTTAATCGACGAAACATTATATAAGAACATAGCGGCTTTAAAAACAGGACTTGAAGCTTACGGAATTAACTACGACGTGTGGTTCCACGAAAGTACGCTTCACAATGAAAACAAGGTTTTGGAAACTGTAGATGAGCTTACAAAACGAGGCTACACCTACGAAAAAGAGGGCGCAATCTGGTTCCGTGCGACAGACTTTGGTTTGGAAAAAGACGATGTTTTAGTTCGCGCTAACGGATTTGTAACATATTTTGCGGCAGATATTGCATACCACAAGAATAAATTTGACAGAGGCTTTGACACAGCAATCGACATCTGGGGAGCAGACCACCACGGCCACGTTGCAAGATTAAAATATGCAATGCAGGCTTTGGGAATTGACCCCGAAAGACTTGAAGTAATTTTGATGCAGCTTGTTCGCTTAGTTCGTGACGGCGAGGCTGTAAGAATGTCAAAGCGTACGGGTAAGGCTATTACATTAGGCGACCTGCTCGAAGAAACAGGCGTTGATGCAGCAAGATTTTTCTTTAATATGCGTCAGGCAAACAGCCACTTTGACTTTGACTTGGAGCTTGCAGTAAGCCAGTCAAGCGAAAACCCCGTGTTTTACGTTCAGTATGCCCACGCGAGAATTTGCGGAATATTAAAAGCATTAGAAGCTAAGGGTGTTACGGTTAAGAACGCAAGAGAATTAGACCTTTCTTTATTAAAAGAAGAAAAAGAAATAGAGCTTATGAAGGAAATTGCAAAATTCCCCGAGGAAATCAAGCTTTCAGCAAAGCTTCGTGAGCCAAGCCGTATCACAAAATATTCTATGGATTTAGCAACGGCTTTCCACGGATTCTACGGTGCCTGCAAGGTTGACTGTGAAAATGAGGAATTAAGAGCGGCAAGATTAAAACTTGTTGCATCCTGCGGCAAAGTTATAAAGAATGCTCTTACCGTTATGGGAATTTCAGCTCCAGAACATATGTAATAAGGAGAAGCTTATGAAAAGATTAAAAAAAATAACCGCAACTTTACTTGTATTTGTCCTTTCTTTATGCTCCTTGTGTGTTTCTGCCGAAACACCGGGAGAAACTGCATCCCGTTACATACTCGGAATAATTGACATAATTGAAGAAGAGTATAAGTTTGAGGCGGACAAAACAAAAATGTACGAGGCGGTTTTAGACTATGTAATGAATCAAAACCCCGAACTGCTCGAAGGCTCAATTCAGGCAGTAACAGACACCTTAGACATACATTCAGACTATATGACCGCAGAAGAACTGAACGAATTTATGATGGGCGTTGAGAATGTTTATGTGGGTATAGGCGTAACCATTGAGGTAGTTGAAGAGGGCATCAGGGTTACGGAAGTAAACGAAAAAGGCGGAGCGTTTGATGCCGGCATCAAAGTTGATGACATTATTTTTGAAGTAAACGGACAGAATATAAAGGGTATGACATTAGAGGATGCCCGCGCTTTGATTATTGGCGATGAGGGAACAAGCGTGAATTTAAAAATACACAGAGGTGAAAACGACCTTCTTTTCAGCGTTGTAAGAAAGATGATTTTTGTTGACACAGTTCTTTATACCGCGGAAGAAGGCGGAGTAGGCTATATCTATATTTCGGAGTTTTCAACCTCAACACCGTCTTTAGTTGAAAATGCACTTAAAGACTTAGAGGGTCAGGGAATAAAGAAATTTATGATAGATGTTCGTGATAACCCCGGCGGAACATTGGGTAGTGCAAGAAAAGTTCTTTCGCTTTTCGTTCCCAAAGACAAGGTTCTTTCAAAAATAAAGTACAATAACGAAAAATTTAACTATGACTTAAAATCAAAGGCAACCTTCAGAAAAGCTCCGAACAGAGATATTGTTATTTTAATAAATGAAAACAGTGCAAGCGCAGCAGAGCTTTTTGCAGGTGCTATGCAGAACTTAAAGCTTGCTAAGGTTGTGGGACAAACCTCTTATGGTAAAGGAAGCGTTCAGGAGTTCTTAGGCTTAAGAAGTCACGAAAATGCTACGTTAGGCGATATTAAGCTTTCTGTTGCAGAGTTTACTCTCCCTGACGGAGGCAAAATAAACGGTTATGGTATAGAACCTGACGTAAGAGTGAAAAACTATACAGAGTTTTACACAAACGATGACTTTACAACATTAGAATCAAAGGATAAATATAAAATTGGCTCGACAGGAACTGATGTACTGGCAATAGAAGAAAGACTTGCAGTTTTAGGCTACAATACAGGCGTTGTTGACGAAACCTTTGACGAACAGACTCACAAGGCAACAATGCAGTTCCAGCGTGATGTGGGACTTTACTCTTACGGAGTTATGGACTTTACAACTCAGCAGGCACTGGAAAATGAAATTACAAAAGTTGAGTATTTAGTGGATAAACAACTTGAGACAGCATATAAAATGTTACTTGAGGAGTGAAAAATATGAAAACAAGGATTAAAATAGTTGCTCTTGCAACTGCGCTTGTGCTTTGTATTCCCGTGTTTACAAACGGCGGGATAAAGAATGTTGATGCTTTAACCGTTCAGGAAAAAATCAATAATGCAAGTCGTGAAAAGAAAGATGCCCTTGATAAAATCAATAAGGCAGAGGCACAAAAGAAAGATGTTATTGCACAGAGTGAAGCATTAAACCGCGAAATTGACATTGTTCAGACTGAAATCTACGCAATCGACGAAATTATTGCAGAGGCCGATGCTGAAATTCTTTTGAAAGAAGAAGAAATTGCAAAATATGAAGAAGAAATAACAAAATATGACGACGAGTTTAAACAGATTCTTCGTTCTATGGACGAAAACACCTCTGGTTCATACATTGACCTTCTCTTTTCATCAAAAAGTATTTCGGAGTTTATCGCAAATTATGAAACCATTAAAGAAATAACAGAGCACGATACTGCGGTTATGGATGAAATGGAAAGACTTAAAAATGAAGTAGAAGCGGCAAAAAACGTTATTGAGAAAAGAAAAGGCGAGCAGGAGGAAGCCCGCCAGATAGCATCTCAAAAGGAAAACACTCTTCAGAAAAAACTTGACGAAAAAGAAGCTTTAGAAAAAGCGCTTGAGGCAGATATCGAAAAATACAAGCAGGTTTATGAAGATGCAAGAAGACAGGAAGAGGCGTTAAAAGCGTCAATTTCATCATCACTTTCTTCAAGCTCAACCTCTACCTACACAGGAGGTCAATTCTGTTGGCCTGCACCAAGCTATGTTAGAATTTCATCACCTTACGGCTACAGAAATCATCCGATTTTCCAAACAAGAAAATTCCATTCAGGTGTGGATTTGGCAGCACCCGGCGGTTCAAATATCTTAGCCGCGACAGACGGTGTTGTTAAAATGGCAGGCTGGAACGGCGGTTACGGAAACTGCGTAATCGTTGACCACGGCGGCGGTGTTTCAACCCTTTATGGCCATGCTTCAAGACTTTGTGTTTCAAAGGGACAATCTGTAACCCGCGGTCAGGTTATTGCAAAGGTTGGAACAACAGGAAACTCAACAGGTAACCACTTGCATTTTGAAGTTTTGATAAACGGTAAGACTACCGATCCAATGCCTTACATAAGATAGTATAAGTAAAAAAATAGGAGATGCGTAATTTGTATTCTAAAAAAACAATTATTCTAACTGCGGTTGTTTCCGTTATAGTGGCATCGGTTCTAACAGCGGCGATTCTATTAAGATATTTTGCGCCTGTATATAGCGATGTTTTGTTCCGCGCAAAAAATTTGATTTCGGAAAACTACGTTGACGACTTAACCGATGAACAAAAGGAAAAAATGGACGATTACGCAATCTCTGCAATGGTGGCAAGCTTAGAAGACCCCTATTCCTTTTATTTCGATGCAGAAAACTACGATGCTTTTGAAGAAAACCTTCAGGAAGAATATGTAGGCGTTGGTGTTTCTGTGACCTTTGATTCTGACAAAAATCAGATGGTGGTAATTGCGCCTACCGACAATTCTCCTGCCCAGAAAGCAGGAATTCTTCCCGGCGATATAATAACAAAGGTAGACGATTTAAAGGTTACAGAGGAAAACTATAACGACGTTATTGAGCATATAAAAGGCGATGGCGCAAAGAAAGGCTCAAAGGTAACAATATATGCCCTGCGCGGTGAAAAAGAAAAGGTATTTGAACTTTTGCGCGACACAATATCAATAGATACAGTTTCTCATAAAATGCTTGATGGAAACGTGGGTTATATAAGGATTTCAGAATTTAAGCATACTACTGTTGACGAATTCAAAGACGCATTAAACTTTATTAAAGAAAAAAAAGCAAAAGGTTTTGTAATTGACTTAAGAAGTAACCCCGGCGGTTATGCAGACAGCGTGCTTGAAATGACGGATTTGTTACTTCCCGAGGGAACTATTGCGTATTTAGAGGACTCAAAAGGGAAAAAAGAGTATTTTGAATCCGATAAAAACTGGATAAATCTTCCCATGACCGTTTTGGTTAACGAGGGAACAGCAAGTGCGGCAGAGCTTATGGCAGGAAGCTTAAAGGCTCACGAAAAGGCTAAAATTGTAGGTAAAAAAACCTACGGAAAAGCCGTTGGTCAAACGCCTTATATGTTAACTTCTGAAACCGCAATTTACCTTACAAATGCAAGATACTACACGCCAAAGGGCGAGTGTATCGACAAAAAGGGAATCAAACCCGATATAGAAGTGGATTTACCTGATGAACAGAAGGTGAATTTATTATCACAGGATGCGTCAAATGACGCGCAGCTCAAGATGGCAATTGAGGTTTTATACGACGAAATTTCGTAAATCATTGCGAAAGGAGAGCGTAAATGAATAATATCACTATATTTACTGCCCTTTATGTTCTTCTTTTGTGGTGGGCATACAGAATCATTACCGATGATGAAAAAATGAAGAAAATAAGTGGCAGAAAAGAAACTGTAATTTTTGCCGCATTCATATTTTTGGTAACGGCTTTAAAGGTATGGCTTTCTTCATCGTTTTACGGTCATTCTTCTGACATGAGCCTGTTTTCTGCGTGGAGTTATGTTGGAGCAGAGGGTGGACTTTCAGAATTTTACGGCACTATGGGTAAGGAATACTACGTTGATTACCCGCCTCTTTACCTTTACGTTTTAACGGCAATAGGAAAATTTGTAAACTTGTTTAGTATTTCCTATGGAAGTAAGCTTCACATAGCGGTTATAAAGCTCGTGCCCGTTCTGGCAGACACTTTTGCCGCACTTTTAGTGTTTAAAACGGCAAGAGAAGAGCTTTCAGACAGATGTGCAGGAATTCTTTCGCTTTTACTGCTTTTAAACCCTGCTTACATTTTAAATTCTTCTATTTGGGGACAGATTGACGGGCTGTATTCTCTCATAATAATATGGCTTTTATTTTCAGTTTATAAAAAGAAGTATTTTGAGGCGGTGCTGTCATTTGCGGTGGGAATGCTCACAAAACCGCAGATGATAATATTCTTACCACTTTTAGGCTTTTGGTGGATTTTGGATGTTTATACAGAATATAAAGAAGAAAAATCCTTTAAATCATTAAAAAGCTTTTTGTCAGGAACGCTTGCGGCAGTTGTGTTTACCGCAGTATTGGCGTTCCCAATGGTTAAGTTTGACATAAAGAAATTTTATGATATATACAGAAATGCCGCAGTGCAGTATCCGTATGCATCATTAAACGCGGCTAATATTTTTGGTGCGTTCGGAAAAAACTGGGCACTATACGGTGAAAAGTTCTTAGGCATAACCTATGAGGGCTGGGGGTTTATATTTATAATTCTTTCATCCCTCGCTATTGGATTGGGCACATTTTTTGCCCATAACAGAAAAGGCGTTTTCATTTTAGGCGGATTTAATATTTTGAGCATTTTCACGCTCGCTCACACAATGCACGAGCGTTATAGCTTTCCGCTGATTTTAGTGCTTTTAATTACCTATATAATTACAAATGATAAACGAATGTTTTTTGCATTTGGTGCATCAGGCATTTTAAATTTTGTTCAATCGGGAACTGTGCTTTTAGATAACGAGGGCATAATTAACCTTTCTTCATCTGCATTTGTTGCACTTTCCTGGGTTACACTTGTTTTCTTCGGATATATGGTAACTGTCTGGTTTAAAATGCTGATATTTGACAATATAAAAACACCAAAAATAAGGCCGCATAAGCTTTTATGTATAAACCCCGAAGAAAAAAAGGTGAGATACACAAAAACTGATGGTTTGGTTGTACTTTGCCTGACGGTTTTCTATGCAGTTACCGCATTTTACAATTTAGGCTCTTTAAATACCGCCCAGAAAGGCTATGAGCCATACAAAAACGGCGAAAGTGTAATTGTTGATTTTGGAAAAGAGCAGGATATACACAGAGTTAATATGTTTATCGGGCTGATTGAGAGAAGAAAATCCGACAGCGAGGTTATAAGAAACCTTAAAATTTCCTTTGGAATAAACCCCGAAGACTCGGATGAATTTGTGTTTGGTGACGAAACTGAGATAAACATCGACTCGGTTTTTGCGTGGACTGGCTTTTTTGCAAACGAGCGGGGCAGATTTATGAAAATAACTTCTGATGAGGGAAATTTTTTCATAAACGAAATCGCTTGCTTTGACAGTGAAAAAAATCTTTTAACACCAATTGGTACAGTAAGCGACAATGCCACAGCAAAATTTTTAATTGATGAACAAGATACAGTAGTTTATGAATATACCTGGTTCGACGGAACGTATTTTGATGAAATATATCACCCGAGAACTGCTTATGAATATATAAACGGAATTTCCCCTTACGAAAACACTCATCCGCCATTGGGAAAATTAATTATTTCTTTGGGAATGATGATTTTCGGCGTTACCCCTTTTGGTTGGAGATTTTTTGGAACGCTTTGCGGAGTTTTAATGGTGCCTTTGATTTATGCTCTCTCAAAGCAGATTTTAAAGGAAACCAAGTGGGCAGCGGTTTCGGCAATCCTCTTTACCTTTGACTTTATGCACCTTGCTCAGACAAGGCTTGCAACAATTGATTCATTTACCGTGTTTTTCGTAATGCTGATGTATTACTATATGTATAAGTATGTAAAAATGAATTTTTATAATACAGGCGTTACAAAAACATTAACACCGTTATTTCTAAGCGGACTGTTTTTTGGAATGGGAATTGCGGTAAAATGGCAGGGAGCATATGCAGGCGCAGGACTTTGCGTTATGTTCTTTATGTCGCTTTACAAAAGGTATGAAGAATTTAAAGCCGCAAAAGACGGACGATTAGTAGGGGATTCTGAAAAAATTATTAAAGAATTTCCCAAACATGCCGCGAAAACAATAATATTTGCATTTTTGTTTTTCGTAGTTATACCCTTTGCGATATACTTTTTGTCATATATTCCCATTATTTTGTCGGATAAGGAAACCTTGGGGTATTTCTGGGAAAATCAAAAATCAATGCTAAGTTATCACTCGTATCTTACGGCAACTCATCCATACGGCTCTCCCTGGTGGAGTTGGCCTTTGGATTTAAGACCGCTTTATGCATATAACCCAAACCGCGATTTTGTTCCCGATGGAATTTCTCAGGGCATATCAACCTTTGGAAATCCCCTTGTGTGGTGGCTTACAATTCCTGCTGTTGCGTATCTTATTTACCACTCGGCCAAAAAAGGAAAAAATGCCGAGATAAACACGATTTTAACAGGCTTTGGGGCAATGTATCTTCCCTGGGCGCTTGTTTCACGCCAGGCGTTTATTTACCACTTCTTCCCCTGCGTTGTTTTTTTGGTAATTGGTATAGCCTATGCTCTGCGCGAACTTTTGAAAAAATACGGAAAACTTAAAATACCCGTTGCTTCATATCTTGTGTTGGTATTTTTACTATATATTGCTTATTACCCTGTGCTGACGGGAATTAAGGTTCCCGAGATTTATGCACAAATGCTGTCGTGGCTTCCCACGTGGGTGTTGGGATAAAATAAAAACTGAAAGGTTTATGTTATGGAAAGACGCGAAATGACAACAATTGAAGGCAGAAACCCTGTTTTTGAGGCGATAATGGCAGAAAAGCCAATCGAAAAAATTTATATAAGTGCTAAATCCGGCGGCTCTCAGATTACGAAAATCATAAATGCCGCCAAGGAAAAAGGTGTGCCTTATAAAACACTTGCCCCAGAAAGAATTGACGAAATTGCAAAAACTGAGTCAAATCAGGGGGTTGTTGCAGTCTGTGCCGAGGTTTCATATTCTTCTATGGAAGACATTTTAAATCGGGCAGATGAAAAAGGTGAAAGCCCCTTTATAATCATAGCAGACGAAATAACCGACCCTCACAATTTGGGGGCGATTATAAGAACGGCAAATGCCGTTGGTGCACACGGAGTTATTATTCCGAAAAACCGCTCTGCAGGCATTAACCCCGTAGTTTTTAAAACCTCCGCAGGTGCGGCAAACTATACCCCGGTTGCCCGAGTTGGAAATTTGGGGCAAACCATAGAATTTTTAAAAAAACGGGGCGTATGGATAACCGGTGCCGATATGGCAGGTGAAAAAGAAATGTGCGACTCTGACCTTAAAGGGCCTTTAGCTATTGTTGTTGGCTCTGAGGGTAAAGGGATTTCAAAGAAAATCAAAGAGTCCTGTGACTTTTTGGTAAGAATTCCCATGGTGGGTGAAATAAATTCGTTAAATGCATCTGTTGCAGCTGCGGTTTTAATGTACGAAGCGCTGAGACAGAGAAGATAATATAAAAAAAGGATGGGAAAAATGTATTACATAGGTATTGATTTAGGCGGAACAAATATTGCCGCAGGTATTGTTGACGAAAACTGCAAAATTGTTTGCAAGGGCTCTGTTCCTACGGGACGCACTCGCTCTTTTGAAGACATTATGAAGGATATGGCAGACCTTTGTAAAAGCCTTATAAAGGATGCTGATATTTCAGAGGAAGAAGTGGGCGCAATGGGTATCGGAAGCCCCGGCTCTTTGGATATTGAAAACGTAAGGGTGCTTTATTCAAACAATATTCCATGCTTTAACAACACAGATGTGGGTGGAGAATTAAAAAAATATTTCCCCGGTGTTGATGTTTATATCGAAAACGACGCAAACGCTGCAGCATATGGTGAATTTTTGGCAGGTGCGGCTAAAGGCTGCAAAAACGCAGTTGCAATAACCTTAGGAACGGGCATCGGTGGCGGAATAATTATTGATGGAAAGATTTACTCAGGCTCAAACCACGCAGGCGGCGAGCTTGGTCACACAGTTATTGTTGCAGATGGCGCATCCTGTACCTGCGGAAGAGCAGGTTGCTGGGAGGCTTATGCATCAGTTACAGCGCTTATCCGTGAAACAACGGAAATAATCGAGGATTATCCAGACAGTGTAATTCACGACATGATTAAAAAAGAAGGAAAAGTAAGCGGAAGAACATCTTTTGATGCTATGCGTCAGGGAGATGAAGCAGGCAAAAAAATCGTTGAGCAGTATATTAAATACATAGGTGTCGGAGTGACAAATATAATAAATATCTTCCAGCCAGAAAAGTTGGTTGTTGGCGGCGGAATAAGCAAAGAGGGCGAAACTATTTTAGCTCCTCTCCGTGAATTTGTAAAAAATGAGGTTTATACCAGAACTTCAGAATGTTTAAAGCCCTGCGAGGTTGTTGTGGCAGAGCTTGGAAATGATGCAGGTATTATCGGGGCAGCAATGCTGTTTAGGCAAGCAAAATAAAAATAAGCGGTCGGAAAATCCGACCGCTTAACTTTTGGCTATAAATATTTTATTCTCTAAAAAACCTTTTGTGCTTTTGATGGAAACACCGCAGTTTTTCATTTTATTTATTTTTTTAATTATTTCGGGCGTTATCTTTTCTCCCGGGCAGATTATGGGAACGCCTGGCGGATAACTCCATACATATTCTAAGCTTTCGCAGTTTTCGGAATTTTCAAGGCTTGCTAAAATGCCTTCTTTTTTTCTTGCGTTGCAAGGTGCGTTTATAATTTCAACCTGAGAAATCTCTGGGATGGTTGGTTGCTTTTCTGTGAAATTTAGCTTTTTGTCAATTCCTTTAAGTGCTGACAATAGCTTTTTTAAGCTTTTGTCAGTGTCGCAAATTGTTGTCATAGCCAAACAAAAATCTGCCTGCGCCATTTCAATCTCAATATTGTGATTTCTCAAAAGTTCTGAAAGAATACATCCCGAAATATTCGATTTTTCTGTTGAAATAATTATCTTGCTCAAATCATCAAAATGAAAAACCTTAAGAGTTTTTAGTTTTTCTGCTTTTTCGTAGAATAAATTCAACTTATCCGCCAAGTCCGAAAAATAATGTTTATTTTTTGAAACAAATCTTAAACACTCATCAATTGACGCCATTAGAACATAGCTTGGACTTGAGGTTTCAAAAACCGAAAGAGCCTCTTTAACGCGGTCAACGGGTACATTATCTGAACAAATATGTAAAAGTGCCGTCTGCGTAAGTGAGGGCAGAGTTTTATGAAGACTCATCACCACAATATCGGCAAAAGGCAGAATTTTTTGTGAAAATGCTTTTTCTGATATGCCGAAATGCGCACCGTGGGCAGCATCTACCAAAAGAGCTGTGCCGTGTTTTTTGCATACTTCATAAATTTTCTCAACATCCGATAAAACTCCCTCGTATGTGGGAGAAGTCAAAACAACTGTTGAAATCTGAGGATTACTTTTTAGCGCATTTTCAACACTTTCAGCTGTAATAACCCCCGCAATACCACACGCTATGCTTTCGGGAATTATGTAGTGAGGAAAAAGGTCCAAAAGCTCAATCGCATTATAAACTGACTTGTGGCAATTTCTTGCCACTAAAATGTGAGAGCCTTTTTTTGTGAGCGAGTAAATCCCTGCCAGAATTCCACAGGTTGAGCCGTTAACTAAGGGAAACGCACATTTTGACCCGTAAAGTGAGGACGCAAAATCTGCGGTTTCCTTTAGAACACCCGCCATATCGTGAAGATTGTCAAACCCGTCAATTTCGGTGATGTCAATGCCGTAGGGCAGACCATTTTTTAAAATCTGCGTATTTCTCTTATGCCCGGGCATATGCATAGCCACACGGCTTTTGTTGTATTCAGTTAGTTTTCTTAAAAGTGACTGTTTCATAGTTTTACTCATAAAGAATATCTGAATCAATAACCGACTGTACAAACTCGGTAAGATTCACAGCTTTTGAAGTATTGGGGAAAGAAAATCCGGTTTTTTCCTTAAATTTTGCTTCGCCGTTTATATCGAATGAAATTTTGCCCGAAAGCACATCTTCATTCCATGGGTTAGGAAGATTTTCAATGCTTATGCTTCCGTTTAAAACCGAGGAACTTCCTTTCTTTGAAATTTTTTCGTTTAAAGTAAGCTCAAAATTGAAATTTTCAAAATCAGAAAGGTCATCCGACAGATTTTCTGATTTGCTTAAGATGTTTAAAAGAGTTTTTGTGTCGACTTTGAATTTATATGTTTTTGTGTCATTGGCTTTTGAAACTTTAAAGTTTTCGTCAGATAAAAGTGAAGTTACCATCTTAATTTTTTCAATAGCATCGTCGGAATCTTCTGTTTCAAATGCTGAATTTACAATAAGCTCACCAACCGTTGTGTCGTCAGCTATAAACGTTATAAAAGATGTTGAATTATTCTCGCTGTAACACCATTTATCCATAACTTTTGAAGCCTCGTTTTTATATGCATATTCAAAGCCATAATACTCATCGTCAAGCATTGATGATACGGTCTCGCTTCCTTTATAGTAAGTGTGTTTGCCATCATTAAACGCTTCTATCGTATGGGGGAGAACGGCTTCATCATTCATAAGGCTTAAAAGATTCATAAGCCCTTTGTTTGTCTGTGAAATTTTCACATATGATTTTTCGCCCTCTTTTGCTGAAATGACTTGCATTTTAGCGTTTCCCGAACCTGAAACTCCGAAAAAGTCGCTGGAAAAGCTTATGTCTACCACACCTGATGCTTCCGATGTGAAATTTTTAGTTCTCTCAGCATTTAAGATTTCGTTAAAATATGTAAGCTTTTTATCTGCTTCCGAGGCAAGTTTTTTCTTCATTTCAGGAGTTATGATATTTAAGGAATAGTCGTCATAGTTTATTGAGAACATCCTGTCTGTATAGTCACCAAAAAAATACTCTATTTCGGAGTAGTCGATGTAAACTCTGTCTTCTACATTTGCTATTTCATAAACCCAGTCAGTTTCGATTGTTAATTCGCCGTTTTCAGTGATTGATAGATAACTTCCGTCGGGTAAAAAAGAAATTGTAACATCATCTTTTACTGATTCAACCATCCCGGTTTCTTCGTTAAAGGTGGTTGTAAATCCTAAAGCTTCAGCAACCGTGGTGTAGCGGTAATACTCCCAATATTCAATCAGATACCCCGAGTCACCTATTATCAAATCATTATCGATTATTATTTCATAATCAAAAGGTTCGTAGGACGGAATGTATTCTTCTTCATAGTAATCGTACTCGCTTTCGTCATATGCTGTTACGGCGCAGCAGGTTCCGAAAAGCATTAAAGCTATAGTTAAAAGTGATATTAAACGTTTCATAGCATTTCCCCCTTAGTTATTTCGTAGATTTTTCAAAAGTTCAATCTCTTTTGCGTACCCCTCAAGCTCGTTGGGTGTTTCAAGATAAAAGGGAAGATCACATAAAGCGGGGTGGTTGATTATTCTTTTAAAAGCTTCCTCTCCCAATGAGCCACCGCCTATGACTTCGTGTCTGTCCTTGTGGCTTGCAAAAGGATTTTTACTGTCGTTAGTATGGATTGCGCGAAGGCGGTCAAGACCAATAATTTTATCGAATTCTGCCAAAACCCCGTCTAAATCATTAACAATATCGTAGCCCGCATCGTAAACATGGCAGGTATCTAAACACACTCCGAGTTTATCGCTTAGCTTAACTTTATCGATTATTGCTCTGATTTCCTCAAATTTTCCGCCCACCTCCGAGCCTTTTCCTGACATGGTTTCCAAAAGCACGGTGGTGGTCATATCTTCATATAAAACTTCATTTAAGATTTCGGAAATTTGTTCAATGCCTGCCTCCATACCTTGTCCGACATGGCTTCCCGGATGGAAATTATAAAGATTTCCGGGAACAAGTTCCATTCTTTTTATATCGTCTGCAAAGGTCATTTTCGCAAATTCACGAACAGACTCTTTATCGGAGCAGGCATTTAGTGTGTAAGGTGCGTGAGCTAAGATTATATCTATTCCGTTTTCCTTTGAAAAATCTAAAAAAGCACTAACATCTTTCGGGTCGATATCCTTAGCTGCACCGCCTCTTGGATTTCGGGTAAAAAACTGAAATGTGTTTGCGCCGATTTTTACTGCTGTTTTTCCCATATCGAGAAAACCCTTTGACGCAGATAAGTGACATCCTATTTTAAACATATCAGTCACCTCTTACACCATATGCTCGAATTTTTCACCTGCTAAAAGATGGAAGTGGAGGTGAAAAACTGTCTGACCTGCATCTTCTCCGCAGTTGTTTAAAATTCTGTACCCTGAATCTGCAAATCCAAGCTCTTTTGCAAGCTTTGTTGCGGTGAGTATAATATGACTGATTAAACTTGCGTGCTTTTCTTCGAGGGCATTTGCACAGCAGATATGTTCTTTGGGAATAATTAAAATGTGTTCGGGGCAAACGGGCGCAATATCACGAAAAGCGTATACAAGCTCGTCTTCATAAACCTTGTTCGAGGGAATTTCCCCGTCTATAATTTTACAGAAAATACAATTTGAATCTTTCATCTTTTGAGTCCTCCTGATTAGTTAATATATGATTTTATTTTATCAACAACTGTATCAACAACCACTTCTATATCGCGGTTTTCGTGACAGTCAACATCAATTACGATGTCGCAGTCAGCATAGTCTTTTTCTTTTTCTTTTAAAATTTCGGCAATTTCATCAACATTCTTACCTGAAATTTCAAGACGCTTATTATGTGAATTTTTTGTGTTTTCAAAAATTGTTTCAGGCTTTGCGCGAAGCCACACTAAAATGCCGTTTTCTTTTAAAAGCTCTTTGTTTTTACTGTCCGAAAGAGTAGACCCTCCGGTTGCAATCAAAACATTTTCATTTTCGCATATATTCTGAACGGCAAAGCGCTGAGCACCCTCAAAGTATTTAATACCTTTTTTTGTTACGATGTCGTTTACGTTCATATTTTCACATCTTTTGATGTATTCATCCGTATCATAAAAATCAAGTCCCATTTTGCCTGCAACACGGCGGCCAATAGTGGTTTTTCCTGTGCCCATAAAGCCCACAAGAACGATGTTTTTATTCATAAGCCCTCCTGTTATCGTAAAAAGTTTTGTGTAAGATATGGAACATTTTCGTAGGAAAATGAAACTCCCACACCCATATGCGTAAAGTCGTCAAGTAAATTTCTTCTGTGTCCCTCAGAATTCATAAGCATTTCGTGCATATAAACGCTGTTTTGAGCACCCATAGCAATATTTTCACCTATTTTTCCATATTTTATCCCTGCAGCCTCTGCTCTGTCGGGAACACTTCCGCCGGATAAATCTGTATGGTCGAAATATTCATTTTCCGCCATTTCCTCTGAGTGAATAAGCGCGATTTCAGAAAGCTGTTCGCTGTATTCAAAAGGCTTAAGCCCTTCCCGTACGCGAAGTGCATTTGCGGCATAAAAATTAAGCCTTTCAAAGCTTTCGTAAAGCTCAGGAGCAGGCAACGCAAAAATACGGTCAAAACTTTGCTCGGTATCATAGTCTATTATATTTATGCTTGTAACGGAATTATTCTTGAACAGGTCGTAAAAAACTGTAATATACATACCGTGTTCTAAAAAGACAGCGATACCTGAGTTTTCTTCGCCTATTCCATTGGTTATATATTTCGTGTTTCCTTTTTTTATATGGTCAAGCGTTGTTTCAAAAGCAAGGTAAACATCGTTTAGCGATGTTCCTACTTTTATACCCATAAATGAAAATTCGGGGGAGTTTGTGTAAATCCCAACAACTTTTCCGCTTTGCGTTCCTATCTGAATGTAGTTTTTAAAATCATCGTGAAATATGTTCCATGAAAACCCATATTCACTTTTTAAAATATCGCAAGGCTCACCAAATTCAGCAAAAACCTTGCTTTCATCCATTCCTATAAAAACCTTTCGGTCGCCCTCATAAAGTGGGACAGACATAAATTTCTCTGAGTTTTCTTTATGAAAAAGCTCTGTTATAAAGCGCTCTGTATCAAATTCTGTAAGGGTAACGGCTAAAACTGCAACAATTAGCAGAGTAACAGTTTTTTTAATCACGGTAAGCCTCCCTTTTTGCAAAAAATTCCTTAAAATCATTTTACCATTTGCGCCTTTACATGTCAAGAAAATCAATGGAGAGGAAGATATATAAAAATTAAGATTTGTAATTGACAATTTGTAAAATAAAAGCTATAATATAGCTATATATGCCCTGCAAAAGATGCAAGAGGTGAAAAATTGGATAACAAAAAGAAAAAATGGATCATTGTGGTGGTTATTGTTGCGACTTTAGTTGCCCTGGGTATTTTAGCATTTAATATTGTTGTAGATAAAATTTTTGCCAAAGTCACGGGGAGCGTTTTTAATTCTGACCTTTTGATTGAGGAAATTAAAGGTTTACCCGATGGTGAGGGCGGAACAGTAAAGTTTGACGCAGAAACCGTAAAGGAGCTTGAATCAAAGGTTTCAAGAAAAGATAAAATTGCAGTGTTAACTTTGCTTGCAAAAGCCCTGCCCCCTGAAGAATATTCAAAAATAATGGGGTACTTAAGCGATGGAATAAGCGATGAAGAAATTGAGGAAACCTATGCTATTATGAAAAAGCATCTTTCCGCTACTCAGAAAAAAGAAGTAAAAGAGTATTATTTTAAATACATATATTTATTGGAAAACGAAAGTGAATAAAGCCGGAAGAACGGTTTGAATAAAAAACATTAAGGAGTGTAGAAAATGAAAAAAATTATAACAGCAATACTTTCAGCAATGCTGATATTGCAGTCTGCTATGTGCGTTTCGGCGCTGACGCAGGTTAACCCAGTTTATAATGTAACAACACCAATTACGTTGGATGTCAAAGCTACAGGTGGTTCAACATGGAGTTCAGCAGTGACGATTAACGAGGGTGACACGGTTAGTTATCGTGCTGAAATTGATATGACAAATGTCAAAGCAAAATTTAATGAGCTTATGACAATAGGAAAAGCAAACACCACAGCAGAAAATGTTAGAGCAGTATCAATTTCAGGAATTTTTGCAGTAACTTTGGAGTATCCTACAGCAGTTACTTTACCTGAAGAGATAACAAAGGGCGTTGACGAAGGCGGAGAGGACATGGCTGGCTTCAGTGCGAATGCAAAAAACGCATTTACAGAAACGAACAGAACGCTCTCAACAGTTGGAGATAGAACTACTTTAACAATTAATTATAGTGTAAAGCCTGGGATTACAGGTGGAATAATAGAGGATAATTTAGAAAATTATCTTGGTGATATGTATATTGAAGCAGATGGTGTTTCCGTGTTAAAAGCTGGTGCACCCCATACCGCTAAAGGAACAATAACTGGCAATGTAAGTTTTTCATATACAGGAGATAATAGCCAGTTTAATGTAACGGTAAACTTTGCAGGCAACGAACCTCAAGCAACTATAAACTTTGTAACTCCTGCAGGTCCCGGTGGCGGTTCATTAAGCTACACCTTATCATTTGTTTCAAACGGCGGAACAGAGTTTGAGGCTAAGAGCTACAGAAATGGCGCAACAGTAAATAATGATGACCTTCC
Source organism: Congzhengia sp. (assembly GCA_045580665.1). Classification (GTDB taxonomy): domain Bacteria; phylum Bacillota; class Clostridia; order UBA1381; family UBA9506; genus Congzhengia. The sequence goes on from JAZNOF010000012.1 coordinate 48,900, forward strand.
TGTACCTGAAAAAGACGGTTTCGTATTCACAGGATGGTATCAGGATAAAGAACTTACAGAAAAATTTGATTCTGTGAAAATGACAAGGAATGTTACAGTATACGCAGGATGGCGTAAAAAAGACATTCCCGGCGGACCCGTCCCTGAAATGTTAAATGGTGATGACCACTTTGCTTACGTTATTGGTTATCCCGACGGAACAGTTCAGCCCTACGGAAGTATTACCCGTGCTGAAGTTGTAACAATCTTCTTCAGACTCTTAAAAGACGATATAAGAGATACAAACTTAACATATGAAAACGACTATTCAGACGTTGCTGAAGGTTCGTGGTACAATGGTGCAATTTCTACAATGACTGCATTAGGCATTGTAAAGGGTAAATCAGGCGACAAGTTTGCACCTAACGACGATATTACCCGTGGTGAATTTGCAGCAATCGTTTCAAGATTTGCAGACAAAGCTGCTGAAATTTCACACGACTTTACAGACGTAGACGGTCACTGGGCAGAAACAGATATTTACAACGCTGCGGCTCACGGCTGGATTATGGGATATGAAGATGAAAGCTTCCGTCCTGACAGAGATATTACCCGTGCAGAAGCAATGACACTTATCAACAGAGTATGTGCCCGTGTTCCCGAAACACCTGCTGACTTACTTGGTGATATGGATAAGTGGTCAGACAATATGGACACATCTGCATGGTACTACATTGCGGTTCAGGAGGCTACAAACAGCCATGTATACGAACGTAAAGAAAACGAATACGAAAAATGGACTGAAATGAGAGAAAACAGAGATTGGTCAACCTACGAAAAATAATTTTTAAATAGTAAAAAGGGCTGTGGCTGAGCCACAGCCTTTTTTATACAAGAGTGAGGGGAATTAACTTTGGATAAAATTTTAAATCAGCTTAAAGAGGAATTTTCGCTTTCCGACAAAATAGTAACAAATATTGTAACCTTAATTGACGAGGGTAATACAATACCATTTATTGCCCGTTACAGAAAAGAATTAACAAACTCTGCTGACGATGCCATGCTCAGAAAATTCTATGACAGACTAAAGCAGATGCGTGCTTTGGAGGAAAAACGCGAAGATATTTTAAGACTTATTGACGAGCAGGGAGCTTTAACGGATGAACTCCGCGAGCAGATTGAAAAGGCAAAAACCCAGACAGAGCTTGACGATTTATACAGACCCTACAGACCCAAAAGAAAAACCCGTGCATCAGTTGCAAAGGAAAAGGGCTTAGAGCCGCTTTCAAAAATGATTTTTGAACAGTCTGTTTCCTATGAAGAAGTGGAAAAAGCGGCAGGTGTATTCGTAGGCGATACAGTTGAAACTTTAGAAGAGGCAATTCAGGGCGCTTTAGATATCATCGCCGAGAGCGTATCGGATGACGCAAAGGTAAGAACAGATGTAAGAAGAAAAATTTACAGCGAGGGTCTGATCTGCGTAAAAGCAGCAAAGGAAGAAGACAGTACATACTCTATGTACTATGATTTTTCTGAGCCCGTAAGAAAAATTGCAAATCACAGAATTCTGGCAATAAACCGCGGTGAAAAAGAGGGCTTTTTAAAGGTTTCAATAGATTTGGATGAAGATGCTTTAATTTTAGAGCTTTCAAAATCCTTCATAATTGCAGGCGGAAAAAAAGAGCTTTCAGAGCTTGTGTTTACAGCTTGCGACGACGCTTACAGACGTTTGATTGCACCTTCTGTAAAAAATGAAATACGCACTCAGCTTACAGACCGCGCAGGCGAGTCTGCCATCGACGTTTTTTCGGACAACTTAGGAAGACTTCTTATGCAGCCTCCTGTTAAAAACAAAATAGTTATGGGTGTTGACCCTGCATACAGAACGGGTTGTAAAATCGCCGTTGTTGACGAAACGGGTAAGGTTTTGGATACTGCAGTGACGTTTTTTACTTTAGAGCATCACGATAAAGAAAAAGCGAAAAAAATTCTGCTTTCAATGATTGAAAAGCACGGCGTTGAGCTTATTTCAATAGGTAACGGAACAGCGTCGAAAGAGTCTGAAATTTTTATAGCGGACTTAATTAAGGATACAAAAAATGATGTTAAATACGCCATCACCAACGAGGCGGGAGCATCTGTTTATTCTGCATCAGAGCTTGGGACAGAAGAATTTCCTGATTTTGATGTAGCACAGAGAAGTGCGGTATCTATTGCAAGAAGACTTCAGGACCCGCTGTCTGAGCTTGTTAAAATTGAGCCTAAGGCCATCGGCGTAGGGCAGTATCAGCACGATATGAATCAGAAACGTCTTGACGAGGCTCTTTCAGGCGTGGTTGAATCATGCGTTAACGCAGTAGGCGTTGATTTGAATACTGCATCTGTTCCGCTTTTGTCTCACATAGCAGGCATAAATAAAACGGTTGCGAAAAACATTGTTTCATACCGTGAAACTGAGGGTAAATTCACAGAAAGAAAACAGCTTTTAAAGGTTTCAAAGCTTGGTGCTAAGGCTTACGAGCAGTGTGCAGGTTTCCTTCGTATAACAGACGGAAAAAATCCATTGGACGCAACCTCTGTTCACCCTGAGTCTTATAAAACAGCGCTTGCACTTTTGGAAAAGACGGGAATAAGTGCTAAAAATATTGACCGTAAGGCATTTGAAGAAAATGTGAAAAATGTTGATATTAAGGCGTTTTGTGCAGAAACCGATACGGGTGAAATAACTGTAAAAGATATTATAGATGCAATTATGAAGCCTGCCCGCGACGTTCGTGATGAGCTTCCCAAGCCTGTTTTAAAATCGGAGCTTTTGTCTATTGAGAACTTAAAAGAGGGAATGGTTTTAACGGGTACAGTAAGAAACGTTATCGACTTCGGTGTATTTGTGGATATCGGTGTTCATCAGGACGGACTTGTTCATATTTCAGAAATCTGCGATAAATATATTAAACATCCTAAAGAAGTTCTGTCTGTTGGAGATATAATTTCTGTTAAGGTTCTTTCGGTAGATATCGCTAAAAACAGGATATCACTTTCGGCAAAACAGGCTTAAAACAAAAGATTTTCGCTCGCTTTGTGCAGACTAACCAAAAAACAAATTTTATTTTTGGTAAAAAAAAGACTAACAATTATTTTTTTATTGTGTTATAATAACCTTGTTAATTATAATGTAAAAACATTATCTGGAGGTAATTTTAATGGCAAGTCTTAATCTTAAAGGTATTTACAAAAGATATCCTGGCGGCGTTACAGCTGTTAACGATTTCAACCTCGATATCGAAGACAAAGAGTTTATCGTTTTAGTTGGTCCTTCCGGCTGCGGTAAATCAACAACACTCCGTATGATTGCGGGCTTAGAAGACATCTCTGAAGGCGAATTATACATAGGCGACGCATTAGTTAATGAAGTTGCTCCTAAAAACCGTGATATCGCAATGGTTTTCCAGAACTATGCGCTCTATCCTCACATGACAGTGTTTGATAACATGGCATTTGGTCTTAAACTTCGTAAAATGCCCAAAGACGAAATCAAGCAGAGAGTAACAGAAGCTGCAAGAATCCTTGATATTGAACATCTCTTAGACAGAAAGCCTAAGGCGTTATCTGGCGGTCAGCGTCAGCGTGTTGCTTTAGGCCGTGCTATCGTTCGTGAACCTAAAGTATTCTTGATGGACGAACCTCTCTCAAACCTCGATGCTAAACTTCGTGGTCAGATGAGAGCTGAAATCAGCAAACTCCATCAGAAACTCGAAACAACATTTATCTACGTTACACATGACCAGACAGAAGCTATGACAATGGGTACACGTATCGTTGTTATGAAAGACGGTATCATCCAGCAGATTGCTGCTCCTCAGGAACTTTACGATCATCCGGTTAACATGTTCGTTGGTGGCTTTATCGGTAGCCCCACAATGGACTTTGTTGATGGTACAATCGAAGAAAAAGACGGTGGCATCTGGTTCACATTTGGTTCTTCATCAGTTAAATTCCCTGAAGGAAGAGCTGCTAAAATCCGTGAAAAAGGCTATATTGGTAAAACAGCTGTTTTAGGTGTTAGATCTGAACACATCCATGATGAAGAAGTATTCTTAAGTTCATCACCTGAAAGCGTTGTTAATGCAAGCGTTGAAGTTACAGAGCTTATGGGTTCTGAAACACTCTTACACCTCACAATTGAAGGTGCATCATTCATTGCAAGCGTTGATCCCAGATCACAGGCTAAACCCGGTGACGAAATCAAGATTGCATTTGATATGAACAGAGTTCACCTCTTTGATAAAGAAACAGAGTTAAATATTCTCAACTAATAAAAATCAAGCCCCATCGCTAATTGCGATGGGGCATTTTTTATTAGTTTACAGTTTTAAAATTTTCATTGCATTCTTATACTTTATTTTATCCTTTTCGTCTTCTGTAAGTCCTAATCTGTCAAGCTGGAAAAGCTCCATTGACGGTTCGTGCCATGGGCAGTCTGTTGCAAAGAGGATTTTGTCAACGCCGTGCTTTTCAATTATTGCCTGCTGAATCGGTTTTGGAAGTGTTCCATAGCCAAAGGCGGTGTCCATATATAAATCTTTCCCGCAAAGATATTTTAATGTATCCTGCCCCATTCCCTGACTTCCCCAATGGGCAGCAACAACCGTTGTGTCGAGCCAGGAAAGAGCGCGAAGAATTCTTTCGGGAGTTGCGTGGTAAGGGGGCATATAGCCGTAGTCTTCGCCTGCATGGAAAATGACGATTAACCCAAGGTCTGAAATTTTCTTATAAATCGGCTTCATTTTCTCATCATCTACATAAAAATTCTGATATTCAGGGTGAAATTTAACACCCTTTATTCCCATAGAGTGAATTCTTTCAAGCTCAAAGATTGCATCCTCTGCGTCAGGGTAGACCGAGCCGAAAGGAATTAAGGTATCCGAAATCAAGGACGCCGCAAAATCGTTTACAGCCCTTTGCTGAGTGGCATTTGTCGCAATGCTTAAAACTACTGAAATATCAACACCGGTTTTTTTCATAAGCAGCCTTAAACCTTCTGCTGTACCGTTGGTATAAGGTTTTAAAGCACTTGTGTGACTTAATTTATCTATTGCTTTTTCCGCAATTCTGTCGGGAAAGCAGTGGGTATGAAAATCTATAATCATTTTTTCTCTCCGTTAAATTGTATAGTCTATTGCTTCTCGCGTTTGGGCCACCTCTACGATAAAGGCTTTTGCCTTTTGGTGTTCGGGGTGAATGTCGTATGTTTTTAAATCCTCAAATGACTTAAACTGCGAAATTAAAATCACGTCAAAATCACCGCCGTTTTCGTTTATCCCTACTTCAATATCAACGATTTCAGGGATAATTCCGTAAAGAGCAGTGAGCTTTTCGCATATAAGCTTTGCGTTTTCTTCTTTTGAGTTATTAAGTGCTTCACTTTTAAGTTTCCACATTACAACGTGTTTAATCATAGTTTTAAATTCCTCTCATATCAAAATCAGGAATAAAGCTCTCTTTGGCAGTTTCGCCCTCCTGAATATACGCATTTTCCAAACCTTGCGAAAGGGCAAAATCCAAGAGCTTTTCATATTCTCTGTTTGTTACTTTTCTGTTTATCTCAGGATAATTTATAAGGTTTTCAGTTGGTGTAAACTGATTCATAATGCTTATAAAAATCTGATTTTTATATGTTTTTATTAAATATTTTAATATTTTTTTAGAGTCTAAAAGACATCCCGGAAGCATCATATGGCGAACAATTACGCCTTTTTTCATCATTCCATCGTTGTCGAATTCACATTCGGGAACTTGCTTTACCATTTCAGAAATTGCCGATTTTGAAACCTCGGCATAATCAGGCGCTAAAGAATATTTTTTAGAAAGTTCGACTGACATATACTTAAAATCGGGCATATAAATGTCAATTAACCCCTCTAAAGCCTTAATGCTCTCAATCTTTTCATATCCTCCGCAGTTATAAACAAAGGGAATACCGATATGCATATCTTTTGCTGTTTTTACAGATTTTATGATGTGGGGCAGAAAGTGCGTTGGCGTAACAAGATTTATATTGTGAGCGCCTTTCTCCTTTAGTTCAAAAAAGATTTCCGTAAGCCTTTCAGAAGTGATTTCTTTACCTATATCACCTCTTGAAATTTTGTAATTCTGGCAAAAAACGCATGAAAGGTTACAGCCTGAAAAAAACACAGTGCCTGAGCCATTTGTTCCTGAAATACAAGGCTCTTCCCAGTGGTGGAGAGAAGCGCGGGAAACGAAAATTTCGCCTTTTGTTCGGCAAAACCCAACTTGTCCGCTAATTCTATCAACACCGCAGTTTCTCGGGCATATTCTGCAGTTTTTTAAATCCACTGTCATTGGTTGACCGCTTCTTCAATGGCTTTTGCAAGCTGGTCGGGGCAGGAGGTACCTCTTCCGCCACAGTCAGTCCCCGACAAAAGCTCAATAAGCTCATTGGCATCACGTCCCTCTGCAAGTTTTGCAACGCCTTGAGTATTGCCACTACATCCACCTAAAAAGCGGATATTTTTCACCTTGTTATCGTCGTCAATTTCAAATTTTATCTGCATGGAGCAAACGCCCCTTGGTCTGAATGTGTATTCCATAGTTTTCTCCTTTAGTTTATCCATTTTTTGGGCACAAATAATTCGTTAAATTTATAGATTGCAAAGTTATCCGTCATACCTGCGATATAGTCGCAAACGGTTTGTTCAACACCAAAACGCTCTATGTTTTCTTTAACGCTTTCGGGTAGCTTTTCGGGTTTTTTCATAAAGGCCTCGAAAAGCATATAAACAACGCCCTCTGCCTTTTTGTCCTCACCCTTTGCTGTGGGGTTTGTGTAAACAGCATCAAACATATATGAGCGCAGTTTCATCATAGCCTCATGAACTCCGTCAGACATTTTAACATAAGGCTGGTTCATGCTTGTGTTTATAGTGTCGAAAATCAGAGTTTCAATACGTTCGCCGTGAGATTTACCTAAAATATCGGTGCAGTCTTTGGGAAGGTCGTTTTCTGAAATTATTTCGCCCCTTATGGCATCGTCAATATCGTGATTTATGTAGGCAATTCTGTCGGCAAGCTTTATAATTTTGCCCTCCAGAGTTTCTGCCTCGTTGTCGCCTGCGTGATTTAAAACGCCATCTCTTACTTCGTGAGTAAGATTAAGACCTTTTCCGCCCTCTAAGTGGTCGATAACGCGAAGGCTCTGTTCATAGTGACGAAAACCAAATGAACAAATTTCGTTTAAAACATTTTCGCCAGAGTGACCGAAAGGTGTGTGTCCTAAATCGTGGGCAAGCGCTATTGCTTCTGTTAAATCCTCGTTAAGCCGAAGCGCTCTTGCAATAGTTCTTGCAATCTGAGAAACCTCCATAGTATGAGTTAAGCGAGTTCTGTAATGGTCGCCTTTCGGCGCTAAAAAAACCTGAGTTTTATGCTTTAAGCGCCTGAAGGATTTTGCGTGAATAACGCGGTCGCGGTCACGCTGAAATTCTGTTCTTATGTCGCATTTTTGAAGTGGCGAAAGCCTGCCTTTTGAGTTTTTTGAAAAAGTTGCAAAAGAAGAAAGAAGTAGCTCTTCATTCTTTTCTGTAATTTCGCGAACTGTCATAAACGCACCTCCTATTTTTTCTTAATTGTCCCTCATTTTCTGCAGAATTCGCGAGAATACTGGCTTTTCTCGCTCCCGATAGTATATGTAAATATCAAAATCGGCAAACTAATCTTTTAAATTGTATGGACTTGACACAAACTCCAAATACTCTCCTTTATTGACTACCATCCACACTCTCCTTTTAAGAACTCACCAAAGGGAGTGTTAATAGCATCTAAATCAAAGTTATAATAGTACACATATGCTATTTCTCGTTTTTTGTCAGAATATCCAACAAAGACTAATTTTTTAGGATACATTAAATCGTATTCGTTTACATCTAACACATTAAAGTCAAAACCATCGTATTGAAAATGAGGTTCATTTTCACTCTCGATATATTTTAAAGTATCCGTCTGATAAACAAATTTTTGAGATAAAAGTTCTTTCTCTTTATTGTAGTTTTGATTATCATATGAAACTTTTAGTGTATATGCATCCGAAAGCCAAAACAGCATCCTATCATGGAAATACTTAAAATATAGGTCATCATACTCCCCAAGTTCATCTAATTCAGGAAGAATATCAACGCTTTCAACAATTTCATTGTATTTCTCTATATTATAACTAACGCTATTACCAAATAAAATCCATAGTATCACAAGAGGACATATAACAAACATTAAAAGAAAAACTGAAATAATATTTCTTTTTGCTTTTCTTACTTCTTTCTTTGTTTTTTTATCATTATCGACATAATTATCCATTATATCACCTCGTTTTAGATAATATTCCACACAATTTGACAAAATTCTTACTC
>JAZNOF010000013.1:0-1667 GCA_045580665.1 Congzhengia sp.
AATTCCGAAATAACAGTCATAACATCTGCAAGAAGATTTGTCCTGTCGTCCGCAGTAATTAAAAGTTCTGTAAGGTATGAGCTTACAGTTTGTTTTTCTTCCCACTGAACCTCTATAAGTCTGTCTGTTTCACCTTCGCCCACAAAGTTGTTTATTACATTAACACAGTCTTTGCGGTGGACAGACACGCCTCTGCCTCGGGTTATATAACCGACAATTTCATCGCCGGGAACGGGGTTACAGCATCTTGACAGACGAACAAGACAGTTGTCTATACCTGTAACAATGACACCATTGCTGGAGGTTTTGTGAGAAAAAGCAGTCCGTTTTTCCTCAGGGGACAGACGGGCAAGCTGCTGCTTGTAACTCATTGTCAGCTTGGAAACTATTCTTGTGGCGGGTATGCCTCCATAACCAATTGCTGCAAATAAATCGTCAATAGAGGTGAAATGGTTTTTATCAAGCTCTTTTTTAATTATGCTTTCATCATAAAGCTGCTCGTATGAGAAACCTGATTTTTTAACCTCTTTTTCAAATAAATCTTTTCCGCGTATAATATTTTCATCACGCTTTTCACGTTTAAACCACTGATTAATTTTCGAACGTGCATTTGAGGTGCGCACAATTTTGAGCCAGTCGCGGCTGGGTCCGTGAACAGTTGATGAAGTTATTATATTTACAATATCACCATTTTTAAGGGGATAATAGAGCGGAACAAGTTTTCCGTTTACCTTTGCACCTGTCATTTTAGATCCAATGGCACTATGAATAGCGTAAGCAAAGTCAATAGGACAGCTGCCGGTAGGAAGAGAAATTACATCTCCTTTTGGGGTAAACACAAAAACCTCGTCAGCAAAAACATCTGTTTTAAGGTTTTTCATAAACTCTTCACTGTCAGTAAGACTGCCCTGAAGCTCAAGCATTTCACGAAGATGTGTAAATTTAGACTCATCTTTATCGTGCTGAATACCGTCTTTATATTTCCAGTGTGCCGCGATACCATATTCAGCAATGCGGTGCATTTCCTCGGTTCTTATCTGAATTTCAAAGGGGACACCGCCTTCGCCTATAACAGTAGTGTGAAGTGACTGATAAAGGTTTGGTTTGGGCATGGCAATATAGTCTTTTATTCTGCCCGGAATAGGTTTGTATAAGTCATGAATTATACCTAAAACGGCGTAACATTCGGGAATGGTTGCAACTATTACACGAACCGCAAATATGTCATAAATTTCGTCTATTGCTTTTCCCTGCATAAATGTTTTCTTAAATATACTGTAAACATGTTTTATTCTGCCGTTTACGCTGCCTTTTATATTGATTTCATCAAGCTTTTCTTTTAAAAGATGGGTAATTTTTTCAATACTGTGGTTCTTTGATGTGGTATTCTTCAGCGTAGTTGTGATTTCTTCATAAGCCACAGGGTCAAGATATTTAAGAGAAAGATTTTCAAGCTCGGCTTTTATTTTGAACATACCGAGACGCTCCGCAATGGGAGCGAAAATCTCAATAGTTTCCTTGGATTTCTGCCGTCTTTTATAATCGGGCATTACTTCCATTGTACGCATGTTATGAAGCCTGTCGGCAAGTTTTATAAGCATAACACGAAGGTCACGGGCGGTGGACATAAACATTTTACGCAAGTTTTCAATCTGCGCGTCCTCCTG
>JAZNOF010000014.1:0-82718 GCA_045580665.1 Congzhengia sp.
GTTGAAATGGAAATCCGTGAACTCTTAAACGAGTACGAATTCCCCGGTGACGATACACCTATCGTTACAGGTTCAGGTCTTGCAGTATTAGAATCTTCAGCAACAGACACATCTGCTCCTGAATACGAACCCATCCTTAAGTTGATGGAAGCTGTTGACAGCTTTATCCCCACACCCGAACGTGCATCAGGTCTTCCTTTCCTTATGCCCGTAGAGGATGTATTCTCAATCACAGGCCGTGGTACAGTTGCTACAGGTAGAGTAGAAAGAGGTACACTTAACTTAAACGATGAAGTTGAAATCACAGGTTTAACAGATGAACCCAGAAAAGTTGTTGTTACAGGCATCGAAATGTTCAGAAAACTCCTCGACAGCGCTGAAGCTGGTGATAACATCGGTGCTCTTCTTCGTGGTGTTCAGAAGAACGAAATCGAAAGAGGACAGGTTTTAGCTAAACCCGGTTCAATTCATCCTCACACACAGTTCAAAGGCGAAGTTTACGTTCTTACAAAAGAAGAAGGTGGACGTCATACACCTTTCTTCAACAACTACAGACCTCAGTTCTATTTCAGAACAACTGACGTTACAGGCGTAATCAAACTTCCCGAAGGAACAGAAATGTGCATGCCTGGTGATAACGTAACAATGGAAGTTGAACTTATCACACCTATCGCTATTGAAGAAGGTCTCCGTTTTGCTATCCGCGAAGGTGGTAGAACAGTTGGTTCAGGCGTTGTATCTTCAGTTATTAAATAATAATTGATATAATTTATAAAAAAGGTACGGTTTTTACCGTACCTTTTTTGCGTTTTATTATTTTCTTTTATATGGATTTGGGTCGTCTGTTAAATCTAAAAGATAGTCTGTGCTTGTATTATAATAATTTGCTAAATCAATAAGAACTTGTGTTGGAATATCTCTTGTTCCTAATTCGTAGCGGGAATATGATACTTGTGAGCAATGTAAATACTCTGCTAAATCTTTTTGTAGTAAATCGTTATCTTCTCTCAATTCTCTAATTTTTTTGTACATAACATCACCTCAAAAAAATCATATCATAAACCAAAACGGTATATTGACATATAAACCAAATTGGTTTATAATAAAGGAGAAAGGTGATGATATTATATGAAAAACACACTATTTGACGAAATTCATGATATGTCGATATCCGAGAAATTAAAAAATAATAATGGTATATTTGGAAAGATAGTTGAAAAGTACAAAAAATCAAATTCTTTGGACGCTGAAACAGAAATTGCAAATGATTTGTCGGAGTTAATATGCATAGTTCAAAAAACAGCTTCTAAGGCAGGTGTCAGGGCAGCAGTTGATGTGTGGAATGAAATAAACAAAAAATAAGATATGCCATTCGGCATATCTTATTTTAATATAGCAACTTTTATTCTGTAACTGTTTCTTCCGCAGTTTCTTCGGGTTTTTCTTCTGTTTCAGGAGTTTCAACTTCTTCAACAACTTCAGGTTCAGGAGTCGGTTCTGGCTCTGCTGCAGGAAGTTCTTCAATAACTTCTTTTACAGGCTCAGCGTCTACCGTTTCAACCACGACAGGTTCGTTCTCGCCTTTTACTTTCTTATAGAAATTAGCAAGTGTGGTTGACATATAAGGTCCCACCCAGATTACTGCGATACCAAATGTGATAGCAACTAAGAGCAACCAGCCGATAAATGAAAGACCTAAAACAAAGTAGTCCATTTTATGACCGTGCATCATTTCTTTTGATTTTTTTATAGCTTCTAAGGCGCTCATACCTTTGTTCTCTGCAAGAACATACATTGACATTGAGTAAGAAATTGCCTTAATTATTCCTGGAATTACAAAAAGTAACGACCACAAAGAAGTAAACAGTCCCGCAAGGAACTGAACTTTAAAGGCACACCACAAATCGTTAAAACCTGCAAAAACATCTTTTATCTCGGGGGTTTTGCCGTTTGCAACACCTAAGTAGATTATTATACTACTTAGAGATAAAGGAGCTGCAATCAGAATTGATGCTGCAAGAGAGCCAATTATAGGTACGAGGTTAAGAATGAATGTACCTATGGATGAAATGACTGCAATCAGTAGGGTAATAACAAACAGAATTCCTATTTTGCCTTTGATTTGTGCCTTTGCTAAACTTTTGATTTCTAATCTGTTCATAAATAATCCTCCTCAAAATTTATTGATTGTGCTGAGTTCAGTATAGCATAGCCGTAGAAAAAAGTCAATAAATGTAACAAAAGCCAACTTTTGATTTACAAAATAAGCATTTTATTATATAATTATAAAGAAAATATTTGGGATTATGAAGGAAAAATTGTAAGCAGAACAATATATAAATAAGAATGGGAATTTTTTTGTGATACTAAAATTGAATACTTGTGAAAGGAGAAAAATATGGAATTTGAAAAGCTTATTTTGGAGAGATTCTCTGTAAGAAAATTTAAACCTGAGCATTTAATAAAGGAACATATTGATAAAATCCTTGAGGCAGGGCACAAAGCGCCGACGGGATGTAATTATCAGCCTCAGAGGATACTTGTTTTAAATACAGATGATGCAATTAACAATTTAAAAAAGTGTACGAAGTGTCATTTTAATGCGCCTTCTGCCATGCTTGTTTGCTACAATCAGGACGAGAGCTGGAAACGGCCTTATGATGAAGCATTATCAGCGCCAGTTGATGCTGCAATTGTGGCAACGCATATGATGCTTGCGGCACATAATATAGGAGTTGGGTGTTGTTGGGTTATGCACTTTGACCCATTTTCGATGGCAGAGGTTTTTGGTATACCCGATAATATAAAACCCTTGGCACTTTTGGTTATGGGATACCCCGCACAAGACGCAGAATCCCTTGGACTGCATTCGAAATTCAGACCTGCAGAGGAAATTGTGTTTTACGATAGTTTAGATTACAACAGAAAAGGTTAAGAAATGATGAAAAACAACAAAGTTAAACTGGCAACTATGGCGGCGCTTGTGGCACAGGTTATTTTCGGTTTCAGCTTTATGTTTACAAAGATTGCTCTCGGGTTTTCTTCACCCATCACCGTTATTGCAGACCGATACATAGTTGCATTTTTAGGGCTTTCAGTTGTTATGCTTTTTACCAAAACAAAAATAAATTTAAAAAAGAACGTGTGGAAGCTTGTTTTAATGTCGGCATTTCAGCCGTTCTTATATTTTATATTTGAAAGCTACGGAATAAAGCTTACAACAAGCGCATTTTCCTCGGTTATGATTTCTTTAATTCCCGTAGTTTCGATGATAAGCGGAATATTTGTTTTAAAGGAAGTTCCGTCGCCCATGCAGTATGTATTTACAGCGCTTACCGTAGGCGGTGTTTTAGTTATGGCAATTTCGGGGAATGCCGACGGAACGGTTACGCCTCTTGGAATAATTCTCCTTTTTGGTGCAGTTTTATCTTCCGTTGCATATAACGTTGCAAGTCGAAAAATTTCTGCAGAGTTTACGGCGTTTGAGCGTACATACGCAATGACGGTAATCGGGCTTGTGTCTTTTGTTGCAATTTCTCTTGTCGAAAACATACACGAACCCATAAAGGTTATAAGCTCGTTTTTATCGCCGTCATACACCCTTGCTATTTTGTATCTGGGTATTGTATCGTCTGTGATTGCATTTTTGCTTTTAAATTATGCAAACACTCACCTTCCCGTTGCAAAAACCACGGTTTTTTCAAATCTGACCACAGTTGTTTCAGTTTTTGCGGGAGTTTTGTTCTTGAAAGAGCGTTTTTCTGTTGAGGCAGTAATCTCTACGGTTATGATAGTTGTAGGTGTTTGCGGTGTGCAGATGCTAAATGTCAAAAGAGAAAATATTGACAAAGGGAGGAAAACTTAATGAACACAATAAAAATTAACAAAAAGAACGTTAAAATGGTTGGCCACCGTGGCTTAAGCGGCATAGAAAGGGAAAACACGAACCCTGCGTTTGTGGCGGCAGGTAACAGAAGCTATTATGGAATAGAAACGGACGTTCACGTTACTAAAGATGGAAAATTCGTTATAATACACGACGAAACAACAGACAGAGTTTCTATGGAAAAATATAGCGTGAATGTTGAAGAAAGCAACTATTCTGATTTTTGTAACATTGTTCTTCCTGATTTAGACGGCTCTTTAAACAGGCAGGATATAAAAATTCCCCTTTTAATTGACTACATAAAAATCTGTAAAAAGTATGAAAAAACCTGTGTTTTAGAGGTGAAGAATGCTTTTTCAGAAGAAAATTTAAAGAAATTGGTTGAAGAAATTACGCTGGCAGAATATATCGAAAATGTTGTATTCATTTCCTTTGATTTGGGAAACTGCGTAAATTTAAGAAAGCTTTTGCCCGAAAGCCGTGTTCAGTGGCTCGTCTGTGAAATAAATGACGAGATTTTAAAAACGCTTACAGAAAACATGCTTGATATAGATATATACTACAAGGAGCTTACAAAAGAGAACGTAGAAAAACTTCATTCTCTTGGTATAGCGGTTAACTGCTGGACTTGTGACGATAAGGCTGAGGCAGAAAAGCTTGTAGAATACGGCGTTGATTTTATAACATCCAATATACTTGAATAAAGCAAAAAACGTACTGTATATACAGTGCGTTTTTTTAGTTTACTGTTGTTTAAATGCTGAATATATGGTATTATAAAAAAGTAAATTATACAAAAAAAGGTGCAAAATGAAAACAATAGCTTATATAAAAACTGATTTTAACGAAAAGTTTGGAATACCGAGGCAAAGCGGGCTTGTAAAAACAAAGGGAAAAATTATTTTCGAAAAAGAGTTTCGTGTAAAAGAGGCTTTTTCAGGGCTTTCTGATTTTTCTCATATCTGGCTTATTTGGAAATTTTCAAAAGCGGAAAGAGATACTTGGTCGCCTACAGTGCGTCCGCCCCTATTAGGCGGAAATAAGCGAAAGGGCGTTTTTGCAACGCGCTCACCCTTTCGACCAAACGCAATCGGACTTTCCTGCGTAGAGCTTTTAAAAATTGAGTATACTAAAGAAAACGGACCTATCCTCTACGTTTCAGGCGCAGACCTTTTAGACGGCACGCCTATTTTAGACATAAAGCCCTATCTTCCATATGCGGACAGTTTTCCCGATGCAAAAGCAGGGTTTACGGAAAATCTTGATGAAAGAAAGCTTGAGGTTTTAATAAAGGACGAAAAATTCTATGAATTGAATAGGGAAACTCAAAAAGAAATCACAGAGCTTTTGTCATTAGACCCAAGACCGTCATATAAGGGCGACGGAGAGGTATACGGGATGAAATATGCAGATTGTGAAATAAAATTTGAGGTTACAAATAAAATTTTGTCTGTTATTTCGGTTGAAAAAATTTAAGTTTAGTAGTATAATTTTATTATGAAAGATATAAGAGAAGAGGCGTTTTTATGAGCATCAGAATAGGAATAGTAGGATACGGAAATTTAGGCAGAGGCGTTGAATGTGCGATAAAGCAGAATAGCGATTTAGAGCTTTACGGAGTTTTTTCAAGAAGAAACCCCGAAAGCGTTAAGACATTGACTAATGCCAAAGTTTTTCATATTGACGATATTTTAAATCACAAGGATAATATTGATGTTTTGATTCTCTGCGGAGGAAGTGCTACAGATTTACCTGTGCAGACTCCTGAGCTTGCTAAGAATTTTAACGTTATTGACAGCTTTGATACTCACGCAAAAATTCCTGAACATTTTAAAAATGTTGACGAAAGTGCAAGAAAGGGCGGAAACGTTGCTGTAATTTCTGTTGGTTGGGACCCTGGTATGTTTTCATTAAACAGACTTTACGCTGAGGCAATTCTTCCTGACGGGAAAGACTATACTTTCTGGGGAAAAGGCGTAAGTCAGGGACACTCTGACGCTATAAGAAGAATTGACGGGGTATTGGATGCAAAGCAGTACACAATTCCAAAGGATGATGCGCTAAAAGCTGTAAGAAATGGTGAAAACCCTGACCTTTCCACAAGACAGAAACATTTAAGAGAGTGCTTTGTTGTGGCGGAGGATGGAGCGGATTTAAAACGAATTGAAGAAGAAATCAAAACAATGCCCAACTACTTTGCAGATTACGATACGACCGTGCATTTTATAACCAAAGAAGAATTAGACCGTGACCATAGCGGTATTCCTCACGGCGGATTTGTTATAAGGTGCGGGAAAACAGGTTTAAAAGGTGAAAACACACATATTATAGAATACAGCTTAAAGCTTGATTCAAACCCTGAATTCACATCGTCTGTCTTAGTGGCATATGCCCGTGCAGCAGTTAAAATGAGCAAAGAGGGGCTTTCGGGCTGTAAAACAGTATTTGATGTTGCACCGTCATATCTTTCACCCAAATCGGCTGAAGATTTAAGAGGAAGACTTTTATAAAAAGGGAAGATAAAATGCTTTATAATTATCATAACCACACACCTCGGTGCAATCACGCATCAGGAGAGCCGAGAGAATATATTGAAAATGCAATCAAAGGCGGAATAAAATATTTCGGTTTTTCAGAGCACGCGCCCTTTAAGTTTCCTGACGGGTATGAATCCTGGTATAAGCTTCCCTGCAGTGAGGTCAGCGATTATTTTGAAGAGCTTTACGCTCTGCGTGAAGAGTTTAAAGACCAAATAGATTTAAAAATAGGCTTTGAAATGGAATATTACTCCGAATTTTTTGACGAAATGTATGCTTTTGCGAAAAAATGCGGAGCGGAGTATTTGATTTTAGGTCAGCATTATTTATACGGTGAAGGCCCTAACGGAATAGATACATTCCGGGCAAGCTCTGACGAAAAGCTTTTAAAGGACTATGTAAAAGCCGTGCTTTCAGCTATGAAAACAGGGGTTTTCACATATGTTGCTCATCCTGATGTTTTTACATTTGTAGGAAATGATGAGCTTTATCTTAAGGAAATGAAGGAAATATGTGAGCTTTCAAAGGAACTTAACATACCTTTGGAAATAAACTTAAACGGGATGTACTATAACAGAAGCTACCCAAAGGATATTTTCTGGGAAATGGCAGGGGAAACGAAATGCCCTGTTGTAATAGGCGGCGATGCTCATTCGGCAGAAAGAGCATGTGATATGGTATCTTTTGAAAAAGCTATTGAAATGGCAAAAAAATACAAGCTCAATCTTATAGAAAAGCCTGAGCTTGTGAGTTTAAAATAAAATTTATTTAAGAATATCGGGGTTATCCGAACGTTCGAGCAAATAATCTAACGAAACATTAAAATAATCGGCAAATTTAATCAGCGTGGCGTAATCTGCCTGCCTGATGCCGTTTTCATAGCGGCTTATGGAGTTCTGGTTCATGTTAAGATCCATAGCCATTTTGAGCTGAGATATATTATTTTTTTGTCTTAGGTATTTTAGCCTCATATACAGACCCCCTTGACAATATTATCCCACTTTGGTATAATAAATATATCCCGATTTGGTATTGAAAAGCGGGATAGTGGCAAAAATTCAACCAGCAAAGACCCGGAGGACATCCATGGCAAAGACCAACATATACATAATTGCCGCACTTATCGTGGTAATAGCAATCATTTGTTTACTGTTATGCAAAATCAATGAGTTACAAAAGGAAAAATCAGAAATCGAACATAAAATTCGTCAGTGGAAAAGGATGGCGCTTACTGACGATTTAACAAAGCTTAATAACAGAATGGCTTTTAACTTAAGGGTGGACACTCTTAAAAGAGCGAAGGAAAACGCAATAATAGGTATTCTCCTATTTGATGTTGATAACTTCAAAACCGTGAACGACGTTGAAGGACACCTTGCAGGAGATAAAAAACTCAAAGAGGTTGCGATTGCTCTTTTAGATGTTTTTGATTCTCCCAATTGTTCAGTTTTTAGATTTGGCGGCGATGAGTTTGCTGTTATAACGAAAAATTTTAGCGAAGAAGATATTATAGGTTTTTTACTCAAAATTCGCGAGATTGAAAGAAAAAGCGGAAATTTTAGTCTTTCAAAGGGATATTCTATCGTAAGCAGCTTAAGTGCTCAGGGTATTGAAAAGGCTATCGACAGGGCAGATGAAATGCTTTACGCAGATAAACTCTTAAAACATAAAAATATAGAAAAGAATGAAAAAATTTCTTGACGAAAAAAATAAATTGTGCTATACTAAAAAATAATTAAAGGCGATGACCGAAAACAAGTAGGTGCGTGAAAGCATTGAGAGAGCTGCCGGGTGGTGCGAGGCAGATGTGGAAGCGTTTTCTGAATACATTTCGCGAGCTGCGCAAAGAACGAAGGTTTTCCTTTAAGTAAGCTGCGTCGGGGGCGCCCGTAACAGCGCTCGGGTATATAGCAAGTTTTTGCCGTTACCCTTGAGGTCAGTTCTCGTGAGAGGCTGATAAAATGAGGTGGTACCGCGAGTTTAGTTCTCGTCCTCATATTTATGAGGACGGGATTTTTTTATGCCGAAAATCTCATCCTCACCTTAAAAACATTTTATATGAAGGGATTGATTTTTATGGCATGGACTATTAGTTTACTTGTTGTTTTCTTTGCAGTTATGATTGGCGTAGGTCTTTATTGCCGCCGCCACTCAACTGACGTTAACGGCTTTGTTTTAGGTGGAAGGTCTGTTGGCCCTTGGCTTACAGCTTTTGCTTACGGAACATCTTACTTTTCAGCTGTTATTTTCGTAGGTTACGCAGGTCAGTTTGGCTGGAAGTTTGGTGTTGCGTCTACATGGATAGGTATTGGTAACGCCATAATCGGCTCTTTAATGGCATGGGTTGTTTTGGGAAGAAGAACCCGCCTTATGAGCCAGCATTTAAATTCTGCCACAATGCCGGAGTTTTTCGGGAAAAGATATTTAAGCCCGGCGCTTAAAATTGCGGCTTCAGTTATTGTATTTATCTTCTTAATTCCCTACACAGCATCACTTTACAACGGTCTTTCACGTCTTTTCTCAATGGCGTTTCCGGGAATTGACTATGCGTGGTGTGTTGTTATTATGGCGGTTTTAACGGGTATTTACGTTATTGCAGGCGGCTATATGGCAACCGCGATTAACGATTTTATCCAGGGAATGATTATGCTCGTCGGTATCGTTGCAGTTATTGCGGCAGTTCTTTCTGCAAATGGCGGCTTTATGGGTGCTTTACACGGCCTTGCTGAAATAAATGTAGACGGAAATGCCCCTGGGGCTTTTGCATCATTCTTTGGACCTGATCCCTTAAATCTTATGTTTGTTGTAATTTTAACGTCTTTAGGAACATGGGGACTTCCTCAGATGGTTCAGAAGTTTTACGCAATTAAAAGCGAAAAGGACATAAGCAAAGGAACTATTATTTCAACAGTTTTCGCATTGGTTGTAGCAGGCGGATGTTATTTCTTAGGCGGTTTCGGACGTCTTTTCTCTGAAAAGCTCGGTTTTGACGTGATGCCGATAGGCGGTTTTGATAATGTTATTCCCACAATGCTTGAAACATTATCACCCATTTTGATTGCAGTAGTAATAGTTCTGGTTTTATCTGCATCAATGTCAACCCTTTCATCTTTGGTTTTAGCGTCAAGCTCAACCTTAACCTTAGACCTTTTAAAAGGCCATGTTATAAAGAATATGGATGACAAAAAACAGGTTTTGATTATGAGAGTTTTAATCGTTGTGTTTGTGGTGATTTCAGCATTTATCGCAATAAACAAAGATAAGCTGGGCTACATTGCTGATATGATGGGTATATCTTGGGGTGCTTTGGCAGGTGCGTTCTTAGCGCCGTTTATGTTCGGTTTATACTGGAAGAGAACAACAAAGGCATCCGTTTGGGCAAGCTTTATTTTCGGTGCAGGCATTATGGTTTTAAATATGCTTGCAAGAGGCGCATTTCCGCTTGTTTTGCAATCGCCCATTAACTGTGGCGTTATTGCGATGCTTGCAGGACTTGTTATTGTTCCTGTTGTATCATTATTTACAAAAGCCCCCGAAAACCAGATGGCTGATGACATTTTCTCTTGTTACTCAAGGAAAGTAACCACATCAGCAAAGGATTCTTTGGGTGTAGCTGAATAATTCTGACTTTTTCTTTTAAATGGCGGTTCTTCCTTGCGAAGAACCGCCATTTTGTGATTTCTTTTTACAAATTATGTGTAACTTATGTCGCATTGTGTAGGATACTTGTAATTGAACTGTAACATAAAATACTATATAATGTATTTGTAGTAAGTAAAACACACAAAATGATGAGAGGGGAACAAAATGAGCATTAGAAGAATGGTTCGACAAGTAACGGTTAACATAAACGAAGATAATGAAACAAAAAGCTTTGTTTTAGAATACTATACTTTAGAGCGCGAAACAAACTGTGATGGATTTTCTGCCAATACCTACGGAATAGAGGTGCTGAAAAGAAGTAACCCAACACCAAAAACATTAAAGGTTGAATACAGAAAGGTTTTTGATATTTTCTGTTCTGAGGCGGAAGCGATTGAGGCGGTAAAAGTGCTTGCCAGAAATACTGTTACACCAATTTCTGTTTGTGATATAATCGAACAGTTTATCGGAACAACCGAATTTGAATGTGAAGAATACGAAGTTTTAGCGGTTTAACAATAAAGAGCCGGAGCAACGCTCCGGCTCTTTATTGTATTTTTGTGTGTATTTTTAACACTGTGCTGTTAGCACACGTGCCATTTGCCTTTTGTAAAGTCGGGGAAAGCAACGGCAGAACCGCCCTGTGCGATTGACATTTCAGAAAGCACGGTTATTGCCATCCATGTTGCTGCATCATAAACGTCGATTGGCATGGGAGCATCTTCTCTTAAAGCCTTAAAGAAGGTTTTAAACTGAAGCCAGTCCATTCCGTCGTGAGTTCCCTGAACGCCCTCTTTAATATATTCCTGCCATACGGGATGCTCATATTCTTTTGCATACTCGTCAGCATTTCCGCTCTTTTCTTTTCTCCAGTCGAAATCGTGACTTCTGTCGTCGGCGGTATCCATAAATACTGAGTGAGTTGCTTCTTCATACATACCCTTTGTTCCGCGGATTGTGAAGCCTCGGCTGTAAAATCTCGGCAGAGTAGTGTCAAGTGTTATGGTTATGGTTTCACCGTTTGCACATTTAATAATGGTGGTTACAATGTCGCCCTGATTGAAGGTTTTGCCTTTTAAATTCTTGTCGTCGGGCTTGTTTGTCTTTATGTATTCATCAAGACCTGCAGCCTTTGATGCAACCGATACTAAAGACACCATTCTGTTTCCGCGATTTATTTTTAAAACTCTTGCAATGGGTCCGATTTCGTGGGTGGGATAGTTTTCGCAGTTGCGTGTAAGATAGTTTCTCAATCTGTAATGGCGGTTTTCCTTGCCGTTTGCAATTTCTTCGCGAAGGTCGTGGCAGTATCCACCGCTTGCGTGAACTATTTCACCAAAAAGACCTTTTTCAACCATATTTAAAACCATCATTTCGTATCTTCCGAAACAGCAGTTTTCTAAAAACATAAAGGGCGTTTTTGTTTCTTCATAGGTGTCAACAAGCTCGTAGCACTGCTCTAAAGAATATGCGCCGCCTACCTCTAAAGCCACAGCCTTTCCCGCCTTCATAGCGGCAACGGCAATCTCTGTGTGTGATTCCCAGGCGGTTGCTATAATAATTGTGTTAACATTTTCATCTTCGATAACTTTGCGGTAGTCTGTATATACTTCAGGCTTTGGCTGCTTTGCAACCGTTACGGCATAGGCTCCGTTTTCAGCTCTGTCAGGGTAAACATCGCAAACTGCGGTAACTTTTTCACCCTGCGCTAAAACAACATCTCTTAGAAGCGCAAGTCCGCGAGCGCCAAGCCCGATGAATCCAATTTTTATATCTTTCATGGCTTTCTCCTTTACTTTTATGTCAAAATGTGATAATATCATATCATTAAGTGCATTATATCATAGCAAATTAAGACGTTCAATGTAAATTTGGCTCAAAAATATGCTAAATCGGCTCAATATGGAGGTATTTATGGAATATTCCTTTCATGCGGTGTCCAAACAAATAAGCGTTGACAGAATATATACGATTTTCGAACAGCATTTTCCGAAGGATTACGACTTTAAGGGAGAATCTCACGATTTCTGGGAGTGCCTTTATGTGTTAAAGGGAAATGCCTGCGTTTCAGGGGACGAGCGAGTTTATAATCTTTCTCAGGGAGAAATTATTTTCCATAAGCCGTCAGAACTTCACAAGTTTTTCGTAAATGATGAGAAGGGAGCAGAGCTTTGTATTTTCTCTTTTTCCGCCACGGGCACATTGACAGAGTTTTTAAAAAATAAAGTGTTCAGCCTGAACATAGAGCAAAGGAACATAATTTCGGATATGTTTAAATATGCGCAGGAGCTGGCAAAAGAGCAGGGAACATATGGTAAAGAGCCTTTTTTGAGGTATATTCACGATTCGGATAAAAATGAAATATACTACCATACAATTGCAAACTTTATTGAACGACTGGCTCTCTCTCTGGCTCACAACTCAAAAAAAGCTGACGCAATAAAGCAGGGTGACACGCTGATTTTTAATAAAGCTATACGTTTTATGCACGAGAATTTAAACAAAAGTATTTCAGGAGAAGAAATTGCAAAGCTGTGTAACGTGAGCGTTGCAAGCTTAAAAAGAATTTTTAATAAATACGCAGGTGTGCCCGTTCACAAATACTTTACAACACTTAAAATGCAGGAGGCAACCCGACTTTTAGAGCAGGGCGAAACAACGGATTATATCGCCGTGAAGCTTGGTTTCAGCAGTCAGGCGTATTTTTCAAAAGCATATAAAAGAGAAATGGGACTTTTTGCATCAGAGGTGAAGAAAAAGAGGTTGTAGCTTGGGCTACAACCTCTTTATACTCCATATTTATTTTTTATTCTTTCAATTTTGTCAATCATAGGCTCTGATAAAAACCACAGGAAAAATACCGTGGATACTGCGTGGATAAAATCAAAGGGTATTCCTGCAACCAAGGATGCAACCAGCATACCGAAGGTGGGATTGGGTTGCCACAATATAAGTGATGCGGAATTTACAATCAGGCCGAATATTAAAAAGGTTGACAAAAATCCGTAAATGCAAAGCGATATTCGTGTATTCTTAAAAAATCCTTTCTTAAACAGAATTCCCGCGACAAATCCTACAAGCCCGTATGCAAACATCTGCCAGGGGGTCCATGGGCCATGCCCGAAGAAAAAGTTTGAAACAAACCCTGAAACTGCACCCACCAGAAAACCTGATTCAGCACCAAAGCAAACACCCGAAATTATAACAAGCGCTAAAACAGGTTTAAACTGCGGGACAGACGCAAAGGCGGCGCGTCCTGCAACCGAAATTGCGCAAAGAACGCTTATAACTATAAGCTCTTTTGCCTTGGCTTTCTTGCTTTCAAAGGAAATTAAAAAAGGAATCATAGTTTCAAAAATTATCAAAAGGCTTATAAAATAGTATTTTTTGTCTTCAAAATGCACCATACCCACATAAATTGTCGAAGGTACAGCCAATGCAATAAAAATTACTGAAAGCAGAGTTCTTTTTGAAAGCTTTCCTTTATGAACTGTTGTTTTCCTGATTTCCCTTTTGGGAATAAAGCAGGAAATGCAAATAAAAAGTTCTGAAAAGGTTAAAAGTTCAATTAGCTGGTCGCGGTAATCTGTATATAAATCAAGACAAAAAACGCAGGTTAAAACAAATAAAATACCAAAGAAAACACCCAGCAGTATTTTCGGAATAGAGAGGGAATTTTTTGCGCCAACCTTTCTGCTTGCTTTTGCTTCTGGAAGTGTAGCTTGGAGAACCCTTTCCTTTTGCTGTTCTTTGTTAACTTTTCCGCCGCAGACGGCTATTATATCTTCTGCAGTAACAGCTTCAGGAATAAAATCCTTTGCCATTCTGCTTGCAGAGGTTGTGTAAAAGCTCATTTTAGTGAAAAACTCTCTCGGCGTGCCCTCTGCAGTGACAGATCCGTCAAACATAAGACCGCACCTGTCTGCTGATTTTGCACAGAATTCAATATCATGAGAAACCATTAAAATTGTTACGCCTTTTTGCTTTAAATCGTCTAATATACTTTTGAAAATTTCTTTGAACGAGGCATCCATACCCTTTGTAGGCTCGTCTAAAAGCAGAATTTCGGGACTTTTTAAGAGCACCTTTGCCAAAGCCACACGCTGTTTTTCCCCACCTGATAAATCGTAGGGGTGGCGCATCATAAGGCATTCTATACGGCATAAAGATGCCGTTTTTAAAATTATTTCTTTTCTTTCTTCTGATGGTAAACCATATAAAACATCACTAAGGTCATCAAAAACAGTGTTTTTAACAAATAATGTTTCGGGATTCTGGGGAAGAACTCCTAATATTTTTCCATATAAATTTTTTATATCTGATATTTTTTTGCCGTTTATTAAAATCTTACCGCCTGAAGGCTTGTTAATTCCTGAAATGAGGGAAAGAAGAGTTGTTTTTCCCGTACCGTTTCCGCCTAAAAGAGCATAAATTTCACCTTTTCTCACTCTAAGACTTAATCCGTTTATAATATCGGGCAAATTTTTTCCGTAGCTGAAATGCCCCTCTTTTATTTCGATTGCCGTATCTTCCATAGCGCTTTTAAGGAAAGGCGATGAAAGCGGAAGAAACGTATGGCTTTCAGAAAATTTACTGAGCCATTCTCTGCCCTCACGAACAGTCAAGGGGCAGGAAAAATCATTATTAGTTGCACCCCACACACGAACGGGAGCAGGCAGGGCACTGAACATATCGTGATTTAAGTCTTTTAAAACGGCGCAAACATCCTGCGGTGCGCCGTCTGCTATGATGAGTCCATCGTCTAACACAAGAACTCTTGAGCATAGTGGAAAAACATCTTCCAAACGATGCTCCGATAAAATAACCGTAACGCCTAAATCTTCATTGATTTTCTTTAGTGTATCTAAAAATTCCCGTGCAGAAAGGGGGTCGAGCTGGCTTGTTGGCTCATCAAGAATTAAAATTGAGGGGTTTAAAACCATTATTGATGCTAAATTTAAAAGCTGTTTTTGCCCGCCTGAAAGCTCAGAGGTTTTTTTGTGAAACCAGCTTTCTATTCCAAAGAACGACGCCATTTCAGAAACCCTTGCTCTTATTTCAGAATTGGGAAAGCCTAAGCTTTCAAGTCCGAAAGCAAGCTCGTGCCACACCTTGTCGGTCACAATTTGACTGTCGGGGCTTTGAAGAACAAAGCCGATTTTTTCTGCGTCGTCTTCAGGACTTAATTCATCTGCTTGCTTTTTATCAATATAAATATTTCCCAAAATTTCACCGTGGGGCGAAAGTGACGGTTTTAAAAGCCTTAAAAGCGTAGTTTTTCCGCATCCTGATTTTCCGCACAAAAGAACAAATTCGCCTTTTTTTATCTTAAGGTTTATATTTTCCAAAGCGCACTTTTCTGCATTGGGATATGTAAATTTTAAATTTTCAATTTTTATTATTTCCATTTTCTCACCTCACAAAGCCTGATAACTGCAGGAAATATTAAAAGCATAAAATAAGCTAAAAAAACGCTTAAAGAATAAACAGAAAACGAACCTGCGCTTATATAGGGAAAATACTGAAAAGAAACGGTGCCTTTAATACTTCCCGTAAGGACGTAAATCCCCAAAAATAAGATTATAAATAGTGAAAGTAAGTCTTTTTTCTCAAACGTAAATATCGAAAATGATGTTCTTTTTGAAATGCCGTAGCCACGGGCTTTCATACTGTCTGCCGTGTCAATAGCACTTTCAAATGCCCAGGTTACAGTTATTGACAAAACGGAAAGACCGTTTTTAATTCTGTTTTTCATACTGCCTGAAGAAACATCTTTTCCGATACATCTTTGGGCATTTTCTACTGCTTTAAGCCGTGAAAAAAACAGAGGAACAAAGCGAAGCGTCATAGAGATAATCAAAGAAAGAGAGGGTATTATTTTTCCGAAAAGATAAATGAATTTATCGCTTGTAAAAACCTCGCCTAAATGCATAAACCAAAATATGACGCAAATGAGCATTACTGCGGCGGATATTCCGTATATCACCGCTTCTTTTGTTACAGCGTTTCCGTCAGGTAAAAAGAAAAGCGTTGTTACACCCTGATGGTTAAATAAGGGGTTTAACATTGCAGTTATGATTACGAGAGGAATAAAATATAAAAGTTCTTTTTCACTCTTTCCTCTTAAGACAAGCGCACAAAATAGCGAAATAAAGAGGCAGACGGGGTGCATAAATGCGCAGGAAAATCCTATTGCAAAAATGAAATATATGAAGTTAACCAAAGGGTGATAGGATTTAAAACTGCTCATAAAAACACCTGCCTCTTATATGTCATTTCCGAAATCACATGTATAAACCCACTCGACTATATCGCCCTGATTTAGATAATAGTCAGAACAACTTACGCCGGGGACTTTTTCGTTTACCTTGTACTGCCAGCCCGAAAGGTCACCGCAATCGAACTCGTAAATATTATTAATTCCCTCGATGTAAGCGCTTCCGTTTGCCGTTTTGTTAAACTCAATATGTATTTTATTATTTTTAAGCTCTCTTGTCAATAAATCAAACACACTTTCTCCATCGGAGAAAGTGACGGTGCGCGCGCTAAGGATAATACCGTCGTTTGTAACGAGCCCTCTTTTTTCAGGTTTTAAGCGATTTAGATTATTTAAAATGGTGTCGCACCTTACAGAAAGCGTGCAGGAAAGCGCAGGCTCAGGACTTTCCTGAGGCTCGGGAGCTTTTGTTTCTTCAGCAAAAGGTGCGGTTGGAATTTTGGTGCTTTCACTAACTTCAGTTTTTATCTTCGCATCCTCTGCACCCTCCGCCTCAAAAGAGGGGGAAGGCGTCGGGTCAGGAGAAACTGTTGCAATTACAGGGGTGGGAGAATTTTCAGAAACTTGCGTATCTGATGGATTTCCGCCCGTAAAGTATGCAACTGCAAGTATAGCTACGGCTAAAACTGCATAAATAATTTTATTTTTATACTTTTTCATATCAGTTTTCCTTTTCTGTCAAAATATTTGATAAAACTGATAAAATCTTTGCAACTTCGGCACGCGTAGCAGGAGCTTTGGGGTTAAAGTTCCCAATGTCATCACCTGTCATAATGCCTGACTTTTTGCAGAAAGACACTGCCTCAACAGCCCATACGGAAATGTTGTCACTGTCGCTGTAAGATGTATGGAGAGCCTCTGTTTCACCTAATGAGCCTTTTTCGTGTTTCACAAATCTGTAAATCATAACCGCAATCTGTTCACGGGTAATATCGCTATCAGGGGCAAACTCCGTGTCGGAAACACCGCCTGCAATGCCGTTTTCCTTTGCCCACGAAACTGCACTTTCAAAGTATGCACCGCTTTTAACATCTGCAAACGACGTATTTTTCGCTTCTGGCTCGCCGCCTAATCTGTGAAGAACCGTAACAAACATACATCTTGTCATAGAATTCTGAGGTGCAAACTCGTTTTCGCTTACGCCGTTCATGATTCCCTTAGATGTTACGAAATCAAC
This sequence comes from Congzhengia sp., assembly GCA_045580665.1. Taxonomy (GTDB): domain Bacteria; phylum Bacillota; class Clostridia; order UBA1381; family UBA9506; genus Congzhengia. Next base: position 17,520 of record JAZNOF010000014.1, read on the forward strand.
GCTTTCTTTGTACCACACGCCGTCCTTAACATCGGAAAACGCTTTCGTTTCGGGCTTAGGTTCGGGTTTTGTTTCCTGTTCAGGCTCTTTTTCAGGGGAGGATGAGGGCGAACCTCCCGAATAAGAAGATGCAACCGTAACACTTATTTTGTACCAGCTTTTATATTTTTCGCCAAGGCTTGATATATACATTAAAATTGTGTTTGCATTTTGCGTATTTTCTGTGCCATATTTTAAGTAGTGCTGATTTAAGCTTGTCTTAAACGATGCGTCGGACAAAGTAACAGAACGGTTTGAGGATACATTTAAAATATAGGGGTCATTGTGTGTTCCGCTTCCTGAAACAGCGTTTTCTGTGCCGTTGTATGTGTACGAAATGTTTAGACTGTAATCATCATTAAATGATACAGTCTTGCTCATTCTCAAAGCGGAATTTCCGAGATTAAATTCTGTAATAACGGGATTTCCATACCAGCCGTTTCCGATATCGTCGGTGGTTGTGTCAACGTTCATCGAATAGTCAAAACGCAGGGTGTCGCCGTGTTTTACAGAAACTGAGGTCATCCCGTAATTTGAATAATCATCATTGTTATAACAGAAACACCAGCCTGCATAGCCCTGACCTTCGCTGCGGCCGTTAATTGATGAAATATAACCCGTGTCAAGACCTGTGGCTTCGATACTGTTATCTTCGAAAGCCTTTTCGGCGCACTCTGCCGCAGTTGCACTATTAGGCATTGTAACCTCAAAGTTATCTAAAATAATTCCGCCGCCTGCTGTGTAATCATAAGCTGAAACCTTTACGGTTTTCTTAACATCTAAGGAAATATCGGGGAGCTTCCCGAGATACGACTCCACCTTAACAGCGTTAAGATTTGCGTCTTTTCCGTTTTCGTAGGTGATATTTCTGTGAGCACCTATTGCACTTCCGTAAAAATCAGTAAAAATTGAGCCGTTGGTTAAGGTGAAGGTGTCCTCTGCAAAATCTTCGGGAACGGTAAGGGTAACTGTCTGAGCGGCTGAGTCTGTTGCGAAGCTATATTGTGCAGGAGTGCTCAAAACCTGAGTACCATCGGGGGTTTCATAGCTTATGGCAGCGGTAAAATTATATACCCCTGACATTTTGTTTGCAGGGTGGTAAACTGTGTCGAAAACGATAGAAACCTCATCACCGGGGGAAACAAATTCTGTTTCTGTGCTGTCCTTTAAAACCTGAAAATCTGCACGTTTTGCTTTTATAACCTGATACGAAACGGCATTGCCTTTTTCAAGCTTTACAATGTGGCTTCCCTCATATAAATTGCTCAGGGTAAATGTGCCGTCAGAAGATGTAACTTCTGTAAATGTTGTTCCGTAGCTCGCGGAATTTCCCGACATATCGGGGGAAAGAAGCGAGACCTGAGTTTCTGCCTCAGGTGTAAAAGTATAGCTTGCGCCTGAGTCGCCCGTGTAGTAGAGAATGTCGTGCTCTGCGTCCAAACTATCACCTGCAAGCTTCTTGCTTTCATCGTTTCTGCCCTCGTTTATCTTGATGTTTGATTCGATTCCGCCTGCCTTGTCAACGGTAACAACAAAAACACCTGTGTTTCCTTTTCTTATAGCAGATAAAAACGTTCCGCCCATGGCATCAGCACATATTACGGCATCGTAAGTGATTAAAACGACTGCAGTTCCACTGTTTTCAGCCGTAAGCTTTAAGCTGTGCTTAGAGGGTGTGTCAGTGTTGTCTTCCTCTATTGATATTGCACCTGTTCCGTCAACATCAATTATTTCAAAATTAAAATCAGGCTCAATAACCTTTGAATTGTTTGAATTTTCAATAGGCAACCAGTTTCGCAAAGGATAAATGACATATTCATCGCCTGATGCAAGGGAGAGATGCCCCTCTTTGTTAATGTTTAGGTATAAATCCCCTGTGTCGTAGCTGTTTTCTGAAAAGTCGTTGATAACTGTGTCCTTATTATAAGGCGCACCCGCCATTAAATCATCTTCTGTTACAGTTTTTGATGTCGTGTTTTCGTCAATCGTAACGTAAGCGCCGTATGTAACAAATTCTGCGTTATAATCGTTTGAAACGCGGTAAAAATAAGTTTTTCCGTTTTCAACATCAAAGGTTAACAGCTCTGAGTTTGTTGATGCCTCGCTGGAGGAGGGACTTAAATAGTTATACACGAAGTAGTCCGACAGAGTTCCGAATTCTGTGCAAAAATCGTTTTTGCTGTCGCCATTTTCGTCAGCGTAGGGAACGGTGAGAGAAAAGGGTGTAACACCCTCAGCTGATACTGCCGATGCAAATGAAAAAATCATAAGCACAGACAACAATAGTGATAAAACTTTTTTCATGATAAAAACCTTTCTGCCTGCAGTATTTTGTCTTTTTGCCCCAGGCTAAAGCAAAAAGTGTTGTTACCGCAAACAAAAAAGCTGCGGTAATCTAAAAATTACCACAGCTGAGTTTTTCTGTGACTGTCACAATTTGCCCGCAAAGGAACAAGCCCAAAAGAGCAGGCAAAACTATTATTCCTGTGAATACACGTTACGGAATAACATCAAAGCAGGTCTTCTGACTTGTGTGTTTAAAGCAAAAGCTTACAATTTATGCACGCCTTCTCAGTTTCCCAATGACCGACTTTCGTCTGTGGCATAAATCAGACACATACAGCGACAGGTATCGTTCGGGATTCTCACCCGATTCCCTTTTCACCGCAAATACCCAAACGGTTTTTGCAACACTTTGTGTGAATATTAAGTTTTTGAAAAATTATAAAACGAGCGAGGGTGCAGAGTAAACGCGTGCAGCAAGCTCGCTGTTTAACATATAAAGACTTTTAGGGTCAGAGCCGAAAAGCTCCATTTTAGAAATCAAATCGTTAGCGTTTGTTTCTTCTTCGCCCTGTTCTTTAACGAACCAGTCTAAAAACTGCATCGTACGGAAGTCTTTAACTTCGTATGCAGCGGCATAAATATCGTTTATAAGCGAGGTTACATAAATTTCGTGCTCTAAGCCTGCTTTTAAAACGCCCATATCACTGTCTAAAACCTTATCGGGTTTTGCAATAGCCTCAAGCGTTACCTTTTCATTGTTGTTCTGCATATATCGGTAGATGAGCATTGCGTGGTCGCGCTCTTCCTGAGCCTGAATATAATACCAGTTTGCAAAACCGTCTAAGCCACGGTCTTCAAAATAGTTTGAAAAATCAAGATAAAGATAAGCAGAATAAAGCTCTTTGTTTATCTGCTGGTTTAAAAGATTTCTTACTTTTTCGTTAAACATATCAGTTTACCTCCTTTGATTTATAAATAAAGTATATCATAAAAGAAAGGTGTTTGCAAGAGGTGAAATTTGCGCGCATTAGGTAAAAGTTTATTTGTTGTGCTTGATTTTTTTAATATTTGTGATATCATAGTAATATATACTTAAAAAAGAGGGGAACCTATGTTTTTCAGGAAAAAAGAGAAGCCGGAATATGAAATGTTTATGACAGATGCCATACTTAGAAGTCTTTTGATAAACAATGTCGGATATGTTCTCCAGGGGGCGAAAATATATAAAACAAGAACAGAACTGAGTATTTCTGTTGTAACCGAAAAAGAGGACGGTTTTCATAATGTCGAAAATAAAAAAGTAACCTTTTTGAGAAATGAAGATTCAGATATTCAGCCATTTGAGTTCGAAGGGCACACAATATATTGGGATTATCAAGATATGACATTTAGATATCGTCCTGATTATGACAAGACTAAACGTGTTGAAATTAACAAGTGGTTTCACGCTGTAGACAATAAAGTTATATGGGTTGATAAAAAGTATGCTGAAACTAACTTGTCACCGCTTTGCTTAAGATACGCATATGATGACGGAGAAGGAAATTATCTGTGGAGCAAAGAAGATAACTCCTCATATGTGGTTTTAACAGAGCTTTTTCGTGTTGTAGTAGACTATGAGAATGTTTATGAAAAAGGGGCAGAGGTTTTAAGAGATTTTGCCAACAACATGAGCGTGTACGATTATAGATATTATTGTGACGAATTTGAAGTGAACTATCTTATAAACTATGAGAAAATGAAGAATGCATTGTTTATAGAAAAGGAATTTGACTTTGAAAAACTGTATAACAGAAAAATCATTGAAGTAGAAGACTAATATTTACATACAAGGGGAGAAATTTATGAACTGCAAAAAATGTAACAGGGAAATTCCAAATGATTCGATTTTTTGTTGTTTTTGCGGAGAAAAACAACAGATTATGTGTTCAAAATGCGGTGCGGAGTTGATATCTGGTTCCGTATTTTGTCATAAATGTGGCTCTAAAGTTGGTGCAGAAGGCACTTCGGACAACAAGAAAATATATCCCGATACACACGGGTTTTACGGCCAAGGGAAGAGCCGTATGAGTGTTGGAGATAAAACACTTGTGTTTAGTGATTTTGACGGTGTTTATGTTGTTGACAGAAACTTGTGTGCAAAAAAAATATGCGATGAAAGCGCGAAGGCGGTAAGCCATACAGAAGATACGATATATGTGGCATTGCCAGACTATGATAACGATAAAATAATTTTAAATAAATATGATAATGATTTGAATTTGATTTTAACCTCCACATTGTGCGAAGCTGCTTTAAATGATGAAGGACATACGAGAAATATTGCTGCAATGAATGGCGAGGCGTATTATCAGGCGGAGTTTAAGTTTTGTTATGATGAAGATAATATGATGAAATATCAGAACTTAACTTTTAAACGCGTAAATCTTGAAAATGGTAAAGAAACAACATACAGTTTTGATGAATTATCTGTTGACAACGGTTCATTACATGATTTTGATCATCTTTTGATTGACGGAAACAAAGCTTATATTGAGGCAGTTTTGCGAACAAAAAATACTAATTCGTCGTATGATGACACATGGAACAGATGCAACGCCGTTGCAACATTTGACTTTGACACAGGAAAAGTTGAACTGTTGTGGAATGAAAATATAGATTTAAACTGCGGAATGCCACTGTTCTTTGATTTTGAAAAAACGATAATGTGGACAAAAGCGACAAAGGCAGAAATAATAGCAAACAACTTAAAATGCGGTGAATATGGTTCAGCACTTGTTGCACGAAAGATTGAAAAGAATTCTCCGATACTTAAAGAATATGACGTGTGGTATGTTGAGAATCCTTATGATTTGTTTTATTTTGACGGAAAGTATGCTTTTGAAGCACCAGATTATTATAAGTTCTACGGAATAGATAAAAACGGAAATCGCTCAGAATCCTGGAATCCGACAGGACATGGAAGGAGCAGTACAGCAATGGTATGGAATGACATGGTAGTTGCAGACCTTTTGGCAGACTATAAATACACAGTCTATCCGCTTGGTTTTGAAAAACCGGACGAATCAAATTGTCAGATGCTTAGTTATGAATAAAATCAAAAATATCCACCCGCGGGTGGATATTTTTTGTGTGCCAAGGGGATGGTTATGTTGACACACTGTCCCCTTGACACAGTATTCTATTTATATCATTTCAAATGTAATATTTGGTGTTTCTTTATGAACACGATTGAAAACGCGTAGTATAAGTGCAAATTCATCCTTCAAATCCTCTGGAAGTGTCCCCGAACCTTTGATAATCACTTTTAATTCTTCATCCCAAATATAACTCATACAATCCCATAATGCATCGGGATTTTTTCCAAAGTAATCAGGAAAATCAAAGGGCACACTTATTATATCGTACATATCATTAAAAGTTTTACATTCTGTAAAATCAAGAATGATAGGACTTACTAATGGTGTATATTCTTCGTTTTGCATATCTATTCTCCTTTATATGATTTCCATAAATGTTCTGTAATGGTCGCACGTGATAAAAACCAACCCGTCATTTGAATAAACAATTCTTTCGTTATTTATCTTTCCTTGCAGAGTTCGACTCTCTCTCAACAATAAAAAATATCCATAGGCATAAGCACTATGGATATTTTTTTGGTGGAGACGGGGAGAGTCGAACTCCCGTCCGAAAATGCTTCCGATTCGGGCACTCCGGGTGCAGTTTGTGATTTAAATTTCCCTCTCCGAAAGGCTCACAAACAAGCCTGTCGGTTCAGTAGCTTCATAGGTCATGGCAGTCGCAAAGCTTAAACTGCTCACGTTCACCGCTTAAATGATGCCCCGTTCTTTAACCGCGGTAAATCAAAGAGGGACAGCTGCCGTTAATTAGGCAGCGTAAGCTAAATCGTATTTGTCGATTATTTTTAAAATGCGGATTTTAAAGCGGCTCCGCACCGCTACCCGCTCCCAAATGTTCACCATCCCCGTCGAAACCTTTACGTCCCCACAAGGCACGAACTCTTTAGTGCATAAATTATTATACTACTGCGTGCCTTTTAAGTCAACGGTTTTATTTTTACATATTTGTAAATATTTTGACCTTTTTTTAAAATTTAATTCTTAGAAAGATTGAATACTGCGTCAACCGCCTTTTGAACCTCCTGCAGTGTGTTGAAATAGCCAAAACTTGCCCGAATAAGCCCTGTATTTTGGGTGCCCAAGGTTTTGTGTGCTAAAATCGCACAGTGGAGTCCTGCCCGAACAGCAATTCCGTAATCATCGCCTAAAATACCTGCAGCGATGGCACAGTCTAAACCGCGGATGTTAAAGGCACAGATTGCGGTTTTATTGCTACCTCCGTAAACCTCCACATTTGGCATTTCGCGAAGCCGGCTTTCAAAATAGTCACATAGCATATCTTCGTGTTTTTTTATATTTTTAACTCCCGTATTTAAAATAAACTCTGCCGCAGCTCCTAAGCCTGCAATGGCAGGAACATTCTGCGTTCCGCTTTCCAACCTGTCAGGCATAATCTCGGGCTGATACTCAAGCTCGGATAAGCTACCCGTTCCGCCCTCTATTATGGTGTCTAAGGTTATTCCGTCACGCACAAAAAGTCCGCCCGTACCCATTGGTGCCATTATGCCTTTGTGACCTGGGAAAGCAAGCATATCAATTCTTTTCGTGTCAATATCTAAAATGCCTGCACTCTGCGCTCCGTCAACCAAAAACAAAACTCCGTGTTCTTTCGCAATTTCCGCGGCTCTGTAAATATCGTTAATATTTCCGCAGACATTTGATGAATGGGTCATACAAATAAGCTTAGTGCTTGGGCGGATAAGTCGGTGTAAGTCCTCTACATTTAAAATACCGTTTTCGTCAGCCTTTAAAACAGAGGAACGCACTCTTTTGGATTTTTCAAGCGCCTTTATAGGACGAAGAACAGAGTTATGCTCCATAGAGGTGTAAATAACGTGGTCGCCATAAGACAAAACGCCCTTTATCGCCATATTTAAAGCGTGGGTTGTGTTTTGTGCAAAAACAATTCTTTCGGGATTATCTATATTAAAAAGTCGGGAAAGGGATTCCCTTGTGTTAAATAAAATTTCGCTTGCATCTTTAGACGAGGCGTACCCGCCCCGACCTGCATTTATACTGTTGTTCACGGTTGCGGAAATTAAAGCGCGGTAAACACTTTCGGGCTTTTTCGCGCTTGTTGCCGCATTATCTAAATATATCATAATAGTCCTTTCATTTTGTTTTTTTACTATATCATATGAACAAACAAAATTTTTTGTTATTTGTAAATAAACGAAAGGGTTTAACATATAATGTAGCGATAACAAAAAAAGAAAGGTGATAAATATGTCAATAAACTTAGAGGAGCTTTTAAAATCTTTAAACAAAGAAAAGTTAAACGACACCATTAAAAAAGGAAATTTAGATGATGCGCTAAAGTCTGTGGATAAGGAAAAGGCAGAAAAAATGATAAACGATTTAGGCTTATCCGAGCAGGCGAAAAATTTAGATTTAGGTAAAATTTTAGGAGAAGTAAAGAAAAATCCTGAGATTTTAGAAAAGCTCAAAAACTTATTTTAAAGGGAGGAAAGGAAATGAACGGGGACAACGGAGAGCTTATATCCTCGCTTTTGGGAATGTTAGGCGACAATCCCGAGGAAAAAATTAAATCTGCGTTATCCTCTCTTACTGAAGGAAAAACGCAGGAACAGGAAGAACCCAAAGAGCAATCGGGATTTGATATGGATTCCATTTTAAAAATCGGAGGACTTTTATCCTCCCTTAATGAAAATGATGAAAGAACATCTTTATTAAATGCCTTAAAGCCGTTTTTGAGCGATGAAAAAAAACCTAAGGTTGACAGTGCCTTAAAGCTTTTAAAGCTTGCAAAAATGGCAGAAGCTGCGCAAAAAACCGATATTTTAAAAAATTTTAAGCTGTAAAGGAGGGATAGCTTGGTAACAAATTATTATAATTCGAGCAACAATTTTTCAGCCCCTGTGCGTCGTGAGCCTAAACCATTTCATCCACCTTTACAATACGAGGAAAAAGATGTTTGTATAAAAGAAGAGCTGCCGCAAAAAAAACAGGAGGCACTTGACGCCGACACAATTTTAATTTTAGGGCTTATAATGCTTCTTGTAATGTCTGGCTGTGAAGACACGCTTTTGCTCATTGCTTTAGGCGCTCTCATATTCCTATAAACTCAGCGGTAACAGAGTAACCGTTTTGTGTTACGCCTCGTAAAAAGTCGCTTTCTGTTACGGTGCGCAGAATTTTTAAATCATCATCAACTATTGTAATTATGTAAAAAGTGCTGAGATTCAGCTTTCTTAAAACACGCCTCGCAGGCGTGTTTTTATGAATACAAAGCAATTTACAGGGAATAAGGGAATTTTCTTTAAGCTTTTCTTTTTCATATATAAGCTCACGCATAATTAAAACATCGCTGTTTTTCTTTTCGTCAGCAAGATTATAAAGCAAAAATGCTCCAATCATAACTAAGCTTACGTTAGCGCGGGAAACGAAAATAAGTAAAACGCCAAGAGCAAGTATTATGAAAATAAAGCATTTTGAAATTTTTCTCATTATTCTCAATCCCGGCATAAGCCCTGCATTTTTTATGATTATACACCGCATAATTCTTCCTCCGTCAAGAGGAGGAACGGGCAAAAGATTTAAAATAAAGAGAGCGTAGTTTATAACTAAGAACAGATAGTAGTTTTCGCTATTTCCTTTGAAAATGTAGGCAAGCATTAGCATAACAGCATTGGAAATCGGACCTGCAAGAGCGATTAAAGCTTCTTTTTCGGGAGTTTTTAAAACGCTGTTATCAATACGGAGCGTCATACCAAATGGCATAATTATAACAGAATAAACCCTGACGTCTAAAATAAGTGCCGCAAAAAGATGGCAAAGCTCATGGATTAAAACTGTGCCGAAAGCGATGAAAAAAGTCATCTGGCTTTTTGTGAAAAAAGCGACTAAAATAAGGGGAAGAATTAAAATGTTTATGTATAAAAAACGGGTTATTTTAACCATTTTTACTCCTTAATGCTTATAAACTGTGTGGGGTCTAAATATGTTTCGCCTCTTTTTAATTCGAAATAAACGCTGTTGGTATCGGTGTTTGCACGGGCGATTGCTTGCCCCTTTTCAACCATGTCGCCCACGTTTATAATTATTTCGTTTAAGTTTCCGTAAAGGGTTTTTATTTCTTCACTGTGAGAAATTACAATATACGAGCCATACTCTTCGTTTTTGGCGACCTCCGAAACTGTTCCGTCATTTGCGCATACGATATTTTCGCCCTCTTTTGCCGAAAGCTCAACTCCGTAATGGAAATCGCTTCCCGAGGCATCCTGCATACCAAAGCCTTTTATGATTTTTCCTGAAGGTACAGGCGAAATCATTTCAGATACTGGGTTTAAAACCTCTAAGGATTCATCCTTTTTGAAAAGAGCTGTAAATTTTTCAAATTCTGTGCGCAAATCAGTGTTGTGGTTTACTATATAGCCTATACTCGACTTTACAAAATTTAAGTTTTCATCAGGATAAAATTTCACCGCCACACAAAAAATGAAAAGCAAAAAACAAAGAAAAATTCTTTTGCCAAAGCTTCCTTTTTGCTCGGGAAGATTCTGAAAATTTTTTGTTCGCGGTCTTAAATCGTCGTATCTCATAGCTTTCTCCTTTTGACAGTTTGTACTATTATATTGACAAGCCCCTGCCAATATGACGGATTTATCAAATTTTTATTTAAAAATCGTTGACTAAACAGGGGGAATATGTTAAAATGCTTTTTGGAAATTTTGACATTTTATAATAAATTTTGTAAGAGGGTGCTATTTATGCTCGCAACATTTAATGCGACACTTTCGCCTATGCTTGTTATGTTTGTATGCATGGTGATAGGATTTGTTTTAAACAGGAAGAACTTACTGCCGAAAAATGGCGCAACCGTTTTGTCAAAGCTTGAAAACTACGTTTTGGTTCCAGCTTTGATAGTGAAAACCTTTATGGAAAACTGTACGGTGAAATCACTTTCTGAAAACTATACAATTATTCTAAGCGCGCTTTTCAGCCTTTTTCTTGCACTTATAGTTGCAATTCCTTTAGCAAAGGCATTTACGAAAGACAGCTATACCATAAATATCTACAGATATGCGCTTTCCTTCGGAAACTTCGGTTTTATGGGTAACGCTATAGTTCCTGCAATTTTAGGCCCGAGCGTTTTATACAGCTATATGCTTTTCACACTTCCTTTAAATACTGCTGTTTATACTTGGGGCGTTCTTATTTTGATTCCCAAGGGCGAAGAAAAGCAAAGCGTTTTAAAATGCCTCATAAATCCTATTTTTATATCAATTATTATAGGTATGATTTTAGGTCTTACGGGTGCAACGCCTTATGTTCCGAAGTTTATCACAAGCACAGTTTCAAACCTTTCTGCTTGTATGGGACCTTTGGCTATGGTGCTTACAGGCTTTGTTGTGGCAGATTATGATATAATGTCACTTTTGAAAAAAGGAAGAATCTACATAGCAACATTTTTAAGACTTATCCTTTTGCCTACGATATTTGTGTGGCTTTTGTCTTTAACAGGGGTAGGCAAGGAAATTTTAACGCTTGCGTTCTTTGCATACGCAACGCCCTTGGGCTTAAACACAGTTGTTTTCCCTGCGGCATACGGAAGCGACACATCAACAGGTGCATCAATGGCTATGATTTCTCACACGCTTTGTGTTTTAACAATACCTTTAATGTTTGCACTTTTAAAAGCGATAAATTTATTATAATGAAAAGTCGGGTTTTCCCGACTTTTTTCTTGAAAAAACTGCCTCTGTATAGTATAATTATATATACAAAGAGGCAAGGAGGGTTAACCATAAGCGACATATCTAAAATTGATAAAAATTTTGAAGTTAAAACCAATATCGGAAAAGAAGATATTAAATTTTATGATGCTGAAAGCGAGCCTTTTAAAATTTACGGACTTATAAAGGAAAACGGGAAATTCCGCCGTTTGCCTGAAAGTGTTGCAAAAAGCATAAGCGGAATGGTTTGTGTTCTCAGCACAAACACATCTGGAGGCAGAGTAAAATTCGTAACTGACAGCTCCTATGTTGTAGTTAAAGCTATGATGGACGGCTTGGGGAAAAGTGCTCACTTTGCGTTTACAGGCTCTATAGGCTTTGATTTATATGTGGGAAATGAATACGTAAAAACCTTTATTCCGCCCGTTATCGCTACAGACGGATTTGAAAATATAATCGAATTCGGAACTAAGGAAATGCGTGACATAACCATAAATTTTCCGCTTTACAGTAATGTAAATACCCTCTATATCGGACTTGAGGAAGATGCTAAGATAGAAAAAGCAAAACCTTACACGCACGAAAAACCAATAGTGTTTTACGGCTCGTCAATTACTCAGGGAGGATGCGCCTCAAGACCTGGAAGATGCTATGAAAGTATTGTTTCAAGAAGGTTTGACACAGATTTCATAAACTTAGGTTTTTCGGGAAACGCCTTTGCAGAAGATGAAATAACAGATTATATAAAGGAACTTGATATGTCTGTTTTCGTTATGGACTACGACCATAACGCACCAACCCTTGAACATCTTGAAAAAACTCACGAAAAAATGTTTAAAAGCATAAGAGAACAAAATCCTGATTTACCGATTATTATGATGTCGCGCCCGAGATTTTACCTTATTGATGATGAGGAAAAAAGACGCGAAGTTATCGAAAGAACATATAAAAACGCAGTTTTGTCAGGGGATAAGAATGTGTATTTCATTGACGGAAAAGCATTGACCGAGCTTTGCGGAAACGAAGGAACTGTAGATGGTGTTCATCCTACGGATTTCGGTTTTGCATCAATGGCAGAGGCGCTATGTAAAGTTATTGAAAAGATAGATTTTTAACCTGAAAGGAAGTAAAAATTATGGAAACAAGAGTTGCAGTTATAGGAATTGTAGTTGAAAATAAGGATGCCGTAACAGAACTTAACGCAGTTTTGCATGAATATGGCGAGATTATCATAGGAAGAATGGGTATTCCCTATAAAGAAAGAGATATAAACTTAATCAGCATAGCGGTTGACGCGCCTGAAGATACAATTTGTGCTCTTTCAGGGAAAATAGGCAAGATAGCTGGCGTAAGCGCAAAAACAGCATATTCAAATATTAAATAAAAATTATTTGCTAACGGGAAAGATTTTCTGACCCGAAAGAAAGGATGATAAAAATGTATAACCCAAAATCAATGAAGGCAGAGGAGTTTATAAGCCATGAAGAAGTTCTGGAAAGCTTAGACTATGCAGAGAAAAACAAGGATAACTTAGAGCTTGTAGACGAAATTTTAGAAAAGGCAAGAAAAAGACAGGGACTTAGTCACCGCGAGGCATCGGTTCTTTTAGCCTGCGAAAATCCTGAAAAAATCAAGGAAATGTATGCATTGGCTGAGCAGATTAAAAAGGACTTTTACGGAAACCGTATAGTTATGTTTGCCCCCCTTTACCTTTCAAACTACTGCGTAAACGGATGCGTATACTGCCCATACCATATGCAGAATAAATGCATTGCAAGAAAAAAACTTACTCAGGAGGAAATCGTAAAAGAGGTTACCGCTCTTCAGGATATGGGGCATAAACGCTTAGCATTAGAAGCAGGGGAACATCCCACAATGAATCCCATTGAGTATATCTTAGAAAGCATAAAAACCATTTATTCTATAAAACACAAAAACGGGGCAATAAGACGAGTCAATGTAAATATTGCCGCAACCACCGTTGAAAACTATAAAAAGCTTAAAGAGGCAGGCATAGGAACTTATATTCTGTTTCAGGAGACCTACCATAAAGAAAGCTATGAAAAGCTTCATCCCACAGGTCCGAAAAGTGACTATGCTTACCATACAGAAGCTATGGACAGAGCTATGCAGGGCGGAATTGACGATGTTGGCTTAGGCGTTTTGTTTGGCTTAGAGCTTTATAAATACGAGCTCTGCGCACTCTTAATGCACGCAGAACACTTAGAGGCTGTCTTCGGCGTTGGCCCTCATACCATAAGTGTACCACGCTTAAAACGTGCCGATGATATTGACCCTGATAAATTTGATAACGGAATTGATGATGAAACATTTGCAAAAATCTGTGCTCTAATCAGAATTTCTGTTCCCTATACGGGTATGATAATTTCAACAAGAGAAAGCAAAGAAGTTCGCGAAAAGGTTATTCGCCTGGGTGTATCGCAAATCAGCGGTGCATCAAAAACCTCGGTTGGCGGATATTCTGAGCCAGAGCCTGAAGACGAAAACTCAGAACAGTTTGATGTAAGCGATAAAAGAACATTAGACGAGGTTGTAAGGTGGCTTATGGAGATGGGATATATTCCGTCTTTCTGCACAGCCTGCTACCGTGAGGGAAGAACAGGCGACCGCTTTATGACACTTTTAAAAAACGGTCAGATTGGAAACTGCTGTCACCCCAATGCGTTAATGACATTAAAAGAGTTTTTAATGGACTATGCATCGGAGGACACAAAGAAAATCGGTGAAGAGCTTATAAAGGCAGAGCTTAACAATATCCCGAAAGATAAAGTAAGAGAAATCTGTAAGGAAAACTTAGAAAAGATTGAAAACGGCATCCGTGATTTCAGATTCTAAGGAGGGAAGGCTATGAGTTTAAATTCAACGCCATCATCTGAGAGAATTCATATAGGTTTTTTTGGAAACAGAAATGCAGGCAAATCAAGTCTTGTTAATGCTGTAACCGGTCAGGAAATATCTTTGGTTTCGGACGTTTTAGGAACAACCACCGACCCTGTTTTAAAGTCAATGGAGCTTTTGCCCTTAGGCCCCGTTGTGATTATCGACACGGCAGGGCTTGACGATGAGGGCGATTTAGGCGAAAAACGCGTTAAAAAAACAAAACAGATTTTAAACCGTTGCGATGCGGCAGTTTTGGTCGCCCAAAGGGAACTGTCTGAAAATGACAAAGCTTTAATAAAAACTTTTGAAGAAAAAAATATTCCTTATATAATTGCATATAATAAGAGTGATATTTTTGGAAAAAAAGAATGTGGCGATAACGAAATCTGCACAAGTGCAGTGACGGGCGACGGCATTTTTGAGCTTAAAGAAAAGCTTTCAAAGATTATAAAAACGGAAGATGCCAGAAAAATCGTGAGCGACTTGGTAAGAAAAGGCGATTTTGTGATTTTAGTCACTCCCATTGACGAATCTGCTCCAAAAGGTCGAATTATTCTTCCCCAACAGCAGACAATCCGTGATATTTTAGACGCAAATGCCATAAATATCGTAGTTCAGCCAACGGAGCTTTTAAATGCTTTGGTTAAGCTTAACCAAAGACCGAGACTGGTTATCTGCGATAGCCAAGTGTTTTCTGAGGTTTCAAAAATTGTGCCTGAACAGATACCGCTAACATCTTTTTCAATACTGATGGCGCGTTATAAAGGATATTTAGACGATGCTAAAGAGGCGGTTTCAAAAATCCGTTCTTTAAATGACGGCGACACTGTTTTGATTGCAGAGGGTTGCACGCACCATCGCCAATGTAACGATATAGGAACAGTTAAAATTCCGAATTGGCTCAAAACCTACACGAACAAAAACATCAATATAGAAACAGTTTCGGGAATCGAGTTTCCCGAAGATTTATCAAAATATTCCCTGATTATTCATTGCGGCGGCTGTATGCTGAATTCACGCGAAATGAAATACCGCGTAAAATGCGCAAAAGACGCAGGCGTTCCCATAACAAACTACGGCGTTATTATTGCGGAAATGATGGGGATTTTAGAACGAAGCTTAAAAAGCTTAAATCTTTTAAAATGAGGTGTAAATATGGACAATACTGCATTTTTTAAAATTGGATATGGTCTTTATGTGCTGACTGCCGAGGAAAACGGAAAAGATAATGGATGTATCGTAAACACAGTTATTCAGGCAACAGATATTCCTAAAAGACTTATTGTTGCGGTTAACAAGCAGAACAAAACCTGCGATATGATAAAGAACACGAAAAAGCTTTGTGTTTCCGTGCTTGATGAAAGAGCAGATTTTGAAATTTTCAAGCATTTCGGTTTTCAAAGCGGAAAAGATGTTGATAAATTTGGAAGCTTTAACGATACAAAAAGAGCAGGAAACGGCGTTTTGTATCTAACGAAAGCCACCAACGCATATTTTAGTGCAGAGGTAACAGAAACCGTTGATTTGGGAACTCATCTTTTATTTATAGCTGATGTTTCTGAGGCTGAGGTTTTATCGGATAAACCCACTGTAACATACACATTCTATCAGGACAACATAAAACCAAAGCCTGAAAAAAGTGAGAAAAAAGGCTGGCGTTGTAAAATCTGCGGATATGTTTATGAGGGTGAGGAATTACCACCTGATTTTATTTGTCCCTTGTGTAAGCACCCTGCATCAGATTTTGAACAAATATAAGGGATGTAGATAGAATACGATTGATAGAGAAGTTTTTAAAACTTCTCTATTTTTATGTTTCTGTATGCGTATCTCTCAATCTTACGGAGACACAATCTGTTGAAGATAAAAAGATGGTTTTGAATAAAATTTCCCAACACAAGCCAAAGTCAACATTTTTTTAAATAAAAGGGTTGACTTTACCGCTCGACTGTGTTATCATATTAGCGTGCTAAAGCGATAAAGGAGGAATAAAAAATGGTGAAATTTCGTACAGAGCTTACAGACAAGCTGTTTTCAGGCATTTTAAAGCTTGAGACTGAGGAAGAATGTTATAAATTTTTTGAAGACATCTGCACAATAAAAGAAATAAAAGAAATTGCCCAGCGTTTAGAAGTTGCCCGCCTTTTAGAAGAAGGAAAGGCATATAACGATGTTGCAAAACAGACAGGTGCAAGCACCGCAACAATAAGCCGTGTTAATAAGTGTATTTCATACGGCAGCGGTGGCTATAAAATCGTGCTTGACAGAATGAAAAATGAGAGGGACTCCTAAAATGCGAAATAACGAAACATCAGTTGTTCAGAGCCTTCGCTCACTTTACCGTGATTACGGATATTCGCGGTTTAAAATGAACAAGTTTGAAGAATATGATACATATGCAAAAATTAAAGATTATTTAATAAGCGATAAAGTTATCACCTTTACTGATATGAACGGAAAGCTTTTAGCTATGAAGCCTGACGTTACGGTTTCTATAATAAAGAACTCTGATGACGAAAAGTCAGGGGTTGAAAAGCTTTATTATAACGAAAATGTTTACAGAATATCAAATGGAACTCACGATTTTCGTGAAATCGTGCAGACGGGCTTAGAGTGTATCGGTGATATTGATTTATATAATATCTGCGAGGTTATTTTGCTTGCTGTAGAAAGCTTAAAGATCATAAGTGAGGACTTTGTTTTAGACATTTCCCATATGGGCTTTGTTTCAGGTCTTATTTCTGCCGCAGGTTTTGACGAGTCTGAGGCTCAGTCGGTAATTTCAGCAGTAAGCGAAAAAAATCTTCCCAAGCTTTCTGAAATTTGCGATAAAAAAGGCTTGTGTGGTCCTTTGGCAGAAAAGATTAAAGGTTTGGTAACCTTTTACGGTCCTGTATCCCAGATTGCAGATAAGCTTGATTCTATGATTGTAAACGCAGAAACTGCGGGGGCGGCAGAAGAAATAAAAACAATTTGTGATGCCTTAATTGAAAACGGTATGGCAGATAATGTAGAGCTTGATTTTTCTGTTGTTAATGATATGAAATATTATAACGGCATTGTTTTTAGCGGCTACATTGAGGGTATTCCCACGGATGTTTTGAGCGGCGGACAGTATGATAAGCTTATGAAAAAAATGGGCAAAAACAAAAAGGCTATCGGCTTTGCTGTTTACCTTGATTTATTAGAACAGCTCAAAAAACACAATGACAGCTATGATGTTGATGTGGCACTTTGTTATGATGAAACAGTGAGCGTTGGTGAGGTTTTAAAGAAAGCTCAGGATATTATAAAAAGCGGAAAAACGGTTCACGTTCAGAAAAATGGGCCTGAAAAAATACGATATAAAGAAAAAATTACCATAAAAGAGGGAGGCGCAAAAATTGAAAACAGTTAACATTGCGCTTCCAAAAGGAAGACTTGGTGAAAAGGTTTTAAGCATGCTTGAAAAAGCAGGCTATAAGGCGGCAGAAACCAAAGAAAATGACAGACGCTTAATTTTTGAGAGCCCCGACGGGCTTATCCGTTATTTTTGGGTAAAACCCTCAGATGTTGCGATTTATGTTGAGCGTGGTGCGGCAGATATCGGCATCGCAGGAAAAGATATTATTTTAGAGTACAAGCCTGATGTTTACGAGCTTTTAGACTTGGGCATAGGAAAATGCCGTATGGCAGTTGCGGCAAAAAAGAATTTTTTTGATAAAACTGACAGAACTCTAAAGGTGGCAACAAAGTTTCCCAATATTGCAAAGGAATATTACGATAAAAAGGGGCGAGATATTGATATTATAAAATTAAACGGCTCAATCGAGCTTGCTCCTATCTTAGAGCTCTCTGACGTAATCGTGGATATTGTTGAAACGGGGAAAACGCTCTTAGAAAACGACTTAGAGCCTAAAGAAACAGTAGTTCCTATTTCTGCAAGGCTTATTTCAAACAAGTCAAGCTTTAAGTTTAAGAATGAAAGCATCAAAAAAATTATGACTGCACTGGAAAAACAGATTTAAGCGAGGAAAAGCTATGATTAAAATTTTAAAATATACAGATATAACAAAAGACGAAATTTTTGCCCGCGCTGAAGAAAAATTCAATGTGGAAGACACAGTTTCGGAAATTATTGAAAATGTAAAGAAAAACGGCGATAAAGCACTTTTTGAATACTCAGAAAAGTTTGACCGCGCAAAGCTTTCGGCTTTAGAGATTACAAAAGAAGAAATAGACGAAGCGTATATTACCGCAGACCCAAGACTTATTGATGTTTTAAAAAAAGCCAAGAAAAACATTGAAAATTTCCACAAGCATCAGGTAAGAAGTAGCTTTATTATAAACGAAACTGACGGCGTCGTAACGGGACAAAAGGTTATTCCTATTGAAAAAGTAGGACTTTATGTTCCCGGCGGTACAGCGGCATACCCCTCATCTGTTTTGATGAACTGCGTTCCCGCAAAGCTTGCCGGAGTTTCAGAAATCGTTATGGTAACGCCCCCCACAAACGGAAGTGTAAATCCTGCGATACTTGCTGCAGCAAAGGTTGCAGGAGTTGACCGCGTGTTTAAAATAGGCGGTGCTCAGGCTGTTGCGGCACTTGCCTACGGAACAGAGTCCGTTCCCAAGGTTGATAAAATTGTAGGCCCCGGAAATGCCTTTGTTGCCGAGGCTAAAAAGCAGGTTTTCGGTAAGGTTTCAATTGATATGATTGCAGGCCCAAGCGAAATTTTGGTTGTGGCAGATAAAAACAGTAACCCGAAATTTGTTGCCGCTGACCTTTTATCTCAGGCAGAACACGATAAAAACGCAAGTGCAGTTTTGGTAACTGAAAGTTTAGAGCTTGCAAAAAAAGTTCAGGAAGAAATTGAGGCTCAACTTAAAACTCTTCCGAGAGAAGAAATTGCAAGAGCATCTATTGACAATAACGGAAATATCATTGTTGCAGACAGCATTGATTTTGCTATAGAAATTGCAAACGAAATTGCTCCTGAGCATTTGGAGATTTGCACAGATAACCCCTTTGATTATCTTGATAAAATCAAGCACGCAGGCTCTGTGTTTATGGGAAGATACTGCCCTGAGGCGTTAGGCGACTATATGTCAGGCGCAAACCATACTCTTCCCACAAGCGGAACGGCAAGATTTTCAAGCCCCCTTTCAGTAGACGATTTTGTAAAGAAAACGCAGTACACCTACTATACAAAAGACGCTTTTTCACGCATCGCCGATGATGTGGCGTATTTTGCTGAAAAAGAGGGTCTTACTGCCCACGGAAGAAGTGCGAGCATTAGATGCGAAGAATAAAGGAGAGCTCAAAATGAGCAGATTTTTAAATACAAAATACGAAAGATTAGAGGCTTACACCCCCGGTGAACAGCCGAAAGACAAAAAATACATAAAACTAAACACAAATGAATCACCATTTCCGCCTGCCCCAAACGTTATTGAGGCAATAACAAAAGAGGAAGTAGCTGATTTAAGACTTTACCCCGACCCTGAGTGCACAGAGCTTAAAAAAGCTTTGGCAAACATCTTTGGAACAAGTGAAAAAAACATATTTGTTTCAAACGGGTCTGACGATATTTTAAACTTTGCCTTTATGGCATTTTCTGAAAACGGCGTTGTTTTCCCCGAAATATCCTATGGGTTTTATAAGGTGTTTGCAGAACTTCACGGAATAGATTATGAATCTGTTCCGCTTTGCGACGATTTTTCTATTGATGCAAGCGACTACTTTAAAAAGGGGAAAATGGTAGTTATTGCAAACCCCAATGCACCTACCGGACTTATGCTTTCTCTTTCTGAAATTGAGAAAATTCTAAATGAAAATAAAGAAAGCGTAGTTTTAATTGACGAGGCATACATTGATTTTGGCGGTACATCCTCGGCAGAATTAATAGATAAATATGATAATCTCTTAGTTGTCCAGACCTTTTCAAAATCAAGGAGCTTAGCAGGTGCAAGGCTTGGCTTTGCAATAGCAAATGAAAAGATAATAGAAGATTTGGAAAAAATAAAATATTCAACCAATCCCTATAGCATCAACCGCTTAAGCTTAATTGCAGGACGTGAGGCAGTAAAAGCTGAGGGCTAC
The DNA here is from genome assembly GCA_045580665.1 of Congzhengia sp. Lineage (GTDB taxonomy): Bacteria > Bacillota > Clostridia > UBA1381 > UBA9506 > Congzhengia. Next base: position 37,664 of record JAZNOF010000014.1, read on the forward strand.
TACAAGGAAAAATGCGATGAAATTATTAAGGCAAGGGAGTTTACAAAATGCGAAATCAAAAAGCTTGGCTTTTTTGTCACAGATTCCTTTGCAAACTTTATATTTGCAAAACACGAAAGCTTGTCGGGTGAATTTATTTACAAAAGTCTAAGGGAAAAAGGAATTTTAGTAAGACATTTTGGAAACGAAAAGATTTGCGATTTTAACAGAATAACAATAGGAACAATGGACGATATGAAAAAGCTTATCGAGGCTTTAAAGGAAATTACGAAAGGCAGGAATGAATAATGAGAACTGCAGAAATAAATAGAAAAACCGCTGAAACCGATATTTGTCTTTCGCTTAACTTAGACGGTACGGGAAAAAGCACAATTGATACAGGCTGTGGATTTTTAGACCATATGCTGACGCTTTTTGCAAAGCACGCATCCTTTGATTTAACCGTAACTTGCAAAGGTGATAAAGAGGTTGATTTTCACCACTCTGTTGAGGATGTGGGAATCTGCTTAGGTGAGGCGTTATCTTCTGCTTTGGGCGATATGCGCGGAATTAAACGCTACGGAAATATTATTCTCCCTATGGATGAAAGCCTCATTTTATCAGCAGTGGACATTTCGGGAAGAAGCTACCTTTCTTATGGTTTAGAAATCACCCAGAACAAAGTGGGGGATTTTGACACAGAGCTTACAGAAGAATTTTTCTTGGCATTTGTAAGAAAAGCAAATTTAACGCTCCACATAAAACAGCTTGCAGGAAGAAACGCTCACCACATTATTGAGGGCACATTTAAAGCTGTTGCACGAGTTTTAAAGGAAGCTGTTTCGATTGACGAAAAAAACAAGGACGAAATTCCCTCAACAAAAGGAGTTTTATAAATGATAGCGATAATTGACTATGGCGTTGGAAATCTATATTCACTAAAAAGCTCCTTTGATTCTTTGGGGATTGAAACTATCGTTTCAGGAGACGAAAAAGAAATTCGTTCTGCCGATAAGATAATTCTTCCAGGCGTTGGAGCATTTTGCGATGCGGCAGAAAGTCTTCGCGCCTGCGGACTTGATAAAGTGGTAAAAGACGAGGCGGAGAAAGGAAAAAACATTATGGGAATTTGCCTTGGTATGCAGCTTTTGTTCGATAAAAGCTATGAGTTTGGAGAATACGAGGGCTTGGGGCTGATTTCAGGAAATGTCCGCCCGATTGCTGACGTAATTCCAAAAGAATATAAAATACCCCATATTGGCTGGAACGCTCTTTCTTTCCCTAAGGAAAGTCCTATATTTAAGTATATAAACGAGGGCGACTTCGTTTACTTTGTACATTCTTTTTATTGTGCCGATTGCGATGAAAATGTAATTGCAAATACAGAATACGGCGGCACCTTAACCGCTGCGGCACAAAAAGGAAATGTTTACGGATGCCAGTTCCATCCTGAAAAAAGCGGTGATGTGGGACTTAAAATCTTGAGAGCATTTTCTGAACTAAACTAATCTCCTGGAGGAAAAGAAATGATTATTTTACCCGCAATAGATTTATATGAGGGCGCGGCTGTAAGGCTTTTGCGCGGCGATTATAATAAAATGACGGTTTACGATAAAAACCCTGAAAATATAGCTTTAAAATTCAAAGAATCAGGTGCAGAAAATATACATATTGTTGACTTGGAGGGCGCAAAAAGCGGTGAAACTCCAAACCTTGAAACAGTAAAAAAAATTGTTTCAGCAACTGATTTAAAAGCCGAAATCGGCGGAGGAATCCGCTCACTTTCTGTTATTGAAAAATATGTTACGGCAGGCGTTGCCCGTGTTATTTTGGGAACTGCCGCAGTAACGGACGAATCATTTTTAGATGAAGCGGTAAAAAACTTCGGCGATAAAATTGCCGTTGGTGTTGACATTAAGGATGGCTTTGTGGCAATACGCGGCTGGACAGAAAACTCGGCATATAAATACGAAGATTTCTGCAAAAAGATGGAGGATAAAGGCGTTAAAACCCTGATTTGTACCGATATCTCAAAAGACGGAGCAATGCAGGGAACAAACCTTTCTTTATACCGCGACCTAAAAGAAAAATTCTCAATGAACATTATCGCATCAGGCGGAGTTTCAAGTATAGACGATGTTAAAGCTTTAGCAGAAATCGATGTTTATGGCGCAATCATTGGAAAGGCGTACTATACGGGTGCGATTTCTATTTCTGATGCGGTGAAAATAGCGGAAAAGAGGGAAAGTGTATGATAACAAAAAGAATTATTCCCTGCTTAGACGTTAAAAACGGACGAGTAGTTAAAGGCGTGAACTTTGAGGGGTTATCCGACGTTTCCTCCCCCGTGGAGCTTGGAAAATTTTACAGCGACTGCGGTGCAGACGAGCTTGTGTTTTATGATATTACCGCATCCTTTGAGGGTCGTGCCTTATTTACCGATATTTTAAAAGAGGTTGCATCAAAAATATTTATCCCCTTAACCGTTGGTGGCGGAATAAACGAGCTTTCCGACTTTGACCGCGTTTTAAAATGCGGTGCAGACAAGGTAAGCGTAAACTCAGGAGCAATCAAAAACCCTGATTTAATAGAGGCAGCGGCAAAAAAATACGGAAGCCAGTGCGTTGTGTTAAGCGTTGACGTAAAGCGTGTTGACGGTGTGTTTCGCGTTTTTGCAAAAGGCGGACGGGAAAACACAGGAATGGACGCGATTGATTGGATTAAACGGGGCGTGAATTCAGGAGCAGGCGAAATCGTGGTTAACTCTATTGATACTGACGGTGTTAAAAATGGTTTTGATTTAGAGATGTTAGATGCGGTTTTAAATATTACAAATGTTCCCGTTATCGCATCAGGCGGTGCAGGCTCAATTTCTGATTTCGTTACGCTTTTTAAAACACTTCCCACAATTGACGCAGGTCTTGCCGCATCAATTTTCCACTTTGGCGAAGTAAAGATAGCAGATTTAAAGAAAACGCTTTTTGATAATGGCATTACCGTAAGAATTTGAGGAGGATAAAAATGTTTGATATAAATGAACTTAAATTTGATGAAAAAGGCTTAATTCCTGCAGTTGTTCAGGACGCTGAAACTAAAAAAGTTTTAACTGTTGCATATATGAACAAAGAAAGCCTTAAAATTTCTATGGAAAAAGGCTTAACTTGTTTTTTTAGCCGTTCAAGAAATGAACTTTGGCTTAAAGGCGAAACCTCAGGAAATTATCAGCATATTGTTTCAATCACAGCAGATTGCGATAAAGATGCTTTAACGGTTTTAGTTAAAAAAGACGGTCCTGCCTGCCATACTGGTACAGATTCATGCTTTAACGAGGTAATCTACGAGGGTGAAGAAAGTGCTTTTTCACTTGAGGCTTTAGTTGATTTAATTGAGGGAAGAAAAACAAACAAGCAGGAAGGCTCATATACAACCTACCTTTTTGAAAAGGGTATCGACAAAATTCTTAAAAAAGTAGGCGAAGAATCAACCGAGGTTATAATCGCCGCAAAAGCTGATGATAAAAAAGAAACAATATATGAAATTGCAGACCTTTGCTATCATGTTTTAGTTCTTATGATTGAAATGGGAATTTCATTGGACGATATAAGAGCTGAGCTTGCAAGCCGTCACGTTATTGACAAAAAGGTTAAGCAGGAGAAAATGACGAAATGATTGAAAAGTTTAATTTTCACACCCATACCCAGTTTTGTGATGCGAAAAATACTGCTGAGGAAATGGTTTTGTCAGCAATCGAAAAGGGTATAAGCTATCTTGGTTTTTCGGGGCATTCAGAAACTCCTTTCGACCCTGATTACTGTATGAATAAAGAGAGCGAAAAAGAATATCGCACAGAAATAAAAAGACTCAAAGAAAAATATAAGGGTAAAATCGAAATTTTCTGCGGTATTGAGCAGGATTTTCATAGCGAGCCTTTAAATTATGACTATGACTTTGTTATAGGCTCTGTGCACTATGTGGAAAAAGACGGAAAGCTGTACTCTGCAGACAGGAGCCGAGAAAATTTTATAAGTGATATTGCCGAATCTTTTGGCGGTGACTATTATGAATATGCAGAAAGGTATTTTAAGCTTATTCAGAATGTTTTGGAAAAAACAAAGGGGAATTTCATCGGGCATTTTGACTTGGTAACAAAATATAACGAGGGCGAAGTGCTGTTTTCAGAAAGCCACCCAAGATACGTTAACGCATACGAGGAGGCGTTAGAGGTACTTTGTAAAAAAGATGCAGTCTTTGAAATAAATACGGGAGTTATACCAAGAGGGCACAAAACAACGCCGTATCCTTCAAAAAAGATTCTAAAAAGGATTTTTGAACTTGGCGGTAGAATAACCTTTTCCACCGATTGCCACAGAAAAGAGGCAATAGACTATGGTTTTTTAGATGCAATAGAGCTTGCAAAGGAATGTGGCTTTAAAGGTATGGTTTTACCGGTTTTAAATAAGGATATTTCTATATAAAAAAATAAACTGTAGCAACGCTACAGTTTATTTTTTTATTTATTGAACTATCTCAACTACTACATGTTTGTTTTCACGGTTTGCAGCAGCTTTCATAACAGTACGGATAGATTTTGCAATTCTGCCCTGTCTACCAATGACTTTGCCCATATCAGAGTCTGCAACCTTTAGCTCCAGAACAACTGATTTTTCGCCGTCAACCTGATTTACAGAAACTTCATTTGGTTCATCTACCAAAGCTTTCGCAATGACTGCCAATAAATCTTTCATTTTTTTCTCCTTTGTTACAAGAAACTACTTATTTTGTAATTCCGCTTTTCTTAAGCAATACTTTTACAGTATCTGTGGGCTGAGCACCGTTAGCAATCCATTTCTTTGCTTTTTCAGCATCGATCTTGATGTCAGCAGGCTCTGTCAAAGGATTATATGTGCCGATTTCTTCGATGAATCTACCATCTCTGGGGTATCTTGAGTCAGCAACAACTACTCTGTAGAAAGGAGCTTTCTTAGCACCCATTCTTCTTAATCTCATTTTAACTGCCATTCTTTTCACCTCCTGAAAAAATTCTTTATGTTAATTTTAATAACAAACTTATTTGCGTTTTTTCTTTTTCTTAAAGCGTTTCATTCCCATTCCGCCTGCAAACTGTTTCATCATTTTCTGCATCTGTTCAAACTGCTTGAGTAACAGGTTAACATCAGAAACCTGATTTCCGCTACCTGCGGCAATTCGCCTTTTACGGCTTGCGTTTATAATGTCGGGGTTTTCACGCTCTGCCATTGTCATAGACTTTATAATTGCCTCAACTCTGTCAAGCTTACGCTCGTCAATGTTTGCCTCATCTAAAGCCTTTGCATTAACACCGGGAATCATTTTAGCAAGCTGAGTTATTGGACCCATTTTTTTCATTTGCTGCATCTGTGCTAAAAAGTCGTCTAAGTTAAAGGTGTTTTTTCTGATTTTTTCTTCTAACTTTTCTGCATCCTTTTCGTCAAATGCCGCCTGAGCTTTTTCGATAAATGACAAAACATCGCCGCTTCCTAAAATTCTCGATGCCATTCTGTCGGGATGGAATTCTTCAATGTCTGAAAGCTTTTCGCCAACACCCACAAACTTGATAGGTTTTCCCGTAACAGCCTTTACAGAAAGCGCCGCACCGCCTCGGGTGTCGCCGTCAAGCTTTGTTACGATAACGCCCGAAATTTCCAAACGCTCGTTAAAGCTTTCTGCGATGTTAACAGCATCCTGACCCGTCATTGCATCAATAACAAGCAAAATTTCGTCAGGATTAACTGCACTTTTAACATCTTCTAACTCCTGCATCAAGTCGTCATCAATGTGAAGTCGACCTGCAGTATCTATAATAACAAAATCGTTACCATGATTTTTAGCGTGTTCAATCGCAGCTTTAGCAATGTCAACGGCTTTTTTCTCTGTTCCCATCTGGAAAACAGGAATGTCTAATTGTTTTCCTACAACCTCAAGCTGTTTTATAGCTGCAGGACGGTAAATATCGCAGGCAACAAGTAAGGGGCGCTTATTGTGTTTCTTTCTCATAAAACCTGCAAGCTTTGCACAAAACGTAGTTTTACCTGCACCCTGAAGACCAGCCATTAAGACAACCGCAGGGGTTTTACTTCCAAACTCAATTCGTGCATTTCCGCCACCCATAAGTGAGGTAAGCTCGTCGTTTACAATTTTTATAATCTGCTGACCCGGGGTTAAGCTTTCTAAAACATCTGCCCCCACGCATCTTTCTGAAACTTTTGAAATAAAGTCTTTAACTACCTTGTAGTTAACGTCTGCCTCAAGGAGTGCAAGCTTTATTTCACGCATTGATTCTTTAATGTCTTTTTCAGTTACAACGCCTTTGCCCTTAAGCTTTTTTAAAGCAGAGCTCAGCTTTTCAGATAAGTTTTCAAATGCCAAAATAAAACACTCCTTTCATTTAATATCAAAGCTTTTCGCCTATATCACTAAGCCTTTGTGAAATCTTTTCGGTAGCTTTCGAGAGCTTGTCTGAGTGAATATATGTGTCAACATATTCTTTAACCTCTGAAAACATTTTGTTGATTGAGGAAATCTCCCGCTTTAAATCCTTGAAACGATTTGCAAGCCCAAGCTTTTCTTCTAAATCATAAAGCTGTTTTTCGCCGCGCTTTATTGAATCGCGAACACCCTGACGGGTAATACCCATAGGCTCTGCAATCTCAGCCAGTGACAAGTCCTCATTATAATAAAGGTCTAAAACCTTTGACTGATTTTCGGTTAAGAGCTCACCATAAAAGTCAAGTAAAACGGTTATGTTTAAATCTTTTCCCATAATTTCACCTCAAATTCCCCTTAAAATCTTAAGGGTGTAAAGCTTTAAACCTAAACACCTGATTTATTTTACACTACTTTTCCCCATTTGTCAATAGTTTATTTAAAAATAATTTATCTAATTTGTGGCTTAAAAAATTGACAAATTTTTCACTTTGTGATATAATTTCATAGGTTAAACATAGTTTATAAAAAATTAAATAAATCTTGAAAGGAGCAAACTTTTTATGAAGTATTCATCAGAAGTTGAAAATATGTGTCCTTTAACCAAAGGCGCATATCACGGTCCTGCCCCCATTCCTCAGGAAGGTAAATGGACTCAGGCTAAAGAAGTTAAAGACATTTCCGGCTTAACACATGGTATCGGCTGGTGTGCACCTCAGCAGGGAACCTGCAAGCTTACATTAAACGTTAAAGAAGGTATCATTCAGGAAGCCTTAGTTGAAACAGTAGGCTGCTCAGGTATGACTCACTCTGCTGCTATGGCACCTGAAATTTTAGTTGGTAAAACAATTTTAGAAGCTTTAAACACAGACTTGGTTTGTGACGCTATCAACACAGCTATGAGAGAATTATTCCTCCAGATTGTTTACGGAAGAACTCAGACAGCTTTCTCAGAAGATGGTCTTCCTATCGGCGCAGGCTTAGAGGACTTAGGTAAAGGTCTTCGTTCACAGGTTGGTACAACCTATGCAACATTAGACAAAGGCCCCAGATACTTAGAACTTGCAGAAGGTTACATCACAAAAATTGCTGTTGACGAAAATAACGAAATCATCGGTTACAAATTCGTTCACTTAGGCAAAATGATGGAAATGATTGCAAAAGGTATGGACGCAAACGAAGCTTTAGAAAAAGCAAGCGGTCAGTACGGCAGAGTTGACGACGCAGCCAACCTGCTCGACCCGCGCCACGAATAATAAGGGAGGTATTGTGAAATGGCTTTATTTGAAAGTTATGAAAGAAGAATAGACCAGATTAACGCAGAGCTTGCAAAACACGGCATCTCTTCAATTGAAGAAGCTAAGAAAATCTGCGATGATAAGGGTATTGATGTTTATAATTTAGTTAAAAGTATTCAGCCTATCTGCTTTGAAAACGCTTGCTGGGCATACATTGTAGGTGCTGCAATCGCAATCAAAGACGGCTGCACAAAAGCTGCAGACGCTGCTGAAAAAATCGGTGTGGGACTTCAGTCTTTCTGTATCCCCGGCTCAGTTGCTGACGACAGAAAAGTTGGTCTCGGACACGGAAACCTTGGCGCTATGCTTCTTCGTGAAGAAACAAAGTGCTTTGCATTCTTAGCAGGTCACGAATCCTTCGCTGCTGCTGAAGGTGCTATCGGTTTGGCACGCTCTGCTAACAAAGCTCGTAAAGAAGATTTAAGAGTTATCTTAAACGGTCTTGGTAAAGACGCAGCTCAGATTATCTCAAGAACCAACGGATTTACTTACGTCCAGACAAAGTTTGACTACTATACAGGTAAAGTTGAAGTTGTTAAAGAAACAGCTTATTCTAAAGGCGAACGTGCAAAGGTTCGTTGCTACGGCTGTGACGATGTTCGTGAAGGCGTTGCAATCATGCACTTAGAGGGCGTTGACGTTTCTATCACAGGTAACTCAACCAACCCCACACGTTTCCAGCACCCCGTTGCAGGTACATACAAAAAAGAATGTATCGAGCAGGGTAAAAAATACTTCTCGGTTGCATCAGGCGGCGGGACAGGTAGAACACTTCACCCCGACAATATGGCTGCAGGCCCCGCATCTTACGGTATGACAGATACAATGGGTCGTATGCATAGTGATGCTCAGTTTGCAGGTTCATCTTCAGTTCCTGCTCACGTTGAAATGATGGGTTTAATAGGCGCAGGTAACAACCCAATGGTTGGTATGACTGTTGCTGTTGCTGTTGCTATTGAAGAAGCTTGCAAATAATTTGTGGCTTAAAAACTTATAAACGTTCAAAACAACAGATAAATTAAGGCACTCAAGATTTTTCTTGAGTGTCTTTTAAATTGTGTTTATAAACTATCTTGACAAAAAAATGTTTTGCGTGCTATCATCTAATCAGGTGATATTATGAACTATAAAAACACAATTTCAGGAAAATTTATAAAAAGACCCAACCGTTTTATAGCTGAGGTTGAGGTTGACGGAAAAACCGAGGTTGTTCATGTTAAGAACACAGGGCGGTGTAAGGAACTGTTGCTACCTGATGCCAAAGTTATTTTAGAGGTTTCGGACAATCCTGCAAGGAAAACAAAATACGATTTAATAGCGGTTTACAAAGAGGGTTTGGGCTTGGTTAATATCGACAGCCAGGCACCAAACAAGGTGGTTTACGAGTGGCTCAAAACCCAAGAGTACTCATACATCAAGCCTGAGTTTACCTATGGAAATTCAAGATTTGACTTTTATATGGAGAAGGATAACGAAAAGTATCTTTTAGAAGTTAAAGGTTGTACTTTAGAAATTGACGGTGTAGGGTATTTTCCCGATGCTCCGACGGAACGAGGCGTTAAGCACTTAAAAGAACTAATAAAGGCAAAAAAAGAAGGCTATAATTGTGCCATAGCCTTTGTAATTCAGATGGAGGGCATAGAAGAAGTTTTGCCCAACGGAAAAACCCACCCCGATTTTTTAAAAGCTTTTAATGAAGCAAAAGAAAACGGAATAGAAGTATTGTTTTTAAAGTGCAGAGTAACGCCTGATACATTAGAAATAGTAAAATAAAAACGCCCCGCAGGGCGTCTTTTTATTTTGTAATTTTTACTTCTCTTGTTTCCGCAACCCACTCAACTGTGTATCCTAAGCTTTCGCAGATTGCACGGAGGGGAACCATTGTGTTACCGTCGATGATTTTAGCGGCAACATCCAATTCAACAGTTTCGCTGTTTTTAAAAAGCTTTTTCGTTCCAACCTGAAGGCTTAAAATTTCGCCGTCTCCAGATTGAAGGTGAGCAGTAGATGTGTCCGCGTCCCACATGATAACTGAGCCGCCGAGAGCGGTAATTAAGGGGCGGACAGGAACTAATGTTCTGTCGTTTTCAATAACGGGGTTAGCCTCCATAGAAACAACCGCGTCATTTAAATAAACTTTAATTGGTGTTTCAGCAAAAACTGTGAAAACTGATGTTAAACATAAAACTGCAACGAGTAAAGAAAGTAATTTTTTCATAAAAACCAACCTTTCAAAAGTGTTAATTTTATTATACCTTTTTGTGAATAATTTGTCAAACATTTTAACAAATTTTTAAAGGTTCAATTTATTGATTTTTACGCATATTTGTGGTATTATAAATTTATGGAAGTATAACCAAAAAAGAAAGGACGCTTTTATGAATAAATTGACATTCAAAGGAGGAATTCATCCATCGGGGAACAAGTCTTTAACAGAGAACAAACCCCTGGTGGCGGTTAACCCTCCTGAACTTTTGTATTTTCCCTTAAATCAGCATATTGGTGCACCCCTAAAACCAATTGTTTCTGTGGGCGATACGGTTTTGAGAATGCAAAAAATTGCAGATTCTGAAAGCTTTATGTCGGCTCCGCTTCATGCATCGATATCGGGAAAAGTTAAAGATATCGGTCTTTATCTTAACCATTCCAATGTAAAAGTTCCCACTATCGTCATTGAAAATGATGGTGAGGATAAAGCTTTCGAGCCCATACATAGTAAAAACCCCGACGACTTAACTCCTGACGATATGCGAAAAATTATTCGCGAGGCAGGTATTGTCGGTATGGGCGGTGCAGGTTTTCCCACCCACGTCAAGCTTTCACCCCCGGAGGATAAAAAAATCACGCATCTTATTATAAACGGTGCTGAGTGTGAGCCTTATCTTACTTCGGACCGCCGTGTTATGCTTGAAATGACCGACGATGTTATCGGAGGTCTTAAATACCTTATGCGTATGCTTTTGCTTTCTGAGTGCTTTATAGGTATTGAGGATAACGCAAAAGAGGCAATACAAATACTTCGTGAGAAATCAAAAGAAACATTTGGGATTCACGTTATAGAGCTTAAGCAAAAGTACCCACAGGGCTCAGAAAAACAGATAATTAACGCGATTACGGGAATTGAAGTTCCTATGGGTGCGCTTCCGATGGACGTTGGCTGCATCGTAATAAACATAGGAACGGTGGCAGAAATCTGCCGTGCTATAGAAAAAGGAATTCCCCTACACAGAAGAATTGTTACCGTTTCGGGTGATGCGGTTAAAACCCCCGGAAACTTCTATGCAAGAATCGGAACACCTTTCAGGGACTTAACCAGCGCTGCAGGCGGATTTTGCGAAGAGCCCGAAAAAATCATTATGGGCGGACCAATGATGGGTATTGCAGGCGTGAGCTTAGATATTCCGGTAGTTAAAGGAACATCGGGCATTTTAGCATTTTCTGAAAAACAGGCTCACGTTTCGGCAGAGAGAGCCTGCATAAGATGCGGAAGATGCGTTTCTGCGTGTCCTATGAGGCTGATGCCAACAACCCTTGATATGTATAGCAGAAAGGGCGACACAGACACCTTGATAAAATATAACATTATGAACTGTATGGAATGCGGAAGCTGCACGTATGTTTGTCCGTCAAAGAGATTTATAGTTCAGTCTATAAGAATGGGAAAACAAAAGATTAATGCAAAACGAGCAAAGGAGGCAAAGAAATAATGGATAATAAGAAAATTGTTTCAGCGTCCCCTCACATAAGGGCAGAGATTACAACGTCATCGATTATGAGCGACGTTTGTATCGCGCTTACTCCTGCTTTGATTTGCTCTGTGATATTTTTCGGAGTGCGAGCTTTATTTTTGACAGTTTTGTGTATTATATTCTGTGCAGGATTTGAATATCTGTGGCAGAAAATCACCAAAAGACCAGTTACACTGTCTGACGGAACGGCATTTGTTACGGGTATGCTTTTAGCTTTTAACCTTCCCGTAACTGCACCTTGGTGGATAACTTTAATTGGCTCATTTGTGGCAATCATTATCGCAAAGCAGTTCTTTGGAGGTGTGGGTAATAACTTTATCAACCCCGCGCTTGCCGGAAGAGCTTTTTTGCTTGCATCATGGCCGGTGATTATGACAAAGTGGACAGAGCCTTTTTCTAATGGCTTCTTTATAGACCACGATTTAGTAAGCTCTGCAACACCTCTTGGAATGCTTAAAGTTTCAGAAACGGGCGAGCTTCCTGAACTTTTAGATATGTTTTTGGGAAATGTCGGCGGGTGTATCGGTGAAACCTCAGCTTTGGCACTTATCCTGGGCGGCATTTATCTTGTTATAAGAAAAGTTATTTCTGCAAGAATTCCTGTTACATATATTTTAACCGTTGCGGTTTTATCATTTATATTCCCATCGGCAGACCTTTCAAATTTAAACAGTATGCTTTATAACGTATTAGGCGGAGGCTTAATGCTTGGTGCAATCTTTATGGCAACAGACTATGTTACTTCACCTATCACCAAAAAGGGACAGCTTATTATGGGACTCGGCTGCGGTATCTTAACCTTTGTAATAAGAAGATTTGGCGGATACCCTGAGGGCGTAAGCTACTCCATTCTTTTAATGAATGTTGCAACGCCCTTAATTGACAAATGGACTCAGCCAAAACCCTTTGGAACTGTGAAAAAAGGGGGTAAAAAATAATGCAGAAAAACGAAAACCCCTTAGTTTTATCATTAGTGCTTTTAATAATTTCAGCGGTTGTGGCATTGCTTTTAGCATTTACAAATTCTGTAACTAAGGAAAAAATTGCAGAAAATACGGTTATTGAGCAAAACGCGGCAAAGCAGGAAGTTTTAAAAGAGGCTTTTGACTTTTTAGAAGTAGAATTTGAAGACGAAACAGGGATTGTAAAAGGTATTTTTCAAGGTGTTAGCCAAAACGGTGAACACGTTGGCTGGTGCGTTAACGTAACTCCGTCGGGATACGGCGGTGAGCTTGACATTATGGTGGGAATTAACCTTGATAAAACCCTTTCAGGAATGAAGGTTGTATCTCACTCTGAAACTGCAGGCCTTGGCGCAAAAGCAACAGACGAAAAGTTTTCTTCTCAGTTTAAAAATAAGAAAACCGACAAACCCTTAGAGGTTATAAAAAGCGGAACGCCTGAGGAAAACGAAATCGTTGCGATTTCAGGCGCAACAATTACAAGTAACGCCGTAAAAACAGGCGTAAATGCTGCAATGGATGCGGTTAACTCTTTAAAGGGAGGTGCGTAAATTATGGGAAATCTTAAAGAGCTTACAAAAGGACTATTAAAGGAAAACCCCATATTTGTGCAGTTCCTTGGTATGTGTGCAACGTTAGCTGTGTCAACAAGCGTTATAAACGGCATAGGTATGGGACTTTCCACAACAGCGGTTTTGATTGCATCGAACATTATAATTTCTCTGCTTCGTAATTTTATTCCCAATAAAGTGAGAATTGCGGCATATATTATAGTAATTGCAGGTTGCGTAACAGCCGTTGAAATGGCGCTTGATGCTTTTGCACCTGCTATTTCAAAATCCTTGGGTATTTTTATTCCATTGATTGTTGTAAACTGCATCATTTTAGGAAGAGCAGAAGCCTTTGCATCAAAAAACGGCGTTTTAAAATCTGCTTTAGATGGCGTTGGAATGGGGCTTGGATTTACGTTGGCACTCGTTATCTTAGGCTCAATTCGTGAGATTTTAGGAAACGGGACATTCCTTGGCATACAGCTTTTCGGAGAGGGATTTCAGCCGGCAACAATTATGATACTTCCTCCCGGAGCGTTTTTAATGCTTGGCATAATTCTTGGAATTATCAACATAATCTCCTCAAAAAAAGAAAGGAGCGATAAATAATGGAAACTTTCGTAAAACTCGTTCTTCTTTCTTTAACAACAATTTTAGCAAATAACTATGTATTGGTTAAATTTTTAGGTATCTGTCCTTTTTTGGGTGTATCTAAAAAAGTTGGAACGGCGGTAGGCATGAGTGTTGCTGTAACATTTGTTATGACGGTGGCATCTGCAGTTACATACTTTGTTCAAAAGCTTTTGGTGTCTTTCGGCATAGAGTATATGCAGACCGTTGCATTCATTCTGGTAATAGCGGTTTTGGTTCAGGTGGTTGAAATGGCAATACAGAAGTTTTCTCCTGCTCTTTACGGGGCGCTGGGAATTTATCTTCCTCTGATAACTACAAACTGTGCAGTTTTAGGTGTTGCCCTCTTAAACGTACAAGAAGGCTACGATTTTGTTCATACTTTAGTTTACAGCTTTTCTGCAGGTCTTTCCTTTATGCTTGCAATCGTCCTTTTTGCAGGTGTAAGAGAGCGTTTGGAAACTGCTGATATTCCCGAACAGCTTAAGGGCTTTCCCATAGCACTGATTACTGCAGGACTTATAGCAATGGCGTTTTTAGGCTTTTCGGGAATGAGCTTTTAAGGAGGGGTGAGCATTGGAAATTTTAATACCTATTTTAGTTTTGGCAGTAATGGGCGCAGTTTTCGGTATTTTATTAGGACTTGCGGCAAAAGCATTTAAGGTGGAAAAAGACGAAAGAATAGAACTGATTTCAGAGCTTCTCCCCGGTGCAAACTGTGGTGGATGCGGCCATGCAGGTTGTGGAGATTATGCTGAAAAACTGTGCACAGGAACGGCAAATCTAACAGATTGCCCAAGCGCAAAGCCTGAAAACAGAGAAAAAATTGCTGAGATTTTAGGAGTAACAGCAGAAGAAAGTGTGCCTAAAGTTGCAATGGTCTTGTGCAGCGGAAATTGTAACAGTGCAGTTTTAAGATGCGAATACGAAGGAATAACAGATTGTATCGCGGCATCGAGATACGGCGGAGGTGACAAAGCCTGTGATTTTGGCTGTATAGGCTACGGAAGCTGTGTTAATGTGTGTCAGTTTGATGCAATACATATAGTTGATAATTTAGCAGTTGTTGACCCTGATAAATGTACCGCCTGCGGTATGTGTGTTGACATTTGCCCACAGCATACAATAGAGCTTGTACCTGCAAAGCACAGAACATTTGTTAAATGTAAATCAAAGGATAAAGGTGCAAGTCTTAAAAACATTTGCTCAGCAGGCTGTATCGGATGCAGAATTTGTGAAAAGAATTGTCCAAAGCAGGCAATTACAATTAAGGATAATTTAGCAAAAATAAATTACGAGCTTTGTATTAACTGCGGAATTTGCGCAAGTAAGTGTCCGAGAAATATAATAGATTTTACAAAGCCTGACGGTACAAAGCCATATTCGGTTTAAAAAGATAAAGAGAGAGGTTTAAAACCTCTCTCTTTTTTCTGAAAACACTGACAAATTAGCTTTTATCTTCACAATGCTGTCTCCGACGGGCAACTTTTGTATCGCCAAAAGTTGCCAAAAGCTCTTGTCGCGGTCGAAGTTTTTAATTTTCTAACTGCTCGCTCTCAAAAATTTTACCTCACGCAGACATTCGCAAAAATATTTTTGCTCAGGTCTGCTAAATCGGCTGTGCGACATAGGGAACTTTTGCACATAGCCGATTTAAGATAAAATTTTTTCGTTCTCGCAGAGAAAATTTGAAAACCTTCTCTAAGCGACTAAGAGTAAGTGCGGTACGCAGAATTTGTGCGATTATTGTCAGCCAGCCTTTGAAATTTTGGATTGCAAAATGTCTGCGATATTGAGAAATTTTTAATTGTAAATCAGCGTAGCTTTAGTTCCCTTAATTGCTCGCTGATTTAGCGAGGCTGAGCAAATTATTTTGCGAATCCGAAGCGGCATTAAAAATTTCGAAAATGGAGCAGCTACATTTTCATCAAAAATTTCCGGCTGGAATGCTTTTGGTTACTTTTGGCAAAACAAAAGTAACGCCCACCGCAGGTGAGCAGTTTAAATATATAGTAAAATGTAAATTTACACAGAGTTTACCCTGTATAATACAAAAAAGAGAGAGGTTTTAAGCCTCTCTCTTTATCTTTTTATTTTACTGGTTTTATTTTCCATATATTCTCCGCGTAATCCGTTACACTTCTGTCAGATGCAAAAATACCTGCGTTAGCAATATTTTTAAGTGACATTTTCATAAATCTATCGCGGTCAGCGTAAGCTTTCTCAACACGTCTGTGAGCGTCACAGTATGAAGCAAAGTCTGCTAAATTCATATAGGGGTCAGAGTTCATAAGATAGTTATAGATGCTATCGAAATTCTTTCCGCCTATGCCGCCTGATTTAATAAATTCTAAACACTCGCGGATTGAACGGTTTGCGTTATAGTAATCTTTGGGGTTATAGCCGCGGCTGTAGAGCTCGTTAACCTCTTGTGTTGATAAGCCGAAAATAAATATGTTATCTTCCCCAACAGATTCATAGATTTCAACGTTTGCACCGTCCATTGTACCCAAGGTAACAGCACCGTTAATCATAAGCTTCATATTACCTGTTCCCGAGGCCTCTTTACCTGCCTGAGAAATCTGCTCGCTTATGTCGGCGGCAGGAATAATAATTTCAGCAAGCGATACCTTATAGTCTGCAATAAACACAACTTTTATAAAATCACGAACATCAGGGTCGCGTTCAATCATATCAGACACCGCACATATTAAACGGATGATTTCTTTTGCCATAAAGTATCCTGCTGATGCTTTGGCAGCAAAAATGTATGTCTGCGGAATGGGGCGGAAGCCTTCAAACTTGATTTTTCTGTAAAGGTCAATAACCTGTAAGATATTCAAAAGCTGACGCTTGTATTCATGAAGACGCTTAACCTGAATATCAAAAATAGAGTCGCAGTTAACAACGATACCGTTTTTCTGTTCAATGTATTCAGCCAAACGCTTTTTGTTAGCCTTTTTAATTTCATAAAGGCGGTCTAAAACTTCTTTGTCGTCAACAAAATCATTGAATTTTTCAATGTCATTTAAGCTCTTTTTAAAGCTGTCACCGATTTTTTCTGTAAGTAAATCAGAAAGCAGGGGATTTGACTGACAGAGCCATCTTCTGTGAGTTATACCGTTTGTAACATTTGTAAACTTTTCGGGATAAACCTTGTTAAAGTCATAGAATGTATCAGCCTTCAAAATCTCAGAATGAAGCTTTGAAACGCCGTTAACGCTGTAGCTTCCTGCAATACAAAGGTTAGCCATTTTAACCATGCCGTCTGAAATTATTGCCATTTTATTGATGCTTCCTGCAAGCTCAGGATGCTTTTCATAAATGTAACCGCAGAAACGACGGTTGATTTCTTCAATAATTGTATAAATTCTGGGAAGGTGTGATTTAACCAGATCAATAGGCCATTTTTCTAAAGCCTCACTCATAACTGTGTGATTCGTATAAGCCAAGCTCTCACAGGTGATATCCCATGCATCATCCCACAAGTAGCCGTAATCATCCATTAAAATTCTCATAAGCTCAGGAACGCAAAGAGAAGGATGTGTGTCATTTATGTGAATTACATTTTTATCTGCAAAGTTTGCAAATGTTCCGTATTTTGCATAGTGTTTTTTTGTAATCTGCTGAAGAGATGCACTTACAAAGAAATACTGCTGTTTTAAACGGAGAGATTTTCCCTCGTATTTATCATCTGCAGGATATAAAACCTTTGAGATTGAGCTTGCAATAGCCTCTTCCTCTGTTGATTTAACATACTCGCCTTTTGAGAAAAGGTCCATATTAAATCCGCTTGTGCTTTGTGCACTCCATAAACGTAGAGTATTAACAGCATCGGTGTTGTATCCTGAAATGAACAGGTCGTATGGTTTTGCAACTACTGTTACATAGTCTGTATGCTCGGTGGTTAGACCTTTGTCTGTCCAGTTTTCATGAACATTTCCGAAGAAGTGAACTTCAACTTCTTCATCTTGTCTGGGGTTTAGCCAGTAACCGCCTTTGTCAATCCAGCTGTCAGGAAATTCGTTCTGCCAGCCGTCAATAATAACCTGTTTAAAAATACCAAATTCATAACGAATCGAAAAGCCCGTCATAGGATAGCCTAGTGTGGTCATAGAGTCCATATAGCAGGAGGCTAGTCTGCCTAGCCCGCCGTTTCCAAGCCCTGCATCGGGCTCCATTTCGTAAAAGTCTTCAATGTCAATGTTGCTTTCGGCCAAGAATTCCTTGATATCGTCTTCAACCTCTAAGTTCCAGAGGTTGTTTTTTAAAGATGTTCCAACCAAGAACTCCATTGACATATAGTAAACCTGTTTTGCTTCCTGCTCTTTAACCTTTTTTCTGAACTTTGAGCGTTTTTCAGCCAAAGCTTCATTTGTTGCGGTTAAGATAGCTTCGTAAATCTGGCGTTTTGAACCTGATTTTAAATCACTTCCGAAGTTTACCTCCATAATGGTTTCAATTCTGTTTTTAATTTTCTGGGACAAATCGTTTTTCATATGCTACTTCCTTATTTAGATATAATTTCCTTATAGATTTTGATATATTCATCAGCAGGCTTATTCCAGCTGAAATCACCGCTCATGGCGTTTTTACGCATAGCACGCCACAAGGGTTTTTTGTTATATAAATCAATACCGCGGCGGATAGCATCAAGCATATCGTATGCGTTATAGCTCTGGAATGTGATTCCATTACCCTCTTTTGTCTGGGGATTAAACGCCTCGACCGTATCATGAAGCCCGCCAACGCTGTGAACAATAGGAATTGTTCCGTAGCGCATTGCTATCATTTGTGAAAGACCGCAGGGCTCGGTTTTAGAGGGCATCAAGAACATATCTGAGCCTGCATAAATTTTCTGTGCCATTGCTCCTGAAAAGCCAATATATCCGCGTACCTTTTCGCGGCAGGCACACTCCCAGGAGTAGAAAAAGCTTTCGTAGTGCTGTTCACCTGTGCCTAATACAATGAGCTGCATTGGGAGGCCTGAAATTTCGTTCATGACCTCGCATAAAAGGTCAATACCTTTCTGGGAGGAAAGTCTTGTAACCATACCGATTAGGGGTATATCATTAGTTTCGGTAAGCGCCATTTCGCGCTGAAGCTCTTTTTTGTTAATAGACTTAAAGCGAACTGTTTCATAAGAATAGGTTTTGGGAATGTTTTTATCTGTTTCGGGGTTGAAAACTTCTGTATCAATTCCGTTCACAACACCGCGGAGCTTATACTTTCTCGGAATTAAGATATTGTGAAGCCCGAAAGAAAATTCGGGGGTTAAAATCTCGTCAGCATAGGTGTTGCTCACGGTTGTAACCATATCAACTGCTTCGATACCGCCTTTTAAAAGGTTAATATCGCCATTGTACATTAAAAGCGAGCGGTAGCCAACGTCAAGACCGAAAATACTTCCAAGAATAATAGGATTGTATTTTCCCTGAAATTCGATATTATGTATCGAAAGTACAGTTTTGATGTTTGCATATCGGCTGTCGCCTCTGTAAAACGCGTTCAAATAGACGGGCAGAAGTGATGTCTGCCAGTCGTTAACGTGAATAACATCGGGGAAAAAGTCCACCAGATTTAAAATATCCAAAACTGCCTTTGAGAAAAAGGCGAAACGCTCAGAATCGTCATATTCACCGTATATATTAGGACGGGAGAAATACTGCTCGTTGTCAACAAAATAGTAGGTAACCTTTCCTACTTTAGATGTAAAAACGCCACAGTAGGTTTTTCGCCAGCTTATTGAAACCTCGAAATTTCCAAGGTATCTCATCTGAGAGCGTAGAGAATGGCTCATAGCGCTATAAAGGGGCATAATAACCCTTGCATCAACGCCTTTTTCTGCCAATGCTTTGGGAAGAGCTCCCATAACGTCACCCAGTCCGCCTGTTTTTAAAAATGGGGCTGCTTCAGATGCAGCAAATAAAACTTTCACGGATATCACTCCAAAATCTAATCATAATTATATTTTACAATCTTTACTCGCTTTTGTCAACCTATTTTTTATACAAAATGTACAATTTAAGAGGTTTAATTTAGACAGTTTTACCTTTTGTTATAACTACGGGCAGAGTATCACAGCCTGATAAAGTTTTGTTTTCCGTAATTCTTGCGTTTTTATCAACGATGATGCAGTTAAGTGATGAATTTTCTTCAACCAATGAATTCTGCATAATTATAGAATTTTTAACCTTTGCGCCTTTTTCTATTTTAACATTTCTAAAAATAATGCTGTTTTCAACTTCGCCGTTTATAACGCATCCGTCGGCAATGTAGCTGTTTTTAACGTTTGCGTTGTCGCCGTATTTTGTGGGTACAGAGTCTTTTGTTCGGGTTAAAATAGGCTGGTCAGTTGCAAAAAGCCCTTTTCTTGTATCGCCATTTAGCATTTCAAGATTTGCGCGTAAATATACTTCAAGACTGTCAATAAGCTCACAGTAGCCGTCGTGCTCATAACCGAAAATGTTAAGCTCTGTAAATTTCTTTGAGATAACGTCTTTTCCGAAATCCTTCCAGCCGTATGTTACGCCCCAGCTTATAAGCTCGCGGAGAAGTGATTTTTTAAGAATATAAACGTTCATGGCAATGTGAGCGCTATCGGATGAAGCATCTGTGTGAAGAAGAACGTTTTTAACTTTTCCGTCACTGTCTAAGCCAAGCTCCATATCGCCTGAGCCTGACACTGTATTTTTGCATAAAACCGTAATGTCTGCGCCCTTTTCTGAGTGAAACTTGAAAATTTTATTAAAATCAAGATTTGCAACGATATTAGAATCGGCGATAATACAGTATTCCTGAAGCTTGTCGTCGATGTAGCCGTGAACACTTCTTAAAATATCAAACTGATTGTCAGAGTAGGGGTCTGCATCTGTGGCAAAGGGGGTTAAATATTTTAAACCGCCGTTTTTACGGTTTAAGTCCCAGTCCTTTCCCCAGCCGACATGGTCCATCAATGACCCGTACTTGCTTTTGGTGATAATACCGATGTCGCGAACATGCGCGCCAACTAAAGACGAAAGCATAAAGTCGATAAGTCTGTATCTTCCGCCGAAGGGAATAGACGCTAAACTTCTTTTGTTTGACAGCTCGTTCATTTTGCTGTCGCCGCTGTTATAGTTATCTGTAAATAAAATACAAAATGCATTCATTATTAAAACCCCGTTTCTGCTGCTTTGGCAGCACATATTTTTAATTTCCCTCGTTTGGTGCAAGCATCTGCTTAGGAAGAACAACCTCACCTTTTTTTACGCGCGCGCCCTGACCTACAACTGCAATTCCCCAGTCGTCGCGGTTGGGGTAGTCCTCAGGTGGTGCGCCAACGATTGCACCGTCTTCGATAACTGCATCGTCTGCTACTATTGCATACTGAACGCGTGCACCTTTTCCGATTTTTGCTCTTCTCATTACAACAGCGTATGAAATTTCAGCATCCTCCTCTGCGTAAACATCAGAGAATAAAATCGAGTCGGAAACTTTTGCAAAAACCTCGCAGCCTTCTGAAATCATAGAGTTTTTAACCGAGGCGGTGTTGCCTACATACTGAGGTGTTGTAAGTGAATGCCTGCAGTAAATTCTCCATAAGGGATCACTTAAGTTTAAAGAAATTTTAGGATTTAAAAGGTCCATATTTGCTTCCCACAAGTTGTCGATTGTTCCAACGTCTTTCCAGTAGCCATCAAAGGGATATGCAAACATCCTTTCGCCCGAGTTGAGCATTGACGGAATTATGTTTTTACCAAAATCGTTTGAAGATTCGGGATTTGCCTCGTCGTCAACTAAATACTTTTTAAGCTTTTCCCATGTGAAAATATAAACGCCCATAGAAGCCTTGGTAGATTTAGGCTCTTTCGGCTTTTCTTCAAATTCATAAATTGAAAGGTCGTCGTTTGTATTCATAATACCGTAAGCCGAGGCCTCGTCTATGGGAACGTCCATAACGGCAATTGTAGCGTCAGCCTCTTTTTCCTTGTGGTATTTGAGCATTTTAGCATAGTCCATTTTATAAACGTGGTCACCTGATAAAACTAAAACATAAGTGGGTGAATACTGCTCGATAAATTCAATGTTCTGGTAAATTGCGTTTGCAGTACCCTTATACCACTGACCGTCACTTCCCGTAACGTAAGGGGGTAAAACCCTTACACCGCCGTTCATACGGTCTAAGTCCCAGGGCTGACCGTTTCCGATGTAGGCGTTAAGTTCCAATGGCTTATACTGAGTTAAAACACCAACTGTGTCTATCCCTGAATTTGAACAGTTCGATAAGGTAAAGTCAATAATTCTGTACTTGCCTCCGAATGGAACTGCGGGCTTTGCCCTGCTGTTTGTTAAAACAAACAATCTGCTTCCTTGTCCGCCTGCCAGAAGCATTGCAATCATTTCTTTTTTGATTCCCATTTTAAAATACCTCCATTTTGGTTATTTTAATTTTTTGTCTGCGGGCTTTTTTCGCTCTGCAGGCTTTTTCTTATAAAAGTAAACTGTTGAAAATGGCGGAAGAGTAAGTGAAACAAAATGTTCTCTTCCGTGAATGTTACCCTTTTTGGCAGAAACCTTTCCGTTTTCAATTCCCTCACCGCCAAAACATTTGGCATCTGAAGAAAAGACTTCGGAGTATACTCCGCCGTAGGGAACACCTATTTTATAATCCTTTTGCAGAACTGATGAAAAGTTTGAAACTGCAAGAATTAAATTCCCGTTTTTGTCACGCCTTATAAACGCAATTACATTATTTATATTATCGTCAACATCTGCCCATTCAAAACCCTCCCAGGATAAATCAAGCTCCCAAAGTGCAGGATTTTTTAAGTAGAATGAACAAAGCTCTTTTGTAAATGCTTTTTGTTTTTTGTGGATGTCATATTCTAAAAGATTCCAGTCAAGCTCTTCTTCTTCGTTCCATTCGATGAACTGACCGAATTCAGCACCCATAAATAAAAGCTTTTTGCCGGGGTGTGCGTACATATAACCTAAATATGCACGAAGATTTTTGAATTTATCCTCGTATTCTCCTGGCATTTTGGAAAGTAGTGAGCGTTTCCCGTGAACCACCTCGTCGTGAGATAAAGGAAGTATAAAGTTTTCTGAAAAAGCGTAGGTCATAGAAAAGGTTAGTTTGTCGTGAACGCCTTTTCTGAAAAACGGGTCTTGTTGCATATAAAGCAGAGAATCATTCATCCAACCCATATTCCACTTGTAGTTAAAACCTAAACCGCCAACATCTACGGGGTAGGTAATTAAAGGCCACGCAGTAGATTCTTCGGCAATCATTAAAACATTTCCAAAAGCTTCAAAAATTCGGGTGTTTAGCTTTTGTAAGAATTCCTTTGCCTCTAAGTTGCCGTTTCCTCCGTATTTGTTCGGGGTCCACTCTCCGTGCTTTTTGCCGTAGTCTAAGTAAAGCATTGATGCAACGGCATCAACACGAATGCCGTCTATATGATATTTTTCAAACCAGTAGCAAGCATTTGAAATTAAAAAACATTTAACTTCGTTTTTGCCATAATCAAAAATTCTTGTTCCCCAGTCGGGATGCTCTCGTTTTTTCGGGTCTTCATATTCGTAACAGCAAGTGCCGTCAAACTCATATAAACCGTGTGCATCTTTGGGAAAATGTGCCGGCACCCAGTCTAAAATAACGCCGATACCTGCTTTATGACACTTGTCAATAAAACTCATAAACTCTTTTGGTGTTCCGTATCGCGATGTGGGTGAGTAATATCCCGTAACCTGATATCCCCAGGATTTATCATAGGGATATTCTGAAATCGGCATAAGCTCAATATGAGTAAATCCCATTTCCTTAACGTAGGGAATTATTTCATCTGCCATTTTATCGTAACTGAAACTACTTCCGTCTTTATACTTTCTCCAGGAGCCGAAGTGAAGCTCGTAAATATTTACGGGCTTGTCGAAATTATTCTCACATCTTTTCGACATCCACTTTTCGTCTTTCCACTGGTATCCTGAAATGTCGTAAACTTTAGATGCCGTTCCAGGTCTCGTTTCGTTGTGATATGCATAGGGGTCAGCTTTATAAAGAGTTTTTCCATCTTTTGTTATAATAACGTATTTATAAGAATCGAACTCCTTGATACCATTTATAATACATTCAAAAATACCGCCTTCAGTTATGCGGTATGCACGGTATCGCTTTTCCTCCCAATCGCAAAAATCCCCCGTAACATAAACCTCGGAGGCGTTTGGTGCCCATACTCTGAAGGCGCAGACAGCGTCGTCAATGAAATGAGAACCTAAGTATTCATAAGCTGTAAAATTCGTTCCTTCGTGGAATAAATATTCCGCCAGGCTGTTATCTGTGTTGTTCATTTTGGGCGTCCTCCGTGGGTATATATAAGTATTCATATGATATTATATCACATACATTTCTAAAAATAAAGGGCTTTTTGTAAAAAATATATAATTTTTTTTGGAAAATTAAAGAATTTTTATAAAAAATTTACATAAACATATTAATTGAAATTACTAATTTATAATAGCGAGGTTGACAAAACAACTTAATCATAGTATTCTTTTTATATATAAAAATATCCGAAAGCAAGGTGCTAAAGCTTGGAATTTGCTGTATTTGATTCGAAAAAATTAATATATAAAAACCCTTTTGGTGCTCTGCCTGAGGATAAAGAATGTCGCATCTGCGTTGATGTTAAGCCTGATGTACAGCCTGAAAAGGTGCTTTTTCTTTACAGAAAAGACGGAGAGGAACGCCCTCAAAGTCTTGAAATGGAAAGGCTCGGCTCTTTTGACGATTTTGTAAGATTTGGTGTAAATTTAAGCATTTCAGAAAAAGGTCTTTATTTTTATTCTTTTGAAATTGTGTCGTCAGGCGAAAAACGCAGGTTTTTAAAAAACGATGGATGCGAGTGGCAATTCACAGTTTATGATAAAAATTTTAAAACTCCCGACTGGGCAAAAGGCGGTGTTATGTATCAGATTTTTCCTGATCGTTTTTGCCGCAGTGATAATTATATGCCACAAAATGCAAAAAATGAACGGAAAATTCATGAAAACTGGTACGATGTTCCTGATTTTATATATGACACCCCCGATTATAAAGGAAACGATTATTTTTGCGGAAATCTAAAGGGTATTTGCGAAAGAATACCTTATCTTAAAAATCTGGGGGTTAATATTATTTACTTAAACCCGATTTTTGAAAGTCCTGAAAATCACCGTTACAGTACGGGTGACTATACAAAAATCGACTCGTATTTAGGCACAAACGAAGATTTTGAAAAGCTTTGCAAAGAGTGCGAAAATCAGGGTATAAAAATTGTAATCGACGGTGTGTTTAGCCATACAGGTGCTGACAGTGTTTACTTCAATAAATATAATCACTACGAAAGCGTTGGTGCATATAACAGCGAGAATTCGCCTTTTTATAACTGGTACACCTTTAATGACAGCAAAGCAGGATATGAATGTTGGTGGGGATTTCCTAATCTTCCTAACGTTAACGAAACCAATCCTGAATATATGGAGTTTATAACGGGGAAAGACGGAATTTTGTCACTGTGGCAAAAAAGAGGCGCTTCAGGCTGGAGGCTCGATGTTGCAGATGAGCTCCCCGATGAATTTTTAGACGCTTTGTGTGCTCGTGTTAAAAATGAAAACCCTGAAGCGCTGATTATCGGCGAAGTATGGGAGGATGCAACAAATAAGTTTTCCTATGGTGTCAGAAGGCGCTACCTTTTGGGTGACCAGTTAGACAGCGTTATGAACTATCCATGGAGAACTGCGATAATTGACTACATTAAAGAAGGAAACGCGGGAAAATTTCGTGATGACGTTTTAACAATAGCGGAAAACTATCCTGAGCCTGCGTTATCCTGCCTTATGAACATACTTTCAACTCACGATACAGAAAGAATAATCAACGTGTTTGGTGTTGAAAATGAAGTGGAGCATAAGGATGCCGCAGGATATGAATTATCCTGCGAGGAATATAATAAAGGAAAAGAAATGATGAAACGTGCTGCATTTTTGCAGTTTGTACTCCCAGGGATACCAAGCATCTATTATGGTGATGAGGTGGGGCTTACAGGTTTTCGTGACCCATACTGCAGAATGTGTTACCCCTTTGGCAGAGAGGATGCAGAGCTTTTCAGTTTCTTTAAAAAGCTTTCTTTTGTAAGGGAAGAACACCGTGAAAACTTTAAAAAGCCGATTGAAAGCTTTATAGCCCAGAATAAAACTGTAATGTTTAAAAGAGGTAATCTTACATTTGTTATAAATATGTCAGAATATGAAGAAAATATTAAAACAGACTCAAAATTTGTAACAATTTATGGTAAAGAAAGTGTATTTTTTGAAGATGGAAATATAAAAATATATCCTTTTGCTTTCGGAATCTTGCTCAATAATTAGGTGAATGTGCACAAAAGCCGCGGTTTTAACCGCGGCTTTTGTTGTTTATATATAACAAAATATCTTAAAAAGCCTTGATTTTATTCGTAACATCTTGTAATATATTATTTAACAACTTTGTAATAATTTTGTTAAATGTAGCATAAGCTGTTACAAAGAAATAAAACGAAGGTGATTAATTTGAATACGAATACTGTTAAGGTGCAGGTGAAAAAAGTGGAAAACGCACCGAAAAAGTATTACGATGCAAAAGATGATACTAAAATACTAAACGAAGAAAAAAGACAGGCAAAATTCCTTATGGGGATTTCAGGAGTTCTGGCAGCGGCGACGATAGCCTGCTCAATCCTCCTTGTAAATTTCTCATGGGGCTATAAGGTAACGATAGACAAAACAGTTGTAGGAACAGTAGCCACCAAAGGCGAATACTACGAAGTTTTAGATGAGGTTAAAACAGAAGTAAAAAATATCGCGGATATGGATTTTGAGCCTGAGGGTGAGGAAAGCTTTGAATTCGAAATAGTAAAAAGAAGCAGCTTAACAGAAAAAGAGGAGCTTGCGGAAAATTTAAAAGCAACCTCAAACGAAATGGCAGAATCTTTTTCCATAACCGCAAACGGCGAGTTTTTAGGAGCTTTACTCCTTGAAGAAGACGCAAAGAACATACTCAACACATACCTTTCGACATTTACGCAGGGCAACGAAAATATTGTTGCAGAATTTGTGGAAGATGTAAAGGTTGAGAAAAACTACGTACCTAAAAATTCCATTAAAACCAAAGAGGAAGTTTACGAAAGTTTTTTAGCTGGAAAAACAGTAACATATGAGCCTCAGGCTGATGAAACTCTTGAAGATATTGCAAAAAAATATAATACAACCGTTGAAACTGTTAAAGAAACAAACGGTTTGGAAAATGATGAGATTTTCGGAAAAACCCTGACAATATACACAGGTGAGCCCCTCTTTTCCGTTAAAACGGTAGAGCACGTGTTTGGCGAGTTTGAAATTCCTTTTGAAACTGTATCAGAAGACGACAGCTCTCTTTACCGCGGAAGAACTGAAGTTGATATAGAGGGAGTTTGCGGAACAAAATACGTTGATTCATATATTACAAAGATTAACGGTGAAGTAACCGAAGAAGAAATTGTTGAAGAAACTGTTTTAAGTGAGCCAATAACCCAGAAACAGAGAGTCGGAACAAAAGAGCCTCCCCCCTCTGTGGGAACAGGGTCGTTTGCGATGCCAACCAGCGGAAAGCTTACATCTCCCTATGGCTCAAGATGGGGCAGAAAGCACGCGGGCATCGATGTGGCTGCAAAAACAGGAACACCGATTTACGCGGCAGACAACGGAATTGTTACCGAGGCACAATATAAAAACAATGGTTACGGAAACTTTATTTCAATAGATCACGGAAATGGTTATGTGACATATTATGCACATTGTTCTGAAATTAAAATTTCAAAGGGTGACGTTGTTGCAAAGGGCGATTTGATTGGAACAGTAGGAAGTACGGGACGCTCAACAGGCCCCCATCTTCATTTTGAAATAAGACTTGAGGGAAAAACACAAAATCCGCTTAATTATGTTAAGTAAAAAAGAGTAATACAAGCTATTGCAGGGCAAGGAAGAAAAAGCTTCCTTGTCCTTTTTTATATTATGTCTCCGACGGGCAACTTTTGTATCGCCAAAAGTTGCCAAAAGCTCTTGTCGCGGTCGAAGCTTTTAATTTTCTAACTGCTCACCGATTTAGCGAGGCTGAGCAATAAATTTTGCGAATCCGAAGCGGCATTTAAAATTTCGAAAATGGAGCAGTTACATTTTCAAGTGTTCCCACAAGGCGTAAGCCTTGAAGGGAAAGAGGAACAACAATGAAGCGATTAAAGGTTTTCGGTTTTAGAAAACCGTAAAAGCGAAATTTGTTGTGACGAGCTGAAGTGGTTTTGGTGGCTTTTGCCGAAACAAAAGCCACTCGTGCCGAAGGCATATATAAAAAAATAGAGAAGTTTAAAAAAACTTCCCTATCGGTGGTAGCTTAAGCTACCGCTTTTTTTAATCCTTAATCTTAAAAATACTCTTTAGAATTCCATTAATAAATTTTGGGAAACGAACAACAACCACCTTCATAAAAATTACCCCTTTCAGTTGGTTTTATGTATTTAATTTATAAGGAGAGAACTTTAACCGCAAATTTTGCAAAAGGCAATAAAAATAAGCAAAATTCCTTCAACAACCACCAGACAAATGGGAGGAAGAATGAGCCCTGCAAAAACGCCAAGGCAGAATGCACCGCAGATAAAAGCCCAAAATCTGTATTTCAATCTCATAAAATGCGCCTCCCTTTGCTTATTGCTGTTTCTTATACTACAATATATGAAAAAGGGCGCGATGTGTTATTAAATTTTTACATATTTTCAGAAACACCGCAAACAATAACGGTTAAATCGTCTGAAGCTATACCGCCTGAACGAGCAAGAGCTGTGTTTAAAATTAAATCAGAAAGCTCTTTTGCTGAGCCGGAAAAATTTTCTGAAAGAGCTAAGATTTCGTTACATTCAGGGGTATCTAAAACATCGGTAACTCCGTCTGACGCCATAATCAGAAAATCGCCCGATTTTATGTAGCGCATATCGTAGTCAGGCTCAAGAGAAGAAACGAGTCCTGCGGGAAGGGAGGATGCATAAATTGTTTCGCTTTCGCCCTTAGTTTTAACATAGGAATTTGCCGCACCGCATTTAACAAACTCCATGGTGCCTTTGTATAGGTTAACAATGCACAAATCGATTGTCGCAAAGGTTTCGCGGTCAGCGTTAATCATTAAAATATTATTAATGAGTCTTGTGGCAGACTCTTTGTCAAAACCTGAGGTCAGGAGCTTTTTTGCGAGAAGAGTAGTTATACTGCTTTGTAAATTTGCTTTTTCGCCTGTTCCCATTCCGTCAGAAAGAATGATTGCAGTTTTTCCGTTTCCGCAGGGGAAATAGAGAGCGGAATCGCCGCTTCCTGATGATTTTGAGCAAGGGGCAGAGGATATGGAAATGTCGGTTACAAAACGTGTTTGCTCCGAAAACTTAAGGTGACATATACTGTCGGAGCATTCTCTGTTTTCACAAAGTACGGGAACTTCTAAAACCTCTGTTAATGCCGCTGCAACCGAGGTTTTGCAAACAAGACTCTCGCCACAGCTCACCTTATCCATTGTGACGGAAAAACCGTCGCCTGAACTGACCAAAATTTTATCGGCAGATATGCCTTTTCTGTCTAATGCCGCATAGATTTTTCTTTCAAGCTCGGGTTCTGAGTTGATTTTTTCTATAATGCTTTCTTTCATATTTTTTAAAATCATTGATAAGTTGTTAAACTGCTCTGCAACAAGCCTTTTGCTTTCTAAAACCTTTCCTGCCCACATTCTTGTTATTTTATAGGCTTCGTAGTTTTTGTTAAGCTCTGAGATAAAAGTAACACTTTTTATGCATTTATCTGAAAACTCCTGAGGAATATCGCCTCTGCCAAGGGTGTTTTTACGCTCCATTGTATTATACATAGTGTTCATAAGTCCTACCGTGTCCTCGCGGTTTTTTGCCCAACAAAAGCCACAAAGAGAACAGTTTTTACACACAACGTCGGCGGTTTTATCAAAAATTACTCCGTGAGATTCGCCGTTTTGTGCATAAAACGACTCTAAAACATCGTGAAAAACCGCACTTACAGAATCTACCGAGGCTATCGTTTCGTCCATCGTTTCTTTTATGGAGCTGCGAATCCGTTCGGTCTGAGAAAATTCCTGCCTCGCATTTAGCCTTAAACTTCCGAACTTTTCTATAAACTTATCAGGAACAAAAAGAAGTATTAAAAGGCTGATGGCAACGTAAGATACGGTGACGATGCCGTTTGATTCAGGGCAAATCAGAACTGTTGCAATTAAAGAAGAAACAGCAAAAGCCGCCGCTGTTCCTAATTTGCCATACCTTTTTGCAAAGCCTGACGCTAAAGACGAAAGGCAATAGATGCATACAGTCTGTGCCTGATAAACGCTTGAAATTCCTAAACATAAGCCGAACACAACTCCTGCAGGGCAGGAAATTGTGTATCCACAGGAGATACTCAGGATTAAAATGGCGGTAATTGATATGATGTGTGCCACAGGCAATAGATTTTCCATTAAGGATATGCTGAAAGCCGTAGCGCCTACCAAAACAATAAGGCTTACTGTTTCTGATTGCTCAAACATTGTTCGCTTAGGCATAGTTTTTATCAAAACAGAAGCTTTTTCAAAAACAATGCAGGATAAGAAAGCCGCGCCACATTCCAACATCAAAAGAAGTATGTCGTAGGCGAAAAAACCTTCTGTAATAACGTAGACCATACCGTTTAAAAATATTGCTCCCGTACATATTATGGCGGGAGAAAAGCGTTTTCCTTTTAGCTCCTTTGAAAAAATTGT
Organism: Congzhengia sp.; assembly: GCA_045580665.1. Classification (GTDB taxonomy): domain Bacteria; phylum Bacillota; class Clostridia; order UBA1381; family UBA9506; genus Congzhengia. The sequence continues at coordinate 68,129 of JAZNOF010000014.1, forward strand.
GGTAATGGCAGAGATAATTATGATTATTCCGCAGTATTTAAAGGAAAAAGCGGCATATCCAACCGACAAAATACCTATTATTGAAAATAGTGGATATGTAAGTTTTTTGTTCTTTGTAAAAATTGCGGTAAATAACGCAGGTCCAAATGGGGAAACGAGATATCCCATAAAGCAGATGCGGCTGAGTAAAAATAAAAATACCGCCTCTGTTACCTCTGTTTTGTTGAAAGTTTTCACCACATCCTGAAAAATCGTATTTTTCAATCTGGCTCCCGTTCGTTTGTAGGTTTCAAGTTCGTTGTTTATCATATGTACGCCTCCAAATTTTATTTATTTCCATTATATACCAATTATTGTAAGAAAAATGTAAATATTTGGAAGTTATAACATAAAATTTTTTGACAAAAGGTTTGGAGCTTCGACATAAAAGCTTATGAAAATAAAAAAATCCCGTCGAAAAACGGGATTTTTAAATATTTTATCTGTTTAAAAGTTTTTTTATAAGAGCTTCTGCTGTTGGCTCTGGAAGGTCAATTGGATTTTCCTTTTCGTAAAATGAATCTAAGTAGTGTGAGTCAGAATCTGTTATTATCTGATACTGCGAAAGATAAGGAAAACGGCTGATTGCCTCTTCTTTTGTAGTATTTTTTGATATTTCAACTGTGGTAAAGCCTAAATCTTCAGGAACAGTACCTAAATTTGAAATAATACTGTATGAGCTTTTGTCAACATGGGCGGGAATAATCACACCGCCAAATTTTCGGACCATTGGCGCAGCGTCATAAATTGAGCAGGAAGCCGCGGCAACTAATAGCTTTTCTTCATATCCTAAGATTTCATCATTTTTGTCTAAGTAAAGCTGCTCGCCAAAAATATCAGGGCGGTTTTTTATTTGGTTTTTATAGGGAGTTAGCCATTTATCAAACTCCTCTGCTTGAGAAAGCGTAGGAAAAAGACAGACAAAATGCGCCTCTTCCATTGTTTCAAGCTCCATTCCGGCAACAACAGTAATCGGAAGATTTTCTGAAACCTTCATTGCAGATTTAACATTTCCTATGCTGTTGTGGTCGCATATTGCGATTATATCAAGACCGCACAGAACCGCCATATTCACAATGTTATTGGGGGTCATATCATTGTCGCCGCAGGGCGAAAGCGCCGAGTGGATATGAAGGTCTGCATAATATATCATATAAGCTCTTTTATACGGCAGGCAAGCTCGTATGCCGTATCAGAAGATTTTAATATGGTAACGTCCTGTGCCTCTGCCTTTTTTAAGGTGTCTTCGTCAGGCTCCATACCCTCAACGATTATAATGCAGGCAACCCCTGTCAAAACAGCAACAGCATCAATGTTAACATTTGTCTGAACAGTAAGCCACACGTCGCCCTCGTCAGCTTTTGACATAACTACGCTCAGCATATCGCCTATGTAACAATTTGTAACCTCTTTGTCAGTTTTCCCCATAACCGCAGGGGTCAAATTCAGTTTTTCGCAAAGCTCGCTTACTAACATAAAATCTCACTCTTTTCTATTCGTTCTTTTTGTTTTTAAGCTGAATGAACTGTTCTTTCAGCTTATATATACAGTCGGTTTGCGACGCTGTGCCTCTCACGATATCCTCTGCCAAACATTTGCAGGTGGGAGCGCCACAGGAACCGCAGTCGATCTGAGGAAGATCTGCGTAAATTTTTCCGATTTCTTCAAGCTTTTTAAGGGCTACAGAAAAATCTTCGTCTAAGTGCAGATTGTTTCTGTATAAAACAGGAGCATTCCACTTAAGCTCGTCTTCTGTGATATTCACGGGCTCGTCGGGAAGATTTTTCTCTCCCTGAAATTTAGAAATTCTCACAACGCGCATTTTTGTAACGTATCCGTTTTCCACGGTTAACGGTCCGCTTACACAGCCGCCTGTGCAGGACAGGGCCTCAATAAAATCAATGTCCAAAGTTTCATCATCTTCGATTTCTTCGAAAAGCGAGATGATATTGTCAATTCCGTCAACACAAAGGCAACGGTCTGATTTTAAAGCCTTTATTTCACCGCCTGTTCTTGCCCAGCTTATGCCGTCTAAGGTTGAGTTGCTCAAATCCTTGATGTCGGTAAGCTTTGAAAGGGTGGGCAAAAGCTTCATATAAACATCTTTAATTGCTAAAACTCCGCTTAAGTGGGATTTTTCAAGTCCTATGGGATTCTGAACGGTTGTGGCTTTTGCCGCGCAGGGCGAAATGAAGAAAACGCCAATTTTTTCAAGCGGAAGCCCTGTTTTTTGAACTGCCTCTTTTCGTGCCGCAACCGCTGCTGCCTCAACGGGCGCAATTACGGGAAGAATGTGAGGTATAAGATTTGGAAAACGCACAGATATAAGTCTTGCTACTGCAGGGCAGGCAGAGCTTATAACGGGTTTTGGAAAATCCCCTGATTTAAGTATTTTTTTAGTATATTCCGTTATTGCCTCGGTGGCTTTTGCCGCCTCGTAAACGTCGTCAAAACCAATGGCTAAAAGACCGTTTAAAACGAGATTTGCATCTTTTAAATTATTAAACTGACCGTAAAGGGTCGGGGCAGGAACGGCAATGTTGTATTCAAAGTTCTCAAGGGCAGAAAATGAGTCGGTAACAGCCTGCTTTGCGTGATACGGACAAACCTTTATACACTCGCCGCAGTCAATACAGCGTTCCTTTATAATGGTTGCCTTTCCGTCGTGAATTCTGATTGCCTCGGTGGGACAACGCTTTAAGCACGCCGTACAGCTCTTGCACTTGTCTTTTTTTAAAGTAACTGAGTGGAACAGTTTTTCGCTATTCATATATGACACCTCCTGCTTGAATTTTTTGGGTGTTTTATACTAAATTTATTATGATTTCAACAGTAGTTCCTTTTCCGATTTCAGATTTGATATTTAATTCATCGGAGTATTTTTTCATATTGGGAAGCCCCATTCCTGCACCGAAACCAAGCTCTCTTGCCTCATCGCTGGCGGTGGAAAATCCCTCTTGCATAGCTTTTTCAATATCCTTTATACCTGGTCCGTTATCGGTAAAGGTGATAATGATTTTGCCGTCGGCAATTTCAACATCTGCAGCACCGCCTTTTCCGTGAATAACCGTGTTGATTTCACCCTCGTACATAGAAATTGCGGCTTTTCTTATAATTTCAGGGTTAACACCAAGCTGTTTTAATATTTTCTTGATACTGCTTGATGCCTGACCTGCAATGGAGTAGTCAGCTCCGTCAATATCGTAATGGAATTTGGGCATATTCTATTCCTCCTTGCCTGAAAGTCCGCTCATATAAAGCTTTCCGCAGGCAACGTAGAGGGTTTTTTTCGTTGATAAAATCGAGATGCCAAGCTCTTTTGCAAGCTCTGTAACTTCTTCTGCAGGCGTTTTACCTCTTACGAAAGTGATGACTTTTATGTCCATCATTTCGGCAGTTCTTATAACCTGGGGGTTAACAAGACCTGTAAGAAGCATACTCTGATTAGTGACAAAAGCTAAAACATCACTCATTAAATCACAGCCAAATGCAGATTTCACCTCAATATTCTCCAAATCTGCGGGTGCGGTAATAACTTCAGCACCTAAAATTTCTTTAACTTCACTTAGTTTCATTTTTCTCTCTCCTTATAGAAAAGGTATTTGCAAATGTGCGCAAATACCCCTTGTTTACGTATTATTTAAAAGATTTGTTGATTTTTCGTAAATATATTCAATGAAAGATTCATCGAATTTTTTTGCTAATACCTTTAATGCTCTTGAAATATCAGGTGAACGGTCAAAAAGATTGTGGCAATCTGACGCAAAGGCGGAAATATACCCCTCTGCCGCAAGTCCGCGGATTATTTTTTTTCCGTAAACTGACAGAAAAGATTCAGCATTCACCTGAAACTGAGCGCCGATGTCAGCAAAAGGCTCAAGCTTTTTTATGTCTTTAGGGCCTTGCAGATAGCGCTCAATGTGAGCTATCACCGGCACAATATCGTGCTTTTGCGCAATGTTATAAACTTCGTTATAATGCCAGATGTTCCAGGTTGTATACGGAAGCTCTAAAAGCAAAAGATTTGTGCCTGAAATGCAAAGCTTTTTAAGGTCGGGAATTTCAGAAAGCGCCGTGTTAATATAAACCTCAGCCCCTACTCTGATTTCGGGGAAATCACCGCCTGATGAGCGCATTTCATTTTGGAGAAGGGCAAGCTTTTCATCACGTTTTTTGCAGAATTCACCTATGGAAACATCTGCATTGTAGTGGGGAGTTAGAATAACAGTTTGCGCACCGCAAAGCTTTGCAATTTTCAGCATCTCGATAGATTCTGAAACGCTTTTTGCTCCGTCATCAATCTCCGGCAGAATATGAGTATGAAAATCGATGTATTCCACTAAAAAACACCTCTTTTTCTAAAACCCGTTCGCATTATATTATCATTATAGCAAAGAGAAAAATTTTTTTCAATAAAATTTTTAAAAAATACTTGACAAAGGAAAAATCTGTTGCTATAATAAAAATGAAAATGATAATCATTATCATTTTATAAAATTTAACAGGAGGTGTCTTATGAATTTTTCACGACAGCGAGAGTGCATTTTAAATTACTTAAAAAATACCACGGCGCACCCCACTGCCGAGGAAATTTATGCAGGGCTTAAGCCTTGCCTTCCTAACCTCAGTCTTGCAACGGTTTATAGAAACTGTAACAAGTTATCCGAAACCGGCGAGATTATACGGCTCGACGCCGGTGGTAAAACTCATTTCGACGCCGACACATCTGACCATCAACACTTTGTGTGTTCTTCATGCGGCAGAGTTTATGATATGTTCTTTTCTCTTCCTGAAGATGTTATAAAAACCAATCTTCCCGAAGGTTTTGAACACGAAAATCACAGACTTTATTTTTTCGGAGTCTGCAAAAAATGTAGGTAAAAAAATAAAATATATAAAATTTATGGAGGAATTAACTATGAAAAAATTTGTATGTCCCGTTTGCGGTTATGTTCACGAGGGAGAAAAAGCACCTGAGGCTTGCCCTGTATGTAAGGTTCCCGGCGAAAAATTCACCATTATGGAAGAAGGTGCCGCTTTAGCTGCTGAACATGAATATGGTGTTTACGCAAAAACCGTAAAAAACAACCCCGATATCTCAGAAGAAGATAAAAAATATATCTTTGAACAGTTAATGGCAAACTTCAACGGCGAATGTGCAGAAGTTGGAATGTATCTTTGCATGGCAAGAATTGCTCACCGTGAAGGCTACCCCGAAGTTGGACTTTACTGGGAAAAAGCAGCTTTTGAAGAAGCTGAACACGCAGCTAAATTTGCAGAACTCTTAGGCGAAGACTTAGAGCCTAACATGAAAGCTACAACGAAAGACAATCTAAAATGGAGAGTTGACTGTGAATACGGTGCAACAAAAGGTAAGTTCGACTTGGCTGCCTGCGCAAAGAAAAACGGCTTGGATGCAATTCACGATACCGTGCATGAAATGGCAAGGGATGAAGCTCGGCACGGCAGAGGTTTAGAGGGCTTGCTCAAGAGATACTTCTAATTTTTGGAGGCTTAAATGAAAGAAAACTACACAGTTTGCAATTGCAAACAGGTAAGTTATGCCGACATTGCTGACGCAATGGAGGAAAACAAAAATTTTACAGATGTGCTCACTGCATTTGAAGATGTTCAGAAGGTTACGAACTGTTCAACCGGATGCGGCGGTTGCCATCAGAAAGTTTTAGATGTTATATCTGAAATAATGAGCGGAGCATCAATGTAAAAATGAATCGGCTAAGTTTTGAACTTAGCCGATTTTTGCATATATAAGTGAAATGTTACATAAAATTGTGTTAAGGAGGCGGTAGTATGAAGAAACTTATACCGATTTTAGCAGGTTTAATTTTAGTTATGGGACTTATAACGGGCTGCGGAAATGATGAAATGCAAAAGCCTCAGCCTGATGCAGAGCAGTCAGTGCAAGCAACCCAGACCCCATCGTCACAGCCTGAAACTCAGCCCTCGCAAGAACCTCAGCAGAATACATCACAAACCGCGCTTATAGGTGAAGAAAAAGCAAAGGAAATTGCTCTTTCCAAAGCAGGAATATCCGCAGAGGGAGTCGTTTTCGACAGAGTTGAACTTGATAATGATGATGGTGTTCAAAGATATGAGGTTGAATTCAGGCAGGGAAACATAGAGTATGATGTAGACATAAAAGCTGACGACGGCGCAGTTTTAAAATTTGAAAAGAATATTGAATAAAAAAATGCTTGGAAATTTTCCAAGCATTTTTTTATTCGGGTAATATTATTTTTATTGCTTTCTGACAGTTCTTGATTGTTTCAATTTTATTAGCTTCAAAACATTCACCATCCAAAGACCATTGCATAGGCTCATTACTTTCAATCGTTACTTCTTTTGCACGGAAAAAGCATATTGAGGGATTTTCGAAGTCATTTGTCTGTAGAGATGTGATGATGTTGTTAAAATCCATAAAGTTTTTCGGATATTTCACAAGTAAAATCTCAAACACACCGTCAGACATATCGACAATTGCGCTGTCGAGTTTAATAATTCCGCCTATTGATGTAGAGTTTGCAACTGCACCAAGAGCATATTCGCCGGAATAAGTTTCACCGGTTTCAGTTGTTATTGAAAGGGTTATGGGCTTAATGAACGGAAGCTCTTTTACGCCCTCTAACACATAGGCAAAATGACCCAAGGTGTTTTTCATATTCTGAGGAGTTGTGTAAGAACTTTGAGTAAACGCACCAAAGGATGCCACATAAGAAAAATATGTGTCTCCGAATTTTCCTACATCCACCGAATGAACTTTTCCTGACACTATGTCCTGAGCTGCTTTTACCATATTTTTTGAAATATTCAGACTTGAAGCAAAGTCGTTCGTTGTTCCGCAGGGAATGTACCCCACGGGCATTGAAATGTTGTGTGCCACAAGCCCGTTTATTATGTCGTTTAACGTTCCGTCTCCACCACAACAAATAATTATATCGTTATTTTTTGCGTTATTCTTTATTATTTCCTGAGCGCTTCCCTTTCCCGTAGTGCATCTTACATCAAGAATGTATCCTGCATCACGGAAAATCTCAATGATTTCCTTGTAATGCTTGACTAAGGAAAGCTTTCCTGATATTGGGTTCATAATCATTAAAGCGTTCATTTCAATCATCCTTTTTAATAATTTTTTATGAAACCGAATTTATATTTAGAGTATACATCAAAAGCCTTTTTATGTCAATCATTATCGGTAAAAACAAGACGGGTGGAAAAGCGTGGAAAAAGACAGTAAAATCCTGCGTTTTCGGCGTGTTTAATATTTCGTAAAAATTATTTAATTTTATGCAAATACAAACAACTATAATAATGGTATAATGTAATAAAATAGTTATGATTGTATAACGGGAAAAAGAGACCAGAAAAATTGAAATGAGGATTTCGGGTTATGAGAATTTATCTGAAAAAAAGTTACTTTGATGAAAAAGAATTTTTGCTTGCTGAAAATGGAAGCATGAAAGTTGTGGCGTTTAAATATTCAACAGGTGTTGAAGCTTTGAGGGTGGAAAACGAAAAGGGTTATTTTATAATTCTTCCCTTTCAGGGTCAGCAAATATGGAGAGCTAATTTTTGCGGAAAAGATCTTGTTATGAAAACCAAGTTTTCCGAGCCTGTTCCAACACTTGAGTACCTGAAAACCTACGGAGGATTTTTGCTCCACTGCGGTATAAATAACACTGGCAGTCCCGCTCCTGATGAAAAACCCTATCCGCAGCACGGTGAAATTCCCAACGCAGAATATAAAACGGCTTACATAGATATTGAAGATGATTACATCTCGGTAGGCGGCGAGCTTACATACGATGTTTCGTTTGTAAAGAGCTATACATTCTCTCCGGAGTGTAGACTTTATAAGAATGATTCGGTGCTTAAAGTGAAGGTGACTTTAGAAAACCGCCGTCATTATCCTATGGAGTATATGTATTTGTGTCATATAAATTTCAGACCTATCGAAAATGCAGAGCTTATTTATAGCGCAAACAGCGTAAGAGCTGTTCGTGGAGATTACAGCGGACTTTGCGAAGAACAGAGAAATAAACTTACAGAATATATTGACCGTGTTGAAAAGGATTATACAATTCATCATAAGGTTGGGGCAAATGGTCAGGTATATGACCCTGAGCTTTGTTTCCTTATTGATTACAAAAGCGATGAAAACAACAGAACGTATACGCTTCAGTATGCAGACGACGGAGCGTGTTTCGTAAGCCACGATACAAAAATTCTTCCCGTTGGGGTAAGATGGATTTCAAGAACACTTGACGAAGACTCAATGGGAATGATTCTTCCCTCAACATCTGAGCATTTGGGGTACAAAAATGCAAAAGAAAAAGGTCAGGTTAAAATTTTAGGTCCTATGGAAAAGGTTGAATTTTTGATTGAGGCAGGCTGGCTTGAAAAGGAAAAGGCAGATGAAATAAGGGAGAAGATAGAAAAACTAAATTAAGGGAAAGCGGGGAATAAGAATGAAAAAGCTTTTAAGTCTTTGCCTTGCAGGCGGACTTCTAACCGCAAGCGTTTTTCCAATAACAGTGCAGGCAAACCAAAGCACTCCGGAAACTATAAGAATTGAATTTGAAGACTACCTTACGCAAGATATGAACCGATATGAAAGCGCTGATGCATCAGGCGGTGCTGCCGCAGGGTTCTACACTTACAACGAGCAGACAATTTTAATTCCTGTTAAAATAACAGAAAGCGGATATTACGATTTATCCTATGTTGCAGGTTGCTACGACGGAACGTCTTACGTAAGTAAAATCGATTTTAATCTTTACCTTCAAAGTCGGTTCGCGCTTCCGTGCAACAACTATGACACACCGTCTGAGGTGGTTGATTTTGATACAACCTGGTCACATCAGAAAATCCGTAAGTTTGAAAGGCCAACAATCTGGATTGATGCAAATGACTATTACCTTGAAACGAAAGTCAATAAAACACCCGACAAACAGTACAAGGGACTTTTAGACTACTTTGAGTTTAAACCCTCGGGCAGAGCAAAAATTCAGGCAGGCGCTGTTTCAAAAATTGAGTTTGACGAATACTCATATCAGGGCGTTTACGATTGGGATAGAGGTGTAACAGCCGATGAGCACGCAAGCGGAGGAAAGCTTGTTTTAAATACATGGCTCACTCGTGATCTGGGAAATCCGGGAACGGTAATTAAAGTTCCTGTAACGGTTGAAAAGGCAGGATATTATCACATAAACTATGTTGCAGGCATATACGGAAATAAATCATGGCTCAGCCCTATTGATTTTAAATTAGATGATATCATATTAGGCGACAACAGAGGAACTGCGGTGGAAACCCTACCCTATGAAGCGTGGGACAGTCAAAGCGCAGCGCTTTATGAAACAAAATGGATATGGCTTCCGTCGGGAGACCACGAATTGAAAGTAGATGTTACAAAAGCGGTAACAGGCGATGTTTATAAATATCAGGTTGACTATATTGAGTTTATTCCCGCAACAAACGGAATAACATCAGATGACGGAACAATAAAGGTCCACACGGCGTATTTTCAAAACAAAACAGGCAGAGTTATTATGGCAGCATATAACGGAAACAGTCTTGTAGGAACATTAAGCTACGATGTTTCCGATGCTGAATATGCAAACTTTGAGTACACTCCTGATAAAGATGTTACTAAAGTCAAAGTATTTTTGTGGAATGCCTCAAATGACTTACAGCCGTTGGAAATTGAAAGAGAATTTAATTTGAGTGAATAATTGTAAAAATATAAAAACTTACCTTCTGCGAAGAAAACGGGGCAGGTAAAACTAACGGAGGGAAAAGAATGAAAAGTTTTAAAAAAGCAGTATCAATGTTTTTAGCGCTTGTTATGCTTGCGACAATGTTTGTTTGCGTAAACGCTGAAACTTCAGAAATCACTGTGCTTGATTCCGATTATGCCATAGCGGACAAGCTTTCAGCTTTGAACATTATTGACGTGGTTGATGATGAAAATCTCGGAAATCTCGTTAAAAGAGGGGATATTATTCCGCTTTTAATGAGATATCTGCGTATGGAAGGCGCAGAAATGAGTGGCTCAGGCTCGCCTTTTCTTGATGTAAGCTACAATGACGAAAATGTAGGAGCATACAGAGTGCTTTACTGGGCAGGCTACATAGCAGGTGACGATACAAAGAGCTTCCGCCCCAAAGACTTTCTTACATATAACGAAGCAGTTACATTTATTATAAACGCAATGGGCTACAGACCTTTTGCCACAAGAAACGGCGGCTACCCCGCAGGCTATCTTTATACAGCAAATAAATACGGAATGTTAAAAGGTCTTCGCGGAAGCGGAAATAATCCAATTCCCTACTGTGACTTATACAGAATTATTGAATCGAGTATTTTAGCTGACGCAGTTAAATATCGCTATGCGGTAAACGAGGACGACACTCAGTTTGAGTTAAATCCTAATATGTCCATTTTAGAAGAACTTTACGGCTATGAATTTAAAAAAGGTGTTGTGACTGGTAACGAAAATACACGTCTTTACTCTCAGGATTCATCAAGAATTGACAGAAACCAGATTGAAATTGATGGTGCTGTTTACGACACACCCGGAAAAGAATTTGCAGAGCTTCTGGGCAGAAAAGTTTATGCGTACCTCAAGAAAGCAGACTTTGAAAGATATGAAGTTGTTTACCTTGAGCCTGTGCAGAATGTAAATAAAGAATATAAGCTCTCGGCTGAGGATATTTTAAAGGACAAAACAACATCTTCAAGAATTTACTACGAAGACGAAAACTTTAAAGAAAAATATATTAACCTCGACGATATCAGCTTAGCTGTTGTTTACAACGGCAAAAGCCGTTCGGGTTACGGTCAGCTTAAAAATATTATGCCCGATGCAGGCTATGTTTTAGGTATCGACAACACAGGCGACGAAGCAATCGATGTTTTATTCATTTATGAATTTGAAAATATTGTTGTTGGCGCAATCGATGTTGTTACCAAGAAGATATATGATAAGTATATGACATCCACATTTGTAACTTTAGACAAGGATGTTGACGAAATCAGAATTTACAATGAAAACGGTGAAAACCTCGAGTTTGCCGATATTAAAAAAGGCGACGTTTTAAGTGTTATGAAGTCTGCAAACGTAACAGATTATAAACTGGTAATTGTTTATAATGAACACAAAGTGGTAGAGGGAACAGTAACTGAAATTGTAAACAACAAATATAAAATCGGTGATGAATACTATGAAACAGCAGAAAACTTTGATACTTATGTATCAAACTCAAAGATTGATGCAATTGTTCCGGGTCTTAATGCCACATTCTTCTTAGACCGTGAGGGCAAAATCGCATATTACGAAGAGGCTGTATCAACAGATTTAACCTATGGTTTCTTGGCAGGCATCGAGCCCGGTACAGGACTTGATAAATCAATTACTGTTATGGTTTATAACGAAAAGGGCATTTGGCTTGAAGCAAACTTAACAGACAAGGTTATTATCGATGAAATCCCCTACGATATAACTAAAACCCAGAATCTTTCAACAATAACCTCAAAGCTTATTGTTGGTGATATGATGCTTTACAAGCTTTCGGGAAATAAAATTTCTAAAATAGACACAAGAAACGCCGGCGGTGACCTTACGGTAATAGCAGAGCATGACGCTCTCTTTAAGCGTGGCTCAATTGCTTACGAACGCGGAGATGTGTCATCAGGTGCTGACGACAGTTTCGTTATGGCATCAGATATGTTAGTGTTCAACACTCCCGATGCTTCACAGCTCATGGTAGATACAGAGGCTTATGAAGTGAAAAAAGGTCTTGGAAGTAAGGCGCTTTATACTACCAATCCGTCAAGCAGTGACAACGAACAGATAGACGGTTTTGTGGCATACAAAATAGGACCATCAAAGGATGTTAACACTGCAACATGTATTCTCTTTAAGGGCGTTGCATCACTTCAGGATGCTCCCTATATATCAGAAGAAGGAACAGCTTTATCAATCTACTATGAAACAACTCAGGTTGTTGATAAAGAGGGCGAAACCAGGAAAAAGATTTATGTATTAAACGGCGGAGAAAAACAGGGATATATTGTTGATGAAACAAAGTGTGACTATACTTTAGCCGAACTTAACCTCGGTGCAGGCGATGTAATTCAGTATGCGCTTAACAATGTTAAGGGCACAATCGAAAATATTTCTTTAGTTTACAGAACCTCAACAAACACAAGCTTGGTAACACCTGTGATAGCAACTATTCCAAGTGGAACCTTTGGTTTATCTTCTCCCTACGGTGCTTTGTGTGGCGCAACATTTGTAAGTGCTGATGTTGATGCTAAGGCAGTAAGAATATATGGTACAGCAAGCTCTGAAGTAAGCGGAACGGGAAACCTTCTGTTTAACGCATCAGGTGCTACGGTTACACTTTATAACAAAGCTACCAAAGAAGAAAAAGCTATTACAATTGGTGATATGATTTATGGCGACACATTGATTGTAAGATGCAGTAACTATGTAACAAACCTTACGGAAGTACTCGTTATAAGATAAGCTATCGAAAGGGAGGAATAAGGAATGAAAAAAGTTTTAGGCTTGGTTTTATCGCTTTTTATTGCGATGACAGCATTTACAGTTTCATTTGCGGCAGATGATTCACTTGTTGTTTCAGGAACAAGTGCGGCATATACATTTACCGTAACCGCTAAAACAACAAGATCAGGTGTCGCTACAATAAAAGTTTTCCCATATATACCGGGAGAACCTGACACAATCACATATACACCCGTATACATCGGCCAGCTTGAAAGTCCTACGGGAACAGACAATGGTAAAAATGTTTATACATTTACATTTGACTTTTTAACAACTCAGGCAACCGGTGACTACTGTGCGATTGTTAATAACGAAGAAACAAAGGCGTGGAAATTCAATTATATAAATCCCGCAAATAAGGTTTCATTCTATAAGGCATTAAAAGCGGCAAACAGCACAGGTATCAAGAGTGTAATCAACACATATAAGGATACTGCGGTTGATTTTGATTTAGGAAATTATCTTTCATATACAGATACATCAAAAATCGATGCACAGATTGACGCTTTAGATACAAGCTTACCCGCTGATTTGGGAGCTATGCCCACATTAGACGAAATTGAAACATACATTTCAACCTTTGAGGGAATCTTTAAGCCTGCTTTTGCAAAGCTTTTAACTGTTCAGGAAATATTCAGTTCAGCAAACGTGACAGCGTACGATACACTTATTCAGGCAAACAGCACAGCTTTAGGTCTTGATATGACATATTATAATGATGCAACATTGGGACTTACAGCTGAGAGCGTTTATAACCGTGCAAAAACAATCACTCCTGTAACATACGCAGACACAGACGTTCAGGACGCATTCGATACAGCGGTGCTTTTAGCAGTTATTGATACAATGGAATACGGTGTAGTTACAAACGCACTCAACCATTATGACGGTGGATGCATAACACTTGATAAAACATACTCAGGTACATATACCTCTGAAGCTCAGCATAACGCATTAAGCCTGAAGCTTAAACAAAATGCAACGCTTTTAACAGATGCGAGTGAGCTTGAGGCTAAATATTTAGAATATTCCAATCCCCAGCAAGGCGGAACAACGCAGACTCCCACAACAGACAACTCAAGACCTGCTCCTACAAATCCCGGCGGAAATGGTGGAGGAACAAAAGAGCCTGATAAAGAGGAAGAACCAACACCAGTTATTCCCGACGAACCGCTTTCAGATATAGCTGATGCGGAATGGGCAAGAGAGTCTATTGAGTATCTTGTTGAAGAGGGTGTTTTGTCAGGTCGTGACGACGGACAGTTCCATCCCAACGATACGGTAACAAGAGAAGAATTTGTTAAAATCATAGTTGAAGCCTTTGACATTTCAAAAGACCACGACGGTGTGGATTTTGCTGACGTAAACAACAGTCGTTGGAGCTATGCATATATTGCCTCAGCCTTAAAGGCAGGTATCGTGTCAGGTGACTCGGAATCTACATTTAACCCCACGGGAAGAATGAGCCGTCAGGATATGGCAGTTATAATATACAGAACCGCAAAGACTTTAGGCTACAACTTATCAGACGATGACGGTGCAGATTTTGCTGATATTACAGATGTTTCAGATTATGCAAAGGATGCAGTAAAAGCACTTTGTGCAGCAGGCATCGTTAACGGAACAGGTGATAACAAGTTCTCACCAAAAGATACTGTAACACGCGCTCAGGCTGCAAAAATTGTTTACGAATCGCTTAAATCGATGGGAGGTAACAAATAATGAAAAAACTTCTCTCAATTTGTATATCAATATTAATGATTATGGGGCTTGTGCCCGTGGTTTCAGCAAGCACAACACCCGTAGCAATTTCATCAACGGGCGATACATACATTGAAGGTGAAGACTTCTTGTCTGCAACACTTTATTCAAGTGCATCCGACGCAACTGGAACAAGCATAACACTTACAGAAACACCAGATGCTTCGGCGCACGAAGGAAGTATTGCAAAATACTACG
>JAZNOF010000015.1:0-64202 GCA_045580665.1 Congzhengia sp.
GTCAGCTGATTCTCTGAACTCTCTTAAGCAGAAGATTTTGTCCATTTTAGCAACGTCTTTTGCAAAGATAATACATTCAGGACCTACCATTAAAGCCGCGTCGCCGTTTGCTGAAATTGCAACGCCGGCACGTTCAAATAAGGGCCAGAAGCCTGAAAAATATCTTGCGTTTGCGTAGTCTGACTCGGTGCTTGACACAACCATAACGTCGAGACCTTTTGCTCTTACAAGCTCTGCTGCTCTTTTCACTCTCTCCTTGTACTCATAATCGGGTATACAAATTCTGTTTGCCATAGTTTTCTTCCTCCGTGATAATATTGACTAATTTTATTATAAATCCCCCCCAAAATTTGTATTTACATTATTTTAAGAAATGTTTGCATAATATTACAATGATTTAATTTATTGACAAAAAATCATTGACTTTTTAAAAATTTATGGTACTATAAACTTGAGGTGATGGAGTTGGAATTCAAGCTTAAAAGCTTTAATGAGGTTTTGAAGGTTTCTAAACTTGCTAACATTCATTATTACGAGTTTACCAAGAAGTATAACACTAATAAAAACAACCATAATTTCAGAGAACTCGTCTACGTTGACAACGGAGTTATTGATATAAATTCTGAAAATTATTGCGGAACACTTAAGAAAAATCAGTTGATTATACATAAAGCAGGTGAAACCCACTCTTTGTCGTGTGGTGAAAAAGATGCGCCAAATGTTATTATCATAGGTTTTGAATGTGAGTGCCATTCTCTTGATATTTTTTCAAGCACCCCCGTCACCATAAATTCCGAACTCCAAAAACTTCTGACTGACGTTATCCGCGAGGGACGAAACGTATTTTTCCCGCCCTATGACATCCCAGACCAGAAGGATATGAAAAAGCGTGACGATTATCCTTTTGGTGCTGACCAGATGATAAGGCTTAAGCTTGAAACATTCCTGATTGAACTTATAAGGGGTACAGAAGTGGACAAAAGCGCTGAAATATCCTATTCTCTTGACGTTAAGGTTAACGAAATTTATAAATATGTTACCGATAATTTTAAAGAGAATATTTCGCTATCTGAGCTTTGTTTCTTGTTTAACACCAATAAAACATCTTTGTGCTACTCATTTAAAAAAGCCTTTGGCATTACATTAGTGAATTATTTAAATTCCCTTAAGATAAAAGAAGCAAAAAAGCTGATGCGCGAAGAAAATATGAACCTTACACAGATTGCAGAGCATCTCGGATTTTCTTCACTTCATTATTTCAGCAGAGTTTTCAAAAAATATGAAGATAAGTCCCCATCTGAATATATCGAAACAATAAAAGCAAGGCTCAGTCTTTAAATGACTGAGCCTTTGTTTACCATACGTTTTTACATTTTTCAGAAAAATCCCCTACGGGCATTTTTTGAATTTTATATTTTCCTATTTTTTCTAATAGAATTACGCTTATATCCTTTCCTGCTGTTTTTTTGTCAAGACCGATGTGTGAAAACTCACTTTCATCAATCTCAATTTTTGTTGGCAGGTTGTATTTTTCAATTATGTTTTCTACTCTTTTTGCAGTTCCAATTTCGGTTATACCCATACTCTCACCAATGCGCGATGCCACAATCATACCAAAAGCAACCGCCTCGCCGTGAATATATCCCGTGTAGTTATAGGCTTTTTCAACAATATGACCTGCGGTGTGACCGAAGTTTAAAATCATACGAAGACCTGTATCAAGTTCGTCAATTTCAACCACCTGACGTTTAATATCACAGCAGGTATAAACCAAATCGTCAATTTTTTCCATAAGCGCACATCTTCCGTCAGCCTTTTCAAGCTCTGAAAAAAGCTCGTCATTCCAGATAGCGCCGTATTTTATAACCTCAGCAAGCCCTCCGAAAAACTCTTTATCAGGAAGTGTATTTAATGTATCGGTATCAATTATTACTCTCTTTGGCTGATAAAATGTTCCAACTAAGTTTTTGCCCTGAGGAACGTCGATTGCGGTTTTTCCGCCAACAGAGCTGTCCACCTGAGAAAGCAGAGTTGTAGGTATCTGCACAACGTCAACACCACGAAAAAGAGTTGATGCACAAAATCCCGTAAGGTCGCCGATAACGCCGCCGCCCAAAGCCACAATTAAGTCTTTTCGCGTCATTTTAAAATCAAAAGCTTCGTCGTATAGCCTTTTTAAATAATCTATCGACTTGGTGGTTTCTCCTGCAGGAAGAACTACCTTTTTTACCTCTGCCTTTGATTTCAGTACCGCTTCAACCTTATCGCCATATAGCTTATCCACATTTTCATCGGTTACAAGCATAACTTTGGCAGGATTTGAAATCTCAAAGGATAATTCAGCTGTATTTTCTAAAATCCCTTTTCCTATAACAATATCATATTCATTGCTTGGTGTTTTAACATGAAGTGTTTTCATATTTTGCGCCTTCCTTTTCGTTTAAACAAAAAGGATGCAGGAAATATATCCTGCATCCGCTCACACTTGATTTTTAATTTAGAGAACTTTATTTAAAAAGTCTATTGTTCTCGGATGCTTTGGACTCGAGAAAATTTCTTCAGGTGTTCCCTCTTCTAATATAACACCATCGTCCATAAACACTACTCTGTCTGCAACTTCTCTTGCAAATCCCATTTCGTGAGTTACAACCACCATGGTCATACCCTCTTTGGCAAGCTGTTTCATAACTGTTAAAACTTCGCCAACCATTTCGGGATCCAACGCAGAAGTAGGTTCATCGAAGAGCATTATGTCGGGGGACATAGCAAGCGCTCTTGCAATGGCAACTCTCTGTTTTTGACCGCCTGAGAGCTGTGACGGGAAGCTGTCAGCCTTATCAGAAAGACCAACAATTTCTAAAAGCTCTAAAGCCTTTTCTTTTGCTTCCTCTTTCGACGCTTTTTTAAGGTCAACAGGAGCAAGCATCAAGTTATCTAAAACATTCATATTTGCAAACAAATTGAAGTGCTGAAAAACCATTCCTATATTTTCACGAACTTTATTTATGTTAATCTTTTTATCGTTAATACGATATTCATCAATTACAATCTCACCTGAGGTTGCGTTTTCAAGACGGTTTAAGCATCTTAAAAATGTGGATTTACCTGAGCCTGATGGTCCGATTACACAAACCACTTCGCCCTCGCAGATGTCGATTGATATACCTTTTAAAACTTCGTTTTTATCAAAGCTTTTCATTAAGTTTTCCACGTGAATTTTCACGTTATCATTTTTTTTGGTCACGGCGTAATCTCCTCTCCAACGCATTTGCAACCTGCTGCAATGCTAAAATAACGATTAAATACATTACAGCAACAATTGCCCACATTTCAAAGGATTTAAATGTGATTGCTATAACGTTCTGCGCCTTGTTAACCAATTCCGGAAAACCGATAACCGATAAAATAGATGTATCTTTCAAGGTTATGATAAACTGATTTACTATGCTGGGAATCATATTTTTAATAGCCTGAGGAAGAACAACACGAAACATTGATCTCCAGTAAGAAAGTCCCAAGCTTCTTGCAGCCTCCATCTGACCGGGGTCGATAGACTGAATTCCCGCACGGATAATTTCTGACATATATGCACCGCAGTTTAAGGCCAAACAGATAGTACCTGCCTGAAGCGGTGTTAAAACAAATTTAAGTCCTAAGATTGTTCTTAATCCGTAAGGAACTCCGTAAAAAACGAAGAACGCCAAAACAATCATAGGAACGCCTCTTATGAGGTTAACATAAATCAATGAAATAGTATTCGATAATTTATTGTCTACTACACTTGATAATCCGAAGATTATACCTAAAATACAACCGAAGAACAGTCCGCATAAAGCAAGAAGGAGCGTTTGCCCCATCGCAGCTAAAAGAAGCGAACCGTAGGTGCTCAAAATCTGAAGCATTTTTTTACAAGTCCCCCTAAAGTATATGAAGGGCATTGGAACATCCAATGCCCTCACCTTTAAAAATTAGCCGAGATATGTTTTGATTATCTCATCATATTTTCCGTTTTCACGGATATTTTTAAGTCCTGCATTGAAAAGGTCAATAAGTTCCTGTTTGCTTTCATCGAATATTGCAAATCCGTATTGAGCGGGTTCATTTTCTGTTCCTTCAACGAATTTCATATCGAGCTCGCCGATTTTAATGTTGTACTTTAAGATAGGTGTATCATCAAAGCACGCATCAACCTGACCGCCCATAACCGCCTGATACATATCAGGAGATGTCTGGAATGTAACAACCTCAAAGCCATATTCAGCTTTGATGCTTTCAGCATACTGGTTACTCATTGTACCGTTCTTAACAGCAACTTTCTTGCCTTTCATATCAGCAAAACCTGCGATAGAAGAATCACTTGCTACTGCCATACCCTGTGTTGCATCGTAGTAACCGTCAGAGAATGTCCAACCGCTGTTCTTTCTGTCTTCTGTGATAGATGCACCTGCAATCATACCATCAGCCTGACCTGCGTGACAAGCAGCGATTGCTGCGTCCCAGCCAACATACTGAAGTTCGTATGTGAAGCCCTGATCTTCAGCAACAGCCTTTAAGATATCCATATCAATACCAACGATGTTACCGTCTGCATCCTGGAACTCAAAAGGACTAAAGCCTTTGTCTGTTGCAATTACAAAATGTTTACCGTCTGCTTCATTTGCGCCTTCTCCGCCGCAAGCAACTAAGCTTAAGCACATCAAAGCTGCAAATAAAAGACATAAAATCTTTTTCATAAAAAATTCTCCTCCAATATAATATTAGTCCATATAATTTTATCTCAAATCTACCAAAATGTCAATAGTGATTTTTACAGTATTTTTTGCAATTAAATATTCCACATAATTTAGCAAAATAGATTAAAAAAAGTAAATAAAAGTAGTTTTTTTAAAATTTTTCTGTACATAAAAGAAAAAATGTGTTATACTGTAATGAGGATAAAATTAGATTTTGGTGTGATTGGTAGTATGAAAAGTAACATATATATTGTAACGGGTCACTATGGAAGCGGAAAAACTGAGTTTTCAGTAAACTTTGCTTTATCCTTGCGTGAAAAATATGAAAAGGTTATTTTAGTTGACTTAGACATTGTGAATCCCTACTTTCGTTCAAACGATGCCCGTGCTCTTTTAGAAAGCCGCGGAATTGAGGTTATTTCCCCTGCTTACGCAGGAACAAATGTTGATATTCCCGTTCTGCCCCCGGAAATTATGCGGATTTTCGAGGCAGAAGATGCACATATCATCATCGACGTTGGCGGCGACGATGACGGTGCTATTGCTTTAGGGCGCTACAAGCAGTATTTTGACAAAACAGATTACGAAATGTATCTTGTGGTAAATACCCGCCGTCCCTTTACTTCAAATAAAGAGGAAATCGCAATAATGAAGCAGGACATTGAAATTGCCTCAAGGCTTACAGTTTCAGGGCTTGTTTCAAACAGCAACATTGCCGATGAAACAACCGAAGAAACCGTAAAAGAAGGCGCGCGTATAACAAAACAAGCGGCTTTAATGCTTAATCTTCCCGTAAAATATGTTTGTGCACAAGGCAAGCTTTTTGACAAAATCAAAGATGAATTTGGCGAAAAAGCATTTAAAATCACGCGCTATTTAAATACTATTTAGTTTAAAAAATCGCGGTCTGTCCGCCCACAGACAGTGCCGCATAACATAAAATAAGTGGGCAGAAAGGCATGAATAAAATGGGAAAAGTTGTTATTTTAGACGACGTTTGCAAAGGCTGCTACCTTTGTGCCGGCGCTTGTCCCAAAAAAGTTTTGGCTCCTGCCAAAGACAAGCTTAACAAAAAAGGTTACAGACCTATCGAGGCTGTAAATCCCGATGACTGCATCGGTTGTGCAATGTGCGCTACAATGTGCCCCGATTGCGCAATAGAAGTATACAAATAAGAGTTTATTTACAGAAAGGGTTGATATAAAATGGCAGAAAAAGTTTTGGTAAAAGGTAATGAAGCCATTGCAGAAGCTGCAATCATGGCAGGTTGCCGCTACTTTTTCGGATATCCCATTACCCCGCAGACAGAAATCAGTGCTTATATGGCAAAACGTATGCCCAAAATCGGTGGCGTTTTCCTTCAGGCTGAAAGTGAAGTTTCTGCGGCTAATATGGTTTACGGTGCTGCCGGCGCCGGCGCAAGAGTTATGACATCTTCGTCATCTCCCGGTATCAGTTTAAAGGCAGAGGCAATTTCGTATATGGCAGGCGCTGACCTTCCTTGCGTTGTTATAAACATTGTGCGTGCGGGCCCGGGCTTAGGCGGTATTCAGCCTTCACAGTGCGACTATTTCCAGGCAACAAAAGGTCATGGTCACGGAGATTACAGACTTATAGTCCTTGCTCCAAGCTCAGTTCAGGAAATTGTTGACTTAACTGCAGAGGCTTTTGATTTAGCCGACATCTACAGAACACCCGTTATGATTTTAGGTGACGGCATGCTCGGTCAGATGATGGAGCCTGTTGAATTTACCAAAAAAGAATCTAAAAGAGTTGTTCCCGAAAAAACATGGGCAACAACAGGAACGGATATGAAGAGAGAACACAACATTGTAAACTCTTTATACATACAGCCTAATGTATTGGAAAAACTCGTTTTAGAGCGCTACGAAAGATATAAAGTAATTGAAGAAACAGAAAAGAAATACGAAGCTTATAAAACAGAAGATGCTGAGTTCGTTTTAACAGGCTACGGCTCTGTTGCCCGTATCTGTAAAAACGCTGTTGATGAGCTTCGCGCTCAGGGCATCAAGGCAGGTTTAATAAGACCTATCACCTTGTGGCCGTTCCCCTCGGAAAGCTATATTGAACATACTAAAAACGCAAAAGCTATTCTGACAGTTGAAATGAGTATGGGTCAGATGGTTGAAGATGTTCGTTTGGCTGTTAACGGAAAAATCCCCGTTCACTTCTTTGGAAGAACCGGCGGTAACATTCCTTATCCCAATGAAATCATTGACGAGGTTAAAAAGATTATCGGGGGTGACAAATAATGGAACAGGTATTTAAAAGACCGCACGCTCTTTGCGACGTGCCTCTTCACTACTGCCCCGGCTGTACCCACGGTATCGTGCACAGACTGGTTGCAGAGGTTATAGACGAATTAGGTATTGAAGGAACAACAATCGGTGTTGCTCCCGTTGGATGTGCTGTTTTTGCATACAACTACTTTAACTGTGATATGCAGGAAGCTGCTCACGGCAGAGCTCCCGCTGTTGCAACAGGTATTAAAAGAGTTCACCCTGACAAAGTAGTATTTACTTATCAGGGCGACGGTGACCTGGCAGCTATCGGAACAGCTGAAACTGTTCACGCAGCTGCAAGAGGCGAAAACATCACCATTATCTTTATAAACAACGCAATTTACGGTATGACAGGCGGACAGATGGCTCCTACAACACTTCCCGGTCAGGTGACACAAACATCTCCTTACGGCCGTGATACAAAAACTCAGGGTCATCCTTTAAGAGTCAGCGAAATGCTCTCTACAACATCAGGTGCTGCGTACATTGAACGTGTTGCAGTTGACTGTGTTAAAAATATTAACCGTGCAAAAAAAGCGATTAAAAAAGCTTTTCAGACTCAGCTTGAGGGAAAAGGCTTTTCATTGGTTGAGGTTGTTTCAACCTGCCCGACCAACTGGGGCTTATCACCTGAAGAAGCAATAAAATGGCTTCAGGAAAATATGCTTCCTTACTATCCTTTGGGAGTATACTGTGACAAAACAGAAGAATAATTAAAAAACACAGCAGGAACGCGGGAAAGCCGCGCTCCTGCTTTTGTGTCATTTTGAGGTAGCAATGAAAGTTACAAAAATTGAAGAACAGAAGAAAAATAAAAACAGAATGAGCGTGTTTTTAGACGGAAAATTTGCCTTTGGCATTGATAATTTCAGTCTTTTTAAGCTAAAGCTTAAGAAAAACGACGAAATATCAAAAGACGAGCTTTCAGAAATCTTAGAAACCGTGGTTTTTGAAGATGCAAAAAACTATGCTTTAAAGCTTTTGTCTTCAAGAGGTTACACTGAAAAAAATATGTATTCAAAACTATTATCGCGAACAGAAAACGAATCTGTTTCCGAAAACGTAATTGAATTTTTAAAAGATTATGGCTATATTAACGATGAAGATTATGCAAACCGCTACGCCTCGGATTGCTTAAATATTAAAAAATACGGAAAGAAGAAAATTAAATTCAAGCTTATGGAAAAAGGCATTTCAGCACAAATTGCTGAAAGTGCTGTTCTGAATTTAGAAGACACAGAAAAAGAAACAGAAAATCTCGTATATTTAGCAGAGAAAAAGCTAAAAGGTGATTTTGATATTAAAAATGTGATGAAAACAAAGCGGTATTTAGCATCCCGCGGTTACGGCTTTGATGATATAGATAAAGCGATAAAGTCGCTTTTAAACGAAAGGGAGGAGGAGCTATGGCAGGCGGAAATTTCGCAGGAGTTATAATTAACAGACTCGCTTTAAATATTGACAGAATTTTTGACTACGCCATACCCGAAAACTTAAAAGGTAAAATTGAAATCGGAAGCCTGGTTTCCGTCCCCTTTGGAAAAGGAAACAAGGCTTTAGACGGTTTTGTTATCTCTTTGAGCGAAAGCTCTGATTTTAAAGGTAAAATAAAAGAAATTTTATCCGTTGAAGATGAAGGTCTTTTTGACGATGAGATGCTCAGCATTTGTAATTTCCTAAAGCAAAAATACTTTTGCTCTTATATAAGTGCATTAAAAACAATTCTGCCTCCCGGTATGTGCAGAAAAAATGCAGTTAACGATAAATTCATACGTGGCTCTGTTTTAAATGTTCCCTATGACGAAGCTTTTGACGCTTTAGAAAAGCTCAGGGACAAAGCTCCCAAGCAATGCAAAATTTTAGAGCTCTTAATTGGTAACGATTTTGTTGCAGACAGCGATATTGCTTTTATTACAGGTTCAAGCTATCAGGCGATTAAGGCATTAAAGGAAAAAGGGCTTATCCGCGAAGAAACCATAGAGGTCTTTCGTATGCCTGTAAATTACGACGAGATAGAAAAATCTACTTCCCTTGCTTTAACCGATGAGCAAAAAGAAGCTGTTTTTAATATTTCGGACTCAATAAACAAAAACGAAAGCAAAACCTTTTTGCTACACGGCGTAACGGGAAGTGGAAAAACAGAGGTTTTCTTAAACTGCATTGAAAACGCCTTAAATCAGGACAAAACCGCTATTGTGCTTGTTCCTGAAATTTCTTTAACACCTCAGATGGTAGAGCGTTTTGCATCACGCTTCGGCAAAAAAATTGCAGTTTTACACTCAGCTCTTTCAATGGGAGAGCGCGCAGACGAGTATAAAAGGATAAAATCAGGTGAGGCTAAGGTTGTAGTCGGTGCGCGGTCTGCAATTTTTGCACCTCTTAAAAATATTGGCATTATTGTAATTGACGAAGAACACGAAACGAGCTATAAAGCAGAAAACGCGCCTACTTATCACGCTCGTGAGGTTGCTCTCTTTCGTGCTAAAAATCACGGAGCGGCTTTAGTTTTAGCATCTGCCACTCCGTCAATCGAAAGCTTTTACAAAGCGCAAAAAAAAGATTACGAGCTTATTTCTTTAACATACAGACCGAATTCAAAAACCATGCCCGAGGTAATAGTTTCCGATATGCGTGATGAGATGAAAAACGGAAACCGCTCGCCCATTGGAAATCTTCTTCAGGAGGAAATAAGAAAGAACAAAGAAAACGGTGAACAGACGATTTTGTTTTTAAACAGACGCGGTTTTTCCTCTTTTGTATCTTGCAGAAGCTGTGGAAATGTGATAAAATGTAAAAATTGTGATGTATCTTTAACATACCACAAAAACAAAAATTCACTCACCTGCCACTACTGCGGATACTCTATTAAAAACCCCGATGTTTGCCCTGAATGTGGCAGCAAGTTTATAAAACAGTTCGGAACTGGAACGCAGAAAATCGAAGAGGAAATCAAAGGTCTGTTCCCCGATATGTCACTCATAAGAATGGATGTTGACACAACAAGGGTGAAATCCTCTCATAAATCACTTTTAGAAAAGTTTGAAAAAGAAAAAACAGACATTTTACTTGGAACGCAGATGGTTGCAAAAGGTCTTGACTTTCCCAACGTGACATTAGTTGGTGTTTTAGCCGCTGACCAAAGCTTATTTGTAGACGATTTTCGTGCTAATGAGCGGACATTTAACTTAATAACTCAGGTTTGCGGAAGAGCAGGCAGAGGCGAAAAGCGCGGCCGTTCTCTTATACAAACATACAACCCTGAAAATAGTGTTATAAACCTTTCAAAAAATCACGATTATATTTCATTTTACAATAGCGAAATAGAAATAAGAAAACAGCTTAACTACCCACCATTTTGCGATATTATCTCCGTTCTGATTACTGCACCCACATCAAACGGGCTCAGTCACTATGCTCAGAAAATTGCAGGCGCAATAAACATAGTTATGACAAAGGATTACGGCGAGCCTTTTGAAATTTTAGGACCCTGCGAGTCCTCTGTTGGAAGAATTAACGGAAGATACAGGCAAAGAATATGGATTAAGTGTAAGATAAACGAAAAGTGTGAGGATATTTTTGCAAGACTTCGCACATTCCACATAAACAGAAAAGAAGCACGCAATATAAATTTGGTTATAGAAAACAACCCCTACGGTACGATATAGGAGGAAGAAATGGCTATACGACAGATACTTACAATCCCTGAGGATAATGAATTTTTAAGAAAAAAATCAAGGGAAGTAGAAAAAATTGACGAAAGAATTTTGACTTTACTCGACGATATGGCAGAAACAATGTATGAAGCAAACGGTGTTGGTCTTGCTGCGCCTCAGATTGGCGTTTTAAGGCGCGTGGTTGTAGTTGACGTAAGTGAAGAAAGAAATGAACTAATCGAGCTTATAAACCCTGTTATTGTGTATAAAAAGGGCGAGCAGATATGTACGGAAGGCTGTCTTTCCGTTCCGGGACGTCAGGGAACTGTGCCCCGTCCTGAAAAGGTTCACGTTCGCGCACTTGACAGAAACGGAAAAGAGTTTTTAATTAAGGCAGACGGGTTTTTGGCAAATGCGCTTTGTCACGAAATCGACCACCTTTCAGGAACACTCTACATTGACAAAATGCTTGCAGAAATCACAGACTAAAAGGAGTAAGAGATGAAAATTGTATATATGGGAACGCCCGAATTTGCGGTACTCCCCCTTAAATCTTTATATGACGCAGGGCACGAAATTTCTTTAGTTGTGACACAGCCTGACAAACCAAAGGGTCGAGGTCACAAAATGATGCCCCCAGAGGTTAAGGTTTTCGCTTTGGAAAATGACATTCCCGTTTATCAGCCTGACAGTATGAAAACAGATGAGGCGTATGAAACCTTAAAAAAGGAAAATGCTGACCTTTTTGTTGTTGCGGCATACGGAAAAATTCTCCCACAGAGAATTTTGGATTTAGCAAAGCACGGTTCCGTTAACATTCACGCATCACTTCTTCCTAAATACCGCGGTGCTGCACCCATTCAATACGCGATTATATGTGGCGAAACAAAATCAGGCGTAACCACAATGCAGATGAACGCAGGACTTGACACGGGAGATATGCTCATAAAAAAAGAAGTTGAAATAACACCTGAAGATACGGGAGAAACTCTCCACGACAAGCTCTCTGTTATAGGAGCAGAAGCAATTTTAGAAACCGTAAAACAAATTGAAAGCGGCAGCCTAAATCCCGTAAAACAAGACGACAGCATTTCAACTTATGCACCCATGATTGATAAAACTACTGGAATTTTAGATTTTAATAAATCAGCATTAGAGCTTAACAACCTCATAAGAGCCTTGAATTCTTACCCTTATGCCACAACCACCTACAACGGAACACGGTTTAAAGTAATCTCGGCAAAGGTGAAAGACGGCGAATTTAAGGGAGAAAACGGCGAAATTTTAGACGTTTCAAAAGAAGGTATTCTGGTTAAATGTAAAGAATGCGCAATCTTAATAACCGACGTTCAGTTTGAGGGTAAAAAGAAAATGCCCGTTTCCGAGTATATTAAAGGAAATAAACTTGACACAGGTATTATTTTAGGGGTATAATTATGGCAAAAGCAATAAAAACAAATGCACTAAGAATGCTTGATAAAGCGAAAATCATATATGAAACTTTAGAATACGAAGTTGACGAAAACGATTTGTCGGGAACACACCTTGCTGACCAGATAGGACTGCCCTACGAAATGGTTTTTAAAACGATTGTGGCAAAGGGTGATAAAACAGGACATATCGTTTTTTGTATTCCGGTTCACCGCGAGATTGATTTAAAAAAAGCGGCGTCAGAAACGGGCAATAAGCGTGTTGAGCTTATTGCAGTTAAGGACTTACTTGGTTTAACCGGATATATTCGCGGAGGCTGCTCTCCCATTGGTATGAAAAAGCAGTTTCCCACATTTATAGATAAAACTGCTGAAAGCTTCGAGAAAATCACTGTAAGCGCAGGTGTTCGCGGATGTCAGCTTCTGATTAACACCAAAACGCTGAAAGACTTTATATGCGCAGAATTTAAAGACCTTTAAAGGAGAACATAGAATGAAAGACTTAGTTAATATCAGGGAATTGCCTGAAAAGCCTTATGCTCCGCTGGCCGAGATTGGAAGAAAAGCAGCATCTCAGGGTTGCGTGCTCTTAAAAAACGAAGGAAAAGTTCTTCCGCTTTTAGAAAATGATAGCTTTTCACTTTTTGGCCGTATGCAGATCGACTACTTCAAAAGCGGCACAGGCTCAGGCGGTATGGTTAATGTTGACTATGCTATAAATATTTTAGATGGTATTTTAGAAAACAAAAAGCTCAAGATTAACACTGAGCTTGTTGACATATACAAAGATTGGACTTTAAAAAATCCTTTAGAGCGTGAACACTGTTGGAGCGCTCCAAAAGTTTTTAACGAGATGCCTCTGGACGAAGAAATAGTTATCCGTGCACGCGAGATTTCTGATACTGCCGTAATTATTTTAGGCAGAACTGCAGGCGAAGGTGGCGACACCTCTGCAAAAAAAGGACATTGGTATTTAACCGATGCCGAAGAAGAAATGCTTGAAATAATCAGCCGTCATTTTGATAAAACAGTAGTGCTTTTAAATGTTGGCTCAATAATGGATATGAGCTGGGTTGAGAAATACAATATCAAGTCAGTTATGTACATATGGCAGGGCGGTCAGGACGGCGGAAGAGCCGTTGCAGACCTCTTATGTGGCGACGTTACCCCAAGCGGCAAGCTTTCCGACACAATTGCAAAGGATATAAGCCTTTATCCGGGCGTTAAAAACTTTGGAAACGAAACAACTAACCTCTACGAAGAAGACATCTACGTTGGTTACAGGTATTTTGAAACCTTTGCAAAAGATGACGTTTTATATCCCTTTGGTTTCGGGCTTTCATATACAGAATTCGAAAAAGAAGTTATAAAAGCAGAAAGCAACGGCGATAAAATTTTAATTGACATTAATGTTAAAAACGTTGGTGACTTTAAAGGCCGTGAAATTATTCAGGTTTATTTTGAAGCACCTCAAGGGATGCTCGGAAAAAGCGCCCGTGAGCTTTGTGCATTCGGAAAAACCAAAGACTTACAGCCCGATGAAAGCGAAATTTTACACTTAGAATTTAACATTTCCGATATGGCATCCTATGACGACAGCGGCGTTACAGGAAACAAATCCTGCTATGTTTTAGAAAGCGGAGATTACAATATTTATGTTGGCGCTTGCGTAAGATGCGCAGAAAAGGTGTTTACATACAATGTCAGCGAGCTTAAAGTAACAGAACAGCTTTCAGAAATTATAGCCCCTGTTCAGGAGCTTAACATTATGCATCCTGTACTTGAAAATGGAAAATATACCGTTTCATACAAAAAAGCATCAAAAAGAACTGTTGACTATGATAAGAGAATAAAAGATGAGCTCCCCACAGAAATCACGCCCACAGGCGACAAAGGCATCCGTCTTATCGACGTTAAAAACGGTAAGAATACCATGGAAGAATTTGTGGCTCAGCTTTCCGATGAAGACCTTGCACATATGATGTGCGGTGAGGGTATGCAGTCTCCGAAAATCCGTGCCGGCAGCGTTGGTGCAATCGGCGGCTTAACACCCAATCTCAACAAATTTGGAATTCCGATTACCTCACAGCACGATGGCCCTTCAGGAATAAGAATGGACAGCGGTGACCACGCAACCTCAATCCCCAGCGGAACACTTCTTGCGTGCTCATGGGACACAGAGCTTTGCGAAGAATTATATACGCTTTTAAGCATTGAAATGTGTGTATTTCAGGTCGACTGCATTTTAGGACCCGGCATGAACATTCACCGTGTTCCCTTATGCGGAAGAAACTTTGAGTATTTTTCAGAAGACCCATTCCTTACAGGTAAAATTGCGGCGGCTATGGTAAGAGGTGTTAACGTTTACGGAAACTCTGCTACAATCAAGCATTTTGCCGCAAATAATCAAGAGGATAACCGTCACCTTATTAACGCCGTGGTAAGCGAAAGAGCGCTAAGAGAAATTTACTTAAAAGGTTTTGAAATCGCAGTAAAAGAAGGCGGAGCAACTTCTGTTATGACCTCCTACAACCCCATAAACGGTATATGGAGCGCTAACAACTACGAACTTAACACCGTTGTTTTAAGAAATGAGTGGGGTTTTGCCGGATTTGTTATGACAGACTGGTATCCCACACTTCAGGAAAATGCTCAGGATACTGATGTTAAAAACCTCAAAAATTTAGTTGAGGCTCAGAATGACACATATATGTGTGCCCGTGATATTTTAACCTTTAAAACTAATATTCTTTCATCACTTGAAAGCGGAGTTCTCCACAGAAGTCAACTCCAGAGAAACGCAATGAATATATTGAACTTTATTTTAAATTCAAAGGCTTTGGAGCGTTTTATCGACCGTGGTGGAAAACTCACAGAATCTTTAGCCGATGATTTGGATGCTTTAGAAACCATTAAAGAATTTGGTGAAATCAAAAATGATGAAGATACATATTACATTTTCCCGTTCACAGGAAAATCGCTATTCTGTATCGACTATTCATCAGATGACAACGAGCTTTTGCAGATGATTATGAATATAACCATCAATGGCATGAGTGCAGGTTGCCTCTCAGTTAACGGAACTTCAGGCGAAACAAAGAGAGTTTACTGCGACATAACCACAACTGAAAGACGCTCACACATCCTTATAACTTATCCCGATGCCAAGATGAAGATTAAAAATGTTAAAATTAAGGTGTTAAAAGGTGAGGAACGACTTAAGGGAATTTTCTCAGATGAAGAACTTTACGAGGATGTAACATATTAAAAATAAAAAGAAGGTAGGGAAGAAAACTTCCTTGCCTTCTTTCAGTTTAAGTTACAACATTTTTATTATAGCAATATTTCTTTTACTGTTTTTTCAAGTGTGTCAATTTTTGCGTTACCATCCTCCTGAGATGCACAAGGAACGGAGAAATAAAACTTAATCTTAGGTTCTGTTCCTGAAGGTCTCATAACAAAGAATCCGCCGCCTGAAAGTTCAAAATACAAAACATTTGAAGGTTCAAAACCGATAGCTTCTTTTTTGCCCGTTTCGTAATCTTCGCGGAAGTCTTTGTTATAATTTCTAAAAGCTGAAATTTTAGTTTCGCCAATTTCTTTAAAGGGATTTTCCTCAACCTTTTTCATTAACGCCGCCATTTTTTCCATACCGTCTAAGCCGCTCATTGTAACAGATACTGTACGTTCAACACAGTTTCCGTATTTTTCGTAAATATTGTTTATAGCATCGGACAAGGTCAAGCCTTTTCTTTTCAAAACCGCAACAAGCTCACATACCAAAAGTGTTGCGGCAACAGCATCTTTATCTCTTGCGTAAGTTCCGGGCAGACATCCATAGCTTTCTTCAAAGCCGAAATAATATTTAGCATCAGTTCCCTCATGCTTTTTTATAACCTCAGCAATAAACTTAAATCCGGTATAAACATCAAACATTTTAATGCCATAGTTCTCAGCAATTTTCTTTGCCAAATCAGTTGTTACGATTGTTTT
Organism: Congzhengia sp.; assembly: GCA_045580665.1. GTDB lineage: Bacteria > Bacillota > Clostridia > UBA1381 > UBA9506 > Congzhengia. The sequence continues at coordinate 16,113 of JAZNOF010000015.1, forward strand.
TACAATATAGTCGTCAGGTTTAAGTTCGCCTTTTTCATCAGCAGATGATAAGATATATTCTGTTAAAAGTGCTCCAGTCTGATTGCCCGTTAAAACGCGGTAACCGTCTGAATCTTTAACTAAAACGCCTATTCTGTCAGCATCAGGGTCAGTTCCTAAAATTACGTCTGCACCGATTTTATCACCATATTCAATAGCAAGCTTGAAGCCTTCTTTATCCTCAGGATTGGGAGATTTAACTGTACTGAAATTACCATCGGGCTCTGCCTGTTCCTTAACAACACAAACATTTTTATAGCCTGCTTTTTCTAAAGCTTCTGTTACGGGAATCAAACCTGAACCGTGAAAAGGTGTGTAAACAATTTTTATTTCCTTTGCTGTATCTTCACAAACATCAGGATTCTTTCTGCAAGCTAAAACACTTTCAATGTATTTTGCACGCAAGGAATCCCCAACCATCTCAATTAAGCCTTTTTCTTTTGCTTCGCTTTCTTTCAAAACCTTAACATCTTTAAAAATGTCCATACTGTTGATGTATGACAAAACTTTAGCAGAATCTGCAACATTCATCTGTGCGCCATCGTCGCCATAAACCTTATAGCCGTTATACTGCGCAGGATTGTGAGATGCGGTAATCATAACGCCTGCAAAGCATCCCAATTCCCTTACTGCAAAGGACAGAACGGGTACAGGATGAAGCTTATCAAAAACATAGGTCTTTATTCCGCTTGCAGCTAAAACGCAGGCGGTTTCCATTGCAAATTCAGGTGAGAAGTTTCGGCTATCATAAGAAATTACAACGCCACGGGATTTTGCATTTTCACCATTATCGCAAATATAATTTGCAAGGCCTTGCGTTGCCTTTCTTACGGTATAAATATTCATTCTGTCAGTTCCTGCGCCTAAAATTCCGCGAAGACCTGCAGTACCAAATTCCAAATCTCTATAAAAACGTTCTTTTATATCGTTTTCATCATTCTTTATGGCTAAAAGTTCTTCTTTTGTTTTTTCGTCAACAGAAGGACTTTCAATCCAATATGTGTATTTTGCCTTATAATCCATGTATTTGCCTCCTAAATGGGATATTCTCTATTATATGCCTGTCTTAAGGCTTTATTACATTTTATTCTGTACCCTCTGAGCCCTCTGATGAGCTGACATCAGGTGTTGCATCTTCGTTAGGTATAACCGTTCCGGGAGAAACTGTCGGAGCAGTTTCGGGAAGTTCCTCAGTCGCACCGGGATTACTTGGGGTTATGCTTGCGTTTGCACTCGCGCTCGCTGAAGGAGTTGTCGTCGTTTCCTCGCTTGTTGTTACACCAAGACCTGCATGAGATGAGCAGTATTTTTTCGGCTGAGTTCCCTCTTTAAAATAGTCAACACGGGTTGTTGAACAAATCTCCGATGCAATTCTGCCGCTTAATGCACAAACTGTACGTTTAACGATTCCGTCGGGCTGTTTGATTGTTTTCACAGTTTCACCCTCATGAATTTTCGTCATAACAGTCTTCCATATTCTCGGACAAAGGTTTGAGCCGCCCATAGCTTTAGGCTGATCGTAACCTGTCCAGACGCCTGCAACATAATTCGGTGTAAAGCCCATAAACCAACGGTCTTTGTTAGAGTTTGTTGTACCGGTTTTACCGCCTGCGTAAATATTGCCCAACGACGCCGCCGTTCCTGTACCGCTCTTTACTACACCTGACATCATATTCTGCATAATATATGCAGTTTCAGGACTCATTGCACGTTTATTCTGCACTTTATTTTCAAGAATAATTCTACCGTTTGCATCAATTACTTTGGTATAGGTAACCGGCTTATTATACTGACCTTGGTTTACAAATGTTGCATAAGCCGCCGTCATTTCCTCAACGGTTACACCATAGGTAAGACCGCCAAGTGCCATAGAAAGTGATTTATCTGTTATAAGCTTTCCTTCAGAGTTTTTCTCACCTGCAACCAAAGTTGTAAAGCCAAGATTTTTTGTCATAAAGTCAAATGATTTATCAACTGTTAACTCCTGCATTATCTTAACTGCAGGAATATTTCTTGAAAGCTCTAAGTGTCTTCTTGCGGTGAGCTTTCCTTTGTAGCCGCCGCCTGAGTTTTTCGGCGACCAGTCGCCTATTGTAAGCTTCGAGTCATTAACCAGTGTTGCGGGAGTTATAATGTTATACTCTACCGCAGGTCCGTATACTGCCAAGGGCTTAATTGCTGAACCCGGCTGACGTTTTGACTGGGTTGCGCGGTTTAAACTTCTCGGAACAGTTTTCTCACCGATTCCGCCCGAAAGTCCCTTAATCTGACCTGTGTAGGGGTCCATTACAACGATTGCCGATTCTGCTCGGTTTCCTGATGAACCCGGGAAATTTGCAGTGTTTTTATAAACCTCGTCAATAGCATTCTGAACCTTGGGGTCCAAAGTTGAATAAATTTTGAATCCGCCTGTATAAAGTCTGTTTGTAGCCTCTGCCTCAGTTAAATTCTCTTTTTCCATAAGGTCTGCTATAACATCATCTACAACCGCATCAACAAAGTAGCTTTTAACGTCTGCCGATACGTTTTCGTTCTTTGTTCCGACTTTGATGTTTAGTTTCTTAGCCTTTGCATCATCGCTTTCCTGCTGAGAAATAAATCCCAGTTCTGCCATTTTTGTCAGGATAACCTCCTGACGCTCTTTATTGTTTTCATAGTTTGAAACAGGGTTATATGTCGTTGGTGCTTTAACAATACCTGCAAGTGACGCACATTCTTCAAGTGTAAGCTCGCTTACATCCTTGCTGAAATAGTGATTTGCCGCAGTCTGAACACCGTGGCACCCACCGCCAAAGTATATGGTATTCATATACATTTCAATTATCTGGTCCTTGCTCATTTTTGTTTCTAAGTTAATGGCACGAATAATTTCTTCAATCTTTCTTTTTGGTGACTTGTCATTTTCACCCGTTACGTTTTTAATAAGCTGCTGAGTAATGGTTGAACCGCCATAAGAGTCTTTACCGCGTGCCCACTGCATAAATGCACCAATCGTACGCTTAACGTCAACACCCTTGTGGTCGCGGAAACGCTCGTCCTCAATGGCAATAAAAGCATTTGTCAGGTTTTCAGGCACATTTTCAATGTCGACCCACACTCTGTTTTCTGCTCTGTGAATTCTGTCGAGCTCAACAGGCTGATTTGAGTTTTCGTCAATATAATAAATAATCGAAGTAAAGTCGAGGTTATATTCTTCTGCAATAAGGTCGGTTGTGTTATCGGAAAATCCCACAAGCATACCCGCTATAACAGATGCGCAAAGCGCTAAAACAACGAACAGAACAAAAAAGACTGTTCCCAGCACTTTAAAACCCTTCTTTTTTTTCCTTCTGGTTTTTTTAGTAGGTTTCGTGGTTTTATATGTATTTTTTCCCAAAATAATCACCTCATAAGACTGATTTATTTTTGTATTCATACTTAATCAATTATATTATAGACCAAACTTATTACAAAACTGTTACGCAGGCATTACTATGATGTAAAAAGTGGGATTTTCACGGTGATTACGCATAAAATCAGTGGCAAAACTAAATAATAAGAAAAAACTTTCTAAAGGAGAATAAATATGGAAAAAGAATACTCTAAGGGAAGGCACATTTTAAAGCTTTTTTTAATAGCACTTGCCATATTTTCAGCAATGTTAATATTTGCCCTTTTAGGCTACAGTTTTGCAAAATCAAGCGCAAAAGATAAAAACAAGGAAAGTCTTGAAGTTGAAAACGCCGGAATTTTTGTAAATGAGCCCGTAGAGATTTCCATTCCCACAGAAGATACGTCAGCGCCCGAGCAAGAAGAAACCGCGCCTTCTCCCGATGAGAACGACTATCTCGTTATATGGGAAAACAACGCGGTAAAGCTTTATTTAATTAACAAAGACGGCGAGCTTATATTTTCACGAAATCTTGAAATTTCGCCTGACTCTTTAATGGACGAAGACAAAAATTTGCTAAGAGAGGGCATCGTCTTATATAAAGAGGAAGAGCTCGCCGCACTTTTAGAAGACTATACGTCTTGACCACACATCTTAAACCAAATCTTTAATCATAAGTGCCCTTATATAGCCTTTATCCTTTGTTGTGGAATCAATATAAAAGCCGCGGTTATAGTAAAATCGCACCAACGGCGATGCCTTTGACGCAGTGTGCAGCATAACACGTTTAACCTTTAACTCTGCAAGCTCCATATCCAGAGAATTCATCATAGATTTCCCTATACCTAAATTCTGAAACTTGGTGTTTACACCAAAGCGCGAAAAGTATGCTGTGTCTTTATCCAAAAGCTCAATTCTCATACTTCCCACAACTTCATTTTTTATAAAAGCAACATAAACTATTTTATTGTTTATGTCATTTATGATATCTTCTTTTGTTTCTGTCAGCGCAGGGGTATTAGTAATCCCTGCCATTTTTATGTATTTTTCAAAAGCATCGCGGGTGATTTCCGCAATACTGTCAACATCTGCCAAAGTTGCCCTTCTTACTTCAAACATATTTTCTCTCCTTAGTTTGCCATTAGTTTTACCATTACTGCCTTTTGTGCGTGTAAGCGGTTTTCAGCCTCGTCAAATATAACAGAATTCGGTCCGTCAATAATATCCTCTGTAACCTCAAATCCGCGGTATGCAGGCAAGCAATGAAGGAATATTGCATCAGGTTTTGCGTGTGAGAACAGCTCTTTATTTACCTGATAATCAGAAAACGCCTTCACTTTTTCCTGTTTTTCGCTTTCCTGTCCCATACTTATCCAGGTATCTGTGCATACAACGTCGGCATTCTTTATTGCTTCAACGGGGTCGTTGGTTGTAATTATTTTTCCACCGCATTTATCTGCATCAGCCTTAGCATTTTTCACAACCTCTTCATCACACATATACTGAGGAGGAGTTGCCACCGCAACTGTCATCCCCACCTTAGCGCCGCCGTAAAGATAAGAGTGTGCCATGTTATTTCCGTCACCTATGTACGCAAGCTTTAAGCCTGATAATTTTCCGCCCTTATGCTCACGGATTGTCTGAAAATCTGCTAAAATCTGACAGGGGTGAACTAAGTCTGTAAGACCGTTTATTATCGGGATCTGTCCGTATTTGGCAAGGTCCTCAACATCAGACTGTTTAAATGTTCTTATCATAATTCCGTCTAAAAATCTTGATAAAACATTAGCAGTATCATAAATCGTTTCGCCCCTTCCAAGCTGAATGTCATTAGAGCTTAAAAAGAGCGCCTGACCGCCTAACTGATACATACCAACCTCAAAGGAAACCCTTGTTCTCGTTGATGATTTTGTGAAAATCATACCCAATGTTTTTCCCTTTAGGTGATGATGCTCAATACCGTTTTTAAGTTCATATTTTAATTTATCTGCTAAATCGAGGGTTGATATTATATCCTCGGTTGACCAATCGTGAAGTGTTAGTAAATGTTTCATTTTAATGCTCCTTCAAAATTTCTTCAAACACGGCTAAAAATCCGTCAATTTCCTCTTTTGTAACTATAAGGGGAGGCAGAATTCTCAATGTCGTTGCTGTTGCCCCTGCAAGATAGTTTTTCTCAAACAGATCGTGTTTTATTTCTGCGGCGATTGCATCTTCAAACTCAACTCCAAGCATTAAGCCTTTTCCACGTACATCCTTGATAATTGAATATTTTTCTGACAATGCAATAAGCTTTTCCTTAAAATATTCGCCGTTGATTTTACTTTTTTCAACTAAGTTTTCTTTTTCAAAAATTTCAAAAACTGCAAGGCCTGCTTTCGTTGCCAGAGGATTTCCACCGAAGGTTGAACCATGGTCACCAGGTGCAAAGGCATCTGCCACAAAGTCTTTTGCACAAACTGCACCAATGGGAACTCCGCCGCCTAAGGCTTTTGCCAGTGTGAAAATATCAGGCTCAACTCCGAAATTCTCATAGGCAAAAAGCTTTCCGCTTCTTCCCATACCCGTCTGAACCTCGTCGCAAATAAAGATAATATCATTTTCTTTACAGATTTTGCAGACTTCTTTTATGTAGCTTTCATCTACCTCGTGAACACCGCTCTCGCCCTGAATCATTTCCATCATAACTGCGCAGGTTTTGGAAGATACAGCCTTTTTAAACGCCTCAATATCATTTATTGGAACATAAATAAACTTCTCCATTAAAGGATGATAAGGTGCGCTGAACTTTTCCTGACCTGTTGCCGCAACAGTAGCAAGAGTTCTTCCGTGGAAAGAATTTACAAGAGTAATAATTTCAGTTTTTTCGTTTCCCTTTTTATAATGATAAATTCTTGCAAGCTTTATCGCTCCTTCATTTGCCTCTGCGCCTGAGTTTGCAAAGAAAACTTTATCAGCACAGCTATTTTTGCAGATTTTTTCAGCTAAAAGAGTCTGATTTTCAATATAGTAATAATTCGAAACGTGAATTAAGCTTTCAATCTGCTCTGTGAGTGCCTTAACAAAATCAGGATGACTGTGACCAACTGCGTTTACGGCAATACCTGCCAAAAAATCGTAGTATACATTTCCATTCTCATCGTAAAGCTTAATTCCCTCACCTTTTTTAAATGACACAGGAATTCTTTCACCAAATGTATTCATATAAAACTGCTTGTCAAGCTGTTTTATGTTTTCCGTATTCATAAAAAATACCTCCGCATTTTAACTTTTACATAATTATACAACATTTTGAATAAATATGCAATACTTTATTTGTTTTTATTCAATTTTCTGTATTTTTCATAAATAAATTGTCATAAAAGATTAAATTTCGGTTAAATTCGCAAAAAAATATTGCAAAATTGTTAAAAAAATAGTATGATATAAGAGATATATTATATACACAAGTAATTTAAAGGGGCGTGTTTTTATGTTGAGTGAAATTTTTCAGCCTGTTTTAGACCAGATGCGCGGCGTTGCACACAAGTCTATGGGCGTTATAAACAACACATCGGTTCTGGTTTCCTATGTAGGTGAGCCAGCAGACGATGATGATACCTTCTCAATGGTTTCCGCAGCCCAGCCCAACGGTAAACCGTTTATTTCAAACGGCTACTCCTGCGTTGGTATCGGAACAAGAAATATTATGGAATTCGTTGTTTACGTTAAGGGGACAGACCTTGAAGACCAGAAACTCTGTGCCATGCTTTCCATTGCTATTTCAAATCTTCAGATACATTGTGCTGATAAATACGATAAGGTAAGCTACTTAAAAAATGTATTGCTGGGAAATGTTCTCCCCGGCGATATTCAGCTCCGTACAGGTGAGCTTCAGATTGAGGAAGATTTAGCAAGAGTTGTATACATTGTTCAGATTCCCGGAAACGAAACCGGCGTTATCCAGCTTATGAAAAATATGTTTCCTGAGCAGGATTACATTATAAATATTGATAAGCATAATATTGTACTTATTAAATCTGTTGTTCCCGAAGCTCCCGGAAACTACACAGAAAAAATTGCAAGAAGCATCGTTGAAACAATAAACTCAGAGCTTATGCTTACAGCTTATGTCGGAATAGGAAAAATTGCAGATTCTATAAACGATATTTCACGTTCATACTCTGAGGCCCGCTTAGCTATCGAAATCGGCAGAGTGTTCGACAGTGCAAAATATATTTTAAGCTATGACGAGCTTGGTATAGGAAGACTTATTTATCAGCTTCCCTCAAAGCTCTGTGAGCTTTTCTTGGATGAAATATTCAAAAAGGACGGACTCGAAGTTTTAGACGACGAAACACTTCTTACCATCGACAAGTTCTTTGAAAACAACTTAAATGTCAGTGAAACATCAAGACAGCTTTTTGTTCACAGAAATACACTGGTTTACCGTCTTGATAAAATTGAGCGCTTAACAGGTCTTGACCTTAGAAAATTTGACGATGCCGTTGTATTTAAAGTTGCTGTTTTAGTAAGCAAATACTTAACATCAAATCCGTCAAAATTTTAATATACTTTTAAAATGAGTCCCCTGCATTTTTCTTTGCAGGAAGAAAGGTAAAGGTGCAAAATTGATTTTACTAAGTAATGTTTCCAAGGTTTACCCCAACGGTTCAACTGCCTTAGACGATGTGAGCTTCTTTATCGAGCGCGGTGAGTTTGTCTTTATAGTTGGTCCGTCAGGCTCGGGTAAATCTACACTTATCAAGCTTTTAATGCACGAAGAGGTTGCAACCTCAGGCGAAGTTATTATAAATAATGCCGACGTTGCAAAGCTTAAAAGACGTGAAATCCCTTATCTTCGCCGTTCAATGGGCGTTGTTTTTCAGGATTTTAGACTTTTATCCAACAAAACGGTTTTTGAAAACGTTGCCTTTGCAATGGATATAATCGGCGCAAGCAGAAAAGAAATCAGAAAACAAGTTCCAAATGTCTTAAGCTTGGTTGGACTTTCTCATAAATCAAAATCCTACCCAAGCGAGCTTTCAGGCGGTGAGCAGCAAAGAGTGGCTTTAGCCCGTGCTCTGGTTAACAATCCTGCATTTTTGATTGCCGACGAGCCCACAGGTAACTTAAACCCCAAAGCTGCAATTGAAATTATGGAGCTTTTAGAGGATATAAATAAGCGCGGAACAACCGTTATTATGGCAACCCACGCAAAAGATATCGTTGATAAAATGAAAAAGCGTGTAATTGCTATTGAAGACGGAAAGATTGCCCGCGATGAAACAAGAGGTGAATACGGCGATGAGGATTAGAGGATTCAGATATTTTATAACCGAAGCTTGCAAGAATTTCTTCTCTAACGGCTGGATTACCATTGCATCAGTATTCACAGTTATGGCAAGCCTTCTGGTTTTAGGTGTGTTCCTGATTTTGTCAATCAACTTAAACAGCGGTGTTTTAAAGGTTCAGGATTCTTACGAAATAATCGTTATTATGGACGAAAAAACATCAGAAAGCGGTATGGCAACAATTGGCGAACAGATAAAAAGGATTGAAAATGTAAAAGATGCAACCCTTTCAAGAAACAGTGAGCGTCTTGAAAACATAAAGGTTCAGCTTGGTGACAAGGCCCACCTTGCAGACAGATACAAAGACGATAATCCTTTACGAAACTGGTATATGGTGACCTTAGACGATTTGTCACAAAGTTCAGAGGTCGTTGAAAAGCTTGAAAGAATCAACGGTGTTGAACGCGTTAAGCAAAACGAAGATACCATTAACAGCCTTGTTACAATCGCAACATACATAAAGAACTTCAGCCTCTGGATGATTATTGCACTGGCTGTCGTGTCAATCTTTATTATTTCAAACACAATTAAGCTTACGGTTTACACGAGGCGCAAAGAAATCAACATTATGAAATTTGTTGGTGCAACCGACTGGTTTATCCGCTGGCCCTTCATTATTGAGGGTATCATAATCGGTATCTTAGGCTCCTGTATCGCCGTGGGACTTGTGCTTTTATGCTACAACTTCCTTATTGGAATTTTGGGCAATTTAAGCATCGAATTTTTAACACTTAAACCTATCAGCGAAATTCTTTCGGTTATCTTGGGTTCTTCATTTGGACTCGGCGCAGTTTTAGGCGGTGTTGGAAGTTTTATTGCAGTACGCAAGCACTTAAATGTATAAAAATTAACAAAAAAATGGGCTGTAGCAAAATGATTTTATTTTGCTACAGCTCCTTTTATTTTACGGATTTGCTCCAAGCACAAAAGCTACTGCAAAGATTGCAATTATTGCTACGGTATAAATTGCTGTGGGCAGTATATTTGCCTTTATTATCTTTCCCTCTTTTCCTGAAATACCCACGGTTGCACAAACTGCAACAGCGTTATTAACACAGATGATATTTCCTATTGCACCGCCTATAACCTGCATTGCAACCACCAATACGGGCGAAAGAGAAAGGGTTTTTGCAGTTTCAAACTGAAGGTTTGTAAACAAAAGGTTAGAAACAGCGTTTGACCCTGAAATAAACGAGCCTAAAATACCGATAATTGGAGAGATTACAACAAAAAGCGCTTTTCCTGCATTCGAAATAAACTCTGCCATAATAACAAGCATATTATGAAGTCCTGAGGAGTTAATATCCGAAAATTTCATTACCTGAACCAAGGCGATACCAAAAATTATTGCCACAGCCGCGCCACTTATCTGAGAAAAAGTGTCTTTCCACGCACGTTTTACCTCATCAATCTTCATTTTATGAATAAAATGAGTGATTATCGCCACAGGGATAAACGGCAAAACTCCGGGGATATTTGCCCATTTAAGCGTATAATCAAGCGAATCCACACCTAATATATTATTTAAGTTTACAGCAAATGGAAATGTGGCGTTTGTGTTGATTATCCCCTTAATTCCAAGTGCAGGTATTCTCGTTACAACCAAAATTACTGCAATCAAAATATAAGGCATCCAGGCAAGAGCTAAGGACATTTTCTTTTGGCTCTGTTCCTTTTTTATATCGGACACATCAGAATTTCCCAAATCCCATTGATTTTTTGGTATCAAAAAGTTCTTTTTTGCTGCAAAAACTGTGATAATCAAACCAATCAACGCAGCCAACAGCGACGGAAATTCATAGCCAAAAAAGTAGGCTATCAAAACATAGGGAACACAAAAAGCAAGACCTGAAAATATGGCAAATGGAAAAACCTCAAAAGCAGGCTTTAAAGACTTTTCTTTGCCGTAAACACGGGTCAGAACGCAGGTTGCAATAAATGGCACAAAAGTTCCAACCAAAGCATGAGGAAAGGCAGTCCAGAAAGTAAGCTTTGGCGCAAAATCAGCTCCCACGCTTGTTCCGAGCTGAGTAAGTGCCGCAGAAACCGGCGTCCCCACCGCCCCGAAGGATACTGCGGTTGAATCGAATATAAGCGCCACAGTTGCGGCGGCAACCGGAGGAAAACCAAGGCTTACTAAAAGAGGTGCCGCCAGTGCCGCAGGCGTTCCAAAGCCTGCAGCACCCTCGATAAACCCGCCAAACATCCACAGAATTATAATCGCCTGAATTCTGCGGTCTGTGGTTATCGACGTAAATCCCTCGTTAATCCTCGCCATACCGCCTGAGCATTTTAACGTGTTCATAATTAAAATTGCGCCAAAAATGACTAAAAGCACGTCAATAGAGTTTAAAAATCCAAAAACAGTGCAGGCAAGCACGGTTTTTGCGCTCATTCTCCATATGAAAATTCCTAAAACCGAGGCTGTAAACCATGCAACAACCAACGCCTGCTTTGCAGGGCGATTTAAAACTGTCATTAAAAATAAGGTGACTAAAATCGGTATAAAGGCTAAAAATGCATACATAAAAAGCTCCGTTTCTGCCGCTTTGGGCTAAAAACGAAGCTTTGTTTTTACCTTTTGCGGCTCTTTTTTTATATTTTAGCCGCATACTCATTTTTTATGAATTTAAATAGTTTTCTAAAATTTCAACAGCTGAATACACAAATTCCGAACAGCTTTTTTTCTCTCCTGAGGCAATCAACGAACGGCATATATAACCGCCGTTTCTTTCGCTGAACTCACCCACAAGCTTTCTTACTTTTTCGTAATGCTCAAGCTTTTTTTCCTTTTCGGTGTTACCCTCGGCCAAGCCTAAAGCCATTACCATTCCCAAAACTGCACCGCACATTTCCTGCATTCTGCCCACTCCGCCGCCAAATGATGATGATAGCTTAAGTGCGGCATTTTTAGAAATGCCATAGTCCTCTGCAAAAACTACGAAAACTGCCTGCGCGCAGTTGTAGCCTTCCTCAAATAATGCCTTTGCTGTCTCTGCTTTTTGCGACATATCTATCACTCCTTGAGCATTTTCTCTAAAACGTCTGCCAGTTCGTTTAACTGTTCTCCGCCTGCAAGCTCAATAATGCCTTTATCGCAAGCTGATGCAATTTCACGATTTACGGGAAGTTTTGCAACTGTTTTAATTCCGTATTTTTTCGCTATTTCATCAATATTGCTTTCACCAAAAATCTTGTGCTGAGTTTTGCAGTCAGGACATTCAAAATATGACATATTTTCTACAATTGCAATAATCGGAATATTCATTAAACCTGCCATTTTAACAGCTTTTTCTACAATCATCGAAACAAGCTGCTGAGGTGAGGTTACGATAACAATTCCGTCGACAGGAAGTGACTGGAAAACGGTAAGCGGAACATCCCCCGTTCCAGGAGGCATATCAACAAACATAAAATCTACATCTTCCCAGATAACATCTGTCCAGAACTGTTTTACAGTTCCCGCAATGACTGGACCACGCCATACAACAGGGTCTGTATCGTTTTCCAAAAGTAAATTGATTGACATTATGTCAATACCCGTTTTTGTTTTAACGGGCAGAATTCCCTCGTCAGTTCCTGATGCTTTTTCCGTAATTCCAAAGGCTTTTGGAATTGAAGGACCTGTAATATCTGCATCTAAAATCGCAGATTTAAAGCCGTCACGGTTAGTTAAAACCGCCAAAAGCGAAGTTATGGAAGATTTACCAACGCCGCCTTTACCGCTCACAACCCCTATTACCTTTTTTATATTTGAAAGCCTGTGAGGAGCTTCCCTGAAATCTTGTTTTCTGTCTTTACAGCTTTCACCGCAGGTGCTGCAATCATGTGTACATTCACTCATTTTTATCTACCTCCAAATTGTGTTTATATACAGTATAACACTTTTTTTGTATTTTGTCTATTAACAAAATAAATTATTTAATTTTGTAAAAAAGGTTGACTTTAGGGCATTTGTGTGATATATTTAGACAGTGCAAAATTGTACAGATTTTATTTTCAGGAGGAACTACATAATGCAGACAGGCAAAGTTAAATGGTTTAATGCACAGAAGGGTTTTGGTTTCATCGCCGCTGAAGACGGAACAGATGTTTTCGTTCATTTTTCAGCAATCGCTATGGACGGTTTCAAAACACTTGATGAAGGTATGGACGTACAGTTCGAAGTTGTTGAAGGTGCTAAAGGTCCCCAGGCAGCAAACGTTACAAGGGTATAATTAACCTTCAGATTTTGGGCTTCATATATATAGAAACATTTTATATGTGACACTTAATTTCAAGCAACGTAAACCAAAAGCCTCATAATCCAAAGGGTTATGGGGCTTTACATTTTACCAAAAGGAGAAAGCTATGAGCATTATTAAACGTGCAATTGACTCAGAAGGCTTAGTTCGAGTAAGCTTTATCGACAGTCGTGATATTGTACAAAAAGCATACGAAATTCATAAAACCTCCCCCGTAGCAACAGCAGCTTTAGGAAGAAGCTTAACTATGGCGGCTTTAATCGGAAGCGGAATGAAATCACCTTACGATACAGTTTCAACGATTATTAAAGGCGACGGTCCATTAGGCTCTATTATCTGTACCGCAGACGGAAAAGGAAATGTTAAAGGATGCGTTACAAATCCTTTAGTTGACATTCCATTAAAGAAAAACGGGAAGCTCGACGTTAGCGGTGCAATAGGAAAAGGAAGCTTAGCAGTTACGATGGATTTAGGCCTGAAAGAACCTTACGTTGGTCAGGTGCCGTTAGTTTCAGGGGAAATTGCCGAGGACTTTACCTATTACTATGCTAAATCTCAGCAGATACCGACTGCCGTATCCTTAGGCGTTTTGGTTGACAGAGATTATTCTGTAAAGCAGGCAGGCGGACTTTTTGTTCAGCTTATGCCGGGATGTGATGATGAAACTGCTGCTTTGATTGAAAAAAATTTCACAGAGCTACCTTCTGTTACAACTATGCTTGAAGACGGGATGAGTCCCGACCTTATTATAACCTCTGTTATGGCAGGTCTTTTCTTTAAGGATTTAGACGATGTAGAATTCAATTACAACTGCGACTGCAGTCGCGGAAAAATTGAAAAAGCTCTGATTTCCTTAGGAGAAAAAGAGCTTTTAGCTATGATAAATGAAGACCACGGCGCAGAAGTTACCTGCAGATTTTGTCCCGAGGTTTATAAGTTTTCAGAGATGGAGTTAATAAATTTATTGAATAAAGCAAAATAATGCTTGACAAAATAAAAAGTGTATAGTATAATAACTCTTGTCGTGAAAAATTACGGCAAGATTTGGGCGCATAGCTCAGCTGGGAGAGCATCTGCCTTACAAGCAGAGGGTCACAGGTTCGAGCCCTGTTGCGCCCACCATAAACCCTCATTCCGATGGAATGAGGGTTTTTAAGTTGTAAACACGAGGTGAAATTATGAAAAAAATGAGAAACTCAAGTTTAGAGCTTTTAAAGCTTGTTTCAATGTTTATGATAGTTATTTCCCACGCAACTCCCGACGGAAACACAGAAAAATTTTTTGGTGCAATAAACATTAACCTCGCAAATCAGAATTTGCAATTTTTTATAACTACCCTTTTCCATAACTTAGGTCAGATAGGTAACAGTATATTTATTGCCTGCTCTGCCTACTTTCTTTTAGACAGCACCAAAACCAACGCAAAGAAAATCCTTTACATAATAGGCGACTGTTTTACAATTTCCGTTTTGATGTTTGTTCCGTTCTGGATTTTTTCAGGCTATAATTTTTCAAGCTTTTATATGGTAAAACAGTTCTTTCCCGTAACCTTCGGAAACAACTGGTTTATTCCCTGCTACATTATGTTTTACGCAATTCATCCATTTTTAAATATAGTTATTGAAAAGATGGAAAAACGCACACATCTTACGTTTAATCTTGCGTTTATCCTGATGTATTGCGTTTTGAACTTTTCTTTTTCAGGACTTTTCTTCTATAGTCGTTTTATTGGTTTTATAGGAATTTATTTTATAATGGCATACATAAAAAACTACTTGCCCGAAACCTCATCTTCATTAAAGGTTAATCTTTCGGTTTTCTTTGGTGCAAGTTTTGGCTGGCTTATTTTAATGTTTTTAACAAATATTTCAGGCGCAAATATTATGTCACGCTGGAATTCCCTAATCAACCCCTTCTTTATCGCTATGGGGCTTTCTGTGTTTAATATTGCCAAAAACCATACATACCACAATAGATTTATAAACTATATTTCGGGGCTAACTCTATATATTTACCTTATCCACTGCAACAGAGTTATTAGAGACTGTGTAAGATTTACAGTTTTCGGTGCAATCAGAACACATTTTGGTTATGATAACCTTGTGTTATGGGTACTTATTTACTCGATTGTTTGCTTTGTAGCCTCAACTATTCTTGCGATTATTTATAACACATTCTTGAGAAAACCTGTAAATAGAATTTTTGAAAAGCTTGGTAGATTGGTTTCGGTTTTATATGGAAAGCTTACAGATTTAATTTTGAGGCTTAAGTAGGTGGATTATGAATTTTGAGTTTGAAAAGCAAGTGGGGTTAAATATTCGTAAAATCAGAAAAAATAATAACCTTACTCAAGACCAGTTGTCGGCAAAGCTTCAGGTTTTGAGTTGCGATGTAACAAGGAGTGCTCTTGCCAAAATAGAGGTAGGACAAAGACATCTGTATCCTGATGAACTAAAAGCTTTAAGAGAAATTTTAAAATGTAGTTATGAAGATATATTAGAGCATTAAAAAATGCGGTTACTTTCGTAACCGCATTTTTTGACCCTCAACACTTTTATTATAGCATATAAAACTGCGCATTGTAAATAATTTTTTTTATAATCTATGTATTTTCTCCCATTTAAACAAAAACACCCCTTTACGTTTTCACATTATGTCAATTGAAAACGGGTATTTTCTGTGCTACAATAAAAATACAGAAAAGGAGGTTGAGTCCAATGGGCAGATAAAAAGACTTTGAAATGAAGAACAAAATCTAAGCAATTTGATTTAAACTAAAATTAAAGACAGTATGAAGATTTAATGCCACGACGGTGTAACGTTTAACATAGATATTTACATAGATTAAAAGTTTAAATCAAATAACTTCACTAAAAGTCAAACAAAAAAACACCTTTTGCATCAGCAAATAAAACAAAACCAAAGAATTCTCCTTTAGAGAAATAAAAAGAATAAGTTTAAAAGTTAAATTAATGCAGCAAAAGGAAGAAAGGAAAAAGAAAATAAAAGATGTCAGAAATGAATAATGAACAGAAATGACCCTCGGTTGCAAAGGAAAATATGCAATCGAGGGTTGTTTTTATATAAAGGGTTCGAATCCCTCTGATATGAATAAAAAATATAGGCTACCCTTTGGGGTAACCTATATTTTTGGCACGCCCGGAGGGATGTATCCGCTTCGCATATACACTGCTTGTCGACCGTGAGCATAGCTCACAGTACCCGACTGCGCATCACTCGGCTATAAAACAGTCCACCGGACTGTTTTATTTTACGCCGATTGCCCTCTCAGGGTTCGAATCCCACGGAATAAACAAAAATACAACCACCCAAAAGGATGGTTGTATTTTTGGCACGCCCGGAGGGATTCGAACCCCCGACCTACTGGTTCGTAGCCAGGCACTCTATCCAGCTGAGCTACGGGCGCATATTAAGCTTTTCAAAAATCAGCATTTATTATTATAGCACGGACTTTTTAAAAAAGCAAGGATTTTTTTAAATAAATTAAAAATTTTATACACTCCGCATTTAAACTCATTTAATTGCGCAAATTCACATACAATTAGATGAGGTGAAGTCCATGCTTTTAAAAAAATACAAAGAGCGCTCATTTTATATTTTTTGCGCCGTTATAACCTCGGTGGCACTTATCTTTTCAGGGGTGTTTATGTCTTTTTCGCAAGGATATGCGCTGAATGTCGCCAAGGATAACGAAAAAGGTTTCATAAAGTGGGTTGATTTTGCCGTATCATACAACGCATTAAATGACTGTTTAAAATATGATGTTGGAACCTTTGGCACAAAAAATCACATAAGCTGGATTGACCTTTTGGCGTATCTTGCCTGTAAAAACGGTGGAAATTTCAAGTCTTACAAACAATCAGATTTAAAAAAAGTAACCGACGAGCTTGAAAAAGGTACTCCATTTGAAAGACTTTCTTCTCAATATAAGGTCTTTTCTTATTACAAAGAGGCTTACACAGGTGTTTTGGGCGGTTTTGTCGGCGAGTTTGAAATTGAAACAGAGGATGAAAGCGGAAATAAGCTAATCGAAAAAAAATATGGTCTAAAGGCATTTTCACCTATTGCCAAAGGGTATTCATACTCCCACTCGGACGATTTCGGCAACGCCCGTTCCTACGGGTTTAAAAGAAAACACTTAGGACACGATATGATGGGTAGTGTCGGCACACCCGTAATAGCTGTTGAGTCGGGCTACGTTGAGTGCGTTGGCTGGAACCGCTATGGCGGTTGGCGCATAGGCATTAGAAGCTTTGACAAAAAGCGATATTATTACTACGCTCACCTCAGAAAAGACCACCCCTATAACGACATCTACGAGGGGAAGGTAGTTACTGCAGGGGAGGTTATCGGCTATCTTGGAATGACGGGCTATAGCACCAAAGAAAACGTAAACAACATAAATACTCCCCATCTTCACTGGGGTATGCAACTGATTTTTGACGAATCACAAAAAGATGCTCTTGCTGAAATTTGGATTGATGTTTACGCCATAACACGTCTTTTAGAGCAGAACAAGTCAAAAGTTTACCGTCCCGAAGGCGAGAAGGATTTTTATAGGAAATATCAGATGTTTGAGCCTGACATAGAGGTATTTGACACGAACTAAAAAGGAGTTTTTATGAACTATATCTGGGTTTTTATGATAGTTTTTTCATACATTTTCTCTTTCTTTGCAGGTACTACCGAGGCAGTTACGGAAAGTGTTTTTGAAGGCGCATCAAAAGCTACCGAAACAGTTATTTCTCTTTGCGGAATGATGTGCTTATGGACGGGACTTTTGGAGGTTGCAAAAGAAGCAGGTATAACCGAAAAAATCGAGCGTTTACTCTCACCGCTAACAAAAGTGTTGTTTCCCTCACTTGCAGATGGGAGCCCCGCAAAAACTGCAATAGTTATGAATATGACTGCAAATATTTTGGGGCTTTCAAACGCCGCAACACCCTTGGGGCTTTCCGCTATGGAAGAGCTTTCAAAAGTAAATTTAATCAAGGACACTGCATCAGACGATATGTGTATGTTTGTGGTTATCAACACGGCTTCAATAACCCTAATTCCCACTACCCTTTTAACACTACGCAGTGCCACAGGTTCCTCGGCACCTTTTGAAATTATGATACCCGTATGGATATGCTCCGTTTTTTCTGTTGTTTGCGGAATTTTAGCCGCAAAAATACTTTCACGGAGGAAGCTAAAATGGTAGCATACAAAATTTCTGTCTACATAATGCCCGCAATTTTTATCACAATTTTAGGATATGCTCTTTTTAAAAAGGTAAATGTTTTTGACACGTTTTTAAAAGGCGCATCAATCGGCCTGAAAACCTCTGTAAACATTTTGCCTGCATTGGTGGGTTTAATTTGTGCGGTTTCAATGCTACGCGCATCAGGCGCTTTATACTTTTTAGGAAAAATGCTATCGCCCCTTTTATCAAAAATCGGAATGCCCGATGAGGTTTTGCCTTTAGCTCTTTTAAAAAGCGTTTCAGGGAGCGGTGCTTTGGCGCTGATAAAAGACATTTTTGACACCTCCGGCCCCGACTCTTTTGCGGGAAAGGTTGCATCGGTTATGCTCGGCTCATCTGAAACCACATTCTACACATTAGCCGTTTACTACGGCGCTGTAAAAATAAAAAACAGCCGACACACCGTTCCTGCCGCTGTTGTTGCCGACATTGCAGGAATAGTTGCTGCTGTTTATATCTGTAATTTGATTTATTGAGTTTTTCTATAAAATATCTTATGAACCGTAAGAGCGATAATCGTTGCCAAAATCAACGCGCCTAAAATATCACTTGGATAATGAACGTATAAATACATTCTCGAAAAGGCAATCAACGCCGCCAACGGAAGCGCAAACGCACCTAATCTTTTATTGTTTAATGTAATTAGAAATGCCGCTATGAATGACGAAAGTGTGTGTCCCGATGGAAACGAATAGTCTTTAGGGTTACCTATCAACAGCACAATGTCTGTATTTATCCAGTTTGGTCTCATTCTTGCAATTAAGGGTTTAAGCGTAAGGTTTCCGATTAAAAGACCTGCTAAAAGCCCTACTGCTAAAACTATACCCTGCTTTCTGTATTTTTTTGAAAACAAAAAAACAATGGCAATTAAAATCCATATAATACCGCTGTTTCCCAAGGCTGAAATACGGGGCATAAGCCAGTCTAAAAAGACGCATCTTAAATTTTCCTGAATAAAATCAAGTATAGAAAAATCAATTTTTGTAATCCAGTCAACCATAGTTGTACCCCTTAAAAATTAAGCCAAGCCATAATGCCCGAGGTTGCTAACGCCACAACAACTCCCGCGGTAACAACTCCTAAAAAGATTGCAGGAACAGCCTTTTTAAGTCGCATATCCATCATTGCGGCAACTAAGGCACCCGTCCACGCACCAGTTCCGGGAAGAGGTATTGCAACTAAAATAAAAAGTCCCCAGAATTCGTATTTTAAAACCGTTGCCTTGTGCTTATCGGCTCTTGCCTCAAGCTTTGATACAAGCCCGTCAAGTTTAGGAAGTTTTTTTCTCATCCACTCAAATATTTTCCTGATGAACACGATTATAAACGGTACGGGAACCATATTCCCGATGATTGATACGGCTATCGCAAGCCACAAAGGAAGTCCCATCCCCGTTCCGACGGGTATAGCTCCTCGAAGCTCAATTACGGGCACCATTGATATAAAAAATGTTGAGATTATTTTTCCGAAGAATGTATTTAATAAAAAATTCAATTTGTTTTCTCCTTATATTAAAATTATTTGTTAATTATATCTCCAATCATATGTATCGTCAGGCAAATCTAATGTGACATTATTAATTATAACAGTATCATTATCTACCCACTCAATTACTGCACAGTCTGTTTTATATTTCCAGTAGATATTTTTTGTCTTTTTTGTTTTAGTATCTGTAAGCGTACAAAGAACAGCCCAATCTACTGTTGCCCCACCACTATTTTTATAAGCTTTAATTATGTATTCATTATTTGGAGATGTAGAATTATTTATAAGTTCTTGTCCCCTGATTTTCTGCAAAGGTTCAATCGAATCATTACTGCACGATGTAAAAGCAAAAACAAATATTGATACAATAATAACTATCGCTAAAACAATCAAAATTTTTTTCATTGTTTCAACCCCTTAAATCTCAATACTATCCGATTGTGTATTATTCCGTATAGATTTATTCTTTTTTTGCCTATATAAACTTATAATGCCTGCTACAATACAACCGACAGTGCAAGATACCATATATAAAAAAGATGTACATACCATCAATATCCCATCACCTAAACTAAATTCCTCAAGTCCAGTTATACAGTTATGTATTGCTAAACTAACACCCAAATCATTCCATATTAAGAACATACACGCAGATGCAAGAAAACAAATACTCCAAGATTTGAAAAATTCTTTTAAGGAATTTCTTTTTAGCAAAATTGCTAGGGCAACACCTGGTAACATTGGCAAAATATAAAACAATATACTTTGAATAATTATATACTTATCGTTAATTTCCCAAACAAACATCAAAATTAACGCAAGATAATAAAATGCAAGAGAAAAGATTCCTAATAAAAAGTCTTTTGATTTTTTCATTTTTATTTCCTTCCGATAACATTCCGAATGTTTTAGATTGAAATCAGTCAAAATTTTAAAACAATACTGTTTATACGGATATCAGTATGATGACATAATTGTACCACAAACTCCCAAAAAACTCAACCACTATTACATAAATTTAACATTTCTTATCCTTTAATTGACATTAGATTTTTTTTGTTATAAAATAGGATATTATAGATTTTAAGGCAGGTGTTATTATGAAGCTGGTTGATGTTAAAACTATGCGCGAGCTTGAGCGTATTGCAATAGAATACTTTGGCGTTCCATCGCTTTTGCTTATGGAAAATGCCGCATCAGGTGTTGTTCTGGCGTTAAAAAATGAACTTGGCGAGCTTTCAGGCAAAAAAGTTCACATATTCTGCGGTGGCGGAAACAATGGCGGTGACGGTTTTGCAATAGCAAGAATGCTTCACAATTTGGGTGCAGACGTTAAAATAACACTCCTTGCTGAGAGAGAAACAATCAAGGGCGATGCTAAAACGAACCTCGAAATCTGCGAAAAAATGGAAATTACCTTTTCTGACTACAAAGCGTGCAAAGACGCGGACATCTTAGTTGACGCAATCTTCGGAACAGGCTTTCGTGGCGAAACAGAAGGCAAAATAAAAGATTGTATTGATTTAATAAATAGTTTAGGTGCATACACTATGTCTGTTGATATTCCAAGCGGAGTGTCGGCAGATTCAGGACACGCGTCAAGGTCTTCGGTATATGCTGATCTTTGCGTTACATTTTCAGCTTTAAAGCCGGGGCATCTTTTATTCCCGGGAAAATCATATTACAAAAAACTTATAAAAACTGACATTTCAGTTCCTGAAAAAGTCATAAACGAAACAAACTCGGGATATGATGTAATAGATAATTCCTGCGAAAAGATGTTGCCCGAGCGAAGCTCAAATTCTCACAAGGGTAGCTTTGGGAAAGCTTTTGCATACGTTGGCTCAGAGGGTATGAGTGGCGCATCAATTCTTTCATCATCTGCAATTTTAAAAAGCGGTGCAGGCGTTTTAATAACTGCCGTACCCGAAAAAATTTACAAAATTGTAGCATCACACATCCCGTCTTCTATGGTTTTTCCATTAAAAGAAAACGTATGCGAAAATATTTTTGAAAAACTCCCCTCATGCAATGTTTTGCTTGCAGGATGCGGACTCGGAGCAGACAAAAAAACAAAAGACACCGTTTTTGAGCTTATACAAAAATTTGAAGGATGTATCGTTTTAGACGCAGATGCACTAAATGCAGTTTCTGAAAGCCCCGACATTTTGCTTTCTAAAAAAGGTGAAATCGTTATAACTCCCCACATCGCCGAGTTTTCAAGGCTTTCAGGTTTTACAGTTTCAGAAATTAAAGAAAACCCCATAGATTCTGCAAGGAATTTTGCGAAAAAATACGGAATTTGCGTAGTTTTAAAAGATGCCGCCACCGTTGTTTCTGACAAAAACGGGCACATATACATTAGTTCAGGTTCAAACTCAGGTATGGCAACAGCAGGCAGCGGCGATGTTTTAGCGGGTATAATCACGGGGTTAATTGCCCAGGGGTTAACGCCTGAAAAAGCGGCTGTTTGCGGGGTTTATCTGCATCTTGCAGCAGGGAAAATTGCAAAGGACGAAAAATCAGAATACTCAATGACATCAGAAGACATTTTAAACGCTATACCAAAGGCGTTTATTGAAAGGCCTGATATTTCACCCTGTATAAAGGAGTTGTAGTTTTTTATGTGTAAGAAGCTTTTATGTTTTCTTACACTTATGACAAGCGTTTTTCTCTTTTCTGCCTGCTCATCTTTTGGCAGTTTAAGCGACAGCGATATGAACATTTATGAAAAAATTCATTCGTACTACAACAAAATGGAGAGTTACAGTGCAAACCTTGAGTTTACTGTATACTCAAACAAAACAGAAAATCAGTATAAAGCCACAGAAAAAGCTTTGGGAAATGACAGGTTTTATATAAAAACCACGTCTTCTGAAAGCGACCTTTCTGTAACCACCATATCAAACGGTGACAAGACAAAAACTGTAACCGAGGGTTCTGACTACTCTGTTACTCTCCCCTCAAAGGATGCGCTATATCTTTTATTTGTAAACACATTTTTTAAAACCTACTACGCATCTGAAGAAACCGTACTCACAGTAAATAAAGCATCCGAAGGAAATGTGACAATTCTGGAAACTTCTCTTTCGCCCATATCAAAAAATGCGGCAAAGATTTTGCTTTCCATAAATAATGACACCTTAGCCCCCGAAGAAATAACTGTATACAATATAAGCGGAAATCCGTGGATTAAAGGAAAATTTTCTAATTTTAAATATAACGACAAAGAGATAAGCGAGTCTGTGTTTTGCACAGACTGATGAAAGGATTTGACTTTCTTGAACAATTTATACACTACGAGAACGTGGGCAGAAATAGACTTAGACGCCATTGCCCATAACCTTAAAGGCATAAGACGCATTACCGACAAATGTGCAAAAATTATATGCGTTGTAAAGGCCGATGCCTACGGTCATGGTTTTTTTGAGATCGCAAAAACCTTAAAGGAAAACGGTGCAGATGCCTTTGCTGTTGCAACCTTTGACGAGGCAAAACAGCTTCGCGAAAGAGGTTTTAACGACATTATTCTTATTTTAGGTTATACAGATAAGCTTTACGCAGAAGACCTTGTTAAATACGATATAAGCGTGGCTGTTTCTGACTATGATTTTGCAAAAGCAATGTCTGATGCCGCAGTTTCTCAGAATAAAAATGCAAGACTTCACATAAAGATAGATACAGGAATGTCAAGGCTCGGCTTTGGCTTTAAAGAGTTGGATATTGATTTGATTGAAAAGGTATGCACTCTTCCCAACATCGCAACCGAAGGCATTTTTTCACACTTTGCCTGTGCAGATGAGGCTGACCGCAAAATGACCGACATTCAGTTTAACGCATTCAAAGAAGTTTGTGACGAGTTAAAGTTGCGCGGCATTGAATTTACATACCGCCACATAGCAAACAGTGCGGCAATAATGGAATTTCCCGAATACCATCTTGATATGGTACGTCCCGGAATTATCCTTTACGGATGCTATCCGTCAGAAGATGTGGATAAATCAAAGCTTGACTTAATTCCTGCAATGACGGTTAAATCAAGAATAACACGAATTGAAACAAAACAAAAAGGAACTCCCGTAAGCTACGGCGCAACATACAAAACGGAAAACGATACAAAAATCGCAACAGTTCCCATAGGCTACGCAGACGGATATTTCCGTTCCCTGTCTAACAAGGCGAAAATGTTAGTTTTTGGAGAAAAAGTTTCTGTTGTGGGAAGAATTTGTATGGATCAATGTATGATTGACGTTTCCTCTGTCAATAATATAAATGTCGGCGACGAAATAACAGTATTCGGAAACGGAGGAAATTTAAGTCTTACTGCGACAGAGCTTGCAAAAGCTGCGGGCACAATTAACTACGAACTTTTGTGTGCCGTAGGAAACAGAATCCCCAGAATTTATCTGAAAAACGGTGAAATAATTGACGTACTTACTTATCTTAGTTAATTGCTAATATTTGTGTGTTGACTATGTAAACTTTTTCATTATATAATATTAGTGTAGCATAGCAGCAAAAAATATTTTGCATTTGCTGCACCGACGCTCAAGTTTTTCAAAACACACGCTTTTTACGCGTAATCACAAAACGAATGGGGGCTTGACTACTTTGTCGCAACTCAAAAAGGTTCTGATAACTGTTCCTGACGCTCTTTTAAAGCAGGTTGATTCTGTTGTCAGCGATGAAAACATCAACAGAAGCGAATTTGTCCGCGAGGCTATGAAGATGTACCTCAGCGAAAAAAAGAAGCAGTCATTAACCGAACAAATGAAAAAAGGTTATCAGGAAATGGCGGAGATTAACTTAAACATCGCCAAAATGTGTTTTGACGCGGAAGAAAACGATTTTTCTGCGTATGAGGAAAAACTTGCGGAGTGTGAATAAATGTGGTTGTTAAACGAGGAGATATTTTTTACGCTGATTTAAGCCCTGTGGTCGGCTCGGAGCAAGGCGGTATAAGACCTGTTTTAATCGTTCAGAACGATGTTGGAAACAAGTTTTCACCCACCGTTATATGTGCGGCGATAACGTCGCAGATAAACAAGGCAAAGCTTCCTACCCATATTGAAATAAGCGCAAACGACTTTGGTCTTCAAAAGGATTCTGTTATTCTTTTAGAGCAGGTTCGTACCATTGATAAAAAGCGTTTAAGAGAAAGAATAGGAAGACTTGACGACGAGCTTATGGATAAGGTAAACGAGGCTTTGTCAATCAGCTTTGGAACAATGTAAAAAAATAAGGTCGGAAATAAACCGAGGTTACAGCTTTTTTGCTGTGACCTCTTTTTTTCAGCTTTTTTAACTTTAAAAAAGGAAATCTGCGCTTTTTGTCGAATAAATATATAGAAGGTTATTATGGAGGTGTTTTTATGCCGCGGTTCTTGCAAAGTTCAATAGACGAAGTTTTAAGACGGTCTGATATTGTTGACCTTGTTTCGTCTTATGTTACGCTTCGTCGCAATGGTACAGACTTTGTTGGTCTATGCCCATTTCACCGCGAAAAAACTCCTTCATTTCACATAAGCTCGGACAAGCAACTTTACTACTGCTTCGGTTGCGGCTCAGGCGGAAATTTAATTGATTTTGTTATGAAGATTGAAAACCTTGATTTTGTTGATTCAATCAAGTTTTTGGCAGAGCGCTCAGGCGTAGCTTTAGAAGAAGAAATTTACAGCCCCGAAATCCAGAAAAAACACGATATGCGCGAGCGTATTTTGAAAATGAATAAGCTTTGCGCTAAACGCTATGTTCAGAATCTTGCATCAGAAGATGGAAAAGGTGCTTTGGAATATGCATTAAAGCGTGGGCTTTCGCGGGATACTATTACCGCATTTGGTATTGGCTTTGCCAAAGAATCCTGGTCTGACATTACGGGATTTTTAAATGAAAATGGCTTTAAAAATGACGAAATTGTTGCCGCAGGATTAGCGGTTAAAAACGAAAAAGGTCACGTATATGATAAATTCCGAAACCGCTTAATGTTTCCCATAATTGATGTTCGCGGAAATGTTATTGCATTCAGCGGAAGAGCACTTGGCGAAAGCAATGCAAAATATATGAATTCTCCCGAAACGCCTGTTTACCACAAGGGAAGTAACATTTTTGCTTTAAACATTGCAAAGCAATACGGTGCAAAAGACGGACTCATTTTAGTTGAGGGAAATTTAGATGCCGTATCCTTACACGCTCACGGTTTTCCAAATGCAGTGGCAGGTCTTGGAACTGCCCTTACAGACGAGCAGGCAAACCTTTTAAAGCGCTATTCTTCATCCGTTTATGTTTGCTATGACAGCGATGAAGCAGGTGAAAAAGCGGCTGAGAAAGCTATTGATATTTTGACTTCGGCAGGGGTTAAAATAAAAGTTATTTCATATTCCGGCGCAAAAGACCCCGATGAATACTTAAAAGCCAAAGGTCCTGAAAGTTTTAAAAAGCTCATTTCTTCTGCTCTTTCTGCAACAGAGTATAGAATTTTAAAGATAAGGAAAAAATATAACCTTGTCGAATCATCAGAAAAAATTGAGTTTATAAATCAGGCAGCAGAAATTTTAGCGCAAAACCAAAATGCCGTTGAGCGCGAGATCTACATTAAAAGAATCGCTCAGGAAACTGACATTTCCCCTGATTCTATAATGGCTCAGGTAAATAAGCTAATATATAATAAAAACCGAAAAGAGTATAAGGCCGAGGAGAGAAAAGTTCAAAGCGTTTCACAAAGGTTTGAACACGAGCCAAAGGCGGTTGACAACGCGTCATACAAAACTGAAAAAATGCTTTTAAACCTTATGTTTTTCAGTAATTCTGCATTTAAAATAGCAAAAGGCGAGGTTTCAAAAGAGGATATAGAAGATAGTGACCATCGACTTATTTTTGAAAAAATAGTTGAGTTTAAAGAAAATGGCGAAAGCTGTGATGCTCCTATGTTTTTGGCAACTCTTTCTGAGGATATAAAACCAAAAGCTGCAAGCATTTTATACAAAGCTTATGCAGGAGATTCAAATGCTGCTATTCGCGATAACATAGAAAAAATAAAAAAACAAAATTTCAATTCCCTTATAAACCGACTGGCAAAAGAGGGGAAAATTGATGAGATTAACGAACTGATAAAAAAAGAAAACGAGAGGAGATTGCGTCGTGACTGAGATTGAACAGAAGAAGGCTGACGCCTTAACCAAACTTATAGCAACAGGCCGCAAAAATGGAGTTTTAACCTACAAGGAGGTTATGGACTCTTTATCAGAAATTGAGCTTGACCCCGAACAGATTGAAAATGTTTATGAAACACTGGAACATGAGGGCGTTGAAGTTGTTCACGATATGGACAAGGAAATGGAAAAAATCGAGGAGGAATTTGAAGAAATAAAACCCTCCGAGGATATGGATTTATCTGCTGAGGTTATTGAGATTTCTTCAGCTGAAGGCGTTTCCATTGATGACCACGTTAAAATGTATCTTAAAGAAATCGGTAAAATTCCGCTTTTGGACGCAGAAGAAGAAACGAGTCTTGCAAAACGTATGTCAGAGGGCGATAACGTTGCAAGAAAACGCTTAGCAGAAGCAAACCTTAGACTTGTTGTTTCCATTGCAAAGCGTTATGTTGGCCGCGGTATGCTCTTCCTCGACTTAATTCAGGAAGGTAACTTAGGCTTAATTAAGGCAGTCGAAAAGTTCGACTATGAAAAAGGTTATAAGTTCTCAACATATGCTACATGGTGGATTCGTCAGTCTATAACCCGCGCTATCGCCGACCAGGCAAGAACAATCCGTATTCCTGTTCATATGGTTGAAACCATAAATAAGCTAATTCGAGTTTCCCGTCAGCTTGTTCAGGAGTTAGGCCGTGACCCTCATCCCAACGAAATTGCAAAAGAGCTTAATATGTCAATTGACAAAGTTCGCGAAATTATGAAGATTGCACAAGAGCCCGTATCTTTAGAAACACCTATCGGCGAGGAGGAAGACAGTCACTTAGGCGATTTCATTCCTGACGACGATGCTCCTGCACCGTCTGAGGCAGCATCGTTTATGCTTTTAAAAGAACAGCTTTCAAGCGTTTTAGATACTCTTTCTCCCAGAGAATCAATGGTATTAAAGCTTCGCTTCGGCTTAGAAGACGGAAGAGCAAGAACCTTAGAAGAAGTTGGTAAAGAATTTGACGTTACCCGTGAGCGTATCCGTCAGATTGAGGCAAAGGCACTTCGTAAACTTCGCCACCCAAGCCGCAGCAAAAAATTAAAAGACTACTTAGAATAAAAACGAAGGGATGCAGTAGAAACTGCATCCCAATTTAGTATCAGGAGTTAATATGACTTTAAAAAGCAGTAAATCTGACGACTTGGTGATGTGCGCCTTATTTTCAGCACTTTTTATAATCAGTGCGTTTATTAAAATACCGTTAGGCACAGTTCCTATAACACTTCAAACATTATTCGTTATGCTGTCTGGCATAATCTTGCGCAGAAAAAGTGTTATAAGTATCTGTATTTATATCGCCCTGGGGCTTTTGGGGCTTCCCGTTTTTTCAGGTGGCGGAGGCATAGGCTACATACTCCACCCAACCTTTGGCTATATTTTAGGTTTTGTTCTGGCATCATTTGTTTTAGGAAATATCTGTGAAAAAAACGCGCAAAATTCGTTTGTTTCATACTTTTTGCCAACCCTTTTAGCGCTTATTATAATTTATTTATGTGGGACTTTTTATTTTTGTTTAATCACAAAATTTTATACAAAAGAACAAATTGATTTTTTTAATATTTTATTTTTTGGCGTATTGGTGTTCCTGCCGAAAGATTTGGCTTTCTGTATTATATCATCACTTATAGCAAAACGCATAACAAGGCTGAAGCACTAAGCTTCAGCCTTGTTTTTTAATCAATTACCTCAATTACCATTCCGTCTTTTACGTTTTCGTTTTCAATAAACAATACCCTTGTTTTAGAAAGCTCATTATATTCTGACTTTTGTTCAACACCATCAATAAAATACTTTCTTTCGCCCGAATTTGTATTTTTATAAACGAATTTAATATCACAGTCTTTAAGCTTTGCCTTTACAGATACATTATCGCAGGGTATAAAATAAGGCGTTTCAATTTTAACACCGCTTGGCACAACCTGAATGCCCAAAGCATACTCAAAAATACTTCTCATTAAAACTGCACCGCTTCCCGTGTACCAATCGCCCATAGACTCGCCGTCCATTTGAAATTCTTCATTGTAACAATAGGAGTTGGGCATAACAAAGGGCGTTTTGCTTAAATGTTCGTGAGTTAATGGAAGAACTTTCATAATCTGTTCCCACGCTCGTTCAGGCTCGCCTATAATAAAAAGCGCCATAATCGCAAAGGTTGTTGCATGAACATATGTGCAGGCATTTTCTGCAGTTCCAGGAGTTAAATCCACAATTCTTCCAACGCCCGTCATATCCTTGGGAAAGAATTTATCAAATGTTTTAAGTCCGTATTTTGAATCCAAAACATCATAAGCCTTTAAGATATCCTCCTTAAAGGTTTCATCATGGTCTATCATTTCGCATATACACCAGAAAGAATAGGGGTTTATGCTGTATCTTTTCTCACCGTCGGTATCACAAAGACTTCCCACATTATATGCGCCTTTATCTCCCCATCCATGAAGAATGTGGCGATAATCTCCGTCTTTCTGAACGGAATAAGTTTTTAAACCCTCGGCTATATTTTCTCTTATTTTCCCATACTCTGCGCATTTTTCATCATATCCGCCAACTACGCTTAAAATTTCGCACATTTCCTTTAAGAGCTTATAAAGCTGAAGTGTTGCCATAACAGAAACGCCCGTTCCGAATTCTTTTCCTTCGTCTTCAGTTTTTCCAAGACCGCAAACTGCATCGTTCCAGTCGCCATATAAAATTTTTAAACAATTTGTTCTTTCGTCAATATTCGAAGTCAAATATTCAGTAGTTTTAAGCAAATGGTCTAACACAGTATCCACACATTCACTCTTTTTATAAAGCGCTTTTTTCTCGTCGATAATCTCATAATACGAGCATTTTTCGTCTAATATTGAGTAATCACCCGTTTTGCTCACATACTTATGAAGTGTTTCAATTATCCATAATCCCTGGTCAATAAACTGACGTATGTCAAACTTGGGAACAACTCCCTCTTTGGCAGGAACGGTAAACTGTCTTGGCGCGCGACCGTTTGACATAATATAATTTAAGCAAAGAACAATCTTACGCCTTACATCGTCTTTATTCCAGATGTTTGCGGCAGTCAACTGCTGAAATACGTCGCGCACTCCAAGCATATATCCTGCGTAGTTTTTGCCCAAAGCACAAAGGTCAATTTGCTTTTGAATATTTTTTAAAAAGCGGTTAAATAAAACATTGTTTAATTTTCCGTCCTTAAACTCACCAAAGGAAATATCAAAGTCTGTAAGTCTTGTCTTTTCTTTTTCTTCCTGAATTTTGATATCTTCCTCAATGGCAGAGATATTGATTTCTTTATCTAATAATTTGTCTGCTTCTGCTTCATCGTGAGTAATGTCAAGTAAAAAGCACAAAATTGCCTCTTCTTTTTTATTAAGACAGAGTTTTGTAATGTCTGCACAAATTGCTATATCAACAGAGTTTGTTGCAGTAACGCATCTTGCAAAGCCTGCTCGGGTCAACGCTTTAGCATTCGCCATACATCTTCCCATACCGCCCATAAAGTTAGCTTTAGAGATTGTTCTTTCCACTTTGTATTCGTTTTCTGAAACAACAGTCTTGTTAATCACTGCAATATTTGTTAGCTCACCGTCGCCGGGGTCGGAAAAACGGGTAATCTTGAACGAGCCGTTTTCTGTAATTAAGCCCTGTCTTCCCAAGGGACACCAGTCTGTATCTGTATTTGAAAAACGAAGATGGGGATCTATATAAGAGCAGATATAAACCTCCTGCTTTTTGCCCGTTTTGTTTATAGCAGACGCCGTAAAGCAAATCTTTTTATCAGTCGTTACGTTTGCACGGAGTGCAAAGCATACGTTCTTTGTATCCGCAATAAAGTATGCACATCTTTTTGAATAAACAGTATAACGCGAAATCTTAATAGGCTCTGAAAGCTGTTTTGTAACTCCCGTTATAGACACGGGAATCCACTCTTTACCTTTTTTTATTCCGCCCCAGAAGTCAAGACTGCTTTCCTGCTGAATCTGAAAAGCTTTTCTGAAAATAACAAGGTCACTCTCATCAGCGTTTATATGTCCGCCCGCGTGCACCCACAAATTAAGCCCGTCCATTTCGTAGGGGTATCTTGTGTCGCCGAATTCACGCTCTGTGCACAAGATGTCTGTGTCATTTAAGTAAAATGTTCCTTCGTGGATTTTAATTTCATCAGTATTTTTATTTTTAAGGTTTTCAATATCTGAAAGTAATGATAAAATTTTTTCTTTCATTTTGTTTCCCTCCACAATACGTTTACACACAATTTTAGCATAAAATTTTTACTGTTTCAATATGAACAAATCAAGTTTTTACAATAATACAAAAAAAGAGGACAAATGCCCTCTTTTCGTGTTTTATTCTTCTGTTTCTTCTACCGTTTCATCCTCTTGGTCAGATGCTTCATCAGGAACATATTCTCCTGCTGTTTCTTCAGGTTTTACTGTTTCTTCGTCTTCATCAGATTCTTCGTCTGTTCTTGCGATTGAAACAACTGAAACTCCGTCAGCTAAGCGCATTAGGCGCACGCCCTTGGTTAATCTTCCAATTCTGCTGATTTCGCCGGTTTTCATCCTTATAATGATACCTTCTGATGTAATGAGCATTATATCATCAGTTTCATTGACAACCATAATACCTGCCACACTTCCGGTGGTTTCAGAAATACGGTAGTTTGTAACACCCTTACCGCCACGGGTCTGAATTTTGTATTCAGGTAGAGGTGTTTTCTTTCCGTAGCCTTTTTCTGTTACAACAAGTAAGTCCTCACCGTCAGCAGATGAAGCCATACCGATAACATAGTCGCCTTTGCCGAGCTTGATACCGCGAACACCATGGGATACTCTTCCCATAGGTCTTACATCGGTTTCTTTAAAGCGAATACACATTCCGTTATGGGTGCTTAAAATAATATCGTTATCTCCGTCGGTTAAGCGAACGTTTATAAGTTCATCGTCTTCTTCTAAGACAATAGCGATTAAACCGCCTTTTCTTGCTGTATCGTATGATAGAAGGTCAGTTTTCTTGACAACACCATGCTTTGTTCCGAAGAACAGGTATTTACCCTCGCAGAATTCACGAAGCGTAATCGTTGCAGTAATTTTTTCATCTGCATCAAGCTGCAAAAGGTTTACAATAGCCGTACCCTTTGCCTGTCTGCCTGCCTCCGGAATTTCGTATGCCTTTAAGCGATACATTTTACCCTTTGATGAGAAGAACAAGATGTGGTCGTGGGTGCTTGTAACAAAGAGTTTTTCAACAAAGTCTTCTTCTCTTGTTGTAATACCCGTAATACCTCTGCCGCCGCGGCGTTGAGATTTATATGTATCAACAGGGAGGCGTTTAACATAACCACGGTTTGTCATTGTGATAACAACGTCTTCTTCTTCAATTAAGTCTTCCAAATCAATTTCATCAGCAAAAGCTGTGATTTCTGAAAGTCTTTCGTCGCCGTATTTGTCACGGATAGCTAAGAGCTCTTCTTTAATAAGTTCCATAAGCGCGTTGTGATCTGAAAGAAGATGATTATATCTTGCAACGCTTTCTTTAAGCTCGTTATATTCGTTTTCTATCTTTTCTCCGTTTAATCTCTGGAGCTGTGCAAGACGCATATCGAGTACGCTCTGGGCCTGAATTTCAGAAAGGCTGAAGCGTTCCATAAGTCTTTCTTTAGCATCGTCGTAAGAATTTCTGATAGTTTCAACTATTTCATCAATATTTGCAAGAGCAATTCTTAAGCCCTCTAAAATATGCATTCTTGCTTCTGCTTTTTCAAGGTCAAATTTTACACGTCTTGTGACGATTTCTTCCTGGAAGCTTATGAAGTTTTCCAAAATTTCTTTAAGCCCCATTGTTTTGGGCTTACCGTCCTTGATTGCAAGCATATTGATTGAAAAGCTATCCTGAAGACGTGAATATTTATAAAGCTTATTTAAAACCACCTGAGGATTGGCATCACGTTTTAAGAAAATTTCAACTCTTATACCAACACGGTCAGATGAGTGGTCGGCAATATCTGATAAGCCCTCAACTCTCTTTGTTTTAACAAGCTCTGCAATACTTTCAACCAAAGCCTTTTTGTTAACCTGATAAGGAAGCTCTGTGATAATGATTGAAGCTCCGCCGTCTTTGTGCTCTTCAATTTCGGTTTTTGCACGGATTATAATTTTACCTCTACCCGTTGTATAAGCACTTTTTATGCCGCCAAGACCCATAATTGTTGCTTTTGTCGGAAAGTCAGGGCCTTTAATATGCTCCATAAGTTCTTCAACGGTAATATCGGGGTTGTCAATCTGTGCAACAACGCCATTTAAAACCTCAGTTAGGTTATGAGGAGGAATATTTGTTGCCATACCAACAGCAATACCCGAACTACCGTTAATCAAAAGTGTGGGTATTCTTGAGGGAAGAACTGTAGGCTCCTGCCTTTTTTCATCGAAGTTAGGCGCAAAATCAACTGTGTTTTTTTCTATATTTTCTAACATAAGGTTAGAAATTTTGCTCATTCTTGCTTCTGTATAACGGTAAGCAGCCGGGGGGTCACCATCAACAGAACCGAAGTTTCCGTGACCATCGATGAGGGTGTATCTCATTGAAAAGTCCTGTGCAAGTCTTACCATTGCATCGTAAACAGATGCGTCACCGTGAGGGTGATATCTACCGATTACGTTACCAACGGTTGTAGCTGATTTAAAGAAAGGTTTATCAACTGTTAAGTGTTCTTCATACATAGAATAAAGAATTCTTCTGTGAACTGGCTTTAAACCGTCGCGCACATCGGGAAGAGCACGGCTTACAATAACACTCATGGCGTAGTCAATAAAAGCCTCTCTCATTCTTTTATCTATATCGACATCGACTATTTTTTGAGTTTCAAAGTATTCTTCAAAATGAGAATCTTCGTATTTTTTATTCTTAGCCATTTAAATTGCCTCCGTTTTTATCATACTTTTCTATACGTCAAGGTTAGTAACGTACTGTGCATTTTCTTCGATGAAAATTCTTCTCGGCTCAACATCGTCGCCCATTAAAATTCTGAATGTTTCGTCAGCTTTTTCAGCATCATCTAACGTAACCTTTAAAAGTATTCTGTTCTTCGGGTCCATAGTGGTTTCCCAGAGTTCTTCAGGGTTCATTTCACCAAGACCTTTGTAACGGCTGATGTCAACCTTTGCATCTTTATCTCCGTTTTTGAGTTCCTCACTTATTAAATCTCTTTCTTCATCACTAAAGGCAACCTGGGTCTTTTTACCTCTTGAAAGCTTGTAAAGCGGGGGTTTTGCAAGATATACATGCCCTGTTTCAATCAAGGGTTTCATAAATCTGAAGAAGAATGTTAATAAAAGTGTCTGGATATGAGCACCATCAACATCGGCATCGGCCATAATTATAACTTTATCGTATCTTAATCTTTCAATATTAAAGTCGGCAGAAATTCCTGTTCCCAGAGCCTGAATAACGGGTGTTAATTTATCATTTCCGTAAACTTTGTCAACACGAACCTTTTCTACGTTAAGCATCTTACCCCAAAGCGGAAGAATTGCCTGATATTTACTGTCACGTCCGCTTTTAGCTGAGCCTCCCGCAGAATCACCCTCGACGATATATATTTCAGTCATCGTGGGGTCCTTTACGATACAGTCGGTTAATTTACCGGGAAGAGTCGAGCTTGTAAGTGGTGTTTTTCTTTCTGCCTCTCTTGCTCTTCTTGCAGCTTCTCTTGCAGAGCAGGCTAAAATCGCCTTTTCAACAATAGTTTTTGCAACTGTGGGGTTTTCTTCCAAGAAGTCACCAAATTTTTCACCCATTGAGGATTCTGTTATACCACGAACCTCACTGTTTCCAAGCTTTGTTTTTGTCTGCCCCTCAAACTGAGCTTCTAAAACCTTAACTGAGATAACAGCAGATAAGCCTTCACGAACATCATCGCCCGTTAAACTCTTATCCTTTTCTTTTAAAATGTTATGCTTTCTTGCATAATCATTCATTATACGGGTGAGTGCCGCTTTAAAGCCAATCTCGTGAGTTCCGCCCTCTGTTGTGCAGATGTTATTTGCAAAGCTTAAAATGTTTTCGTTGTATGCACTGCTATACTGCATAGCAACCTCAACAACAACGTCGTTTTGCTCTGCTTCAAAATATATAATCTCATCATGGAGAGGTGTTTTTCCTTCGTTCAGGAAGGTAACAAATTCTTTGATACCGCCGTCATATTTCATATCGGCAACATTTTCGTCACGTTTGTCTGTTAAAACAATTCGAAGACCCTTATTCAAAAACGCCTGCTCACGAAGACGGGTATGAAGAATTTCAAAATCGTAAATAAGTGTTTCAAAGATTTCACCGTCAGGCTTAAAGGTAACCTTTGTTCCTGTTTTTTTAGTATCACCAATAACCTTTAACGGACCGCAGGAATGACCGCGTTCATAACGCTGGAAATGAACGTGTTCACCGTCTGATACCTCAACCTCCAAATATTCTGACAAAGCGTTAACAACAGATGCACCAACGCCGTGAAGACCGCCTGAAACCTTATAGCTTCCGCCGCCGAATTTACCGCCTGCGTGAAGAACAGTAAATACAACCTCAACAGCAGGAATACCCATTTTCGGCTGAATGCCTACGGGAATACCACGTCCGTCGTCGGTAACGGTGATTGAGTTATCTTCGTTAATGTCAACATAAATGTTTTTACAGTAGCCTGCCAATGCCTCGTCGATACTGTTATCAACAATTTCATACACCAAATGGTGCAAACCGCGCTCAGAGGTTGAACCTATGTACATACCGGGGCGCTTTCTTACAGCCTCTAAACCCTCTAAAACCTGGATTTGGGAACCGTCGTAGTTAGTGTCTACTTTGATATCCATATTTACCCTCCTGAATTAGCTTTTACAAATGTTAAAAAAATTAACAAATCATAGAAATACGCTTAAAAATTAACTTGTATTCATTATAACATAAAATCTATAAAAAATCAACATTTTTTAGTAAAAAAAGAAATAACCTATTTTTTGCCCCTAATTCAAAAAATAAGACATTGTTTCGTAAAAAAACCGAAACAATGTCTTAACATAAAATCAAGCTGTCGGAATTTCGTTTTCCGTCAACAACGCTGTCTGATATTTTTCCAGAATTGAAGACTCTAAATCATCACGCATTTCAGAGTTTATCGGATGGGCAATGTCTTTGTACTCACCCTCGGGAGTTTTTCTCGACGGCATGGCAACAAACAGTTTGTCTGCGCCTTCGATAACCTTAATGTCGTGAACAACCAAAGAGTTGTCAAAAGTAACCGACACAATAGCCTTCATTTTTGAATCAAGATTGATTTTGCGTATTCTGATATCTGTAATATCCATATGTCAATGCTCCTTTTGCTAAATAGTAGTCTTATTTTCTATTGAAATGCCAAAAAATATACACAAATTTTAAAAAAGGCTTTTATTTTAGACTTGATTGTTATATAATATATAAGAAACAAACCCTATTCTTTATGAAAGGTTAAAATACTATGACAGAATTTGAACTCAAGAATATAGACAAAGAAAAGCAAGTGTTTTTTATAGGAATCGGTGGAATAAGCATGAGCGCATTGGCTCATATTTTGAAAAATGACGGATACAAAGTTTCGGGCTCAGATTTTAAAGAAAGCGAAACTACCTGCCATCTCCGCCATATGGGAATTCCCGTAGCAATCGGTCACAGTGCCGAAAACGTAAAGGATGCAGGTTTAATTGTTTACACAGCCGCAATAAAAAAAGATAATCCTGAGCTTTCTGAGGCTGAAAAGCTTGGTATTCCCGCCATTGAGCGTGCAACACTTTTGGGCGCTATGATGAAAAATTATAAATACCCTGTGGCAGTAAGCGGAACCCACGGCAAAACCACGACAACCTCAATGCTTGCCCATGTTCTCTGCACCGCAGAAACCGACCCCACAATTTTAGTGGGCGGGGTTTTGCCCTTAATCGGCGGAAATATGCGTGACGGTGGAAAGGATTACTTTGTAACAGAGGCCTGCGAATACTGCGGAAGCTTTTTAAAGTTTTTCCCGCTATACAGTATCATTTTAAACATTGAAGAAGACCACTTGGACTATTTTAAAGATTTAGATGATATTATAAAATGTTTCCGTGAGTTTTCCGAAAAAACTCCTGATAAAAACGGAGCAATTATTGCAAACTTTGATGACGAAAACGTAAGGCGTACACTTTCGGGAATTTCAAAGAAAGTTATTTCTTTCGGAACTGAATACGACGCTGATTATACAGCTAAAAATATAGAATTTAACGAAAACGGATTTGCAGAATTTGACGTATACAAAAAAGGTGAAAAATATATAAGCGCAGAGCTTTCCGTTCCCGGAATGCACAATGTTAAAAACGCACTTTCAGTGATTGCGGTATCCGACCTTTTAGGAATTTCACCCGAGAATATCAAAAAAGGACTTACCTCTTTTAAAGGAACAAACAGACGTTTTGAACACAAAGGATATATGAACGGGGCTAAGGTTTTAGATGACTACGCACATCACCCCACAGAAATCCGTGCCACACTGAAAGCTGCTAAAACTGCGGCAAGAGGTAAAAAGGTATTCTGCGTTTTTCAGCCCCATACCTACACCCGTTCTTTAGCTTTAAAAGACGAATTTGCAACAGCTTTTTCTGACTGCGACACACTCGTTATAACCGACATTTACGCAGCGCGAGAAAAGGATACAGGTTTAATACACTCAAAAGATTTAGTTGATGCAGTAAACGAAAACAGCAACAACGCACTCTATATTAAAGAATTTTTCGACGTTGCGAAATTCTTTAAAGAAAATGCAAAAGAGGGCGATTTAGTCATTACTATGGGCGCAGGAGATGTTTATAAAATCGGGGAACTTATAATTGATAAAAAGTAATATAAAAAAGGTTTCAAAAACTAATTGTTTTTTGAAACCTTTTTCTGTGGGAATAGGAAAAATTTTTTAGAATTGTCAAACTGAACCGAAGGGCTACCCGAAGGCGTATATAGATACGCCGAGAGGTGAGGTTTGGCAATAGCAAAAATGCATAAGATAAGAGAAACCCATCGCTTAAACGATGGGTTTCTACATTTATAAATAATTTCATTTTTTTGATCATTACTATTTTCCTTATGGTCTTACCCTTGCATTTTTGCGCTCTGAACTATTTTTACATTCCCTTTGCCTATCTTATTCCGTAGTTTTCTATTATGTAGTCCATATCCTTATCGCCTCTGCCAGATAGGTTAATTAAAACAGAACCATGTTCCATTGTTTTTGCAAGCTTCATACCATAGGCAACAGCATGAGAGCTTTCGATTGCGGGGATTATGCCTTCTAAGCGAGCAAGTCTGTAAAATGCATCAACTGTTTCGTCGTCGTTTATAACGTCATACTTAACTCTGCCTATTTCCTGCAAGAATGCGTGTTCAGGGCCTGAAGACGGATAATCAAGACCGCTTGCTACAGAATAAACGGGAGCAGGCTCGCCGTTTTCGTCCTTAAGCATTATGCTGTTAAAGCCGTGCATTATACCTTCCGTTCCGTATTTTAAGCTTGCAGCGTGGTCGCCTAATTTTTCGCCACGTCCCAAAGGCTCAATGCCGTAAATATCAACGGGGTCGTTTAAGAAGCCTGCAAAAAGACCTGCCGCATTACTTCCGCCGCCTACGCAGGCAACGATTGCATCGGGAAGATGCCCTGTCATATCAATAAACTGCTCTCTTGCCTCGATACCAACAACGCTCTGGAAATCTCTTACCATCATTGGGAATGGGTGAGGTCCTAAAACCGAGCCGATGCAGTAAATCGCATCGTTATATTCTTTGCTATATGCATCAAACGCGGCATCAACCGCTTCTTTAAGTGTTTTAAGTCCGTGGGTAACCTCAACAACGTTTGCACCTAAAATTTTCATTCTTGCAACGTTGGGAGCCTGCTTCTTTATATCAACAGAGCCCATATAAATGTCACATTCAAGACCAAAGTACGCCGCCGCAGTAGCTAAAGCCACTCCGTGCTGACCTGCACCTGTTTCTGCGATAACCTTTTTCTTGCCCATATATTTTGCTAAGAGCGCCTCACCCATACAGTGATTCAATTTGTGAGCGCCTGAGTGGTTTAAGTCCTCACGTTTTGCATAGAGCTGAACCTTTCCGCCTAAAGCGTCTGAAAGTCTTTCTAAATGAGTAACGGGTGTAGGTCTTCCCTGAAACTCTTTTCTTATTCTGCGAAGCTCTGCAATAAATTTTCTTGACTGACAGATTGAATAGTAAGCCTCTGTAATCTCTGCCATAGCCGCCCTTAATTTATCATCAACATAAACGCCGCCGTATTTTCCAAAATATCCGTTTTTGTCGGGGTAATTGCTAAAATATGTATCAAAATCTACGTTATTAAATTTCATTTTTTATTCCTCCAAAATTTATAATTTTCTATATTTATTTTATGAGTCGCCATCGCTTAGTTAGTAGTATCATTTTATTATCCTCCAAAATAAAAAGTCCCTGACAGAAATTCTGTCAAGGACGAATAATTTATCCGCGGTGCCACCTTGATTTACGAAAAATCGTACACTCAGTCAGAGTACCATCATACTCTCAGCTTTAACGAAAGCCCTCCGTCAGCGCATTTAACGCTGCCCTCAGCAGTCCATATTACTCAAGGAGCCTTTGCGGAACTCACACCATAATCCGCTCGCTCGGTAAGACCTACCTTGCCTTTTTTCTGCCTCAACGGTTTGTTTGTTAAATTATATTCATTTTATCACTACGGATTTTAATTGTCAACACTTTTTTCTTCCTTTTTACATTTTGAAAAAAATATCAAAACCAAGGGAATTGCGGTTAAAAGCGCAAAAACGTCTGCCGCGGATTGGGCAATCTGAATGCCTGTAATTCCGAAAAGCCTTGGAAGAATTAAAACCGCAGGAATCATATAAATACCGTTTCTTGTAGATGCCAAAAGGGTTGCCCTGCCCGTTTCGCCAATGCTTTGAAACATCATATTGGCACACACAGAAAACGGCTGTGATATTAAAGAAATACACTGAAGCTTAAGCATTAAAGAGCCGATTTTTATAACCTCTGCATCATCACGAAAAGCTGAAATTATATTATTTGATGAAAAAAGCAAAATAATAGAAAGCGCCAAAAGAACACACTCTCCCAAAATAAAGGTAAAGTAAAATCCGCCCCTTAAGCGTTTTGTTTTTCCTGCACCAAAGTTATAGCCTGCAACCGGCTGATAGCCCTGCCCTATTCCTATCATTATCGCCGCTATGAAGTTACAAATCTGATTTACAATACTTACCGCCGCCAGGGAAAAATCTCCAAAAGATGCCGCCGCCTGATTAAGTAGCGCAGAAGATATACAGTTCATACCCTGACGCGCTAAAGTTGGAAGTCCGTTTTTTAAAATCACAGGAATTTCATAAAATGCCACAAGCTTTACCGATATTTTACACTCAGTTCTTCCCGAAACATACATATATAAAAGTATTCCAAAGCTTACGACCTGAGAAAGCGCCGTGCTTAAGCCTGCACCATACACTCCCATTTTAAAACCAAAGATAAATACGGGGTCTAAAACAATATTTAAAACAGCACCAAAGGTAAGACCTATCATCGAAAGCCTTGCTTTTCCCTCGTAACGCATAATGTTGTTTAAAACAAAGCTTGAAACTGTAAATGGTGCGGCTAAAAGAATATAAAAGCCATAGGCTCTTGAATATGGTAAAACCGTTTCTGTACTTCCTAAAAGCCGCATTAAAGGCGTTAAAAATATAAGGCCGAAAAGTGATATAATCACGCCTACCGATAACGCAGAAAAAAACGCAGTTGACGAAAGCCTGCTTGCACGCTCGTAATTTTTCGTTCCTAAAGCACGGCTTATTAAACTTCCCGACCCGTGCCCGAACATAAGACCGCCTGCTAAAAGGATTAAAGACAAGGTGGAAACAATCCCAACTGCACCGCTTGCCCCTGTGCCGATTTTACTTACGAAAAACGCATCGGCTAAGTTGTAAATATTCGTAACAAGCATACTGATAACAGAGGGAAGCGCTAAACTCCCCACAAGCTTGGGTATAGGCGTTTCTATCATTTGTTTATACTGCTTTTCGTCTTTTTTGCTCATTTTCTCGCCCTCTTAATTTTTTCTATTATATATTGTATCATAAATTGGCTGATTTTACGATAAAAATTTTCCAAAAATACAGAACATATGTTTGATTTTTCTGAAAAATATGGTATAATGGTTAGTAGGATATATGTAATGCAAAGAAATAAAATTGTTTAATGGTTTTAAACCGAGGAATATCGAATAGTGTTAAAACGGAGAATATTAATATGAAAAAACCAAAAGGATATTACCTTAGAACATGGAAAAATATAGGTTCTATAATTATCATTTCAGGTGCAATTGTTGCATGTTTAATTAATAAGGATGTTGGAGCAACAGCTGTACTAATAGGTATGTTGATAAATGTTTCTTCTTGTCTAATGGGAAAACTTGTTTATATTTGCCCTGAATGCAAAAAGAAAAATTGGTGTAAGACAAAATTAGTATCAAGAGAAGAAATATAAAAACAAAAATGTTAGTCCCAACTCTACACGCCCCTAGTAAGAGTGTCGAAAGGAGAATGAGTATTATGAATAATACCGAAACGGTTTTAAAGTTTCTTGCACTTTTAATCATTGGTGTTATTTTTCTACTAGCCGGAATTTTTAAATGGAAAATCCCTTCGATATATTGGTTTTTAAGAGAAACAGAATATGGTGAAATCATTAATACGGCAGTAATGATAATATTGGGAATTTGTGTTTTTGGCGCGGCGTTTGATGTATTGTTTTAGTGATGTAAATTTGGCTGCATCTAAACCTTATATCCCTTATAAAAAAGTGTTTAACTAAATAAATATCAAAAAGAAAGGGCGTGATTAAATGCCTAAAATGAATAAAGAGCAAATGGTTTACGAATATATAAAAAGCCAGATTGAAAAGGTGGGTTATCCACCGTCTATCCGTGAAATCTGCTCTGCCGTGGGGCTTTCTTCCCCGTCAACTGTTCACGGATACTTAAAACGTCTTACAGATAAAGGGATTATATTGCAGGACGGGTCTAAAAAGCGTGCAATACGACTTCCTGAGCGTGAGGTTATTGCCGATGTTTTGTCTGTTCCCGTTGTTGGAACAGTTGCCGCAGGAACTCCTATTTTAGCAACAGAAAACATCACAGACGTTTTCCCCCTTTCGCAGAGTTTTCCACATTCAGGTGAGCTTTTTATGCTGAAAGTAAAGGGCGACAGTATGATTAACGCAGGCATCTTAGACGGCGACTTTGTTATTGTCGAGCAACAACAGACCGCCCGAAACGGTCAGATGGTTGTGGCTTTAGTTGACGACAGTGCAACAGTTAAAACGTTTTATAAAGAAAACGGACATTTCCGCCTGCAACCCGAAAACGATGCGCTATCACCCATAATAGTTGACGAGGTTTCAATCTTAGGGGTTGTTACAGGCGTTTTCAGAAAATATTAGGAGGATAAAAATGATTAACGACATTAAAAAAATGGCAGAAGAAATGCACGACGAGGTGGTTTATCTTCGCCGTGAAATACATAAGCGCGCAGAGCTTTCTTTCTGCGAATATAAAACATCAGAATTTGTTATAAACTATCTTAAAGACATTGACGTTACAGTTAAAAGCGGCATAGCCAAAACGGGCGTTGTTGCATTTTTGGATGCAGGCGCAAAGGAGACAATTTTATTCCGCGCCGATATGGACGCACTTCCTTTAACCGAGCCTTCTGACCGCCCATACGCATCCGAAACCGAGGGCGTTATGCACGCCTGCGGTCACGACAACCACGTTGCAATTCTTTTATGCACTGCGAAGCTTCTTTCAAAAATTAAAGACAAGCTTTCCGTAAATGTTTTGTTTGTGTTCCAGCCCGGCGAAGAAACTACGGGTGGTGCTGAACCCATGATTGCTGAGGGCATTTTAGAAGAGTTCAGTGTTACAAAAGCCTGCGCCCTGCACGTTGCAAACGATGTTCCCTGCGGAAAAATCTCGGTTAAATACGGAAATGTTAACGCCGCTCCCGATGATTTTGACCTAATTATAAAAGGTCGTGGCGGTCACGGTGCATACCCCCACAAGTGCGTTGACCCTATTGCAATTTCTGCACACGTTTTATCAGGCTTTGAAACAATTGCATCAAGAAATGTTTCGCCTTTTTCTGAGCGTGTAATCTCAATTTGCTCAATCCACGGCGGAACATCTTCAAACATCATTCCCGATGAGGTTAAAATCCGTGGAACTGTGAGAACATACGATGAGCATTTACGAAAGAAAATGCCCGAAGATATTGAAAAAATGATAAAGGGAATCTGTGAGGGTTTTGGTGCAGGTTATGAGCTTAAATATAACTTTCGCTACCCTCCCACAATAAATGACGATAGTATGGTTGATTCTCTCATTGTGTCTACAAAGAAGATTTTAGGTGACGACAGCGTTTTAACATCTGAAGCCTCAATGGGCGGCGACGATTTTGCATACTTTTCCTCTGCCGTTCCCGGTGTTTACTTTAACTTAGGCTCAGGAAACGAAGAAAAGGGCTTTACCGAGCCGCTTCACAGTTCTTCATTTGACATTGACGAGGACTGCTTAAAAATCGGAATTTCGGTTTTAGCTTCATTCGTTCTTAATCAGTAATTTTTAAAGGGGCTGAAGCTTTTTTCAGCCCCTGAAAAAATTTTTTAATTTTTTTAAAATTTTTCTTGACAATATCATTTTTTTGTTGTATAATGGTTTCTGTCGCTGAGACAAGACAGAACAATTGGGCGCATAGCTCAGCTGGGAGAGCATCTGCCTTACAAGCAGAGGGTCACAGGTTCGAGCCCTGTTGCGCCCACCAATTTGTCTTTATGGCTCGGTAGTTCAGTTGGTTAGAATGCCAGCCTGTCACGCTGGAGGTCGTGGGTTCGAGCCCCATCCGAGTCACCAACCTATGCCTCTGTAGCTCAGTCGGTAGAGCAGGGGACTGAAAATCCCCGTGTCGGTGGTTCGATTCCGCCCGGAGGCACCACTTTTTTTAAACTAAATATATGCGGGAGTGGCTCAGTGGTAGAGCGTCACCTTGCCAAGGTGAACGTCGCGAGTTCGAATCTCGTCTTCCGCTCCAAAACGGAACAAGCTATGCTTGTTCCGTTTTATTATACAAAGAAATGGTCTGTGGAATCTAATCAACATCCACAGACCATTTCTTTATATATTCAATAATATGA
Source organism: Congzhengia sp. (assembly GCA_045580665.1). Classification (GTDB taxonomy): domain Bacteria; phylum Bacillota; class Clostridia; order UBA1381; family UBA9506; genus Congzhengia. The sequence continues at coordinate 60,332 of JAZNOF010000015.1, forward strand.
TCGAAACTATACCAAGTATAATTCCTATTCTTTGCGTTACCGCAAGCTTTTCTTTATAAACAAAAATGGAAACTGCGCTCACCGCCACCGTTCCGCCTGCCGATATAATAGGAAACATAATTGATGACGGCATCCTTAGTGCTAGCAAAATAACAAAAAGGTTTACAAGTCCGTTTGTAACGCCGTAAACAATATACATTGGTGCACCGTTTTTAAAACTTTTCACCATTTTATCACGTTCAGTAAAGAATGAAAGTACAAACAAAATTATTACCGTTAACACAAGGGCTACAATCATAAATTCATTTTTGTACATTCCGTTAAATTCAATCTGCTGAACCTTTTGAATTGTGGAGCATGCACCGTTTCCTATAAAGGAAAAGAATACGAAAAGCAACCATTTTAAAGTAATTTGTTTTTTCTCGGTTTTCCCCTCATAGTTTACTAAAACTAACGCCATCAACAAAATCACTATACCTATAATCATTGTAGCCTTTATATTTTCTCCCAGAACAATTATTCCGTATAGCGCAGGAACAATCAAGGATGTTTGTATAATCATATTCGAAAGAGAAAGTGAGCCTGTCTTTATAGCCATTACCGAAAATCCCAACGCCATGCTGAATCCCACTGCAAACAATACGGAATACCATAAGAATTCAAAGTTGAAGTTTAATTTTTCCGTTGCAGTAAGCACAAAAAATATCATAGCAAACAATGCACCTGCCGCAGAAAAAGCAAAAACCCCACCCTTTACTTTTTCGTTGTAAATTTTAGTCACAACCTGCTGAATTGCGACTCCTAAAATAACTATAATTAACATTAAACCGTTCATTTTTCACCTCAAAAATATTATTTTATGTTATTTTATCATTAATTTTTTTCAAAACAAGTGTTTTTCTTCCCCAAAAATATCAATATATTCCCCGATATTAAAAAATATTGACAAAACAAGCCGAGTTAAGTATACTTAATTTTGAGGTGCTTTTATGATTATAAATTACGATGTTACTAAACTTAATCAGGTTCTTTCTGATTTTTATAATGCAACGGGAATAAGCATACAGCTTTTAAAAGAGGATTTTTCGTCATTTGGTCTAAAAGTGATGCACAACGATTTTTGCGCCGTAATCCACGCATCAGAACAAGGCAGAAACGCGTGCTCAGAATGCGACAAAGTTCTTTTAGAAAGATGCAAAGAAAGTAAAAGTGCCCAAATGCACGTATGCCACGCAGGGCTTATTGATATTGCCGTTCCAATAATATATGAAGATCAGACAATCGGCTATATAATTCTCGGGCAGATGAAAAAAGGCAATGATTTTTCAAGAATTTTAAAAAACGTTTCTCACCTTCCAGTTGATGAAGCAAAGCTAAAACAAAGCTTTCTCCTTCGCCCTGTCTTTGACGAAGACAAAATTAAAAGCATTTCAAATCTTTCCGTTATGCTTGCAAAGCATATACTTTTAGAAAATATGCTAAAACCTGACTTTAACCCCAATATTGAAAAAGCTACATCATTCATAAATGAAAATTTAGAAAAAGATTTAAGCATTGAATATATTACCAAAAATACCCATATATCAAAAAATGTGCTTTACAAAAACTTTAGGCAGTGTTTTGATTGTACTGTAAGCGAATACATAAACAGAAAACGAGTCGAAAAGTCAGTTGATTTACTTTTGAACACAAATATGTCCATAGAAGAAATTTCCGAGAAGATGGGTTTTTCAAGCGCCACCTACTACACTCAAAATTTCAAAAAAATAAAAGGCACAACTCCCCTGAAATTTAGAAAATCAAGAAAATAAATTATTGCAATACTCCTCTATTTATGGTAAAATAATCTGTTGTAGATAAAAATACATTTATTTAAGAAAGGATTACGATAATGGGACTTACACTTACTGAAAAAATCCTGAAAAACCACATTGTTGACGGCGAATTCGTTAAGGGTACAGAAATTGGTATTAAAATCGACCAAACCTTAACTCAGGATGCTACCGGAACAATGGCTTACTTAGAATTTGAGGCAATTGGAATACCCCGTGTTAAAACGGAGCGTTCAGTTGCATACATTGACCATAATACACTTCAATCGGGCTTTGAAAACGCTGACGACCACCGCTTTATCGGCTCTGTTGCCAAAAAGCACGGCATTTATTTTTCACGCCCTGGTAACGGCATCTGCCATCAGGTGCATTTAGAACGTTTCGGCGTTCCCGGGAAGACCTTAATCGGTTCCGACAGCCACACCCCCACAGGCGGCGGTATTGGTATGATTGCAATTGGCGCAGGCGGTTTAGACGTTGCAGTTGCAATGGGTGGCGGTGCTTACTATATTACATACCCGAAAATTGTTAAAGTAAACTTAACAGGAAAACTCAACGCCGGCTCTTCTGCTAAGGACGTTATCTTAGAAGTTTTAAAACGTATGTCAGTTAAAGGCGGCGTTGGAAAAGTTATAGAATATACAGGCGAGGGCGTTAAGACTTTATCTGTTCCCGAGCGCGCAACCATTACAAATATGGGTGCAGAGCTTGGTGCAACAACATCAATCTTCCCCTCAGACGAGGTTACAAAAGAATTCTTAAAAGCTCAGAAACGTGAAGATGTCTGGGTTCCGCTATCAGCTGATTCTGATGCTGAATACGATGAGTTTATCGACATTAACTTATCTGAAATCGAACCTGCAGCAGCTTGTCCTCATATGCCCGATAACGTTAAAAGTGTTACCGAAATCGGCGAAATGAAAATTGACCAGGTTTGTATCGGTTCATGCACAAACAGTTCATATCAGGATATGATGAAGGTTGCCCACATCTTAAAGGGTAAAACCGTCCATCCCGATGTTTCATTATCCATTGCTCCCGGTTCAAAGCAGGTTTTAAATATGCTTGCTGAAAACGGTGCGCTTTCATGGATGATTGATGCAGGTGCAAGAATATTAGAAAGTGCCTGCGGTCCTTGTATTGGTATGGGTCAGTCCCCCAACTCAGGCGGTATCTCACTTCGTACCTTTAACAGAAACTTTGAGGGCCGTTCAGGAACAAAAGACGGTCAAATTTACTTGGTTTCTCCCGAAACTGCGGCAATTTCTGCAATTACAGGCGTTTTGACAGATCCAAGAAATTACAACATGCCTAAAATAAAGATGCCCAAGAAGTTTATTATTAACGACAATATGGTTGAGCCTCCTGCCACAGAAGAGGAAATGGACAAGGTTGAAATACTTCGCGGTCCCAACATTAAGCCTTATCCCGAAACCGCACCTTTGGCTGATAACTTAGAGTGTGCATGCTCTCTAAAGGTTGGCGACAACATCACAACCGACCACATTATGCCGGCAGGCGCAAAGATTTTGCCGCTGCGCTCGAACATTCCGGCAATCTCGAAGCACTGCTTCACCGTGTGTGACGAAGCTTTCCCTGCACGCGCAGAGGAAATGGGTGCAAGCATCATCGTCGGCGGCGCAAACTACGGTCAGGGCTCGTCGCGCGAGCACGCGGCGCTTGCTCCGCTGCACCTTGGCGTAAAGGCTGTGTTGGTAAAATCCTTTGCCCGCATCCACCGCGCAAACTTAATTAATGCAGGTATTCTGCCGCTTACCTTTGCAAACGAGGCAGATTACGATAAAATCAACTTGGGTGACAAGCTCGCCATCGCAGATGTGCGCGCAAAAATTGAAGCCGGCGAGGATTTAGTGCTTGAAAACAAGACCACCGGCGACAAAATCGTATGTAAATGCGAGCTCACCGACCGCACAAAGGCAATCGTGCTGGCAGGCGGACTGTTAAGCTACACGAAGGAAAGCTTGGAGGGTTAATAATGGCAGATAAAATTTTAATGAAAACACCGCTCGTCGAAATGG
>JAZNOF010000016.1:0-97561 GCA_045580665.1 Congzhengia sp.
TATTTACGATAAATACCTACCACCTTTCGAAATTCGAGTTGTTTTTTTGCTTTTTTTAAAAGCAAAAAAGTGAACCGCAACTCCGCAAACCCGCATAAATACTGGGGTTTCGTTAGTAGGTCCTAATGTCCAGTGTTCAGGCCAAAAAACATATAATTACAGTATTTCATTCAAATTGTCGTTAACGCTGAAATTATATCATAAAAGTCATGAATAGTCAATTTTGACACAGATATTTTGAAACGCATCAGAAAATACATGTATTTCGACATAGATATGTAAAACGCTTTGAAACAGGTTGTTTCAAAGCGTTTTATTAATGTTTATTCTTATGTGCCATATTCTTTTTTACAAACGACTCACATTCCTCCAATGGTAGCGCTTTTGAATAATACCATCCTTGAACATAATCACACTCAGATTCTGACACAAGTGAGTTTTGTGTTTCTGTTTCCACGCCCTCGCATATAACCTTTATATTCATACTATGTGCAAGAGCGATAATTCCCGAAAACAAATCTTTGCCCTTATCAGTCTCGGTTTTGAGCAAAATATCACGGTCGATTTTTACAACATCAATAGGATAATCGCAAAGGTTAGCAAGTGATGTGTAACCACTCCCCAAATCATCAAGATAAACCTTGAAACCGAGCTCTTTGCACTTCATCACATTCTTTGTTGCTATTTCTCTGTCTTTTTCAATAGCATCTTCGGTGATTTCTATGGCCATTTTAGATTTATCAAATGAATAGCTGTTTGAAATCATACTTAGTTTATCAATAAAATTTTCCTCGGAAAGGGTAATTCTCGTAAAGTTACAGGACAGAACAATGTTTTCAAACTCAGTACCTTTCCACTTTTCAAGCTGGCGACAAGCAAGCTCAAACATATAAAAGTCGTGCCTACTGATTAAACCAGCCATTTCCATATTTTCAATATATTTACCCGGCCCGATAAGTCCTTTGGTAGCACTATCCCATCTGGAAAGCGCCTCTGCCGAAACAATTCTTTTAGTTTTGTTGTCCACAATAAACTGCAGATACATCTTAAATTCGTTATTTTCAAAACCTTTTAAGATACTTTCTGTAATTTTCTTTTCTTCCTGAACCATATTCATAGAATGGGTGTCACAATACATAATCTGCTTATCTGTTCCAAATATCCTGTTACAGTTCTTTCTTAGATTAAATAACAAAATTTCGCAGTTTCTGTCTGCCTGCGCAAGATGATAGGCTGCTGCATGGAAAACAAGCTTGTTGCTTTTATCCTTCATACCCTCAAAACTGTTAAGTTTATCCATAATTTCTTTAAGTCTTTTTTTTGCATCTTCGTCATTTGTAGCTTGATACGCAAGAGCAAAACCGTTTTCAGTAATACGCGCAGCTAATTCTCTATCGCCTATATTGTCCGACAAAACAAATGCTGTGTATTTTAACACCTCATCAAATGAACTGTCGCCATGGTAGGAGCGGAGGTAACTACTGTCTAAAATAATATATGCAATGTGATACAGATTTCTTGAAATATCACCTATAGTGTACCTGAAATGGTATTTGAAAAACTGCAGATTTCCCATTCCGGTTTCGGCATCCGTCATTTTGTCAACTTTGTTATCTTTTCGTATTCTCCTGATTCGTAATAACAAAAACGCAACAAAAATCAAAAGGATAAATAACAGAATCAGTGTACCTATAAGCCATTTAGAACTTGTTTTTGATTTTTGTGATGCATAGGACAGATATATACCATTTTTTTCATTCTCTGATATTTTATTTATTGCCGCTTTAATCGCGAAAATTTCGTCATCGCCTGCAATGGTTGTAAAAACGAGACCTGATTTTATGGTTTTTCCTTTTTTTTCATAAGAAACCAGTTCAAGATACTCCTTGCCGTAGGAAGTATTTGCATCTATCGATGAAATAATATCAACCTGAAGATTTTCGCCCATTTTGTATCTGTCGGTTTTGTTTCCGTTGATATAAACGAAATTAAGACCTGACTGTTTAGAAATTTTACTTAATAAATCAGGGATAACACCCTTGTAGACTTTCGCATATTCATCATAATATTCTATAGGGTAATTATTCGGATTTCCTGCGATATAAAGGTAATCTGCATAACCCTCTGTGTTCTGCGTGGTTACAACCTCAGCGAAAACAGGCTGCACAAAAAATGCACACGCTATCAAAAAGAACAATATAACTTTTTTCATTTTCTGCATAGCCTCCTTATATATTCATAGCTTTTCTTTCAATACGTCCCCAGTCAAGTTTTTTCTTTTTGTAACCTTTAAATGCCGTCAGACGGACAAACGCCATAATAAATCTGAGTGTCGTAACCTCAAAAAAGCAAAGCATTATTGCTTTAAGGCAATCCTTTGGTCTTACTGTTAAGTCAATAGTCTGAATTCTTGAAAAGAATGCTGTCAGGGTGAGTATCGAGTTGTATGACGCATAAATCAGCATAAAAAGCAGCATAAACGGCAAGTTTAAAAGGTCAATGCAGTATGCTGCAATCATTGTAAACACGCCGAAAACCTCAATAAACGGCGAAAGCAGTTCATACAAAAGAAAATACATATACGATATAAAACCAACTGCTCCGTATTTCGGATTTGCCATCATCTTTTTATGCTTCCACATTGTCTGGAAAAGTCCCAAGTGCCAGCGTTTTCTTTGTTTTTTCATGTCCCCTAACTTTTCAGGCACCTGCGTCCAGCAAACCGCATCGGTTGCATATTTGATAGAATAAGGAATTTTATTAGTAAGGCAGTAAGAATGAAGCTTTACCACAAGTTCCATATCCTCTCCCATCGTGCCATGGTCATATCCGCCTGCTGCAATAACCGTTTCTTTTTTAAACATTCCAAATGCTCCTGAAATAATCAAAGAGCCGTTGAAACTGTCAAACAATATTCTTGATGCTAAAAATGAACGGTCATATTCTAAAAGTTGCATGCAAGCCAAAATGTTTTTAGGGAGTCTGTATTTTACAACCTTACCCTCAAACAACTCCACATCGTTAGACGGTCTTACTGTTCCGCCGACCGCCACAACATTTTCTTCTTCCAGAACGGGCACGACAAGTTTTCTGAGTGAATCATACTGCAAAACAGAGTCTGCATCCATACAGATAAAATAGGGATACTGTGCAGCATTGATACCCATATTAAGTGCATCTGCCTTTCCGCCGTTTTTCTTACGGATAAGCGTTAGAGGAACTTTTTGCTCGTGCGATTCGTAAATAAACTCCTCTGGCTGACAGGCAATAGACCTATGTAGCGGTCGTCTTACAGGATGCATATTATACGCATCAATAAGCTGTTGTGAGGTTGAGTCTTTTGATCCGTCATCAACTACTACGATTTCATAAAGCTTATAATCAAGAGTAAGCAAAGACTTTACCGTCTGTACGACCGTTACTTCTTCATTATATGCAGGAACTACAATAGTGATAGGCACAAAATAATTCTCAGTAAACTTATTCATAAGTCTGTCCTGCATTTTTCTTTTATAAAGTGTGGTTGCACCAATCACCACCGATAAAAACAAAAACGTGGAATAGCCAATCAAATAAACAATAAATAAGACGCCGATAATATCAAAAATCTGCTTGATTAATTCCATCTCCATTACGCTTTCACCGCCTTTTCCTCTGCATTTCTTCTGTCAAGACGGTATCTGATAATCTCTCTTGCATATCGGTCATTTCCATCAAACACATTTATTAAGTCCTGATATGTATAACCAAGCTTTTCACAGGAAATGGCACTGTTTTGTCTAACATGCCAGTTTGAACTCGAAAGATTTTTTACTAAAATTCTGAAAGTTGTATCGCCAGGATACGACTTTAACGCCGAAGTTGCAATTGCCTGATATTCCCATGTGCGATTTTCCAAATTCTCTGCTAAACTTAATATAACAGGTTCAGCATCGTCTAATGGAAATTTTTCAAAATAACGAATAGCAGAAAACCTGATTTCACTATTTTCTTTCTCGTTTTTTAACATCTCAAGCATTTCGCCATCACATTTTATACCTGCAAATCTGAAATAGTTTAAGATATTAACCCGCATCTGTACAGAATAATCCTTAAAGCATATAAAAAGTGTTTTTTTCAATTCTTCCTTGTCTCCCTTATAAAACATAAGTCCATCGCTTATGAGCTTGGGATGATGAAATGAGAGATTTGTATCTATTACTATAAGTGCTTTTCCGACAATATCGGGTCTTTGCATACTGTAAAGCGCTTTTAGTGTATTTTCTCTGCAATATACATTTACCGAACGCAAAAGGTCAAAAAGTGCCGATGTAAGTCTTTCGCCTTCGTGATGTTTTAAAATATTGTACTTATGCAGTATGTACGGGAAATACGCAATTTTAAGGGTATCCTTGCTTATGTATCTATGGGTGAGAGTTTCAAATACAGAGAAAGTATCCACAAGATATTTTTCAGTAAATTTCGGTTCTGTCTCAAACACTCCTTCAAGTGCCTTATCAAAAGCAGTAATTCCCGAGGTTTTGTCAAGTTCTCGGCAAAGAAATTTTTTATGTTTTTCGGATATCTCTTCGCCTTTTTTCAGTATTTCAATTTGTTCATTTAATATTTTTTTTAATTTATTGGAATCAGAAACAAGGGCACGTTCTCTGTGCTTTAAAATAAAAACATAGATTATATTATACAAAATCATGCTGACGCAAATAGCAATATAAGCATAAATCATTATCTCGATTTTCATTTCATTACACCCTCCTTCCATATATCCTGCATTATATAATATGAGCTTTTTAATCTTTCGTGATAGGTTACCTTGTTGCCCCAGCCTTTAAGTTTAATTTCATCAAGTGAAATTCTGTCTTCTCCCGTACCGATACCTGCATACATACTGTTAATAGCAATATATTCAATTCCGTAATTTCCGTCATAATAGTCATCGTGAACAAGCATTTTAGATGGGTCAGCAAAGTTCATCAGTTGCCATGGAAGTTTAATTTCAATATAATCCCCGCCTGCACAAAAATCTGCAAGAGAATTAAACTCTGCACTTTCAGGGTTTGCATTTCCATACAAAAGTTTTCCCGTTTCGTAAGACTCTGCAACAGTTTCCTTTGTTGCAGGTGAAAGTGCGATTGCGGTACGAAGTATCAATTCAACATTCATAAACTTTGATGAATTTTTGTCGGGAATATTCTCTTTAAAATAAGTATCAAATTTATAGAGATCTTTTGCATAGGTTGAGCGAAGCGCATCATAGCGTTCCTGCACCATAATACGGCTGTTGTCTTTTCCGTTTAATACAATTACAAAATCCGCATCTCTGTCAAATTTTACACCAAAGTTTTTGCAGTAATTACTGCCTGTTTTAGGTGTTACATCAAGAGGAATATATAAAACCTCATTTTCAAAATCAAGACCGTCCTTCTTTACAAGAAAATACATAAATTTTTCATCATATTTAACCGAAAGCTCTGTGTCACCGCTTTGAATTTTATCGTTTTCTGTCCAGTCGGACACATCGCCATCCACATAGCAGACGCACTTTTCGTTTCCGGGATCAAATGACAAAAGTCCAAAATACTGTTCATTCGTCTGATAGTCAGACCAATAAGCAGTTCTTGTAAGATTTACTGCGTGCATTGTGTTCCATGTACGCTTAAACCATTCGTCCTGCCATGTAAATACGCATCCGCCGTTGCAGCCCGTAGTCTTAATATCCTCCCAGCAATCAACAAGTGCCTGACCTTGTGCCTGCTCTGAGGTGTTACCCTGATTTCTGCCGGTATCCTTATCAACCTGTGCCATACCTCTGCCGGTAGATACACCGAATTCTGATATTACAACCGGCATCGTATGGTGGTTGTTGAGCATCGTAAGATATGCCCGGTAGGCATTAACTTTGCCCTGCTCATTACGGAAAGTTTCCTTCGGCTCAATGCCAAATACAGACCAGTCCTCTGCAAAGCTTAAGTAATAAGGATAGTAAGGGTAAACATGGTATGAAGCAAACTGACCGGGAATAAATGCATCAGTTATCTTTATATGCTCCGTATCCACACGGGCACATTTCATAAAGAAATTCTTAATAATTTCAGGATAATCAAATGGGTCTGTTGTAGGCCAGTTGGAAAACGCAATAAGCCTCTGCTCACCATAACGCTCGGTTTCATATTCTATGACCTTATCTCCTACCATGGTAAGCATCGTTTCAAAAGGAGTTGCATCTTCTGAGGTATACATATATTTACCCTTGTAAGATGAATACCCCTCTTTTTCCTTATACAAATCATCTGTATAGCTAACTGTAGAATCGTCCCATTCCACGCCTAAAATGTAGCCGATAACCCAATCGGATACGTCATTTTTATATGTGCCGTGACCGGCACTGGCAACTCTGCCAAGATTCAGTTTCCTTTTGCCATGAATAACGTCAACCATTATTTTACTATTTTCTAAAAAAGTGTTGTAAAAATCCTTGCTGTATGCGTCTCTGTGAGAATTTAAAACATAGTCGTTCACCCATACGCCGTGAAGTATATAAAGTGGATTTTCGTTCTCTTTGTTGTATTTGTAAAAGGCGTTATAGAAGGTGTCACTCTGAATGGTATAAACACGGATGGTATTTGCTCCCATCTCCTGAATATATTGAAACCATCTTAAATAAGTTTCTTCATCAATGGCAAAAGATGTCGCCCACTCACCAGGAAGTCCTGAACCCAAATTCACTCCCCTAATTTCATAGGGCATAAATGAGTCTCCCTTTTTCATATATATTTCTTCGCCATCCACCTTCATAAAATATTCCGTAGAATTTTCTTTTCCAAAATCAAAATAAATCCCCTCGTGAAAATGAAGCCAATCAAACGCAAGAAGTACAAGTATAACCATCGATATTATGATAATAAATTTTTTCAAAACTTGTACCTCCTTTTCTTTTAATCTGAAACCTCGTTATATTTTTTAGTTTTTGATTCTGCACTGTATTGCTTTAAAGACTCTATATTTTCATCCATAAAGGCAAGTCTTTTGGTAAGAAAGTTTTTAAGTTTTATGATACTTTCTTTATAATTTCTCGGATTCCTCTCAGTTGGGTGAAGTAAATCATACTCCTGACCAAAGGTGTGCCCCCATCTATTGTAATTTCTGTCAACCGCATCACCCAAATAATCTACGGTATCGTCAATAAAACCGAACAGATATTCTCTACTGAAAACCGTTTTACGAAGCTCTGCATATCTTTCAACAACTCTGTCGGTAAACTCATCATCCATAAATAACATCTGAAACCACAAAACCGTATTAAGTCTGAACTCGTTAGTGGGCATAGCCTGCTCCTGATATGCATCGCAGGCGGAGTTAAAGTCCCATACACACATTTTGTATTTGCCCGAAGTGTCTTTATAGATATAAGTTGAAAGCGAGCCCGCATCATAGTTGCAAGTAAGCTCGTTTATCAGAAAATAATCTACAAACGAATCTATATCGATATAATTTTTGTATCCATATTTTTCATTGTTGTAATCATAGGAGTAAAGCGTTTTTTCAAATAATGAGAACTCATTCTTTATGGATTCTTTAAGTTCCGGTGTCATATTTTTTGTTCCGGGATACACAAGCTCGTGTTGTGTTTTTGCTTTTGTGGTATAGTTTGTAAAAGGATAAATCTTGTTTTCTTCCTCGGTATCTCCCCAGTCAAGACGGAGGGCATAGCCCGAAAAAGTGTTATCCTTTTTGTTTACGGAAAGCGATAGTCTTGCACCTTCTTTTCCTGCTGTAATCATTTCCGTTGCAAGATAAAGCCCCCTGTATTCTCCATTTAATATAAGTTCAAAAAATCTAACATTGGGACTATAATCCATAATCTCACCGGCTATGTTATACCACATATAATTACGGATAAGTGTTTTGTCAAGGAACGGGCCATGAAGAGCCCACTCGTGATGAGAATCCATACCAAGAAAGTTCTGGGGGTTATTTGTTTCGTCATCATTTATAAAGCGAATAAAATAATTTGCCTTTTCAAATCTTCTTGAAGAGTGACCTCTTACCCTCATCATTACATCGCCCATATCAATTTTTGAGTCAGTCTGATGATTATATCCTTTTTCATTGTCTATCACATTTAAAGATGCTTTTATGGTAGTTGTACCATCATCTGCCAAGGTGTAGTCTATTACATCAAATTCTTCATCGTAAACAGGCTTGCCCGGGATTTCGGTACCGTTCGTATTTATATTCACAATAGGCAGATGAGAGCAAAGTGTGTCATCTTTATGTGATTCGCAATCTTTTTTTTCTTCTGCCATAATGTGCTCTATGTATCTTGTTCCGTTGTCTTCCGGCATAGATTTGCTGATAAAGATTATTGCAATAAGTGTAGGAGTGACTACCGATAATCCTATTAACTTATATTTCAACCCTTACACCCCCTAAAATATTAGTTTGAAATCTCGTCATTTTGCATTACTGTATTTACATAGTCAATATTGCCTATTTTATAAATTTCGTCATTGATTGCTACATTGTTTTTTCTTTCTGCTTGCAAAAGCTGCTTCTGCGTGATTTCATAGATAAATTCAATAGATGTATCTGTTGAGTTTTTAACTCTTAAGACCGCTTTTGCTCCAAAAAACTTATACATTACAGCCTGAATTTGTGCTTCCTTTGTTCTGCCTCCGCGGACAATCACAAGCATACGGTTGTTATTCTTAATCGCACCTAATATAAGAAGAATAATAAATACAAATCCGCTTCCAATACCTGCAACGATAAAGTCGCCTACACCGCAGCAAATACCCACAATAATTGTCCAGAATATGTAAACCGTGTCCCTTGAATCTTTAATGGCCGTTCTGAAACGAACAATAGAAAGTGCACCCACCATACCAAGCGACAATGCCACATTATTGCCGATAACCGTCATAACCATCGAAGTAAGTACCGTAAGTACAACTAACGACACATTAAATTTTTTGCTGTAAATCGTTCCTCTGTGGGAAATCATATAGGATATAAAAATTAAAAATCCTAAAATTCCCGAAACGATAATGTTTGCGGCAATCTGCTCCCATGTGAGTGTTGATTGGTCTTTAATTAAATTAAAAATCTGACTTCTCATTCTATAATCTCCTTTATATTTCTGAATAGCTCTGCTGCCTTGCTAAAGCATATTTGCTTACCGACAGCTCACTTTTGTTGATACTGTTTATAAACTGTCTGATATAGTCAAGTAGAAAGCCATTAAATTTCACTTCCAGTACAACATTAAATTTATCCAAAACAGGATACATTACAAGATTTTCAGAAAATAAATCAAAATTGGTTTCTGTTGCTACAATATTATTATCAAATGTAATCCTGATTTTATTTTCCTTTGCTATATATGCTTTTCTGTTATACTGTACAATCGTTTTTGGTCGATAGCATTTATAGTGCATAAGTCCGTAGCATTCTTTCGCAAAATCTTCTTCATAATTCAGCAAAACTTCATATTTGCCTTTGATTAAATCCTCTGCATCTTCCTTTGTCATGCGAAGGGAGCGTTTTTTCTGCGCCGCACCTTGCTTTTGCTTCATTTCAAGCATGGCAAAGTCATGTTTTGGATCATAAATTCTAAGGCGTATTTTACGCCTTGTTTCAATGCCCTCAAGTTTTTCAAAAAAATCGTCATCGTAAGCTGTGTCAAAATACAATGACCTTATTATATATCCGTCAATACCGTTGTGCTCATCCTGAATCATAAGACTGTCAAGAAAGTGTGATTTATTGCGAAACTCATATAGGCTAATTAAAAATTTCTTTTCTTCTCTTGTTACAACATTCATAAATATCCTCCGCTAAAAAAAGCTGCAACAATAGAAAGCCTTTAAAGACTCTTATCATTGCAGCTGGACTGGCATAGCATAAAACCTTAGCCTCTTTGCTTTGCGTCACCGGCTTTCGCCGGTTTTGCCCAATATTCACTTCCTTGTGATTCTAACACAATGAACTGTCTTTGTCAAACAAATTTTAATCTTTTGCAAAAACCCAAAGCGTATCGCCGGCATTATCTATTTCGTCTCCAAGCTTATACACACTTAATATGACAGTTTCGCCATTTATCTTTTTATATGTAATCTTAGGTGTTTTATTTTTTGAAAGTTCTCTCCTGATAGCATCATAATTCAAGAAACTCATAACTGATCTATGGAAATCAGGATGCACTAATTCATCTATATATTTTGTTAAAAGCTTCGAGAAATTGTTTTCATCCTCATTGTACCCAAGATAAGACGGCATAAGAATTCTATGTGCATTATCGCTTTCCAATGAAACTCTGTAAATTCCGTTATAATGTTCTTTTAAAACAGACAACATCGTATCAATTTCTCTTATTCCGGTTTTGGTTTGAACATACTTTTTATCCGCATCCTTAGCTATACTGCTCTGTTCTTTATTCTGGTAATACTGTGCTTTTGCCTCATACATTCGTATTTCGGCTTCTCTTACCATTTCCTCACAGTTCGTATTCTGTTTTCTGTAAGACATACCAATAGCAACATTATAATCCGTGGTTTTTAATTGTTCAACAAATGTTTCAATGTTCTTTTTTACTTGCTCCTGGTCAACATTTTTTAAAAAAACCAGGAATTCATCGCCGCCCATACGATAAATGTAGTGACCATAGAACGTCTCTTTCAATGTGTTTGCAATATAGATGAGCATCTCGTCGCCTGCGGCGTGTCCATACTTATTGTTCCGCAAATGAAGTTCATTAACGTCAATGTATATGCAGGAAAAATCATTCGGCTTTTCCTCATCAAATACCAAAATATCCTTTTTATATGCTACACGATTCATTGCACCAGTGAGAGAATCTGTTGTTGCAGCAGTTTCCGTTTTGTTAAGATGCTTTTTGTTGTAAATTGCAATTGAAAAACAAACTGCGATATCTTCAAGCAAAAGTCTTGACATTTTACTCTTTTTGGGATTGATAACACCAAGAATGCTGACGTGATTATTCTTATCAGTAACAAAAGCACAAGAAATTTCTTTTATTTTATGTTCGACCAGAAAATCATAAAACTCTTCATTTGTTTTTGATAAGTGGCCGTCAGGCTTTATACACATAAGACTGACTGTCGTTTTGTTTAGTTTATAAAGCTCGGCAGCGTAACGGAACAACTCTGAAACAAAGAAATTTCTTTCTCCATCGCAAAGCAGACTTTCTTCGTATTCAGGTGAAATGTAATGATAATCTTCGCCATCTGTATCAACGACAAAGGCTGACCTTGACGATGATAATGTCATAATGCTTTTAAGTGCCTCTGAAATATTTCCACCATATTGGTTTATATCAAGAAGAAGCTTTCTTGTAAGCGAAGCATAAGATATTACCAAGGACCTGCTTTTTTCACTATACATCAAATATAGTACATAAGTAACAATAACCAAAAGTATTGCAAGGAATGTGACAGTCAGCACACCTAATATGACATGCGTCTTTGCAAATACTTGTTCTTCATACCTTGCAAGCATAATACCCCAGTCGAAATCCTCCATAGTTGAATAATGGATATACAAATCCTGACCGTTTCTTATTGACTTAAACGAACTGTAACCGTTAGGACTTGTCATGATTTCTTCATATGTATATCCCTTGTTATACTCACGATTTTTAAGAGAAGAAATATTTCCATTTGCGCCCTCAACAGTATTTATAACATAGTTGCCGTTTTCCTTGTCATAAACAAAAAGCTGAGCATCAAGTTCCTCTGCCATATTATTATATTTTTTGTTTATAGTTTCAAGTTTAATAACACCATACAGAATTCCCACTGTTTTATCATTTGCAACAATTGGAACGGCACTTCTTATAATTTCTTCGCCATTTCTTGTAAGGTCGGGGACTCTTCCGCTTATGTATTCGCCTTTTGCCACTTCGTCATAAAATGAAATCTTTCCATTTAAATCAATAGTGCCTTTTTTGGTAACAAAAGTATTATCAGGATTTAAAATACCGATGTTAGAAAACAGACCTATAGGCTCAAAAGAATCAAACATGCTGTCATAATTTTCTCCGTCCACATATAACTGTGACGCAAAATGAGCCATCGTAATAAGGTTTTCTCTGTCTGATTTAATTTGAAGCGTCAAATCGTCTTTAATCTGTTTGGTCTGAATATGAAGCATTTCATATGCCTCATTTCCCGCTTCTGTGTAAAAGAATCTTACCATCGTCAAAAAAGACGCACATATTAAAATCGCAGTTAAGATAGTATATAAAATATTAGGTTGTCCGTTTTTTTTCTTTCCGTATGTTATTGCCATTTATCTATATCTTCTTTCATATTATAATTTGAATAAATACCTATTAAACTATATCACAAATTTACATAAATTTCAAGTATTACGACAATTTTAATCAAAGTTGGTGCAAGTCAGGACCATAATATAATTCCAGCATAGTTTCAAGAATATATGATTTCTTAGTTAAAACTCTTAACCCACGTCACCAAAGAATCGTGATAGATGTTTTCTATTACATCTTTTTTCATCTGTTCTGTGACAGGTCCGTTACGTTTCATTCTCTCAAGTATTGCTTCCTGAAGTTCTTCCACTGTCATTTCTTCAAATGTCTTATTATGTTCTATTACACGTTCTTTCTCTATTTTGACATTTTCTTCTTTTTCGGTTTCTGCAGATTTAACTGTTTTTTCACGGACTGATATCTTGTTTGTATCTTCATTGATATTAAGCTTAATTGGGTGTACCTGTTTGTCAGATGACTTTACAGGCAACCAGATTTCTCCGGAATTTGCCTTTACATTCACGGATATGCATCCATCTTTTACAGGTGCTTTCACGCCGAAAAGTCCGCCTACATATCCTTCTGTATTTCCTGCCGGAATATTCATCATAAAATCATTCTCACTATTATTCACGGTCACAAGTACAGATTGACCATTATAATCTCTTGCAAATGCATACTGACAATTTGTTAAAAACAGTTCTCTATAATTACCGTATGACAAAGCTTTCGTTTCTTGACGTATTTTCCCTAACCTTGAAAACATATTAGTAAAGTCATTTTCCTTAGTGGCATTGATATATTGCTCGTATGAAATAGCCGGTCTTAAAGAATCATCAGAACCATACTGTTTTTGCCCCTCAATACCAAACTCCGAGCCATAATAAACAGACGGAACACCCGGCAAAGTATACATCAGTATATGAACCGGTATAAAATGGCTTTTTTTATTTAACTTCGTATAAATCCGTTCAACATCGTGATTATCCACAAAGTTGTATAGTTTAAGTCCGTCAGGGCTGTTTCCTCCCATCTCATACAAACGCTTTACCGTATGAGCTATTTCAAAATAGTTGTGGTCATTATGACCGGAGTATAATGCCTTGTGCAAATGATAATTGGTAACCGCGTGCAATGTATCTCCGTTCACCCAACGAATATAATCACCGTGAATAACCTCTCCCATAAGCCAAAATTCAGGTTTTACCTCATTTGCCACCTGACGTAACATCTGCATATAGCTAAAGTCCAACACATCTGCAGCATCCAGGCGAATCCCGTCAACATCAAATTCTTTCACCCAGAAACGAATTACATCGGATATGTACTCTCTGACTTCCGGATTGTGCTGATTTAACTTAACCAGCAAGTTATGTCCGCCCCAGTTATCATAAGAAAACCCATCGTTATATTCATTGTTGCCATTAAAATTTACATTGCAATACCAATCTATGTATCTTGAAGATTCTCTATGATTTCTGATATCTTTAAAAGCAAAAAAATCCCGCCCTGTATGATTGAATACGCCGTGTAAAATCACCCGTATCCCCTGTTTATGACATTCTGCTACAAACCCTTTTAAATCTTCATTTGTACCAAGTCTTGTATCCAACTTTTTATAATCTGTTGTTTCATAACCATGTCCCACTGATTCAAAAAGAGGGCCGATATAGAGAGCATTACATCCAAGCTCTTTAATTCGCAAAATAAAAGGCATCAACATATTCAGTCTATGCTCCGGTTCACCATAAATATTTTGCTTTGGTGCCCCTGTCATTCCTAATGGATATATGTGATAAAATACCGCTTCATCATACCATGCCATATAAATTTCTCCGTTCTTATACTTTCACCAAACTGTTATTCACAGTATAACACACATAACAAATCCAGTCAATAAAATAAGAGGTTTAAACTAACCTCTTAACGTTTTAAATTCTTTTGGTTTCCACAAAAGAAGCATTACAACAAAATATATCAACAATGCAGTTACAGCTGATATCATATTTTTTTCTACACAAAAGCCTTTAATAAACATTGATGAAGAAAGAACTGTTATATATGGAAAAACTGTCCATTTAAAGGGTTTTATTTTAAAATCGGCAACCTTAATCAATCTGTTTATACTCAAAAAAGCGTTCACCATTTCTGTCGCATAAATTGTTATAATGTATCCGTTTATGCCCTTTTGTGGAAGTAAAACCAAAAGAAGAACGATAGCAAGCGCTGAATCAATTATGTTATAGCCCATAGAGTACACCTGTTGATTTAAGCCTTTTAAAATTGCATCTACCACTCCGTCAGCATACATAACTGCAACCAAGGGTGCTAAAATTCTTAGAAAATGAGAAATATCATTGTTTTTATATACAGTTTTTCCAATTTCATCTGCAAAAAAGAACATTATTCCGCTTATGCCTATGGAAAACATCAATGTTACGCTTAACGACTTTTCAATAAGATGTGATATACTTTTTGTTTTTCCGCATTTTGCGTATTTTGTAAATTCAGGAATTAAAAGTGACGAAAATGCCTGAAGAACTGATGATGGAAAGAAAATAAGAGGCATTACCATACCGTGAACAGTTCCGTATGCAGAAAGTGCAACTTTTGCATTGCTTCCATATTTTTTTAGCCCTTTAGGTATCAAAGCATGCTCAATTGTGCTTAGTCCTGAGCGCACATATGAGCTTACTGCAATTGGTATTCCTACACCTATTAATCTTTTTGTCAGGTGCTCTCCAAATCGTTTGTTTGAGTATCTTAGGCTATCTTTTTTATAGACAATTAGAATTAAAGCAAAGGATATAATTTCAGCAAAGCACCCGCTTAATACAATTGACGTGCAGGCTTTTTCAACGTTTTCAGAACTTAAGTTTTCTAAAAAAACAACACATCCTAAAACCCTTATTATCTGTTCTGCCACCTGAACTAATGCGCCTTTATAAACTCTTCCTACAGCGTTAAAATAGCCGTTTAGAGAAGAAGACATTGAAACGCATGGAAGCGAAATTGATAAAATCATCAAAGGTTGTATACATCTTTCATCTCCAAGAATCGTACTTGATACAAAAGGCGCGCCTATAAATATGAGAAAAAACGCAAGGCTTCCAAAAGTGAATGAATAGAAAAGAGAGCGTCTTACAGCTTGCTTTATTCCAAGTTCATTACCTGACGCAATTTCCTCTGACACAATTTTGGTAGATGCCAAGTTTATTCCTGAGCAGGCAAAAGTCACCCCAAAACTATATACGGACATAATAAGGGAAAACAGTCCCATTCCTGATGCCCCGATTTTGCCTGCAACATATACATTAAAAGAAATGCCCACCGCGCGTAATCCCAATGATACTGCGGTGAGCAAAAATGTGTTTTTTATGAATTTGTTTTGTTTTATCATTTTCTCTCACCCTGCCTATACAAAAGACTATGAGAGAAATCAGTAAAATATGTAACTTTTACTCAGGCAATTCAAGAGGAATATTTAAAATTCCAGTTTCAAAAACAATTTCAAAATCATCGTTATATGCCTTAAAGTTTGCACATACCTTTTTAATTTCAGTAATTTCGTTTTCTTTTAAAGCGTTCTCGCTTAAAAGAAGTGTGTCAACGCTTTTTTTGCCTGAGGTGAGTGTTGATATATATGTTGCATTTACAGCCTTTTCGTTAACGCTTACATCACTCGTCACTAAAGTTACTGTTTCTTTTGAGTTGTTCTCAACGTATAGCACGATTTCGGTATCATTTGAGTGGTCGCCTTTTTTCATTTCTCGGGATAAAATTTTTATATTTTTTCCGCTATAAAGCTCTGTTCCGTGAGTTTCATACTCCTGCATATACTGACCTAAAGCATCTGTTTTTATGGACAACAGCTCTGATTTTGCAATTTCATTGCTATTTTCATCAAGAACTGTAACAGTAAGCTCAACATCAGTTATTTGCTTAATTCCCATTTTGGAAAACCAGTCATTTCCCACATTAAAGGTTCCCAAAGACTTACCCTTTTCATCGAGCTTTACACTTAAGTTATCAGCACAAACAAGACCGTTAAACGAAATATCATCGCTTACCAAAGTAATTCCGTAGTCGTTACTGTTCTCTGCAGAATATGCAAGTCTTGTAACACCGTCGTCGTAAATAATTTTGGTAAAAAGCATTCTTATGCCCGAATTATTGAATTCAACCGTATTCTGAGGAACAGATTCATCCAAACGATATTCCGACGTATGCTCCATTCCGCCTTTTTTTACAGACTCCGACGGCTCAACGTCATTGTTTTTACCGCAGGAAGAAAGCAAAAGGCACGCAAGCATTAACGCAGATATTATTTTATATTTTTTCATAGGATTCCTCCTATTTTTCAAAATCGCATTCAGGATTTGCACAGACAACCTTCTTTGTTCTTCCCTTCTTTTTAAGAAGAAGTCCGTTACATTTAGGGCATTTTTCCTTTGTTACAGGAACATCCCATGTCATAAAGTCACACTTAGGGTTATCTTCACATCCATAGTAAACTTTTCCCGTTTTTGATTTTTTCTCCAAGATTTTCTTTCCGCATTTAGGGCAGTTTGCGCCTGTTTCCTTAACAATAGGCTTTGCGTTTCTGCACTCAGGAAAACCTGGGCAAGCTAAAAATTTTCCAAACCGTCCCATTTTATAAACCATAGTTCTTCCGCATTTTTCGCAAATTACATCAGATTTTTCATCTTCTAATTTAACCTTGCCTATTTTTTCGTCTGCGGTTTCTAATACTTTTTGGAACGGACCGTAAAAATCACTCAATATTTTTACCCAATCTTCTTTTCCTGCTTCAATGCCGTCTAAATCCTTTTCCATTTCAGCGGTAAACTCAACGCCCACAATTTCGGGGAAATGCTCTACCATAATATCAGTAACAACTGAGCCGAGTTCTGTAGGCACAAGCTGTTTTTTGTCACGGCCTACATATCCTCTTGCTGTAATTGTAGTTATTGTAGGAGCGTAGGTACTCGGTCTTCCGATACCCTTTTCTTCTAATGTTTTAATCAAGGTTGCCTCTGTGTATCTTTGCGGTGGCTGTGTAAAGTGCTGGTCAGAAACAACTTCTGAAAGACTCAAAGGTTCGCCCTCGCTCATTTTCGGAAGAACATTGTCTTTTTCCTTTACGTCATCATCTCTTCCCTCAACATACACGCTCATATAGCCTTTAAACGTAAGTTTTGAGCCGTTGGCTTTAAGACCGTATTTTCCGGCAGTGATGTCGGCTGTAACAGTTTCATATACCGCAGGTTTCATCTGACAGGCAATAAAACGTTCCCAGATAAGTTTGTAGAGCTTATACATATCTGCAGGAAGTGAAGCTTTAACATCCTGCGGTGTGATTGACACATATGTGGGCCTTATTGCTTCGTGAGCATCCTGAGCTGTATTTTTTGTTTTATAAAAGTTCGGCTTTGCAGGGAGATTTCCTTCACCATAGTGTTCACCAATATATTCACGGGCGCTAAAAAGTGCCTCATTTGAGATACGCAAAGAGTCAGTTCTCATATAGGTAATTAGACCAACTGTTCCATGACCTTCAACAGCCACACCTTCATAAAGTCTTTGCGCCGCTACCATTGTTCTTTTAACGGTAAAGTTAAGCTTTCTTGAAGCTTCCTGCTGCATTGTACTTGTTGTGAAAGGAGGTGCTGGACTTCTCTTTTTCTCGCTCTTTTTAACGCTTTCAACCACAAAGCTTAAAGACTTCAATTCTTCCTCTATTTTCTTTACTTCATCAGCCTTTGACGGTTTTATTTTTTTACCGCCACAGGTGCTTAAGCTTGCCGAAAACGCACTTCCGCTTTCGGTTTTAAGCTTTGCGTCAACCGTCCAGAACTCTTCGGGAATAAACCCTTCAATTTCACGTTCACGGTCAACTATAAGGCGGGTCGCAACAGACTGAACTCGTCCTGCAGATAACCCCTTTTTAACCTTACGCCATAAAATCGGGCTTATTTTATATCCCACAATTCTGTCTAAAACACGGCGTGCCTGCTGAGAGTTAACTAAATCATAGTCTATCTCTCTCGGCTCTTTAATCGCGTTCTGAACTGCATTTTTTGTAATTTCGTTAAATGTTATTCTACACTTTTCATTTTCTTCAATTCCCAAAAGAGCCGCCAAGTGCCATGAAATTGCTTCACCTTCACGGTCAGGGTCGGTTGCAAGATATACTTTTTTTGCAGACTTTGCTTCTTTTTTAAGTTTTGTAAGTAAGTCACCTTTTCCTCGAATGGTGATATACTTAGGCTCAAAGTTATTGTCTAAGTCAACACCCATCTGACTCTTTGGTAAATCTCTTACATGTCCCATTGATGCTATGACATTATAAGACTTTCCAAGATACTGTTTAATTGTTTTTGCTTTTGCAGGTGACTCAACTATTACGAGATTATTTGCCATTTTTGGCCTCCTCTATTGTATAATCAAACGTTTAACACAAAATTCTTTCCGGGCAGAGCCTTAATATATCCATTTAGTTCGAGCATCATAAGCTCTGTGGAAAGCTCGTCAGGCGTAAGCCCTGTCTTTAAATGCAGGTTTTCAAGGCTTATGGGTTTTATAGACAATGCTTTTACTATTTTTAGTGCGGCACCGTCTAAATCTTTATATTTTTCAGGGTCAGGAAGTATTACACTTTCCTTTTCCTCTTTATATTCTTCTTTTTGATTATTTATGCTTTGTTTTAGTGTATTTATGTACAAAAGTTCATATTCCTTAAGCACATCAAGCGCAGAGGTTACTAAAACCGCACCGTCTCTTATCAAATTATTCGTTCCCACACTGCGGTTTTTATGAATGTCTCCGGGAACTGCAAAAACATCTCTTCCCTGCTTTAATGCATAATCTGCAGTAATTAAGGAGCCGCTCTTTTCAGGTGCTTCAACTACCACAACACCATCAGAAAGACCGCTGATTATTCTGTTTCTTACAGGAAAATGCTGTTTAGCTGGAGGTGAGCCTGGCGGATACTCTGTTATTACCATTCCGTTTTCTATTATCTCTGACATCAGATTTTTATGTTCGGGCGGATACGCACTTTCTGCGCCACACCCTAAAACAGCAACCGTCAATCCGCCTGCAGTCAACGCGCCTGCGTGAGATGCTCCGTCTATGCCACGTGCCATACCGCTCACAACTACAACTCCTGCTTTTGATAGTCCGCTTGCAATTTCACCTGCCGCACTTCTTCCGTATTCAGTATCCTCACGAGTTCCAACCATACCGATACAGAGCTTATCGTTTAAGTTGATCTTTTCACTGCTTCTTACATAAAGAACGTAAGGTGGTTCAGGGATATGCTTAAGCTTTTCAGGATAGTTGGGACTGTCATACGTTAAAATTCTTATACCGTATTTTCTGCACTGATTTTTAACATTTTCAACTGACTTTAAGCTTTTATCAGAAAGAGCTCGGATATCCTTATTCGAAAATATTCCCATTTTCTTAAGACTTTCTTTAGAGGTGTTATAAATTTCCTCAGGTGAAGAAAAGATTTCAAGAAGATTTGTTATCTTACAGCTGTCGTATCCTTTTTTGAGCGAAAGCCACAGCCAATAATCTATATTCATCATAACAAAAACCCCTTTTATAAAAAACCTTTCTATAATAAATTACTACAAAATTTTAAAAATGTAAAGTGTTTTTTTGAAAAGTTTAAAAATTTGCATATATTTAGGAAGAAAAGCATGAAAAAAGAGCGCTGTGCGCTCCCTTAAAATTTAAAGTAATTGGGCAAATCTATAAGCCGGGTTCTGTATTAGATGATTATCTGTCTAGACCGTACATTACTGCACGGTTCAAGCCACCGCCATACGCCGACACGCCGGGCAGGCTAATTCGGCATAAGCCAATACGGTGTTGCTTCGGATGGGGTTTACATGGCCGCTGAGTCGCCACAGCGCCGGTGAGCTCTTACCTCGCCTTTCCACCATCGCCGCAAAAAAATTGCGGCAGTTTATTTCTGTTGCACTATCCTTAGAGTTGCCTCCACCGGGAGTTACCCGGCACCCTTGCCCTGTGAAGCCCGGACTTTCCTCGTGGGATAAAATCCCCCGCAATCATCTGACTTACCCAATAAATTTTAAACTAAAAAAGCACTTGCATAATGCAAGTGCTTTTTCTGGTGCGAGTGACGGGACTTGAACCCGTACGTCGTAGACACACGCCCCTCAAACGTGCCTGTCTGCCAGTTCCAGCACACTCGCTAACAGAAATACATTATACTACCATTTTTTTGTTTTGTCAAGCATTTTTTTAAAAATTTTAAAAAGGGTGTAAAATAACCCTTTGTTCATAAATCCTTACGGTAAAATTCTCTGTGTCACTATCTTCTGCAACTAAAACTTTTATCCCATCTTCCAAGGAAATTGTGTGCAACACTTCGCGTTTCACATTCAAATACGCACTATATGCTTTATATTTTTTCCTTTTTATATCATATTTTAAACTTATTGACATATAATTTGTTCTATGATAAAATAGAAATAATCTTGTTTGAAGGAGTGTTTAAAATGGAATTAAAAGGTTCAAAAACAGAAAAAAATCTTATGGAGGCTTTTGCAGGCGAAAGCCAGGCGAGAAACAAGTATACATATTTTGCATCAG
Organism: Congzhengia sp.; assembly: GCA_045580665.1. Taxonomy (GTDB): domain Bacteria; phylum Bacillota; class Clostridia; order UBA1381; family UBA9506; genus Congzhengia. Next base: position 20,915 of record JAZNOF010000016.1, read on the forward strand.
TTGCTAAAAAAGAAGGTTATCAGCAGATTTCAGCAATCTTTGAAGAAACTGCAAATAACGAAAAAGAACACGCAAAGCTTTGGTTCAAAGCTTTAGGTGAGCTTGGTAACACTGCAGAAAATCTCCTCCACGCAGCAGAGGGCGAAAACTATGAGTGGACAGATATGTATGACCGTTTTGCTAAAGATGCAGAAGAAGAAGGTTTTACAGAACTTGCTGCACGTTTCCGCATGGTTGCCGCTATCGAAAAAACACACGAAGAACGCTACCGCAAGCTTTTAAACAACGTTGAAATGAAAGCTGTGTTTGAAAAAGCAGGTGAAACAATGTGGGAATGCCGCAACTGCGGACATTTGGTAATGGGTAAAAAAGCTCCTGAAGTTTGCCCCGTTTGCGCACATCCTCAAAGCTACTTCGAGGTTAGAAAAGAAAACTACTAAAATCAAGGCGAGCCGATGGCTCGCCTTTTATTTTAACAATTATTTAATCTTTATTTATTTTCTGTTAATAATTATATGTTATAATCAAAGCATAGGAGCTTACAGAAAGGATAAACAAAATGGACAGTAAAGACCAAAAGCTTAAGCGTCAGCTTATAAAATTCATAGATGAGCGCTCACCAGAAGAGTTTGAGCAAATTTTTGAAAATGCCAACAGAATAATGAGTTACTACCGTTGTGCTATTTTGGAAATTGAAACTAAATTCAAGGTTTTAAACGAACAGTTTTCTTTAAGAAAAGAAAGAAATCCTATTGAAAGTATAAAATCCCGTGTTAAATCCTTTGAAAGCATTCAGGAAAAACTTTCAAGAAGAAGTCTTCCAGTTACTTTATCATCAATTGAAGAAAACCTCTCCGACGTTGCAGGTGTTCGGGTAATATGCTCTTTTACTGATGACGTTTATACCCTTGCCCGCGCTCTTTTAAAACAGGATGATATTAAGCTGATTGAACAAAAAGACTACATAAAAAATCCAAAACCAAATGGTTACAGAAGTCTTCACTTAATCGTTGAAATACCCATATTTTTATGCGATGAAAAGAAATTTATAAGAGTTGAGGTCCAGCTTCGCACAATCGCAATGGAGCTTTGGGCAAACTTAGAACACCGTATGAGATATAAAAAGAATTTAGACGATGATGTTTTAGAAAAAACCTCGGATGCACTTTTAGAATGTGCCGAAATCAGCGCAGGGCTTGACCGCAAAATGCAAGAGATAAGAAATATTATAGAAATAGATTAAGGGTGGCATAAGCCACCCTTAATCTATTTCTATCTGACACATTTTCATCGTTTCAATCGCCGCATTATGACTTTCAGGTGTAACTCCTGCACAGCAAGAGCTATCAACACTTATTTTATCCTCTTTAAAGTTTGCTTTAAGAATAAGAGCATTTGACACTACGCATATATCTGTACAAAGTCCTATAAGTTCAATTTCTTTTTCTCCATCACCAAACTTTTTTCGGATAAGCTCAGGAAGTTCAACAGAGCCGAATGTGAGCTTTTCGATTTTAGTGTGATTTCTATTTTCAAGAGCCTTTTCTATTTTTTCATTAAGCTCCCACCCGTTTGTTCCTTTTATACAATGAGAAACAGGAAGTTTTTTTCCCTCTTGTGTTTCCATATAATTATCAAAATGAGTATCGAAGGTTACAAAAATATCACCCTTAAAGTTATTTATTTTTTCTACCGCTTTATCAACTATGGTTTCTGCTTCTTTAGTTCCTAAACTTCCGTTTATAAAATCATTTTGCATATCAACTACTATAAGTATTTTTTCCATTATTTTCACCTCAATATTATTATAATCCTTTTAACATTTTCAGTCAACTGTAGAATTTACTCATAAATACTCATATTATGTATAAAAGGAGGTTTTAAAATGAAGAAGCTTTCGCTAAGCAGGCTTTTAAATTTAATAGACAGAATTGAGCACGAGGAAATACGTTTTCTCTGTGAGAATAAAAAATACTGTGAATGTAAAGAAAAAAAAGAGAGAGAAAACTGCTCATCAAAGCAAAAAAGAGAGGTCAGGTGACCTCTCTTTTATTTATCTAATATTAACATTTCAGGAAGTCCGTCCTTTATTGTAAGCTCAACCTCTCCAATAACCAAAGGTTTTAAATAATCTAAAAACGCGTCGGTTACGCCGTTATCTTTTTCATTTATAAAGTCATCGGGAACACATTTTTCCAAATTGGCAACACTTCTTATATCAACTGCTCTGCACTCGGTTTTGTAAGGTTCGTTTGATATTCTTTCAATTGCCGTCAGAACACCGGTTTCACCTTTTTGGGCAAAAGATACTGCGGTTTCACCAATTTTAAAAGATTCTTCTATATCTGTTTTTGATAAAAAATGCCCTGCGCAGCGCTGAGGGATGCTAAGCTCAATTCCTCTTGCCTTAAAACCGAATTTTTCTCGTATAAACCCTTCTAAAACTTTCGCCGTTCCGCCTAAGTACTTGTGTCCGAAAACATCAACTGCACCGGATGAAGCAGACTCACAGACATATGTTCCATCTGCTAATCTTATGCCCTCTGACACGGTAACAATTATATTTTCCTTAGTTTTTGATACCTCTTTTATGTCATTGTAAAACTTTTCAAAAGAAAATGCACGTTCTGGTAAATATATAAGGTCGGGTCCGAGATTTTTACATTTTGCCAGCACTGACGCACCTGTAAGCCAGCCTGCGTCACGTCCCATAATTTCTATAATCGTCACGGAATTTACATTGTATACAGAAGAATCTGCCGAAATTTCTCGCACAGTTGCCGCAATATATTTCGCCGCACTGCCAAAGCCGGGAGTGTGGTCTGTTGCAGGCAAATCGTTATCTATTGTTTTGGGGACACCTATAAAGCGAACATCGCTATTATATTCCGAAGCTAATCCAGATAGTTTTGAAACGGTATCCATAGAGTCGTTTCCGCCGATATAGAAAAAGTATTTTATATTGTATTTTTCGAGCAGAGAAAATATTTTTTTGTAAACCTCACCGTCTTCTTTCGGGAGTTTAAATCTGCAAGAACCTAAGTATGCAGCAGGAGTTTTCTTTAAAAGTTCAAGTTTTTCAGTATTTTCTGCAATTTCATTTAGCTCTGTTAACTTTTCATCTAAAAAACCTTTTATTCCATTTACCATTCCGTAAATTTTATCTATTTTTTCATTTTTGAAAGCTCCGTAAATTACTCCTGCCAGGCTTGCATTTATTGCTGCAGTAGGACCACCTGACTGCCCGACTACTACATTTATTTTCTCGCCCATTGTTTTCTCCTTTGGTTAAATTTTGTTTTTATCAAGGCAAATATTGTTCTTTCCTATATTTTACTATAATCCGACATAAAAAACAATATCTTTTATAAATTTATTTACTTTTTTTATGTAATATGGTAAAATAATATTATCAAATATTTTTCAGGAGGCTATTTGCATGGGAAAAGTTACAACAGTGGTAAAAGAATACAAAAATTTTGGAAAATGCTTAGAGATTTCAAATGAAATTGTAAAGCTTTTGGTAACAGTTGACGTTGGTCCGAGAGTTATTAACTATTCGTTTATCGACGGTGAAAACGTTATGTTGGAAGATGGCGATCGTGCGTTTTCAGAAAGCGGACCTTTATTTGATAAATTCGGCGGCGGTACATGGTATATTTACGGTGGTCACAGACTTTGGACAAGTCCTGAGGGAATGCCCAAAAGCTACTACCCCGACAATGACCCTGTTCCTTATGAGTTAATTGAAAACGGCGCAATTTTTAGGCCCGAAGAACAAAAATGGAATCAGTATAAATACGAAATAACAATTACTTTAGACCCCGATTCAAGTAAAGTTACATTAAATCACAAGGTTATTAACTGTGCTGCATGGGCAGTTGAGCTTGCTCCATGGACTCTTACAGTTTTAGCTCCCGGCGGTTTTGAGATTGTTGGTCAGCCCACAAAAGATACAGGTCTTTTAGGGAACAGATTACTCGCCCTCTGGCCATATACAAAAATGACAGACGAGCGTGTTACATGGGGTGACCGCTACATCGGTCTTAAAATGAATCCTGAAAACAAAGACAAGTTCAAACTTGGCATAAACAGTGAGCACGGCTACGCTATGTATTTTAACCACGGAGATATGTTCTTAAAACAGTATAACCCCGTACAAAACGGAAATTATCCTGACGGCGGTATGTCATTTGAAACGTTTACAAACAACATTTTCTTAGAAATGGAAACATTAGGACAGCTTAAGAAAATTGAGCCCGGTGACTACGCTGAGCACGAAGAATACTGGTCACTTTTCAAAGAGGCTTGCCCTGAAAGCTTTAACGAAGATAACCTTGACGAGTTGGTGAAAAAGTATGTTAAATAAGCTTTTAGTTGCAACAGGTAACAAAGGAAAGCTCGTTGAAATCCGTGAAATTCTTTCAGACATTGAGGTTTTAGGGTTAAAAGACGTTGACATTGATGTTGATGTAGAAGAAACGGGAACTACTTTTGCGGAAAATGCATACATTAAGGCATACGAAATTTCTAAGCTCTCAGGTCTTCCCGTTCTTGCTGACGACTCAGGTCTTGAAGTTGATGCACTTTCAGGTGAACCAGGTGTATACTCTGCCCGCTACGCAGGTGAAAACGCCTCAGATGACGATAATGTTTTCAAACTATTAGGAAAGCTTAAAGACATTCCCGAAAGCGAGCGTACCGCACGTTTTGCCTGTGCTATGTGTCTTATTTTCCCTGACGGAAAGAAAATTGAGTCTTTCGGTGTAAGCTGTGAAGGCTACATATTAAACGAAAAGCGCGGCGAAAACGGTTTCGGTTATGATCCTGTTTTTTACGCACCTGAGTATAAAAAGACTTTTTCAGAAATGACTATGGAAGAAAAAAACAAAGTAAGTCACAGAAAGGCGGCTTTAACCATCCTTTCTGAAAAACTTAAAGGCGAACTTATATAATTAAATACAAATGAAAGGCTGTGGAATTTTATGAAAAAACGTCTTATTTTTCTGACACTCGCAGTTTTAATGCTTTTGTCCGCTTGCGGTAAGGGCGAACCTGCATCAAACGACAATCCTGAAGATGACATTTATGCAGTAGAAACAGAAGAGGAATTTGATCCTTACTACACCATGATGAAGGACAATGAAAATGTAAGGCCCATTGCTGTTATGATTGATAACGATAACGACTCGGCACGTCCCCAGATTGGTTTAGAAAATGCATATTTAGTATATGAAATCGTGGTTGAAGGAAGAGCTACACGTTTTATGGCACTTTTTAAAGACTACAATTTGGAAAAAGTCGGTCCCGTTCGTTCATCTCGTCATTACTTTTTAGACTACGCCTTAGAAAACGATGCAATCTATTCTCACGCAGGCTGGAGTCCAAAAGCTGCAAAGGACATCTCTTCTTTAAAGGTTAATAACATAAACGGTGTTGCAGCAGATGGAGATTGCTTCTGGCGTGACAAAACCTACGACAAAACGTGGCACAATCTTTACACAAGCACAGTTAAGTTGTCCACAAAAGCAAAAGATGTTAAAAAATACAGAATGGAAACTGATAGCAAAGGCGTTATAGATTATAACACTATTGATACAGAAACAGAAGGCGAAACAGCAACGGAAATCTCTATTCCCTACGCTAACTTCTATAAGGTTACATATAAATATGATGAAGGTACAAAGCGTTATGTTCGATATGTTAACGGAAAAGAACACAAATCGCAGACAGATGAAGCATTAAGTACAAAAAACATAATTATGTATCAGATTAAAAACTTTAACCTACCTGATACCGAAAACAAAGGTCGTCAGGATTTGGAAAATATCGGAACAGGAACAGGATACTACTTCTCTAACGGAAAAGCAGTTAAAATTAACTGGGAGAAAAAAGCACGTACAGAGAAAACAGTTTATACTTTTGAGGACGGAACTCCATTAAAAGTTAACCCCGGTAACACATTTATCCAGATTGTTCCTATGTATACAACACCTGAATTTAACTAACAAAAAAGCGTTCAGCTAAATGCTGAACGCTTCTTCTTTTAGTCTTCTATACTTGTATTTTCCAACTGTTCTGCCTGAATCTCAGGAATTGCTGAATACATGGGCTCAACATCTTTTCCTTTGATTTTTCTGTCTATGTAGTTCTTGGTGATTTTATAAACTGTTCCGGAAAGTGCAATAACACCAATTAAGTTGGGTATCATCATAAGACCATTGAATGTGTCTGAAATATCCCATGCTAAAGATGATGTTAAGAGTGCACCAAACATAATCATAACAAGGTGGATAACCTTATAAACCTTAATAGATTTTACACCGAACAAGTATTCCCATGCTTTTGAACCATAGTGGTCCCAACCCAAAACTGTTGTGAAAGCAAAGAGCAAAATTGCAATTGCAATGAACTTTCCGCCGATATTTGCAAATCCGAATACTGTGTTGAATGCCTCTGCAACCAGCGTTGCATCAGATGATGTTGCAACACCTGTTGTCAAATCATAAACGCCTGATGTTAAAACAACTAAAGCTGTTAATGTACATACAACGAAAGTATCAGCAAACACTTCAAAGATACCCCACATACCCTGTTTAACCGGCTCTTTGATGTTTGAATTTGAGTGAACCATAACAGATGAACCAAGACCTGCTTCATTTGAGAACACACCGCGCTTAAAGCCCTGAACAACTACTGTTTTAATTGTTGCACCGGCAACACCACCCACGGCTGCGATAGGAGTAAACGCTGTTTTAAAGATTGCTGCAAACGCTGTGCCGATGTTTGCATAATTTACGCCAACAATAATTACACTGCCAACAATAAATAACACAACCATAAATGGCACGATTTTTTCCGCAAATGACGCGATTCTTTTAAGACCGCCTAAAACGATAAGTGCAGCTAAAATAACTAAAGCTACGCCGATAACAACTGAGTAAACAGATACGCCCTCGTAAAGCGTTATATTTGCCAAAGCGTCGATACGGAAAGCAGACTCAATATTTACAACAATTTTGTTAATCTGACCCATAGCACCAATACCGAAGGATGCTAAAAGTGTACAGATGGAAAAGATTACAGCTAAAACCTTACCAACTGTTTTACAGCCCTTCTTTGATCCTAAACCATCGTGTAAGTAGTACATAGCACCGCCTGACCACTCGCCTTCAGCGTTTCTTCTGCGGTAGAAGATACCTAAAACGTTTTCAGAGAAGTTTGTCATCATTCCAAAGAACGCCGCAACCCACATCCAAAAAACTGCACCGGGTCCACCCAAGCAGATAGCTGTTGCAACGCCGGCAATGTTACCAACACCGATTGTTGCAGCCAAAGCTGTACAAAGTGCCTGGAAAGGCGAAATCGAGGCTTTATCTTTGGAATGACCGATAACGTCTTTTTTGAAAAGACTTCCCAATGTGTTCTTAAACCAGTGACGGATATGGCTTACCTGAAAGAACTTTGTAATTACTGTTGTAAGCACGCCTGTTCCTATCAAAAGAGCAAGGCCTAATGTTGTCCATACAAAAGTGTTTATTTCACCATTGTACTTTGCTAAAAGTTCAAAAAACTTTTCCATAAAAAATTCCCCTTTTTTGTTTGATTTTTATGCAAAAAAATTAGAGAGCTTGTCCGCCCTCTGAATTTCCAATAAAAAAGCCATTTTTGAAAAACAAAAATGACTTAAAGTAGCATATTAACTACTCTGTCCTTTTGCCTGAGAGATCGAAAGATTATCTCTTCCTTACACCTTCGGCGCCATTTTTCATGTACTCTCCAGAGTTTTTATTGCATAAATATTTACTTGACTTATATATAATAGCACACATTTTTACATAATGCAAGCTTTTTTTGTATTTTTTAGTATTCGCATAATAAAATAGGGTCAAATTTTAAATAATCGCAGGAAACAAGCCTGTATTCCACCCCGCGCACATCGCCCTGAACCGCGCTTTCATACTTCCCGTGAAGATGTCCAAAAACACAAAAATCAACTTTTTCATCCTGAAGACATCTTGCAAATTCTGTATTTGGTCCCGGCGGGTAATGAAGCATAACAATAATTTTTTCAGCACCGGTTTTTTTTGCGGTTGTTATGGCGTTTTTCAGCCTTTCAAGTTCTCTGTTATAGAGTTTTTTCTCATCATCGCTTTCAGGCTCTTTTTCCGTTTCGGGATACCCTTTTGTTCCGCAAACAGCTACGTTTCCAAACACTTCGCAGGTATTATGAACAAATTTTATTGTTTTTAAATTATTTTCACTTAAAAAATTATTAAGTTTTGAAAGGGTTTCCCACCAGTAATCGTGATTTCCCTTAGTGATAATCTTCGTTCCTTTTAAATCCTCTATAAATTTAAAGTCGTCATAAGCATCGCGGATGTAAGTTGACCAAGAAGTATCGCCGGGCATTAAAACAACATCATCAGAAGAAATTTTACTTTGCCAGTTTTCTTTTATTTTTTCTTCGTAGTTATCCCATCTGCTTCCAAAAACATTCATAGGTTTATTTGTGTTAAAGCTTAGGTGTAAATCAGATATTGCAAATATTTTAGGCATGGCGAGTACTCCTTTCGTAGTAATAAAAAAGTCCCGAAAAAATCGGGACTTTAATTTTTAAATTTACGCTGTAACGTCCTCATAAACGCTTACACGTTTTTTGCCGCTTCCGAATTTCTCGAATTTAACTTTTCCGTTAACTAAAGCGAACAATGTATCGTCTCCACCTTTACCAACATTGGTACCGGGATGAATTTTTGTTCCTCTCTGTCTAACCAAAATGTTACCTGCGAGAACGTTCTGACCGTCTGCTTTTTTAACACCTAAACGTTTAGCCTCAGAATCACGGCCGTTCTTTGTGCTACCTACACCCTTTTTATGAGCGAAGAGCTGAATGTTAATATTAAGCATACTTACACCTCCAGTTCAGTAATGGTTATATACTGTTCGTATTGTTCTTTTAAATTTACTGCGGACAAATAGAAAGTTTCAAGTAAAACATTGGCACACTTGCGTTTTGAAGATGATAACTCATCGGGTAAAACACATTCTATGTATGCATCGCGGATTTCAAATCCAACACCAATTCTCACAACATCGGTTAAACCATTGAGTGTTGCGGTGGCAAGAGTTGAAATTGCGGCGCAGACAATATCTTCACCCTGCTCTGCAAAACCTGTGTGACCGTCTAATGTGAACTTTACAATGTCCTCATTTTTTCGATAAACACATATCTTAGTCATAATTATGCGTTAATCTTTTCGATAACAACCTTTGTATAAGGCTGTCTGTGACCCTGTTTTTTCTTATAACCCTTTTTAGGCTTATACTTGAAAACAATCACCTTTTTCGCTTTACCTTCAGCAACTAAAGCTTTTGCTGTTACTGTTGCACCTTCTACTAAAGGAGCACCAACTTTTAATGAATCACCTTCACCAACAGCTAATACTTCGTTAAATGTTACTGTTTCATCGTCAGCTACGCCGAGCTTTTCAACGTAGATAACATCTCCTTCGGAAACCTTGTACTGTTTTCCGCCGGTTTTGATAATTGCGTACATATTTCGCACCTCCTCCATCCTTGCTCGCTGCCGTTTCGGTAGAGCTTCCAAAAAGCTCGTTTATAACCTCACGCACGCGGCTAACATACATTATAGCACTAAGTATCAAATAAGTCAACAACTTTTTTACAATTTACGCAAAAAAAAAACGGCAGACACTCAGTCCGCCGTAATTGGTGCTCGAAACCGGAATCGAACCGGTACGGGAATCACTTCCCACGGGATTTTAAGTCCCGGGCGTCTGCCAGTTCCGCCACTCGAGCACTACTTGATTAGTATAACACGATTTTTTCTACTTGTCAAGCATTTTTTGAATTATTTTATTACTTTTTTTGCAAAATCACAACTTGCTTCAAATCTTTTACTGTTTTCTGCATCGTCAGCATCCATATTTATCTTAACCATAATGTAAAGCTTTTCTGTATCAAGTCCAGTGTCTTTTAATAACTGGCTTTCTTTAAGGCTTGCGGCAAAGATACCGTCGCCGTATTCATATCCCAACTCTTTTTCCGCAATATCCCCTGCCCATTTTTTCACAGGTACAAAAGCATCATCATTTGTTTTCATACTAAGAAGCCTTTTTACCATAGCTTCATCGCATAAATACAGCATTTCATCCTCAGAAATTAGCATCGTCATAAGTTTACTTTCTAACGCCACCATCATCTGAGAATCTTGCATCATGCTATCAGAAAACGAAAGATGAGTCACCAATGCATCAGCACTTTCATTTTCATTTATATCACCTGTAACTTCTTCCATTTTTTCTGCCAGTTCGGCTTGCATTTCCTCTGACATAATTACATCTTTCGTTAAAGTCGCAAGCTTTATGTCATAATCAACGATTGTGGAAAAATCGTGTATTGTGTATATCACAAGCAACAGCACCGCGATACCTACCATAATATGCACTTTATAATAGCTCCATATATAGCTGAACCACTCTTTTGTAAACTTAGGTGGTATATTTATTTTTTCTGCCATATCTTCACCCCTTAAAAGTATTATAAATCCAGTAAACTCAAAAGTCAACCGAATTACAAATTCATTCACAAATTATTGACATTTTGTATGTTTTATGGTAGAATTTCTACTCAGTGAGTTCGAAACCTTCCTCACTTAAAACAAAACTAAAGGAGAAATTTAATATGGAAAGAAAAAAAACAAAATTTTTAGTTCACGCATCTTTCATTGCGGCTTTATATGTTGTTTTAACATATTTAGCAACACTAACAGGGCTCTCATCAGGTGTAATCCAGGTGAGATTTTCGGAAATGCTTACGGTTTTACCAATTTTTACCTCAGCGGCAGTTCCCGGACTTTTCGTCGGATGTTTACTATCAAACATTTTATCAGGCTGTGTTCTGTGGGATGTGATTTTTGGAAGCTTGGCAACACTAATAGGGGCTTTAGGGACTTATACTTTAAAAAATCACAAGTATTTAGCCATACTGCCTCCCATTATTGCTAACACCATAATTGTTCCGTTTCTTTTGCGATATGCTTATGGTGCTCCCGGAAGTTTATTCTATTTTATGATAACTGTCGGCATCGGTGAAATTATATCCTGCGGTATTTTAGGAATAATTTTAATTCGAGCATTTGAAAAAAATAAGGATATGTTAAGATAAAAAAGTTGCAGCTTACGCTGCAACTTTTTTATAAAATATCTGCCATTTCTAATATAAGTTTTTCTGTTTTTTCCCAACCCAAACAAGGGTCTGTAATAGATTTTCCGTAGATGCACTCGCCAATTTTTTGTGCACCATCTTCTATATAGCTTTCAATCATAAGACCTTTTACCATCTTTGCAACATCGCTGTTATGGCGCATACTATGAAGCACCTCTTTTGCAATTCTCATTTGCTCAAGATATTTTTTTCCTGAGTTTGAGTGGTTTGTATCAACGATAACTGCGGGGTTTTTAAGGTCAGCTTTTGAATATGTTTCATAAAGATGTTCCAAATCCTCGTAGTGATAATTTGACATGGACTGACCGTGTTTGTTCACATATCCGCGCAAAATCGCATGAGCATATGGGTTTCCGTGAGAATGAACCTCCCATCCGCGATAGATAAAGGTGTGTTTATGCTGAGCTGCTGTAATTGAGTTCATCATAACAGAAATATCTCCGCTTGTGGGGTTTTTCATACCTACGGGAATTTTTATTCCGCTTGCGGTTAATCTGTGTTGTTGGTTTTCAACGGAACGTGCACCTACCGCAACATAGCCTAATAAATCATTTAAATATCGGTGGTTTTCAGGGTAAAGCATTTCATCAGCGCAGGTAAAACCTGTGTCAGAAAGTGCCTGCATATGAAGGTTTCTTATAGCAATTATTCCCTTTAACATATCAGGCTTTTCGTTGGGATCAGGCTGATGAAGCATTCCCTTATAGCCGTCGCCCGTTGTTCTTGGCTTATTGGTATAAATTCTTGGAATTATTAAGATTTTATCACACACTTTATCCTGAACGTTTTTTAACCTTCCGATATAATCTAAAACGCTTTCATCATTATCTGCCGAACACGGACCGATAACCAAAATAAATTTATCTGACTTTCCTTCAAAAACGTCAGCTATTTCGCGATTTCTCTTTTCAACAGTTTCAGCTAATTTTTCTGTCAGCGGGTACTGTTCTTTTACCTCTTTTGGAGTCGGTAATTTAACTTCAAAATCAAGATTCATAAAAAAGTTCCTTTCGCCGTAAAAAAGCAAGCGAGGCAGTGATAAAACTGCCTCGCTTATTATTTTAAAAGTTTATCAATTTTATCTTAGTAATTGATTTTCTTACGAGCAACATAGTGTGTATGGAGAAGCTCGTGTGCTTTATGACCGCAGGGTTCACCAAGGTATTCATCATAGAGAGCCTTAACGTAAGGATTCTCGTGTGATTTTCTTAAAGGAAGATTTGCATCTTCTGAATAAAGAGCCTTAGCACGTTCAGCCTTTAAGTCAATCTCGCACATTGTTTTAGAAGATACGATAGGCTGACCGCCACCTGTTACGCAGCCGCCGGGGCAACCCATAACTTCAATAAAGTGGTAATTTTTCTCGCCCTTGCGAACTTTTTCTAAAAGCTCTCTTGCGTTACCCAAGCCGTGAGCTACTGCAACGTTAACATCCATATCTCCGATTTTAACTGTTGCTTCTTTAATGCCCTCTGTTCCGCGAACTGCATCAAACTCAACTTTTGCAAGTGTTTCGCCTGTTAACACTTCGTAAACTGTACGGAGAGCCGCTTCCATAACACCGCCGGTTGCACCAAAGATAACACCTGCACCTGTTGCAGCATCACCAAAGGGATTGTCAAATACTGAATCAGGGAGTTTATTAAACTCAATACCCGCTTCTTTAATCATTTTTGCAAGTTCACGTGTTGTGATAACTGCATCAACATCTGCTAAACCATTGTTTGAAAGTTCATCACGGTTTGCTTCAAACTTTTTAGCTGTACAGGGCATAACTGAAACAACAAATATATCTTTCGGGTCAATACCCATCTTCTCAGCGTAGTATGATTTTAAAATCGCACCAAACATTTCGTGAGGCGATTTAGCTGATGACAAATTATCGATAAAGTCAGGGAAGTTGTGTTCACAGAACTTAACCCAACCAGGGCTACATGATGTGATTAAAGGAAGCTTTCCACCTTCTTTAATTCTGTTGATCAACTCTGTTCCCTCTTTCATAATTGTAACATCGGCAGCATAGTCTGTGTCGAATACTTTATCAAAACCTAAATATTTTAAAGCTGTTGCCATTTTGCCTGTTACAGCGGTTCCAATGGGCATTCCAAATTCTTCACCTAAAGCTGCACGAACAGCAGGAGCTGTCTGAACAACCACATGTTTTGTTTCATCAGCAATTGCGCTCCAAACAGCCTGAGTGCTATCTTTTTCATAAAGAGCGCCAACAGGACAAGCTGCGATACACTGTCCGCAGTTTACGCAGTCTGTTGAAGATAAGGGAAGGTCGAATGTAGAACCGATTTTGGTTGTAAAACCTCTTCCTAAAGCATCGATTGCACCAACTGTCTGAATCTTTTTACATACAGCAATACAACGACGGCAAAGAATACATTTGTTGTTATCACGAACGATAGATGGTGACACACTGTCGATAACGTGTTCTGTCATTTCACCCTGGAAAGCAATATCTTTAACACCTAAATCGTCACAAAGCTTTTGCAGTTCACAATTCTGGTTTCTTGTGCAGGTTAAGCACTTTCTGTCATGGTTAGAAAGCGTGAGCTCTAAAACAGCTTTTCTTGCTTTTCTAACTTTTTCTGTGTTTGTAAACACTTCCATACCCTCATTAACGGGATATACACAAGCTGTAACCAAGCCTCTTGCGCCTTTTACTTCAACAAGACACATTCTGCAGGCACCGATTTCATTGATGTCCTTCAAATAACAGAGTGTGGGAATGTTAATTCCTGCTTCTCTTGCTGCCTGTAAGATAGTGTAATTTTTCGGAACAGACATGTCAATTCCGTTTATTTTTATATTTACCATATCCATTATAGGTTATTCCTCCTTCTGTTATGCTTTGATAATTGCATTAAACTTACATGTGCTTTCACAAACACCACATTTAATACATTTATCAGTGTCAATAGTGAACGGACTCTTAATCTCACCTGAAATTGCTCCAACAGGACACTTTTTAGCACAAAGGCTGCAGCCTTTACATTTGTCCGCTACAATCTTATAAGAAAGAAGTGCCTTACACACGCCTGCAGGACATTTTTTATCTGTTACGTGAGCAACATACTCATCTCTGAAGTAACGAAGTGTACTCAAAACAGGGTTAGGAGCTGTCTGGCCAAGACCGCAAAGAGCTGTTGTCTTGATTGTTTCAGCAAGCTCTTCGAGCTTGTCGATATCTTCTAAAGTACCCTTACCTTCTGTAATTCTGTCTAAGATTTCAAGCATTCTCTTTGTACCTACACGGCAAGGTGTACATTTACCACAGGATTCGTCAACTGTGAACACTAAGAAGAATTTTGCAATATCAACCATACAGGTATCTTCGTCCATAACAATAAGACCGCCTGGACCCATCATTGAACCAATCTGAATGAGTGAGTCGTAGTCGATAGGTGTGTCGATTAATGACATAGGAATACATCCGCCTGAAGGACCACCAGTTTGCGCAGCCTTGAACTTTTTACCGTTAGGAATACCGCCGCCGATTTCTTCAACGATTTCGCGAAGTGTTGTTCCCATAGGAATTTCAACAAGACCTGTATTTTTGATTTTACCGCCTAATGCGAATACTTTTGTACCCTTACTCTTTTCTGTACCGATTGATTTGAACCAATCAACACCATTTAAAATAATCTGGGTAATGTTAGCGTATGTTTCAACGTTATTTAAAAGTGTGGGTTTCTGCCACAAACCTTTAACAGCCGGGAAAGGCGGTCTGGGTCTCGGCTCACCTCTGTGACCTTCGATAGATGTGATTAACGCTGTTTCTTCACCACAAACGAATGCGCCTGCGCCGAGTCTTATGTCTAAGTTAAAGCTAAAGTCTGTTCCGAAGATGTTGTCACCGAGCAAACCGTATTCTTTAGCCTGATCAATAGCAATTCTTAATCTCTGAACTGCGATAGGATACTCTGCACGGATGTAGATATAACCTTGGTCAGCACCAACAGCGTAAG
This sequence comes from Congzhengia sp., assembly GCA_045580665.1. Lineage (GTDB taxonomy): Bacteria > Bacillota > Clostridia > UBA1381 > UBA9506 > Congzhengia. Next base: position 36,142 of record JAZNOF010000016.1, read on the forward strand.
CTGCGATTGCCATAGCTTCGATAACTGTGTGGGGGTCACCCTCTAAGATAGAACGGTCCATAAATGCACCGGGGTCACCTTCATCGGCGTTACATGCAACATATTTTCCGTTAGGACCTTCAGCGTTTGCTGTGAACATCCATTTCATACCTGTTGAGAAACCACCGCCGCCACGGCCACGAAGACCTGAGTCTTTAATGATTTCAACAACTTCTTGGGGTGTCATTTCGGTTAAAACTTTACCTAAAGCTTTATATCCGTCTGTACCGATGTATTCTTCAATGTTTTCAGGGTCGATAACACCACAGTTACGAAGTGCTATACGCTGCTGTTTTTTATAGAAGTCAACTTCGTTTAATGACTTGATTGTATCTTCTTCAACTGTTTCATCATATAAAAGACGGGTAACAATTCTGCCCTTTAAGAGATGCTCTTTTACGATTTCTTCAACGTCTTCTTCTTTAACCATGCTGTAGAATGCACCTTCTGGATACACAACTACAACAGGGCCCAAAGCACAAAGACCGAAGCAACCGGTTTTTATAACCTTAACTTCTTTTTCAAGACCGTTTAAAGAAAGCTGTTTTTCAAATTCTGTAATAATTTTTTCGCTGCCTGACGAGGTACAGCCTGTACCGCCGCAGACTAACACGTGCGCTCTTGCAAAATCCATTTACTGTTTACCTCCCCAATTATTCTTTTACTGCGCCAACAGTATATTCGGCAACAACGCTACCGTTTACTATGTGGTCAGCAATAACTTTTCTTGCTTTTTCTTCTGTCATTTTAACATATGTTACTTTTTCTTTGCCGGGAGCCATTACCTCAACGATAGGCTCTAAGCGGCACATACCGATACAACCTGTCTGTGCAACTGTAACATTTGCCAAATTTCTTTTGCCCACTTCTTCAACCAAAGCTGAAAGAACGGGTCTTGCGCCTGCCGCAATACCGCAGGTAGCCATACCTACAACTATGCGAACTGTATCGTCATCAGAATCTTTTCTGATTTCAACCTGATTTTTAATTTTGTTTTTTATTGCTTCGAGTTCTGCTAAGCTTTTCATTTACTTTACCTCTTTTCATAATTGATTTAAGGCTTTAATTTCTTCTAAGCCCTCGGTTATGTAATCTTTTAGCCATATAACAATTTCAGGGCTTCCAAGCGAAACCTCTGTGCCCAGAATTTGTTTTATTTCACGGGTATCAAGTGTGAAGTTTTTGCCGTTGTACTTATGTGTGTACAGAAAGTCGATTGTTTCGTTTCCACTGATTAAAGATACCATAGTTTCACCCATATCACCAATGGGTTGCCTGTCAATATGGTCATAGGTAAACACAGTTTTAACAACTGTTCCTTTACCCTTTTCAGACTCTATGGTAAGGCTCCCGCCCGTATTTTCAGCAGCAGCTTTGAAAAGTGAAATTCCCATTCCGACTTTTCTTGTAGTTCTGGTGGTTTTAAAAGGATTTGTTACATCTTCCAAAAAATCCTTATCCATTCCACAGCCGTTATCTTTTATAAGGATTGAAAGAAGATTCTTCTCTGTATCCTCATCAATATCAATTTCAATCAGCTTTGCTCCGGCTTTTACCGAATTGTTTACAATATCTAAAATATGAAGCGACAACTGGAGCATATTAACCCCACCTTGTTTATTCGTATTTTTCTAAAATAGCGTAGATATCGTCGGGTTCAAGTCTTCCGTAAACTTCATCATTTATTGTGAGTACGGGAGCAAGACCGCAAGCACCGATACAACGTGTTGCTTCGATTGAATATTTACCGTCAGGTGTGCATTCACCAACATCAATACCGAGTTTTTCTTTAATTTTGTCTAAAATTGTACCTGAACCTTTAACATAGCAGGCTGTTCCAAGGCAAACAGCAATATTATATTTACCCTTGGGATTTGTTGTAAACTGTGTGTAGAATGTTACAACACCATAAATTTCACTCATGGGAACATCTAAACCATCCGATATCATTTTCTGAACTTCAATCGGAAGGTAGCCGTAAATGTTCTGTGCTTCGTGAAGCACGGGAATGAGTGCACCGTCTTGTCCTTTGTGCTCTTCAATTACCTTAAGCAATTTTTCTTCCTGCTCTTTTGTGCCGGAAAATGGAATTTTACTGATTTCGCTCAAGAGATTAACCCCCTTAAATATGTTAAAAAATTTTTAGTTAGATAAAGTTTGTTAAGAAAATAACAAATTTCCCTAATAAACCATATATATTATAACAGAAAAAAAATAGTATGTCCATAGCTTTTTGATAAATTTCTACCTAAAATTATAAAAATTTACATACAAAAAACCGAAACACACGAATGTTTCGGTTTTTTCATAAGTAAAAACAAATTTATCTCATAATTACACAAACAAATTTTGCAGGTTTTCCGTCCAGAGCTTTCATACCATGAGGATAGCTTGAATCGAAATACAAAGAGTCTCCCGGCTCCAGAACAATTTTATTATTATTTATCACTATTTCCATTCTTCCCTCAAGCAAATAGTTAAATTCCTGACCGTTATGAATCGTTTCAGCCATAGGCTCGTTTTCATCGGACACGGGAACCGTAACTAAAAGCGCCTCTGAATGTGCGTTGGCAAAATTGTATGATAAGCTTTGGTATGCATATTCTTTTCTTCTTGAGATACTTAAGCCTTTTCCGCTTTTAATGTGGCTGTATACCTTAAGCTTTGGTGCAGAACCTGACAAAAGCTCTGTAAGCTCCAACCCGAAATGCCCTGCAACATCGTAAAGTACACTTACAGGAATATCCTCTTCTGCTCTTTCGTATTTTTTATATGTTTCAATCGGAACATTGATTATTTTAGCAAGTGTTTCTGCAGTCATATCTTCTGCTTCACGAAGTCCTACAAGTCTTTGTGCAATCTGTTTTACCTGTTCTGTCATATAAATCACTCCTCGTAATTGATTATAACAGAAAACTATTCTAAAAGAAAGTACTTTTTTAAAATTAAATGAATTTTTTTATTTTCTATTTACAGAAAATAAAATTTAGTATATAATTAATGTAATAAAATGTAGGGAGTGTATGATTTGTTCAGGCAATTAATGTATTCAGGCTTCAGCCTTGATAGTATTATATATGTTTTAACAAGAGTTTTAGTCGTATTACTTGCAATCTGTGTTCACGAAACTGCTCACGGGTTTGCAGCCTATAAATTAGGCGACCCCACTGCAAAGCATGACGGAAGGCTTTCTTTAAACCCATTAAAGCATATTGACCCCATTGGTGCTTTGTGTATGTTCTTTTTCGGCTTTGGCTGGGCAAAACCTGTTGGCGTTAACCCCAACTACTTTAAAAACTATAAAAGAGATATGGCGCTCACCGCTTTGGCAGGGCCTTTATCGAATATCATTTTAGCGTATGTGGGTATGCTCTTTTTTGTGCACATTTGCCCTCTTGTAGAAAACTCATACTTTACTCAGTTTTTTGCACTTTTAGTTACGATAAATATCGGTCTTGCAATATTTAATTTAATACCCATCCCACCCTTAGACGGCTCTAAGATTTTCTTACAGTTCCTGCCGCCCAAAATTTACTTTGAAATTATGCGCTATCAGCAGTATGGATTTATTGTTTTGATAGTTGCTTTATATTTAAATGTTTTAGACCCGATTTTAAGTAATTTAAGCTATTTTATGGTAAGACTTTTAAGCTTTCTTTCTGGAGGTGGTTTTTAATGGAAGAACTTTTCGACCAGGACAAGCACGCCTATAAGCTTAATGTTTTCGAAGGTCCTTTAGAGCTTCTTTTACACCTTTTAAAGAAAAACAAAGTCAGCATTTATGATATTCCCATAGTTGAAATCACTAAGCAGTATTTTGACTATATGGAAGAATTAAATCAATATGATATAGAATACTCAAGCGAGTTTATTGTTATGGCGGCAGAGCTTCTTTATATAAAATCAAAAATGCTTATTCCCCGAAACGAAGAAGTAGAGGAAGAAGATCCAAGAATGGATTTAGCAAAGCGTTTAGCAGAGTATCAGAAAATGAAAATTGTTTCTGAGGTCTTAAAAGAAAAAGAATTTGCAGATTACTACAATTTCTATAAAGACCCCGAGCCGCTTCCCAAGCTTCCTGCAGATTATTCTGACCAGAGCTTTGAGCTTGATATGCTTTGGAAAGCATTTTTAACAGTTTTAGACAAGCAGGAGCGAAAAGAGCCTCCGTCAAAAGCGGCGTTTACGGGCATTGCAGGCAGAGAGCCTGTTTCGGTTAAGTCAAGAGCCGACTACATAAAAAAGCGTCTTAATGCGACGAAAAAGGTGTCTTTTACCTCACTTTTTGAGGGACTTGAATCAAGACCATCAATCATTGCAACATTTTTGGCACTTTTGGAAATGATAAAACTGGAAATCATAAGTGCTAACGCTGAAAGTGATGATATTTATATTGAAAAACTCAAGGAAGGCGATATTGTAGATGAATATTAGTTCTGTTTTAGAAAGTCTTTTATTTGTTTCAGGCGACGGAATTACTCTTTCACAGCTTGCAGAAGTTTTAGAACTTTCCGTTGATGATGTAAAAAAACAAATAGATGAATTAAAGGATTTTTATGAAAAAAATCAACGTGGCTTAACAGTTGTTACATACGACGAGTATGTTCAGTTAAAAACCGTTTCAGAAAACTTTTCTTATGTTACAAAGCTTGCAGAATCCAAAAAGAAACAGCCTTTATCCTTGGCGGCTTTGGAAACCCTTTCTATAGTTGCATACCATCAGCCCGTTACTCGTTCAAGTATCGAATTTATCCGTGGCGTCAACTGCGACGGTCCTATGGGTAAGCTTATTGAGCGCGGTCTTATTGAAGAAAACGGAAGGCTTGATGCTCCTGGCCGTCCTATTTTATATGTTACCACAAAAGAATTTTTGCGTTCCTTTGGTCTTTCGTCACTTGACGAGCTTCCCGACATGGAGGTTTTAGACGAAAGCGTTACACAGATTGAAATTGACGAAGTTTTAGAAGAAAATCAAACAAACTAAATTGCAGGTGACGGTATGACTGCCATATTTATTATTCTTGGCATTTTGCTTACTTTAACAGCTTTTGTTTTTTTTCCTATGAAATTCGGTATTCACTACCACAAAGGTGCCGAATTTGAAAAACTTTATATTTATGCAAGTATTTTCGGTATTTTAATCCGCTTTCCTATCAATACTAATAAGGATAAGCAAAAAGATAAAAAAAAGAAAAAAGCTAAGGAAACAAAATTTTCTTTCGAAACTTTTCGAAAAAACGTTCACTACCTAAGTGACGTTGTTAAAAAGAGTAAAAAAGAACTTTCGGAAATGCTTTTATATGTCAGAGAAAATTTAAGCTGTAAAGACTTTGATTTTAAAATCAGCTTTGGAACAGGTGATGCTGCCAAAACAGGAATTACCACAGGTGCAGTATGGACAACAGGAACTCTCCTTTTAAAGATTTTAGACGAGTTAATCGGCATTAAAAAGAAAAACATGGAAGTTTATCCCGATTTTACTCAGAAAAAATTTGAAATTTTTATAAAAACAATCTTGATTATGCGTCCCATTCATTTTATAATAGTATTAAGAAAGCTTGCTCACACAATCAGGTTTATTAAATCAAAATTCAAAATATAAAAAGGCGGTGTAATTTATGTCAAATCATCCTATTAACAATCTTATGGAAACAGCAATGCAGAGTATTAAGGATATGGTAGATGTAAACACAATTATCGGCGAGGCCGTTGAAGCTAAAGACGGAACAATTATTGTTCCCATCTCTAAGGTGTCATTTGGTTTTGGTGCAGGCGGTTCTGATTTTGGTCAGAAAGGAATAAGTTCAGGCGATTCAAACTTTGGTGGCGGTTCAGGCGGCGGCGCAACAATTGAGCCCGTTGCATTTATGGTTGTTGGAAAAGAACAGATTAAGCTTATGCCCGTTGAAAAGAACGCTTCTCCTGTAGAAGAAATCATCGACAGCGTACCCACAATTTTAGACAAGATTGTAAATCTGTTTAAAAAGAAAAAGTCGGAGTCAGACTCAGAAGAAGCTAAAGAGGCTGAAAACGTAGAAACAGTATAAAGTTTGCACCTGCAAATTGCAGGTGCTTTTTTATTTTCTTATTGACATTCTATTTTGAAAATAGTATTATGTATATACAAGAAAGGTAATACTTTTGAAAGGGTTAATTTAAGGAATGAAATATTTTGTTATAGCTCAATTTTTCGGAATTTTAGGAATGATTATGAATATTATTTCCTATCAGGGAAAAAAACAAAAATCCGTAATTTTAATGCAGTTTTTCGGTTCTTTGTTTTTCTCGGTTAATATGCTGATGCTTGGTGCAATTATGGGTTTTATGCTTAATACAATCGGCATTTTCCGTGCCTTAATATACTCAAACAAGGATAAATTCAAAAACATATACATAATAAACGCAATTTTTATGTTTATGTTCGTATTATCATACATAGCCACCTTTACAATATTCAAGAAAGAACCTTCCATATTTAATATTGTTGTAGAGTTTCTTCCGTTAATTGCAATGTTTGCAACCACTCTCGGATTTTCAAAAAAGGATGCCAAAAGTATCAGGTACATGGCACTTATAAGCTCTCCATCATGGCTTTTATACGACCTTATAAACATATCGTTGGGCGGTGTTGTCTGCGAAACATTGAGTTTGATATCCGTTGTAATAGGTATGTTCAGATACGATATACAAAGGGGAAAATAGCATGCTCAAAGTTAAAAACAAAAAGTTTTACTTAAACGGTGAAGAATTTAAAATCCAAAGCGGTGCTTTTCACTATTTCAGGGCACTTCCCGAATATTGGGAAGATATCTTAATCAAAATTAAAGCCGCGGGTTTAAATACCGTTGAAACTTATACCTGTTGGAATCTTCACGAACCCAAAAAGGGCGTGTTTAATTTTTCCGGGATGCTCGATATTGAAAGGTTTTTAAAAACCGCAGATAAGGTAGGTCTTAAAGTAATTTTAAGATGCGGACCCTTTATCTGTGCCGAGTGGGAAAACGGAGGTCTGCCTGCCTGGCTTTTAAAAAAGGAATTCAACATTCGTTTAAGATGCAACACAGAGCCATATATGACGCACCTGAAAGATTGGTTTCATATTCTTTTTTCAAAAATAAGACCTTATCTTTTAAAGAACGGCGGACCCATAATTGCAATGGCTATAGAAAATGAATACGGCTCTTTTGGTGACGACTTTGAATATTTAAAGGCTATTGAAAAAATTTACAAAGACGAAAATATGGACTGTTTATACCTCTCTGCTGACGGTGGTAAAAAGTATCATCTCTCAACAGGTACGGCAGGCGAACACATTGTCCGCGGAACAGATATGGGTGGCATCGTTACAGAAGACTCTTTAAAGGTCGTTGACTGCTACAACCAAAATTCACCATATTTTGTTATAGAATACTGGGCAGGAAATTTCACAGATTGGCGTTTTGATGAATGTACCCACATTCCTGATGAAATGATAAAGCAAAGCATGAAAAACTTTGTATCGCTTGGTGCAAGCTTTAATATTTATGTTTTATTCGGCGGAACTAATTTCGGGTTTACATCAGGAGCACAGGGCAACCTTTCCTATATGAAACACGCATTCAATCCTGTTGTGACAAGCTACGATTACGATGCAGCAATTACAGAATGGGGCGGATATACGCAAAAGTATTTTGATATTAAAAATGCTATGGAAAAAGACCATGGAAAAGCACCCGCAGAAGTTCCAAAATCCCCCGTACTTCAAAACATAGGCAAGGTTTTTCTTACAGAATGTGCTCATCTTTTTGACAATATGCACATAGGAAATCACCATAAAAGTGTTACCATTGAAACAATGGAAGAATTTGACCAGTCATACGGATATATTCTATACAGCAAAACAATGGACTATGACGCAGAGCTTAACGCTATTAAAATCAACGGCATTTCTGACCGTGCCCACATTTTTGTAAACAAAGAACTTAAAGCAATCCGTATGCGTGGCGAAGACGAAAGTCCCATTGAGTTATCAAGTGATTTAAAAATCGGCGACACCATTGATATTTTAGTTGAAAATATGGGAAGAATATGCTACGGTGAGGATACTTATTTTGGTGACAGAAAAGGTATTACGGGCGGAGTTTTTCTCACCCACCGAAAAAACGGTGTTTTGCAAACCCCGGGTAAAGTTTCATTTAACTGGGATATAACCTGCCTGCCATTAGATAATCCCGAGCAGGTTAAATTCAAAAAAGGAACTGATATTTCATCCCCTGCCTTTTTCAAAGGTTATTTTAAAGCAGATAATAAAAATTCCTGCTTTGTTCATTTTGATAATTTTAAAAAAGGCGTGATTTTCGTTAATGGTTTTAATTTAGGTCGTTACTGGGAGGAAGGACCTCTAAATGCTTTATATATACCAGGTGCTATCCTTAAAGATGAAAACGAAATCATTATTTTTGAAACAGACGGAATAAAGGGTGAGCCCTCTGTCACAATCAATGATATTTGCGGAATACCTAATCATCATAAGGAAATAATAATATAACAAAAAGTCTGTTGAGTAAAACTCAACAGACTTTTTATTATATATTTTCGCAGGTTACTTTAAATTCTTCACCATCTGCATCAACTAAAATCTTACAGTGTTCCTTTGCCTCACCGCGAATAACCAAAGATGCAATAGGGTTTTGGATATACTTTTCGATTGTTCTGCGTAAAGGTCTTGCGCCAAATCTTGGCTCATAGCCTTTCTTTAAAATAAGCTCTTTTGCACCCTTTGTAACATCTAAAACCATGTTCTTACGGAACAATTCTGTCGAAAGCTCAAATACCATAAGCTCAACGATTTTTTCTAAAGTTTCTTCGTTTAACGCACGGAATGTAATAACATCGTCAATTCTGTTTAAGAACTCAGGGCGGAAAATTTCTTTTAGAGCAGCATTTGTTCTGCTACTATCCTTTTCGTCCTCTGTTTTATTAAAGCCGTAGCTTGAATTTTTCATTTCCGAGCCTGCGTTAGATGTCATAATGATAATCGTATTTTCAAAATTTATCATTTTGCCGTGGCTATCGGCAACACGTCCGTCATCTAAAACCTGAAGTAAGATATTAAACACATCAGCGTGAGCCTTTTCAATTTCATCTAAAAGAATAATTGAATAAGGTCTTCTTCTTACCTTTTCTGTAAGCTGACCTGCATCATCATAACCAACATATCCCGGAGGTGCACCGATAAGTTTTGAAACGGTATGCTTTTCCATATACTCAGACATATCGATTCTTATCATAGCATCTTCTGAGTCGAACATAACTTTAGCTAACGTTTTAGCAAGCTCCGTTTTACCAACACCCGTCGGACCTGCAAAAATAAAGCTTACGGGTCTTCTTGCACGGGTTAAGCGGGCGCGGTTTCTTCTTATCGCCTCGCAAACAGTTTCAACTGCGTGGTCCTGACCGATAACGTGTTTTTTAATTCTGTTTTCTAAATCTAAAAGTTTCACACTTTCAGATTCAGTTAAGCTCTTAACGGGAATTTTTGTCCAGTCCTCAATTACTTCTGCAACGTTTTCAATTGTTAATGCAGTATCAATTCCTGAATTATTCAGGGCATCAATTTTATCAACCAAAGCACATTCCTTTGCCTTTAATTCAGCTGCCTTCTGATAATCCTCGGTAGAATCGCTTGAGATGGCAGTTTCTTTTTCTGACTGCACGCGTTTTAATTCATCTTCAAGCTTTTTAAGTTCAACAAGCTTTTCATTTTTAAGGTTAGCCTTTGAGCCTGCCTCGTCAATTACGTCGATTGCCTTATCTGGAAGAAAACGGTCTGTAATGTAGCGTTCTGCAAGGTAGGTTGCCTGCTCTATTACGTCATCCGAAATCGTAACTCTGTGATAGCTTTCAAAGTAATCTCTTATACCCTTTAAAATTTCGATTGTGTCTTCAATAGTAGGCTCATCAACAATAACAGGCTGAAATCTTCTTTCTAAAGCCGAGTCTTTTTCAATATGCTTTCTGTATTCGTCTAAGGTTGTTGCACCTAAAATCTGAATGTCACCGCGGGCAAGAGATGGTTTTAAGATGTTGGCTGCGCTCATTGCGCCCTCTGCATCGCCTGCACCAACGATATTATGAATTTCATCAATTACTAAGATTATATTCCCTAATTTTTTTGCCTCTTCCAAAATCTTTTTAAGACGGGCTTCGAATTGTCCACGGAACTGAGTTCCTGCCACAATCGCAGTAAAGTCTAAAAGGTAAACTTCTTTATCAAAGAGCTTTGCAGGCACGCGTTTTTCTGCAATACGAACTGCTAAGCCTTCCGCTATGGCTGTTTTACCAACACCAGGCTCACCTAAAAGGATGGGGTTATTTTTGGAACGTCTGTTCAAAATCTGAATAACACGGTCGATTTCTCTGTTTCTTCCGATTATTCTGTCAATCATTTTGTCTTTTGCTTTCTGAGTCAGGTTTGTACCAAAGCTGTCTAAGATTCTTTTTTCTTTCTGTTCGGTACGTTTTTTAGTTTTCACGCCTTTTCCGCCTCCGACATCTCCGTTTTCAGATAAACCTCCAAACATATTCCCAAAGCCGTTCATCATGGCAAGAGGGTTATTTTCAGCATCAAAATCATCATAGTTTCCATCAAACTCGCCCATAGAATTCATAAGCTCATTCATACCGCTGTTGATTTCATCGAACTGTTCGGGCGTTATACCCATTTTCTTTAAAATATCGTCAACAGGACCTATATTTAATTCGCGTGCACAGTTTAAGCAATATCCCTCATTAGTCTGCTTGTTTGTTGCAGGGTCTAATTTATTTACATATAAAACTGCGGGATTTTTCTTGCATCTTGAACACATCATAGTTATCATCTCACTTTATTCTTGTTTTTCAATTATGTATTATAGCACAATGTTTATAATTTAAAAAGAGATTTTTTCAAAAGTTAACAAACAGGAAATAATTAGCCCTAAACTGAATAGGTTAAAAGCTTTTCGTCAATAATGAATTTACAATCAAAAAAAGGAAGGTCACGCAAATGATAAACAAAGTTGAAATCTGCGGAGTTAACACATCGGAGCTTCCGCTCTTATCAAATAAAGAAAAAGAAGAGCTTTTTGAAAAGATAAAAAAAGGTGATATGGAGGCACGTCAAAAATTCATTAGCGGTAACTTAAGGCTTGTTTTATCGGTTATTCAAAGATTTAACAACCGCGGTGAAAATGTTGATGATTTATTCCAGATTGGATGCATAGGTTTAATAAAGGCAGTGGACAACTTTGACACGTCTCACGGCGTTAAATTTTCAACTTATGCAGTTCCTATGATAATCGGGGAACTCAGGCGTTATCTTCGCGATAACACGCCAATCAGAGTCAGCCGTTCACTTCGCGATATTGCATATAAAACCCTGAAAGCAAAGGAGGAATATATAAATCTTCATTCAAAAGAGCCTACTGTTGAGGAGCTTTCACAGATTATTGAAATTCCCAAAGAGGACATTGTGTTCGCATTAGAGGCAATTCAGGACCCTGTGTCCCTTTTTGAGCCTGCCTATAACGACGGGACAGATACGCTTTTTGTTATGGATCAGGTTAAAGATGAAAAAAACACAGACGAATCCTGGCTTGAAGAAATTGCATTAAAAGAGGCAATGACCCACCTTTCAGACAGAGAAAAACACATTGTAAATCTTCGCTTTTTCTCTGGAAGAACGCAAATGGAGGTAGCTGAGGAAATAGGAATTTCTCAGGCTCAGGTTTCGCGTTTAGAAAAGGGAGCACTTGCCCGAATGAAAAAATATATTTAGATGTTCTGAGTAAAATTATTTGCGCGCTTAAGAAGCGTTGCCGCAGAAATAGGAGAAATATAAACACGGCTTTCGTTATTGTTTTCAGTTAAAATATAGGATTTCGGCAAATCGTCATCTGAAACATTTATAACGAAGCCTTCTTCTTCTGCGACATGTAAAAATTCTCTTGTAATTTTCGATGTGGTTGTTAAATCCAAATCGAAAATTGCAATAATATCTTTCATTGCAATTACCGTATCGCCGCCTAAGTGAAGATACATTGTCTTTCTCCTTAATCTATAATTTTTCCGTTTTCTATATGGATAAACTTTGTGTCGTCATCATACTTTTCTTTGTCTGTGCAGGTTATAATTACCTGTTTGTCACGGATTTTTCCTGAAAGGTATGCTCTTCTGTTTGCGTCAAGTTCGGACATAATATCGTCGAGCAAAAGAACAGGATACTCTCCTGCGTCCTCAAAAATCATATCAGTCTGAGAGAGCTTTAGAGCTAAAACCGCACTTCTGTGCTGACCTTGAGAGCCAAACATTTTTATATCTTTTCCGTTAATGTAAATATCTAAATCATCTCTGTGAGGGCCGTAAAGTGTAAAGCCCTGCTCTATTTCCTTTTTCAAAGAATTACTTAATTTTTCTATAAATTCTTCCTTTGTTTCAAAGGCAGGTTTATAGTTAATTTCAAAATCTTCGCCCGAAATTTCAAAGTGGATTTTTTTTGAGTATTCCTTTAATGCCTCAACAAACCGTTTACGGTAATCAATTACCGCCATTCCGTATTCAGAAAGCTTTTCATTCCATATACTAACAGTATCTTTAAGGCTTTCATCATTTGAAAATTTAAGTTTTTTTATGAGGTTATTGCGCTGTTCCAAAATTTTATTGTAGCGTTTTAAAATGTGGTAATACTTAGGGCGCATCTGGCTTACCGCAATATCTAAAAACCGTCTTCTTGCGCCGGGTGAGCCTTTTGTTAAGTTAAGCTCGTCAGGCGAGAATAAAATAACGTTAAAATGACCGATTAAGTCACCCGTTTTATTTATGGGAACGCCATTTATTTTAATCTGTTTTTTTCTGTCACGTCTTATTGTTATTTCAATTTCGCTTTCGCGGACAGAAGTTTCAAAAAGCACTGATATTTTTGTAAAATCTTTATCAAATGAGATAAGCTCTCTGTCCTGCTGAGTTCGAAAGGACTTACCTATTGAAAACAGAAAAACAGCCTCTAACGCATTGGTTTTACCCTGTGCATTATTTCCGTATATTATATTTGTTTTGGGGCAAAAATCAAAGCTTTGTTTTTCGTAATTTCTGAATCCCTCAAGGCTGAGCTTTTTTACATACATACTGGTTTACTCCACAATAATTTCTTCTGAAAATTCATCAGGAATTAGGATACTCACTCTGTCACCTGAGTAAACTTTTTTCCCGCGCATAGTGCAAATTTCGCCGTTATAGCTTACGAAGCCCTCTAAGATTATTTCCTTTGCAAAGCTTCCGCTTTCGCAAACACCTGAAAACTTTAAAAGCTGGTCAAGCTTTATAAATTCTGTAGAAATTTTAACTTTCATCTGCTACTCCCTGTTTTCGAGATTTTTAATAAGCTCGTCTATAATCTTTTTAGTGTCTTCGTTCTTTTCCATACTTTCTTTTATCTTGTTAATACCATTTAAGATAGTTGCATGATTTCTTCCGCCAAGCTCTTTTCCTATTTTTGGAAGTGAAAGGTTTGTAAACTCACGGATTAAATACATTGCAATATGTCTTGCATAAGCAATTTCCTGAGACCTTTTGGAAGATAAAATTTCGTCCGATGTCACATTAAAGTAGTTTGCTACAACAGACAAAATATATTCCGTGTTTACATGGGGGTCATCAGATTTATTTAAAAATTCCTTAATCGCATCGTCGGCTAAATCCATGGTTATAGGTTTTCCCATAAGCACGTTATATGCCATTAAGCGTTTTAAAACGCCCTCTAAGTTTCTTATGTTTGACTTTAAGTGCTCCGCTATGTAAAAGAGAATATCATCTGAAACATCGAAATTTTCTTCGCTTGCTTTTTTCTTTAAAATAGCAACTCTTGTTTCTAAATCAGGAGGCTTTATATCAACAATCAGTCCCCACTCAAAGCGGTTTCTCATTCTTTCTTCAAGCTCTTTAATTTCTTTAGGCGGTCTGTCAGAGGTTATGATAATCTGTTTATTTGCCTCGTGTAGAGCATTAAAAGTATGGAAAAATTCAACCTGAGTCTGATCTTTATTTGAGATAAACTGAATATCATCAATAATTAAAACATCACAAGTTCTGTATTTGTTACGGAACTCAATTGTGCTGTTTCCTGATGTGATTGTGCTGATAAAGTCGTTCATAAACTTTTCTGACGTAACATACAAAATATCATAATCAGGTCTTGTTTCTTTGATTTTGTTACCAATAGCATGAACCAAGTGGGTTTTTCCAAGTCCAGGTCCACCGTAAACAAAAAGCGGGTTAAACGCATCAGCAGGACGCTCAGAAACTGCTTTTGCTGCAGCATGAGCAAGTCTGTTTGAGTCGCCTACAACAAAGGCTGAAAAGGTATATTTCGGGTTTAAAGTAACCGCATCGTCACCTCTCGAGCTATAAGATACGTTATACTCCAAAACCGAGGGCACAGGCTCGTTATAGTCAACAAGCTCGATGTCTAACTCACTTTCGGAAACTGCATTTACTGCCTCACGGATATTACTTAAATGCATTGATTTTATAATCTCTAAATGCACTTCTGTGGGCATTTTTATATAAAGCAATCCCTCGTGAATACCCAATGGTTTTAGTGGTTCAATCCAGTGTTCATATGAAGTTTCACTCACCGATTCTTTCAAAAGCTTTAATGATGAGTTCCAGATAGAAGATAATTGTGCTTTCATTTTCCGCTACCTCTCTAATTTTTATTCATTCGTGTCATCGTAATTGTCAATAGTTATTTCTGTAATATCCGAAAACTTTCCGCTTCTTATTTCATCAGCCGTAAAAGTAATTGATTTTCCGCACATACAACATTCAAGTATCAGCTCATTTTCCAAAACATCAACATCTATTAAATTTGAGCCGCATTTGCAAAAAAGGCAGGCATCATCTGAAAGCTGTTGGATTTTATCAAGAGCCTTCAGCATAGTAATTCCGTTTCTTCCCGTATGCGCAAGACCGCAGGCTGTTACCACTTCATTTATATACTCTGCATTTCCTGAAACTGCCGCCTTTACCTCATCAGGTTTACCGATAAAAATAAGCCCTATCAAAATCTCCGGGCAGGTAAAATCGAGTAATCTTTTTTTCAAAAGGTCAAAGAGCGACACAGGGTATTCGTGAACTTCATCACACACAATACAGCGAAGTGAAACAACATACTGTTCTTTAGATTTCGGCAATATATCAAGCTGAGATTTTCCGCAGCCGCATTTTAAGGATATTCCGCGCCCGCCCGAAAGATCAAACAGTGAAAAATCACCGAAAGTCATTTCGCCGCAACCGGGACACATGAAGGATGCACATCTGTTGTAATCTATAACCATAAAATTTCCTCACATATAACTATTTACGCTATCTTATATAATACTACATAAAACCTTAAATGTCAATTAAATAAATGATATAACGACAAAAAAATCCTTCTTTTTAAAAGAAGGATTTTTTTCTCATTTTTTTAAGTTTTCATATTTTCTTTTAGTTGCCTCTCCGCCTCTTATGTGTCGGTCGGCTTTATTCTCCAAAAGCACTTTTTTCACTTTTTTCGCCATGGATTTATCTATCTCCCAAAGGCGCTCCGCTATATCTTTATGTACACTTGACTTTGAAATTCCAAAGACTTTTGCAGTTTCCCTCACCGTGGACTTGTTTTCCACGATATAATTTGCCAAGGCTTTTGCTCTTTCCTCAATATAAGCTTTCATAATACACCCCAAAAGCGTTTTTGTATATAGTATGCAAAAAGCTGTTGAGATATGAGAAAAACCGAAAGACCTATTCTTTCGGTTTTATATTTTTCATTGCAGGGTTGTTTATAACCTTTCCGTTTTCATCATATCTTGAGCCGTGGCAGGCACAATCCCAGCTATGCTCATATTTATTCCATTTAAGCGCACATCCTAAGTGAGAACATCTTTTTGTAGTTGGTGTTAAAAGATTTGTTGTGGTTTCAAATCCGTTTACTAATAACTGAGGCTTTAAAATACTTCTGCTTGGTGAAAATACCCGGCTATATTCGTTTTTAACTCCTTTTATTATATCTGTAAGGATTTTTGCTGAAACCATAGAGTTTGTCATTCCCCATTTGTTAAAGACTGATGCAACATATAAATCAGGTGTATTTTTAGAATACTGACCTATATAAGGAACGCTGTCTAAGCTCATCGTATCCTGAGCCGCCCATTCGTATTTGAGCTTAGCATCAGGATAATATTCTTTTGCAAATTTATTTATTTCCTGCCAGCATCCGCCCAGCTTTCCTGTCCTGTGTCCTCCGCCGCCAATTAAAAGCAAATCGCCATAATTTCTGAACGACATTCCCTTTTTATCCTCATCAACATACATTCCGTCAAGTTTTTCTGCATTTTCGTAAGCAGAAACATAGGATCTGTGTTGATAAAGCTTTAAAAAGTAACTACCGTGCTTATTTATAAAGGGAAAATGTGTTGCCACAATGATTTTCTTTGCTTTTATTTTACCCTTATCTGATATTGCGGTAGTTTTTGAAATATCGTGTATAAACGTGTTTTCGTATATGTTTAAATCCTTTGATATTTCCAAAATAAATTTAAGCGGATTAAACTGAGCCTGATTTTCAAAACGTATTGCACCCTTTATTTTAAACGGAAGTTCTGATGCTTTGCTAAACTCTGCCTTAAAGCCCAAGGAGTTTACCGCATAAACTTCATCCTCAATTTTCTGCCTATCTGAAAGTGAATAGGTATAGGCGGGTTTTCTTTCAAAGTCGCAATCGGTATTCTTACATATGTCCTCAAAGCTTTTAATGGCTTCTTCATTTGCATTAAGATACATTTTTGCCATTTCTTCCCCTGCGTTTTTTATTAGCTTTGAGTATATAAGACCATGTTGTGATGTTATTTTTGCAGTTGTGTTTTTTGTTACGCCTGAGGCTATTTTATCTCCTTCTAAAAGTGCGTAATCAATACCTGCTTGTTTCAAAAAATATGCGCACAAAAGTCCGCACATTCCGCCGCCAATAATTAAAACATCCGTTTTTATATCACCGCTCAGCGTTTTAAATTCAGGCAATTTAACATTATTTGTCCATACTGAATTATGCATATATCTCTCCTCCGCTTTTAGTATGCACAACTTTTCCAAAAAATAAAACACACCTTGCGGTGTGTTTCATTTTTATGTACTATCTTTTTTCAGCCAAATAGAAAAGAGCCAAAACTCCGGGGCCTGCATGAGCGCCTAAAACGGGAGCTGTATAGTCGATAATTATATCTTTAACGTTAACCTCTTTTTTAATCTTTTCAGCAACATACTCTGCATCTTTTATACAATCGCCGTGACAAATTGCAATAACCTGATTTTCGGGGTCTACTGCGTTTTTCTTAAAGTTTTCAACAATTGTATTTAAAGATTTTTTTCTGCCGTTTACTTTATCCAACGTAATAAGACGACCTTCGTTATCAACATGAAGCAAAGGCTTAATCTGAAGTATCGTTCCGATAATTGCAACACCGCCTGAAAGTCTTCCACCACGTTTTAAGAAAAATAAATCTTCCACGGTAAAGTTATGTACCATTTTTAAGCGGTTATCTGCAACCCACTGTGCAACCTCGTCGATAGACTTTCCTTCTTTTCTCATTTCGCAAGCATAATAAACCAAAAGTCCCTGACCGATTGAAGCTGACAAAGAATCTATTACAATTACCTTTCTGTCGGGATATTTTTCACTCATCATATCACCTGCGATTTTTGCAGACTGATATGTTCCCGATATTCCGCTTGACATAATAATCGCCAAAACGTCTTTTCCTGCACTTAGCGCTGTTTCAAAGCTTTTTGAAAACTCGTCAACATTTATAAGTGCGGTTTTCATATTTTCCTTATTTCTCAGTCTTCCATAAAAATCAGCGTAATCGAAAGACCCATCTTCTTTTATACCGTTATAGGGTTCTTCACCGTTGAATATCGAAAGGGCAAGAACGGAAACATCCAATTTATTTGCTAATTCTGCAGGTAAATTTGCAGATGTATCTGTTATAATTTCAAAAGACATATGTAACGCCTCCATGCTTTTAGTTTTCAATACTATGTTATCACATATCGAAAACTCTGTCAAGAAGGTAAATGTTAAAATTATGTAATTTTTTATACTTTATTTTCTTGATTTTAAAAAACATATATGCTACAATGGATATTGCAAGGAGTGGTTTTATGAATTACAGTAAAGAAAGACTTATTGATATTTTTGCCGGCGGCGGCGAAATGATAAAGAGTTTTCAGCTTCCCACATGGGACGAGCTTCCTAAAATCGAGCTTTATATGGATCAGGTTATTGCCCTTTTGTCTGAGTATTTAGAGCTTTTCTCGGCAGTTTCAAATGACGACAAGCTCATTACACCAACTATGATTAACAACTATGTTAAGCTGAAAACAATTCCTGCGCCGGTAAAAAAGCGCTATAATAAGGTACATTTAGCTTATCTTATAATGGTATGTATTTTAAAACAGACCCTTGCCATTTCTACCATTTCAAAAATTATTCCGCCTGATTTGGATGAAAAGGAATTAAAAACAATTTATACTTCATTTGTTAAAAATCAGGCAAAATCCTTTAATTACGTTACTGAGCAGATTAACGCTGTTGCAGAACCAATTTTGAGCAATCCCGAAGCAAATCAGGACAGAATGAATGACCTTGTTCTCCAGGTCGCAATATCATCAAACATCTTTAAGCTCATAACCGGCTGGATTGCAGGAATGCAGGACGAATAACTAAAAAGCTTGTAAGCAACGCTTACAAGCTTTTATTTTTCAACTTCTTAACTCCCGAAGATATTGTTTGTTTCCACATACCAAAATTCAATATAACAAGCATCGGGTAAAGTTCAAGTCTTCCTGCCAACATATCAAATATCATAACATACTTTGAAAGGATAGAAAACGACGAAAAGTTACCTGCAGGTCCGACTTCTGCAAGTCCGGGACCTATATTGTTCAAAGTTGCGGCAACGGCAGTAAAAGTTGTTTCAAAATCCTTATTTTCTATGGACACAATCAGCACAGAAGCTACAAAAATCAAGATGTAAACTATAAAGAAAACATTTATAGCACGCTGTACATCATGAGATACAACTTTTCCCTCCGATTTAATCTTTCTTACACTTCCGGGGTGAACATAAATTACAAGTTCTTTTTTAATCGACTTTATTAAGGTCACAATTCTTGAAACTTTCATTCCTCCGCCGGTACTTCCTGCACAAGCTCCTACGAACATTAATGTTACAAGTATAGACTTTGAAAGAGTCGGCCAAAGATTAAAGTCTGCAGTTGCAAAGCCCGTTGTTGTTATAATTGACGAAACATGAAAAAACGAATATCTCAAAGGCTCTTCAACACCTGCATAGTCAGGGAAAATGCACAGAAAAATGATTAAGGTTGAAAGCGCAATAATCAAAAAGTAATAGCGCATCTCTTCAAATTTTAACGCTTTGCCCCACTTTTTCAGGTATAAAAGGAAGTAAACACCGAAGTTTACACCAAAAAGCATCATAAATATTGCTACAACCCATTGAATGTAGGGAGAATACTCTGCAAAGCTCGTATTCTTTATTCCGAAACCACCTGTACCTGCCGTAGAAAAAGATGCGCAAACCGCATCAAACACAGGCATTTTACCTGCAATAAGCAACACAAATTCCAAAACCGTCAATACGATATACATAAAGTACAAAATCAAAGCCGTATTGCGCACCTTCGGCAAAAGACGTTCAACGGATGGGCCAGGGCTTTCTGCACGCATTAAATGTATGGGAGATCCGCCCTTAGTTAAAGGCATAATTGCAAGCAAGAACACCAGAACCCCCATACCGCCTATCCAGTTGGTAAAGGAACGCCAAAAAAGGCTACATTGTGACAATCCCTCTACATTTGTAAGTATACTTGCGCCCGTTGTCGAAAATCCTGAAACAGTTTCAAATAATGCGTCTGTAAAGTTTGGTATATCCCCGTTAAAAACAAAAGGCAATGCTCCAAATATACTCATCATTATCCACGAAAAAGCTACGGTTACAAACCCCTCTTTTTCATAAAAAACCATATTCTTAGGTTTTTTTACAATCATAAGCGTTCCAAGCAGTATAGAAACAAGAGCAACAATCAAAAACGCTTTTCCTTGCGGTTCTGAGTATATTAAGGACACGAAAAACGGAAGAAGCATAAATGCTCCTTCAATATTCAGTATCCAGCCTAAAACATAAATAACTGCACGAATATTCATATTATGACCTCTGTTTATTCTTCAATAATGTCGCTTATATCACGAAAACCCGTATGCATAGTAACTATAATTACTCTGTCGTTTTCCTTTATCACATCATTACCATTTGGTATGATGAATTTACCGTGACGCAAAATTCCTGCAACCAGGAGATTTTTCTTTGTGTTTAAATCTTTTAATGGAATTTCTGCAACAGGTGAATTCTTTTCAATGCGGAACTCTATAGCCTCTGCTCTGTCATCAAAAATATGATACAGAGTTTCGATGTTACTCCCGATAGAGTTTTTCTTTGCACGCACATACGCAATTATTGTTTCTGCCGTAATATACTTAGGATACACAACGCTTCCAAGCTCCAAATCCTCTATAACCTTATTAAAGGTTATACGGTTAATTTTTGTAATAACCTTAGTATTGGGATTTTGTTTTGCATAAAGTGTTAAAAGGATATTTTCCTCATCCATTCCAGTCAATGCAATGAATGACTCCATATCTTTTATTCCCTCACGGGTTAAAAGGGCTTCGTCTGCCCCATCGCCGTTTATAATAAGGGCATCATCTAAAAGAACACTCAGTTCTTCGCATCGCTTCATATCAAGCTCCACAATTTTAACCTCAATACCCATTTCAAGGAGCTGTTTTGCGAGGTAATATGAGGTTTTTCCGCCGCCAATAATCATTGTGTTTGATACGCGTTTAACTTTTATTCCTATATTTTTAAAGAACTGGTATGCATTCTGATGGGAGGATGTGAACGAAACAACATCACCTGATTTTAACTCAAAGCTACCATCAGGAATAAACAATTCTCCGTCACGTTCAACTGCGCAGATTAGCACCTGATGATTTTGAAGCTGAAAAAGTGCTTTTCCGTCTAATGTGCTTCCCTCGGGAATTTTAAATTTAATCATTTCCGCATGACCCTTGGCAAATGCATTTACCGAAAGAGCCGTTGGAAAACGAAGAAGCCTTGCAATTTCGTTTGCCGCCTCAAACTCAGGATTTATAAGCATTGAAATTCCAAGTTTTTCGCGAAGATAATATTTTTCATTATTATAATCAGGGTTTCTCACTCTTGCGATAGCAGAACAGTTGCTTACTTTTTTAGCAACAGTACAACACAAAAGGTTAAGCTCATCTGATTCGGTTACAGCAATAAGCAGATCAACATTCTCAATTCCTGCCTCCATCTGAACATTGTAGCTTGCGCCGTTACCTATAATACCCAAAACATCGTGGGTTTCACAGATTGTCTGAATAACTGCGCTGTCTTTATCAATAACGGTTATGTCGTGTCCTTCTTCACAGAGGCGCTGAACCAGGGTGGTTCCCACTTTTCCGCAACCAACAATTATTATATTAAGCCAGTTTTTTTCTTTATTCTTTTCAATTTTAGACATTTCATGCCTCCGGTAATTTATTGTCATATATGGCTTTATTATATATCATGCCCAATTTATTGTCAAGTAAAATGGAGCTGTAGCAAAATGCGCACACCACACAAGACAAAGATAATGCATAACAAAGACACTTTATTATATTAAAAAAGTTAAAATGATGCAAAACTTAACGAAAAATTCGCCGTTTGACGAATTTCTTCCATTTTATGCCTTGCGTTTTGAACAAACTTCACCTCTCAACGTACCCGCGTACGCCTTCGGGTTCAGTTTGTCCAATCTGCGCTATTTTCCGTCCAGCCCAAAGGAGCCGTAGCAAAATGATTTCATTTTGCTACAGCTCCTTTAATTTGTATTACCAACCAAACCACGAGAAGAAGTCGGATGGATATCTGTATGGAATACCTCCGTTATTATTGTTTCCATTATTGTTTTGCTGATTTTCGTTAATTTTAACTTCCTCAACAGGTTTCTCTTCCTGAAGTTCTATTGTTAATTTTTTCTTAATTCCGTTTCTTGAAACTTCTACATTTACCTTGTCACCAACCTGGTGTTCATCTCTCAGTTCATTGATTTCATCAATGCTTTTAACTTCTTTCCCGTCAAATTTCAAGATAACGTCGCCTGCCTGAATACCTCCAAGCTGTGCCGCTCCGCCCTCAATTACAGATGCAACGTAAACACCTATTGGAAGGTCGTTCGCTTTTGATATCTGTTCCGTAACGTCAATACCGGTAATACCAACCAAAGGACGTCCCTTAACGTAACCGTTTTCTATGATTGATTCAATAACAGGAATTGCCTCATTTATAGGAATTGCAAAACCTAAACCTTCAACATCGTACCCTGTTGATTTTGCTGTGTTTATTCCGATAACCTGACCGTAAACGTTAATAAGCGCACCACCTGAGTTACCAGGATTGATTGCAGCGTCTGTCTGAAGCATTGTCATCTGTCTATCCTCAATAACCATTGTTCTGTTGATTGCACTTATATAACCTACTGTAAGCGTGCTTGCCAAAGCCTCCTGCAAAGGATTACCTATTGCAAGTGCCATATCACCAACACGAAGAACAGAAGAATCACCAAGCTCTGCAAAAGGAAGTGTCTGTTCACTTGAAACCTTTAAAACAGCAAGGTCAGTTCGTGCATCTTTACCTACAACCTGAGCGTCAAATGACTGATTAGCCGTTGTTTTAACTGTAATAATTGAAGCACCGTCAATAACGTGGTTGTTTGTAACTATATAACCATCAGCAGAAAGTATAACACCTGAGCCACTGCTTGATGCTCCAGAACTCTGAAAATATGAGCTATTTCCTGCAGAAGTAGAAATAATGCTTACAACAGCAGGTGAAACCTTATCATATATGTCAGGAATCGACATTTTACTTGTGTTTACAGCTGTTGTTGCTGTATTTTTAATCTGGCTTTCCTGAGGAGTTCCGCCTATTGAAAGAACATTCCCTTCTGGTTTTTCCACTTTATTAAAGCTTTGGAATGCTGCCGCAAATATTCCAAAGCAAAGTGCTGATGTTAAAACCGCACTTACAATTGCCGCAAAAACAGGAGTTTTGAAAAAGCTTCGTTTTTTTGGTTTTGGTATATAAATTGCAAGAGCGTTTTTATCGTCTTTTACAGTTCCATACATAACCTGTTCGTAATCATCGTCCACCCATTCATATTTTCCGTCTTCATTGGTTTTATTTTCTTCATTTTGTGAACTTATGTCGTTTTCCATCATTTCATTTTCAAAGTCTTTGTAATCTTTCATATTATACCTCCCGGCACTTTTAATTTACTTTATACTATTATAATAAACTAATTTTTTTACATGAGTATGAACAATTTGTTAAAAGTGAAGAAAATTTATATTTTTTTGTTTTTCGCACTGTTTCGACATAATTTTACGAATTTAGCTGTCAAAATTCTTACGACTAACCCAAAAGATGCTCCTGAAAAATCAATCAGCACATCTTTTACTTCTCCGCTCCTGCCATCAACAAAAAGTTGGTGTATTTCATCACTTATTGCGTAAAAAAGCGAGTAAAGAGCTGCAATTACAAGGCAATACCTAATTTTTATGTTATAGCTTCTTGCAAGTTCAAAAACAACAAGTGCCAGAATAAGATAAATACTAAAATGTGCGCCTTTACGTATTATAACCTCACACTTTTCCCTCAATTCAAATTCATCTGTATCTTCAAAAAAAGGCAAATCTTCTATGAGTTCAACTATATACTCTGTAATTTTTCCACTTTTACCACTTGAATCTTTACTGTTATCGCTTGAGAATGAAAAAATTTGAGCCGACACAAGTATAACCAAAACCCACAAAATAATCTTTTTAGCCATATTTGCTCCTTGTCTTAAAATAATAGGTTACTGCCAAAAGCAGTAACCTATTATTTAATAATTCTGTTTGTAATAATATTTTCCGCGTTTATAGTATCTCCTTACACTCGCATTTGAAGAACCGTTTACAACAAAACCTAAAAGGTTTGCATTTGCAAAC
The DNA here is from genome assembly GCA_045580665.1 of Congzhengia sp. GTDB lineage: Bacteria > Bacillota > Clostridia > UBA1381 > UBA9506 > Congzhengia. Next base: position 60,374 of record JAZNOF010000016.1, read on the forward strand.
TCTAAAGTTGCAAGTATCTCTTTCACCTTATTGATTCTTGTTTGCTGTTTCTTAACTATAATTATAACACCCGAAACAAACTGTGTTAAATACAAGGTTTCCGATACTATACCGACAGGCGGTGTATCTATAAATATATAATCATACTTTTCGGAAAGTTTATTAAATATTTCCTCAACAGCATCAAGCATTAAAAGTTCTGAAGGATTCGGGGGAATATTTCCCGAAAAAAGACAGTCAAAGTTACAACCTTTTGGCTTCACCAAAACGTCCTCAAGCTTAGAAAAGCCACCAAGTACATCAGATAATCCTTTTGATACACGTTTATCTGTTATATATCTTTCAACCTTAGGACGTCTAAGGTCCGCATCAATAACCAAAACTTTTGCGCTTGTTTCAGCAAAAACAGATGCAATGTTTACACAAGTGGTTGTTTTCCCCTCACCAGGCTCCGCACTTGTAACCATAATAATCTTTGCTTTGTCCGACTGATCTCCCGCCATAGCAAACATAAGGTTTGATCTTACGTTCTTATAGGACTCAGAAATCTGCATGACTTTCTTTTGTCCCTGATATTTGTCATTTTTTGTTTCTTCATCTTTAAAAAGTTTATTTAAAAACATAACATGTGCCCCTATCAATAGAAATTAAGTTTCTGAACTGTAGTATACTTCTGCTCTTGAGGTATCAATAATCTTATTGCCCGTTGAATAGAACGGTATTTCTCCAAGAACCGGATAATCAAAGCTTTCTGCTACCTGCTCTGCATTTTTAATTTTATTATCAATGATTTCAATAATGAAAATTATAATCAAACTCACTACAAGTCCTGCAATCGCACCTAATTGTATATTTTTTGTCATGTTAGGCGAAGAAGGACTCGATGGAATTTCAGGTTCATCAAGAGGATTCATACTACCGCCGTCAACAACCTCGCCGACCTGCTGTGATGCATTCTTCATTATACAGTCAGCAATAAGATATGCGTGCTTAGGATTGGGCGAACTCACTCTTACAACCAGAATTTCTGTTCCGTTTTTAGATGTCATTGACAACATACTGAGTAGCTGTGCGTGATTGTATCCAAGGCCTGTTTCTTTGGCAATTTTCTTTAGAAAAATATTACTTGACAAAACCTCTGCATAGGTTTTAACCAATGTCTGTCTTGTGACAATGTTGGTCAAGTTTACACTCGTTGCCTCAGTGTCAAGAACATCCTTTGTATTCTCGGAATACAAAGTACAAACCGACGTATATATAGGAGTTATAAAAAACTCAGTATACAAACCTGCTATAAGTGCACCTATAACAATGCCTATTATCAAAGCCCACCAACGACGTACACAAAGTTTCAGCAGGTCCATTAAATTTATTTGTTTATCCACGGGTCTCTCTCCTTAATCAGCTTAAAATACATCCTTTATTCTTGCCTGATCATAATGTAAAACTATGTCCATAATAGGCGTAAATGTTTCAAATGCTATATAAAATTCTTCTCCTTTTGATACTTTTCTTCCTGTATTTTTGTCGAGGAACGACGCAAACACTGTGTCTACATCAACAGAATTTTCTGAATTTACAACTGCCTTTACAATAAATGTTACCTTATTATCCTCCTGATAGCATAGAGCAGGATAATATGTTAAGGATACATCAACACTATATTTTGATTTTACAATATTTTTCACTTCGTTGAGGTAGCCTGTAAATACAAATGAAAGCTCACTTGCATTCCAGTAATATGCGTCTGCGTTTGTGTCGGCTTTCTTTATGCCGTAAGCTTCAGCAGGAATACCTTTAATCAATGATCTGTAATCGCTGTAATTTTTAGGATATTTTGACATATCCTTATTTGTTTCAACGTTATATCTTGTTCCATCTGTGTAACAAATCTCAAGACCAAATGCGCTGTCCATTGCAATAAGAAGTGTTACAATGTCACTCATTGTTGCAATCTTTGTTGCACCAAGCTCTTTTCCAGCTTTGAGCTTTATGCCTGATACATTAGCATAGGAAATGCACATATTTTCGATATTCGTGCTGTTTGCGTCTACACAATCGGGGTAATATTTGTCGGTGTACGCGGCAATAAAGTTTTCAGAACCCCTCTTCATATATCCATACATAAGACCTGACAAGGCATCCTGAACGGTTATGGGAGAATCTATTTTGCTTTCTGTGTAGTTTTCTTTTCCCCAAAGTTTATTACACAAAGAATAAAAATCCTTGGTATATTCGTGTTCAAAAAGGTTGTTAGTATCAATTTCTGCAGTACTATATACGATGGATTTTCCTGACGCTCCAAATATAAACGCTGCTCTTGAAAGCTCTCCATATGTAACAGTTGCATCAGCATTGTATTCTTTATCAAAAAGGCGTGTGCTGTAATATACCTGTTCCATAACATTTTTTGAAACTATATCTTTAAAGTCAACCTTTTTGTCTGAGTTTACTAAGTTTCTCGAACGAATAATCAAGGTTGCAGCCTCTGCGCGGGTAACAGAGTCATCTAAGCGAAGGTTTAACCCGTCATCACCCTGAACCAAGCCTATTGTATAAGCCCAAGATGTTGCATTCTTGTTTGTTCCCTGAGAAGAAATCGCAGAAGGAGCATCACTATTCTCAGGTGAGCCGTTTCTTTTCCAGATAAGGTTTATAATGTCTGCTCTTGCCATTTCCTTATCGGGATACATTTTTCCGTTATCAGCCTCTAAGCCTGACCAGATGAGATACTCATATCCCCAATGATTAGGTGAAAGGTCAGAAAAGGGACCTGAAATTTCCTTATTCCATTTACCAATCATTTTAACAAATTCGGCACGGGTAACGGTTTTAGAAGGTTTAAATGTTCCGTCTTCGTATCCGTTAATTGTTCCCTCTTTAACTAAAGTCATTACATTTTCGTATGCCCAGTGCTCTGATGCTAAATCTGAGAAGCTTGTTGCACTTACGCACACAACCAATGATAATGACATTATCAAACATAAAATCAATGAGATTATTTTTTTCATAAGTAAATATCTCCTTTTATACCGCAACTGCGGAAAATTTTTATATTATTCCTTAAACAAGGTATTTTTTACTAAGTCAACCGCCTCACGAGAGATTGTGCAAGAAAGCTCGTATACAGGCGTTTTTGATACGATATTGTTTATAATATCCATATGCTTGTCCATTAAGTTTTCAAAAACAGGCTTTCTTGTTTCATTCAAAAGACGGATAGCTGCCTCAATGGGACTTAATCTCCTTATTGAATTTTCGGGTGCCTGTTTTAAGCAGATTATTGCTTTTAGGGGAGCTTTAACATTTAAGTTTATTTCGGTTTTGCCGCTCCATGGCGTACCATAAGCATAAAGTATTCCGTCGAGTTCACGGATTACAGGTGTATCATCGTTAAAGTATTCTACGTCATCAGGGTAATATTTTTTCCACAACCCAGCCTGAGTTGATTTGCCTGTTTCTGAAGGCGCAGAAAATAAGATACTCTCGCCCTTATACGAAATGGCGGTGGAATGAAGAAGTGTTGAGTTTCTCACCGTCTGACAAAAGGCAAAAATATCGTTAAGGGCAAAATAAAGCATATAGTCAGTTGTTATATCAAGATAGTCTTTTAAGTCGACATACTCAATGGTAACGTTCCTACATTCCTTATCTACGTCCATTCGCATCATATTTATGCGGTGTTTGGTAAACTGCTTTATGGCTGAATAGCCATCATCCCCACAATCAAGCCAATACCACGCATCATGCCGGCGAAAATCTTTTCCCGCCGGCACTCTGATGCATTCATTATTTTTAAATGTAACAGATATGTCAGCAGAAGTGCCGTTGTTACACGGCACTTCATAAGCTTTCATTCTGCGCTCAAAGTATTCACTTTTGAATCCTTCAAGTCTTAAATAATTGTCTGCAATTCTGTACAACATAAAGAATTAGCTAGGATCTACCAAGCCTTCGCTTGAACCAGCACTGATACCTGAGTTAGCTTCTGTAAGAGCCATCTGTAAAGAAGCAGTACCTGCATCTACAGCGTTAAGTGTTGTTCCTTTGTATACTGTTGTATCCACTGCAGCAATATTTTCTTTAATCTGTAAATCAATTACATTTACGATAGGTTTTTCGTATCTCATTATTTTAACCTCCTATTACTGCGCGTCAGCGTAATCTACAAGAACAGTATCATCTGCTTTTGTATAGTATACGCCTGTTGTGTAGCTTGTCTTTGTTAACTCGCTACCTTCTACCTGGATAGCAAAGTATCCGTTTGCAGGATTTGCAACTTTAGATGCAAATTTAACTGCATCGATTTCAGCACCAAATGCAGCGCCTTCTTTAAGACCAGAAACCTTACCTAAAACTGTGATTCTGTAACCACCTGTTGCAAGTTCAACAACACCTGAAGCGATGAATTCACCATTTGAAAGGTCAACTTCTTCAGGAATTGTTTCTGTTGTAATTGTGATAACAACATCACCTTCGATTTCTGTTAATGTAACATTGTATGTGTTACCGTCTGCAACATATGCAGCTTTAGCATTTGTTGCTTCAATAGCCTTAATTTTTTCGTCTGCAGCTAATGTTTTTGTAACTGCTACAACTGTTGATGTTGCTGTGTTTGCAATTGTTTTAACTACATTGCCTTCGTATGTGATTGTACGACCATCAATTGTGTCGCTTGTAACTGCACCGTCGTTAACGATAACTGCAGCTTCTAAGTTAGCAGAATCTGTTACATACTGTTCAAAAGAAGCAGCACCAGCATTTGTTGCTTTTACCTGGTCAACATGAATAACTTTGCCACCTTTTGAAGCATAGTATGTTACTTCTGCATCAGGTGTAGCTTCAACGTCAACTTTAACTGTAACTTTTGCTTCGTTACTACCACCAACATATGTTGTTGTTGTGTTAACTGTAGCAGCACTTGCGCTAACTGCAAAAGAACCAACTAAAGCAACTGCAGCTGTTAAAGCAGCAAGCTTTTTGAATGCTTTTGAATTTAACATGTTTTTCCTCCTTTAAATTTTTACATATAAATAATTCTGTCGGGGGATATCGACGAGAAATATTTATCAAAGATTATTAAGTGTTCCCTCCTGCAAATAATAAGTTTTATCGCAAGCACTTATAACTTCCTTGCGGTGAGATATTATTATGCAGGTTTTATCGGTAAGCTCTTTTATTGATTTTAAGAGCTCAGCCTCAGTATGTATGTCAAGGGATGAAGTTGCCTCATCAAAAAGCAGAACAGGTGCGTCGTAATATAGCGCCCTTGCAATTGCAATTCTTTGAATCTGCCCCTCAGAAAGACCTATTCCCTTTTCACCAAGTTTTGTATCAAAGCCTTTCGGCATATTGTCAATAGTTTCTTTTATTTGAGCTGCTGTTGCTGCCCAGATAACCTTTTCTTCATCAGGATTTTCGTCAGCAAATGTGATATTGTCACGGATTGTCCCTGATAAAATCATATTACCTTGTGGAACGTAAGAAAACATTGCCCTTGTTTCTGTTCCGAAGTTTATTTTCTTGCCGTTTTCAAGGTTTAAGTAAACTTCCCCGCCCTGAGCTTTAAGCACAGAGAGTAAAAGCTTTGTCATTGTGCTTTTTCCTGCGCCTGAGTTTCCGCAAAGTGCAACAAACTCGCCTTTCTTTACTGAAAAACTTACATTTTTCAAAACCTCAACATCACCGTAGGAAAAATTAACATCCTCAAAAACGATTTCTGAAAAGCTGTTCAAATCAACATTTTCATCAAGGTACACAGGTTCTTCATCGTCTAAGTTTTCAAGTTCAATTACTCTGTCTGCAGAGGCAAGTGTCATATACACCTGAGGAAGAATTGATGATAAATCCCTGAAAGGTGTTTGAAGCTGACCTACAAGTCCGAGAATGGCTGTAACAGTACCAAAAGTTATAAGTCCAAGACTCAAGCGATATACGCTCCAAGCTAGCGCTCCGTAGTAAACAACTGTTACTGCAAGAAAGAACATTATATTTGCAAAAATGCTCATTGTGGAACGTTTAACTGCTAAATTATAGCTATTATACTGAAGCTCATTTGCCCTTGCCTTCATAGTGTTTTCTCTGCCAAAAGCTTTAACGACAAGAAAATTCTGAATTGTTTCCTGAAGAAACGCTCTTACCTTTCCATCACTTTTGCGACATAAAAGGTGCAAAGATTTTATCTTCTTTTTATATATGTAAGCAACCAAAAGTGCAACAGGTCCTAAAACCAGACACATTAAGGCAAATGTTTTATCGAGTTTATAAAGTGCTGAAAAGCTGAATATTACAGATGAGCACAGAGTAAATGCGCTTGGTATCAACTGTGTTGCTTTTTCTGCCACAAGAGAAACATCACTTATAAGTGTATTCAAAATTTCACCCGAGTGAATTGATGAAACCCTGGCAAAATCTTTTTTCAAAAGTTTATAGAACATATCTGTTCTTATTGCCATTGAAATCTTTCCACTGGTTTTTATATGTATTCTTACATGGATAATCTGAAGTGCAAGCTGACAGGCAAGCATTACTGCAAGATTTATTATTGCACCCTTTACGCTTCCCTCCGCCTGCCTGGTTGCTATATCAATAAGATTTTTAGACATTAAAGCAAATCTTACACTTATATATGAAATAGCTACACCTGTAAGAATAAGAACCATGAGGTTTGGTATATACGGGCGGATTTTTTTAAATATCCACTTAGATGAACTTAAGTTTTTTTTCACCGTATAAACCGCCTTTTTATTTATTCTTCAATAAAATCGTGGGATTTTAAAAGGTTTATGTAATCTAAAACGTCATTTTCGGCATCACTTTTTTCTATGCCATACTCAGAAACCAAAGCTTCAGAAAGTTTTTCGAGAGTTGTATCATTTTTTAATTGTTCCCAGAGAAAAGCCCCTGTTTCGTTTAAAGATACAGCAACAGCAAAGTCGACAATATTGTCGCCTGTGGGAACAACAAGGTAGTCACCTGCTATTTTTTTTACCAAAAAACCCTCTTTTATTTTCATATTAAAATCTCCAAATGCGCATAAGATTACAATTATGTAACATAATTCATTATCATTCTAACATAGTGATTTTTAAAAGTCAAGTATGTTTTCACAAAAAAGTGTACAAAAAATTTGTTTTTTTTGAATAATATTTACCAAGATAATTTATTTTGATTTTTGCTTCATTTTTTACTCCATTTTTTACATTTTTCTACCAAATATGTCAATAAGACACCAAAACGTCAATATTGTAAGATTGACAAATTTGGCTTTGTAGTATACAATTTAATATGTCCAATATAAAAAGGAAAGAGGTCAAAACAAATGAAAAAAACTATTTCTATTCTACTGGCGGTTTCTTTGATTTTCTCCGCATTTGCTGCTATTTGTGTAAATGCCGCTGATACAAAAATCATCTCAGGAAGTGCCTCAACAAAAATTGAATTTGAAAAATACACTGACAAGAAAATAAAAAGTGTTGCAGGTGCAAGCGGCGGCAAGGTAGTTGCAGAAGCCGCAGGTTCTGAAACTCCGGTAATCTCTATTCCCGTAACCTTTGAAAAAAGTGGAAGATATAATATAAAATATGTAACAACTAAAAAAGATTCGTCACTCAGTAAAATCAGTTTTTCTCTTGATTTAAAAAGTGCGTTCCCTATTCCCGGTGACAACGCCAAAAGCGGAGAAAAGCTTGCATACAGTGCTGAAAGCGGACAGCAGATGTATCTTTTTGAAGAAAAAAGCGTTTGGATTGATGCTAATACTTATGACTTAAAGGTAAATATTGATGCATCCAACGGAAAATACAATTACGCTTTAGATTACATAGAGTTCTGCCCCACTCCCGTTCCTGAAATCTCAGCAACAGAAAAAACAAGAATTGAACTTGATGAATATTCAAAAGCAGGTATTTACGGCTGGGACAGAGGTGTTGAAACCAATTCATCAGCCAGTGGCGGTCAGATGGTAAACAAAGGCTATCAGACATTAGACCCCGACTTTTCTTTTGATGTTAAAGTTTTAAAATCAGGCGACTACAACGTTAATGCAGTTATAGGCGAAAAAATGGGCAAAAGCTATTTAAGTGCCGTTCGCATAAAGCTTGGAGATTTTGAAATTAACAACACCGAAAAAGCAGCAGAAAGTTTAGGATACGGTTGGGAATCAATGCCTGCGGCTTTATATAAAAAGGATAATGTTCATATTGAAAAAGGCGACTATAAGCTTGAGGTTATCGTTGACCTTGTAACAAATCAGGAAGTTACTCACAAGTATGTTTATGACTACATCGAATTTATACCCGTCAACATATCCGATGAAAAAGAAGACGACACGCCCATAGACACAAGTGTTACCTACTCTGTAAGATTTAACACCAACGGCGCAGGCATCATCCCTGCCAAGTCGGTTAAAGGTGGAGATTCTGTTAAAGAGCCTACTGCTCCAGAAAAATCAGGATACGAATTTGGCGGATGGTACACAGACAGCAGTTTCAATAAAGTTTATGACTTTGCAAGCAAGGTTACAAAAAATATTACTCTTTACGCAAAGTGGAATGTAAAAAGCGTAACCCCAGAGCCAGTTCCGTGGAAAAATCCTTTTGGCGATGTTCGCGAAAACGACTGGTATTATAAATCGGTAGAATACGTTCACAACAATGGACTTATGAACGGTGTTTCAGAAAGCTTATTCGGTCCCAACAGCGATGTAACTCGTGCAATGTTTGTTACAGTTCTTTACCGAATTGAAAATCAGCCTGAGGCCAGCGCATCAACATTCTCCGATGTTGAAAGCGGAAGTTACTACGAAAAAGCTGTTGCTTGGGGTTATGAAAATAAAATTGTAAACGGCGTGTCTGACACAGAGTTTGCTCCTCATAACAACATCACCCGCGAACAGATGGCGGCTATGATGTTCCGCTATGCTCAGTATAAAGGAATAGACACATCAGTTGGTGAAAATACAAATATATTATCGTATAATGACTTTAACGTAATCTCTGAATACGCAATTTCAGCAATCCAGTGGGCTTGCGGTGCACACATTATGAACGGAGAAACAGAAAGCACCTTTAACCCCAAAAATATTTCAACACGCGCTCAGGCGGCAACAGTATTTATGAGAGTTGTTGAAGCTTGTAAATGATTTAAACATCAACAAAAAGTGCTAAGCGATTTAAATCGCTTAGCACTTTTTATTTGATTTCGCTGATATCATATGGTGTTGTCTGATAAACGAAATAATTCAGCCAGTTTGAATAGAAAAGATTTGCGCATGACCGCCATGTAACTACGGGGTCGTTTTCGGGGTTATCGTCTTTAAAATAGTTTTTAGGAATTTCAATTTCTTTTCCTGCATTAACATCTCTCAAATACTCTTTTTTCAAGGTATCTGCATCATACTCAGAGTGTCCCGTAACGTAAATCTGCCGTCCTAAGTCTGTTGAAGCAACATAAAGCCCCGCCTCATCAGAGGTTGACAGAATTTTAAGCTCTGGAACTTTTTCCACATCTTCTATTCTAACTTCTGTGTGGCGTGAATGAGGAACTAAAAATTCATCATCAAAGCCACGGAAAAGTATTGATGTTTTATGGTCTAATTTGTGCTTAAAAATTCCGAAAACCTTTTTGGGTAAGATATGCTTTTTTATTCCATAATGGTAGTATAGACCTGCCTGAGCACCCCAGCAGATGTGCAGAGTGCTTGTAACATGGGTTTTGCTCCATTCCATTATTTCGCAAAGCTCATCCCAATACTCCACTTCCTCAAAATCCATCATTTCAACGGGAGCACCTGTGATAATAAGTCCGTCAAACTTTTGGTCTTTAACCTCGTCAAAAGTTTTATAGAAGTTTAAAAGATGCTCTTCTGATGTATTTTTAGACTTATGGGTTTTTGTGTGCAAAAGCTCAAGTTCTACCTGAAGGGGTGAGTTCCCCAAAAGGCGTACGAACTGAGTTTCTGTTTCTATCTTCGTGGGCATCAGGTTTAAAATCGCGATTTTAAGCGGTCTTATATCCTGAGTTATAGCTCTTGTTTCTGTTATTACAAATATATTTTCCTGATTTAGTATTGCCGTTGCTGGCAAATCATTGGGGATTTTTATAGGCACCGCGCCACCTCCTCAATTATTTTGCTGTTACTTTATGATATACTTTTTTACCTTTTTTAATTACTATTCCCTCAGAAAGTGCGTTTTTTGCAACTGTCATATTGGGGTCAGTAACCTTTTCGCCGTCAACCGACACACCGCCCTGAACAACGAGTCTTCTTCCCTCGCCTTTTGAGGGGATGAGTTTTGCCATAAGCATTAGGTCTAAAAGCGAAACTTCGTCTGAAAGGTCATTCATATCAAGCTCTGTTGAAGGCATTTCACCGCCTGCACCGCCGCCGAAAATCCCCTCTGCTGTCTGTTTTGCACGGGTTGCTTCTTCTTCGCCATGAACAAGCTTTGTTACCTCGTAAGCCAAGCGCACTTTAGCTGCATTAAGCTGGGCACCTTCCCATTTTTCCATCTCACGAATTTCATCCATAGGAACAAATGTAATCATCTTTAAGAATCTTACAACATCAGCATCGTCAACATTTCTCCAGTACTGATAGAACTCGTAAGGTGAAACTTTTTCAGGATCAAGCCACAAAGCACCCTTTGCGGTTTTACCCATCTTTTTACCGTCACTTGTGGTAAGAAGAGTAAAGGTCATACCGTAAACCTGTTTGTTTTCTTTTCTTCTTACAAGGTCAATACCACCTAAGATGTTACTCCACTGGTCGTCGCCGCCAAGCTCGATTTTACATCCGTACTTTTTGTTAAGCTCTAAAAAGTCGTAGCTCTGCATTAACATATAGTTAAATTCTAAGAATGAAAGACCTTTTTCAAGTCTCGTCTGGAAACATTTTGCACGGAGCATTTCGTTAACAGAGAAACACGAGCCGATGTCACGCAAAAATTCGATATAGTTTAAGTTTCTGAGCCAATCTGCATTATTCACCATAATTGCCTTGTCATCAGAAAAATCAACGATACATGAAAGCTGTTTTTTAAATCTTTCGCAGTTATAGTTGATAGTATCAACTGTCATCATCTGACGCATATCTGTTCTTCCTGAGGGGTCTCCTACCATAGCTGTACCGCCGCCAACCAAAGCGATTGGTTTATGTCCTGCGTTTTGCATATGGCGCATAACTACCATCTGCAAAAAATGACCTACGTGGAGGCTGTCAGCCGTGGGGTCAAAGCCAATATAGAATGTAACTTTTTCTTTCCCTAATAGTTCTCTGATTTCGTCTTCGTGGGTTGTCTGTGCAAGCAATCCACGTTCCTTTAATATGTCAAATACGTTTTCCACTTTTTTCGCTCCTTAAATTTTCATATGGGTTTATTTTAGCACAAAGGCACGCTTTATGCAACAGTTTATTTTGTTTTTGAAAGTGCCTGCTTGATATCTTCTATAATATCGTCTGCATTTTCAATACCGATTGACATTCTTATCATATCTGCAGGAACTCCGCAGGCAACGAGTTGCTCGTCAGTAAGCTGTCTGTGTGTGGTTGATGCAGGGTGAAGAACGCAGGTTCTTGCATCTGCCACATGGACAACCATCTGGGCAACTTCTAAGCTTTCCATAAACTTAACTGCAGCCTCTTTTCCACCCTTTATTCCGAATGAAATTACGCCGCAGGTGCCTTTAGGCATATATTTTTTTGCCAAATCATATTGTTTATGGCTTTTTAAGCCAGGATAGTTAACCCATGAAATATCGTCGCAACTTTCCAAAAATTCTGCTACTTTCTGTGCGTTTTCGCAGTGGCGTTCCATTCTTAAATGAAGTGTTTCTAATCCCAAGTTTAATATAAACGCTGAAAGAGGGCTCATCTGAGAGCCTAAATCACGCATAAGCTGCGCACGTGCTTTTACTATATACGCCGCTTTTCCAAAGCTTTCTGTATAAACTGTTCCGTGGTATGATTCATCGGGGGTTGTAAGTTCTGGATAATCACCCTTTGTCCAGTCAAAGTTTCCGCTATCAACCAAGCATCCGCCAACGCAGGTTGCATGACCGTCCATATATTTTGTGGTTGAGTGTGTCACAATGTCTGCGCCAAACTCAAAGGGACGGCAGTTTATTGGGGTTGCAAATGTGTTATCAATAATTAAGGGAACATTGTGCTTATGTGCAAGGTTTGCAAAACGTTCAATATCTAAAACATTTAAAGCAGGGTTTGAAACTGTTTCGCCGAACACAGCACGAGTACGTCCGTCAAACAGTTTTTCTATTTCTTCATCGCTTAACTCAGGATTTGCAAAGCGCACTTCAATTCCCATTTTCTTCATTGTAACGGCAAAAAGGTTCACTGTTCCACCGTAAATTTCAGAGGTTGATATGAAGTTATCGCCGCTTTGTGCAATGTTCAAAATCGCAAAGAGGTTTGCCGCCTGACCTGATGATGTACAAACTGCACCAACACCGCCCTCTAAAGCCGCGATTTTCTTTTCAACACATTCGATTGTAGGATTCGAAAGTCTTGTATACATATGACCTTCAACCTTTAAATCAAAAAGGTCGCCTAAATACTGGGCTGAATCGTATTTATATGTTGTACTTTGGTAAATAGGAAGAACTCTGGGTTCACCGTTTTTGGGTTTATATCCTTCCTGCACGCATTTTGTTTCAATTTTAAAGTCCATTTTTCTGCCTCCGTTTATGAAATTTCTATTGTTTTAACATTTTTAAAAAGCTCTGCCGTTTTTTTGTGGCAGGTAAACGCAATCACCTGAGAAAACTTTTCGTTTTCGTTTATATAATCCACAATCAGCTTAAGGCGCGCATCGTCTTGCTGAATAAAGGCATCGTCTAATATCACAGGCGGTATTTTTTCACACAAAAGCCCCATTGCTGCAAACCTTAAGGATATATATAAAAGGTCGAACGCACCGCTACTTAAGTGCCCCGACTGCACGATTTCACCGTGCTCGTTTTTATAGTTTACACTTAAATTTTCTCCCAATCTTACGCCATCATATTTTCCGTTTGTTAAATTCTTAAATATTTCCTCTATCCTTTTGTTTAAGGCAGGAGAGTAATTCTGTTTTATTTCATCAAAAGCTTTTTCTAACCACTCTGATGCCTTTTGATATGCAAAGAGTTCTTTTTCGCACACTTTAATTTCATCTTTTATGGCGGAAAGCTCTGAGCTTATATCGCTTACCGTTTTTCCGTCACCCGATTGTTTGGCAATGGACACGGAAAGGTTATAATATTCATCATTCAACAGCTTTTGCTTCTCTTTAAATGCTCTTATTTTGGCTATTATCCCAGAAGATGCCTCACCGCTATACTCCATTTCTTCTTTTGTAAATAAGGTGTTTTGGTCGTCACCCAAAGCAGACAAGCTGTTATTTAACTCGTCAACTGTTTTTTCTGTCTCTTTTATTAACTTTTCAATTTCACTAAGCTTTTCTTTCTCGTCTATTTGCTTTTTAATTTCCGATATTTCAGTATCTAAAGCCTCACGTTTTTCTTTGTTTTTCTTATTAAAAATAAGGCTTCCTATAATAATAACTGCCGAAATAGCCGCACCGAAAGCGGCAAGCAAGATAACCTGCTTTGCAAAAAAGCCTAAAACAAGCATAACAACAAAAGAAAGAATTGCCGCAAATACTGACATACCCATACTCATATGGTCAGTTATTTTTTCCCGTTCTGATTCTTTTTTTGAAAGAACCCACATAAGCTCAGTATTATTATGTTTATCGTTATACTGCTCTTTATTTTTATACAGCTCTTTAAGTCTTTCGGTTTCAGCCTCAAGGCGTTTTTTGATTATGTTTTTAGTTTCGCCCGATTTTTTCTGAGCCACAAATTGTTCGTGGCGGATTGCAGTTTCCTGTTTTTCTTCATATAACGAAATTTCTTTTTCCAGTCCGCCAACCTTTTCTTTGAGCTCTGCCATACGCTCACGATCTTTTTCAAGAGAAAAAGACTGGTGCTCCATTTTTGAAAGCTCTAAGGATAGTCTTATCTCTTCTTCCTTTAAGGCTGCAATTTTTCCGCCTCTTCCCGTTTTTGAAAGAAGTGAAAACATTTCTTTTTCCAAAGCATTTTTTATGTTTATGTATGATATATCTTCATCCCCTGAGGTTTCCATATTGGAAAGCTTTGCTAAAACCTCTTCACCGCCGCCCTGCATTGAGCCGATATCGGTGGCTTTAATGTAAAGAGTTTTTAAAAAGCCTTCTCTTGAAAGCCCTAAAAAGCGTTCACCGATATTTTCACCACTTCCGCATTCTTCCCAACTTTCAGCATCCATAAGTTTTGAGCGGTCGGAGCGGCTGGTTTTACCGAAGCTTTTCTCTAAAATATACTGTTTGCCGTTATCATCAGTAAAAAACATTCTGCCGCCAAAGCTTTCGTTTTTCCACGGCTTATATTTTTGCCTTATGTTTTCAGAAAAAGATGCACGCTTTAAATCATTGGGCATATCGTAAAGCATGGAAAGCAAAAAGTCGCAAACAGTACTTTTTCCGCTTTCGTTCTCACCTACTATAAGGTTTAAGCCGCTATCGAAATCAAATGTGAAATTATTAAGTTTTCCAAATCCTGCAATTTCAATTTTATCGATTTTCATTACGTTCCTCTTTTTCTATAAATGAAAGTCCTTTTTTCAAGGCATTGTAAAAGGTTTCTTCATCCATATTTTCTTTTTCCGAAAGGGCATATTTTGCAAAAAGCCCCTTTAAAGAAAATTCAGTTTTTATGCTATTTAAGTCAAGCTTTGGAGTTGTGTTATCAACAACAGTTACTGAAAATGCGTCTATTTTGTTTTTTATAACCTCTGTGTCGATTAAAAACTCTGTTTCGCCTATAAGCTTAATTCTGTAAATATGTTTTTCTCCACGATAGATTTCGTTTATCTTTTCAAGTATATCGTCAATGCTTTCTGCATCGCCTACATCAATTTTTTCATCAAAATACATTCTTTCGCAGGTGGAAATAAATGCGCTTTCTGCAAAGCCTTTCGATAAAGTTACGGCTAAGATTCCTTTTTCGCCCGTTTCATCTAAACCTCTTCCCTCAGGGCACCCTGGGTATGCGTAAAAGGTTTTTCCGTTTTGCATAAGTCCTGTGTGCATATGGATATGACCAAGAGCGATATAGTCAAACCCGCTTTTTTCAATATCTGACGGTTTTATGGGATTATAGTTCTCTCCTGATAAATTTCCGTGCATCACCAAAACGTTTACCTTATCAGGATTTTTTATTTTAAATTCAGGAAGAAGTACGCGAAAATCATTTGATGCCTTAAATGACACGCCATAAATATCTGCTTTTTCTGTTTCAATGCATTCAGGCTCAGTGTCAAAAACATGGACGTTTTCGCCGAAATCGAAGGTTTCATAAACACTGTCTTCTGTTTTTGGGTCGTGATTTCCTGCAGAGATAAAGACCTTAACATCTTTAATTTTTGAAAACTCGTTTTTCAAAAACTCTAAGCTTCCACGACCTACATATTTTCCGTCGAACAAATCTCCCGATATTAAAAGCATATCGGCACTTTTTGAATATTCAATTATTTTGGAGAATGTATTTTTCATTTCCTCTCTTCGAAGTTTTGCCTTTGAACTGTCGGCAAAGCCCGATAAGGCCGAGTCAAAATGCATATCTCCCGTATGAATAATTTTAATTTCCATTATACTTCCTCTGTCTGTTTCTTTATATCCATTGGTTTTAGGGTAAATGTAAAGCGAGTAAAATTGCCCGTTTCACTTTCAGCCCAGATTTTTTCACCATGGGCATTTATAATATTTTTAACTATATAAAGACCTAAGCCTGCGCCGTTTTTATCAAGGCTTCTTGATTTGTCTGTTTTATAAAATCTGTCAAATATATGAATAAGGTCTTTTTTCTCAATTCCAACACCTGAATTTTGAACGCTTACATAAGCTTTTCCATCTTTCATACCTGTGTTAACATCAATGTATCCGCCATTTTCGGTAAACTTAATAGCATTGTCAAAAAGGTTTGTTATAACTCGCACTATTGCGTCTTTATCAGCCGTAACCTTTAAGTTTTCAGACTGAAAGCCAACAGAGAGCTGAATATTCTTTTCTGTTATGCGTTTTTCAGATTTTATAATGTTAAGCCTTATAAGCTCATTTAAATCAAAGTCGCGCATTTCTATTTTAAAACTTCCCTGCTCAAGCTTTGAAAGGTCTAAAAGGTCGGTTACAATTCTTGAAAGCCTTTTGCTTTCATCTAAAACGATAGACAGATACCATTCGTGTTTTTCTTTCGGAATTGTTCCGTCCATAATACCTTCAACAAAACCGATAATTGTTGTCATAGGAGTTCTTAAATCATGGGAAACATTGGCAATAAAGCTGCTTCTCATATTTTCAAGCTGCTCAATAGAGTCTGCCATATTGTTAAAGGTTTCGCCAAGCTCTCCAAGCTCATTCTGAGCCTCGATGGAAACGCGCTGTTTAAAGTCGCCCCCTGCAATTTTCTTTGCAGTTTCATTAAGCTCCAAAAGAGGTTTTGTAAGTCTTTTAGACACAAGAAAGGCAACAAGCGCCGCTAAAACCGCAACCAAAAGAACATTTTCTAAAAATATCTTTAAAATCTCGTGACGCGCACCGGCTACCTCAGGCATAGGAACACTTACTAAAACACCGCCCACAACCATATCGTCAGATATAATAGGCTTTGCCACGCTTATCATTTCGGTTTTAAATATTCCTCCGATTGACCCTCTGTATGTGGCTTCTTTTCCTTTGAGTACATCCTTCGTAAATTCACTTTTTATTTTTCCGTGAAAGCCGTGAATACTTGTCGTTACAAGCTCTCCCCTTGAATCCACAACAAATATTTCAGTATTGCTCGTCCTTGCAACAGAGTTTATGCTCATACTGTAAAATTCAGGGGAAATACCGCTTTGATTGCCTTTCATTGTAAAGGTAATGCTTATAATCTGGTCGGCAACTTCCTTTAAATCCCTTTCATATTTCATAGTAAAAAATCTTCCCAGGAAGCTGAAAAGGAGCGTTCCCATTACGATTATACTTATTATAAAAAGTGATATTACAGCAAGATAAATCTGTGAAAATAAACTTTTACGTTTCAATTATTTCACCTCGAATTTATATCCCACACCCCAGACAGTTTTAAGCTGCCAGCTTACATTTTCGCCTGCTTTTTCAAGCTTTTCACGAAGACGTTTAACGTGAACGTCAACTGTTCTTGAGTCGCCAAAGTAATCAAATCCCCATACTGTTTCCAAAAGCTGTTCGCGAGTAAAAACTTTATTGGGATTTGTTGCAAGATAGTATAAAAGCTCAAGTTCTTTTGGAGGAATGTCAACCGTTTGTCCGTTTATTTTAAGTTCATAATTTGTAAGGTTTATAACTATGTTGGGATAAACAACCTCTTTGTCTGTGTTGTCTTTTGGGTCATAGCGACGGAGGATTGCTTTAATTCTTGCAACAAGCTCTTTATTTTCAAAGGGCTTTACCATATAATCATCAGCGCCAAGCTCTAAGCCAAGCACCTTATCAAAGGTTTCGCCCTTTGCAGTAAGCATAATAATCGGAATATTGCTAACCCTTCTTATTTCGCGGCAAACCTGAAAGCCGTCCATTTTTGGAAGCATAACATCCAATACCACAACAGAAGGCGTTTTCTGTTTAAAAAGGTCAATAGCTGCCTGTCCGTCGTTTGCGATAACTACTTCAAACCCCTCTTTTTCAAGATAAAGTCTTATAATTTCGCAGATATTTCTGTCGTCATCTACAACTAAAATTCTGTGATTTGTGTTCATTTTGTCATTCTCCTTTCGGGCTGCCTGCGCACCATCTGCCCGATGCACCGCAAGGCAATATGAGATTTTCGTTTTCTACGGGAAGCCCTATTTCGTCAGCCGAAACAAATCCTCCGTATTTTTTCTGCACCTTTAACTTCAAGATGTTTGAAAGTACCGTTGGCTGAAGTCCCGTTGTGTATGAATTTATAAGGAAGAACAACGGATTGTCCGACATTATTTTCATACAACGCTCAACCAAGGGATAAAGCTCATTCTCTAATTTCCATACCTCGCCGTTTGGACCTCTTCCGTAAGAAGGAGGGTCCATAATAATTCCGTCATAGGTGTTTCCTCTTCTTGCCTCACGTTCGACGAATTTTATAACATCATCAACTAAAAATCTTACGGGTTTATCTTTTAGACCTGAAAGTTCTAAATTTTCCTTTGCCCATGATACCATACCCTTTGAGGAATCAACGTGGGCAACAGATGCGCCTGCCGCTGCTGCTGCAACGGTTGCACCGCCTGTATATGCAAAAAGGTTCAAAACCTTAATCGGTCTTTTTGCGTTTTTTATAAGTTCATAAAACCACGACCAGTTAACTGCCTGCTCAGGAAAAAGTCCCGTATGCTTAAATCCCATAGGCTTTATGTAAAATTTAAGGTTTAAGGGCTTAAATGAAACCGTCCACTTATCAGGAAGCTTATGTTTAACCTCCCACGCACCGCCGCCCGTATTTTTTCTGTGGTAATGGGCATCTGCCGTTTTCCACTCCTTAGCATGAAGCTTTTCATCCCATATAACCTGAGGGTCGGGGCGGATTAAACGGTAGCCGTTCCATTCTTCAAGCTTTTCACCGTCTGACAAATCCAAAACCTTATAATCTTCCCATTTATCGCAAATCCACATAGATTTTTATCCTTTCTTAAACCTCACCAATTTATAACAATACCTATTCTATATTATTTTACCACTTATAAAATGTATAGTCAATCAATTTTTCAATTTATGTAATAGTAAGTTTTAAGTTTTCATATAATTTATTACTTATATCAGAATCTTTGAGGGGTATTTATATGGAACAGACTATTCACAACGTTATTTTGGAAAACAAATCAAAACTATCGGTTTCTGGTGTTTGCGATGTTGACACCTTCTGCGAAGAAAAAATCATACTTTTTACAGCAGACGATACATTGATTGTTGAAGGTGAAGATTTGCATATACAAAAGCTGGATGTTTCAAATGGTGAGCTGATAATTGAGGGCGAAATCTACGCCTTTCACTATACTGGTGACGGGGCATCTGTCCGTGCAAACAAAGGTTTTTTCAAAAAAATACTAAAATAGCTGCGAGGTTTTAAAATGATTTTTTCACTGTCTGATGAGGTTTACATATTTTTATACTCTGCTCTTTCGGGAGCTTTGATAATGCTATTTTATGATATTTTATCAACGGCTTTCAAAAAAAAAGAATGTCCCGTTTTTGTTTACTATGTATCAGACGGTTTGTTTGTTATTGTTGCCTGCGCGATTTTGCTTTTTGTTAATCTTTCCGTAAGTAACGGAATTGTGAGAGGCTTTGAGTTCTTTGGTGCGCTCCTTGGCGGTCTTATATATAAGATTATATTCAGCCGTCTTGTTTTGCTGATCTTACTAAAATTCACAATATTTACCACAGCTTTTTTTAAAATTTTTTTCAAAATAGTATTGACACCGCTTGAAATTATGTATAAAATGTTAAGTAAGTGTATAAATGTACTATTGTGCCCTGCTAAAAAGCTTTTAAAAAACATCTTTTCCTTTGTATTCTACAAGACAAGGAGTTCTTTTAAAACTGCTCGCAAGGCCATCAGAAAAACGTAGGTGTGAATTTAAAATGACAAATACAAAACGTTCAGCCAGAAAAATAAATTACAGAATTTTTTTCAAACGCGGACTTTTTTGTCTTCTGTTTGTTTATTTGTGTTGCATTTTAATCTCTCAGCAGTTTAAGTTTGCAAAATTAAACGAAGAATCCAAAATCGTGGAAGAGAGAATTACAATGGCTCAAAAAGAACAGGCAGAGCTCAACGCAGAGCTTGAATCTATCGACTCTGAGGATTATCTGCGCCGTGTGATAAGAGAAAAGCTGGGCTTTACAAAACCAAATGAGAAAGTTTTTGTTGATGCTTCAAAATAAGCACAAGAAAATTTCTATATACAATTGATAATTTTCAAGGGGGAAATTTCCGATATGAACTTAGAGCCGGGAATAATAATTGAAGGAAAGGTTACAGGTATAACACCTTTCGGTGCCTTTATTTCCTTTGGCGAAGGCAAAACAGGTCTTGTACATATTTCAGAAATCGCTTTAGAATATGTTAAGGACATAAACAATCATTTAAAAGAAAACGACACTGTTAAGGCTAAAATTCTTACTATTGACCAAAACGGCAAGATAAGCCTTTCTATAAAACAGGCGTTGATTGCTGAACGCAATGCTGCAAAGAAATCCCCCCGTCAACGTACATCTGCAAGACCTGACGATTTTGACTGGTCAGCAAAAAGCCAGCCGCAGAGTTTTGAAGATATGATGGCAAAATTCAAGCAAGACAGCGACGAAAAGCTTTCCGTTATGAAAAAAAGTCTTGATTCAAAGCGCGGTTCAAGCTATAAGCGTTCATCAGGCTCCTTTTAATAGACTATCAGGGCGTGGGATTATCCCCTGCCCTTTATTTTTTGACTGAGGTGAATTATGACTAAGGAAGAAATTAAAGAAAAATATTTTCACAAAGATGAAAAGGTTTTATGGTCAGGAAAAGCTGAGAACATAAATATGTTTACTAAGCACGATTTTGTTTTAGTTCCTCTGACCGTTATTCTTTCTGCCTTTATTCTTGTTTATGTATACTCCGCTTTTATGCTTATGATTAAGGGAGAGAGCGCATCTTTTGCTCTTTCAGGTATAACCTGCCTTTTGGTTGTGTTTTATCTTGCGGCAGGAAGACTCTGGTACAGACAGAAAAAGCTTTTGAAAAATATTTATTTCGTAACTGACAGGCGTGTATTTGTGTTTAACACTTTTCGCGACAAGGTTTTATGCGACATTCCTCTGGAGCTTGCAGAGCCTTACGAACAAGGCAAAAACGTATTTTTATCACACAAAAACATAAGCGGTGATATTGCCTGTGCGTTGGGACTTGACCTTTTCCTGCACAATATAATTCAGGAAACTCCTGCATTTTATTCAATCGAAAACACAAACGAAGTCTTAAAAATAATTACAAACGCAAAGAAAAACAGAAAGGCGGATACAAATGATACAAACTTTATCTGATTGCTTAAAAGCTGAAAACATAAGCCTTTCAAAATCTCAGGAAAGCTGTTTTTCGCACTATGCTGACCTTTTGGTATCATGGAACGAAAAAATTAACCTGACGGCTATAACCGAGCCCTGCGAAATTGCCACAAAGCACTTTGCCGACAGCTTGTACGGCGAAAAATATATAAACCCCGGTGCATCTGTCATCGATGTTGGAACAGGTGCAGGTTTTCCGGGAGTACCTCTTAAAATTATAAGACCCGATATAAGCCTTACGCTTTTGGATTCATTAAACAAGCGTCTGAATTTTTTAAACGAGGTTATAACGGAATTAAAGCTTTCTGATGTGAAAACTGTTCACTCCCGTGCAGAAGACGGCGGTAGTTTAAAAAGCCCATTCCGCGAAAAATTTGACGTTGCCACATCCCGAGCAGTTTCTCAGCTGAACATTTTAGCTGAATACTGTATTCCTTACTTGAAAGTCGGGGGCGTATTTTTGGCCTACAAAGGACCTGATGTTTACGATGAGGTACTTTCTGCCAAAAATGCTATATCGACCTTAGGCGGTGAAATTTCTGAGGTTTATGAGTACACAATTCCTAAAGCAGACATAAATCATTCCATCGTTGTGATAAGTAAAGTTAAACCAACTGCGGATATTTATCCAAGACTTAACGGAAAAATAAATAAAAAACCATTATAAAAATAACTGCTCTGTTGAGCAGTTATTTTTTTATGTCGAAAAGTTGTATTCATTTCGACAAATAGATGTATATTTCGCTAAAGGATTGGGAATACTAAAAAAAGAATAAGTTATGAGTAAAATATTTCCTTTTACAAATACATACCAAGGAGGACAAAAATGGAAATTTCTGTGATTATCAGAAGTAAAACCTTAATTGCATCGCTTTCGGGTGAGCTTGACCACCACAGCGCAAAAGAGGTTAAATCTATGATTGAAGAGCTTATAAAAAACCGAGGAGTTAAAAATTTAATTTTTGACTTTTCAAACCTTTCTTTTATGGACAGTTCAGGGATAGGAGTTGTTATAGGAAGATATAAGCTTATCCGTTCAATAGGAGGACAAGTAGCAATCGTAAGCAACAGCCGTAATGTCAACCGGCTTTTAATGATGTCGGGCATAAATAAGCTTATTAAAACCTTTGCTTCATTAGATGAAGCCTACTTAAATATTCAGGAGGAAATATCGTGATGAATAACAGTATGAAATTGGAATTTTTAAGTTTATCGGAAAATGAAAGCTTTGCCCGTGCGGCAACTGCTGCTTTCGTTTCACAGCTCAATCCCACTTTAGATGAGCTTGATGATATCAAAACGGCAGTTTCAGAAGCCGTTACAAATGCTATTGTACACGCATATCCCGATTCTATCGGAACAGTACATATAAAATGTACAATCTGCGATGACACCGTTACAATCACAGTTTTAGACAACGGTCGCGGAATTGACAACATTTCCCTTGCGCGAACTCCGTTATACACCTCTGTTCCTGCAGGTGAGCGCTCAGGATTAGGCTTTACCGTTATGGAAACCTTTATGGATTCTGTTGAGGTTTTAAGCACATTAGGAAAAGGTACACACGTCACCATGTACAAAAAAATAGGAGTCTGTGATGTGGCAGAAGCCTGCGTTTAATGAGGTGCTTTCGTGGAAAATTATGATAACGAACACACATATTCCTTAATCACTGCGGCTCAGTCAGGTGATGAAAACGCAAAAAATCAGCTCGCTAAAGAAAATATGAAGCTTGTTTTCAGCATTTCAAGAAAATTCTACGGCAGAGGCTATGATGATGACGACATAAATCAGGTTGGTGCATTAGGCTTAGTGCGCGCAATTGAACGTTTTGACACATCGGTAGGCGTCCGTTTTTCAACCTATGCTGTCCCTCACATTCTTGGCGAAATCAGGCGCTTTTTAAGAGATAACGGGCCAATAAAGGTTAGTCGTTCAATAAAGCAGACAGCAGCAGAAATCTCAAGGCTGATTGAGGAAAAGCAAAAAAATGAGGGGGTAACCCCCGGAATTTTAGAGATTTCAAAGGCGTTAAAAATTTCAGTTGAAGATGTTGTGGCGGCAAAGGAAGCATCTGTTCCGCCCGAGTCCTTTCAAGCAGTTTTATCAGACGGAAAAACCACACTTTCCGACATTTTGTCTGACAAGGAGAAAGAAAGTGAGATTTTAGTAAGGCTCGATATTAAAAATGCCATATCCTCACTTCCTGAAAGAGAGCAAAAAATTATAATTATGAGATATTTTGAGGACAAAACTCAGGCAGAGATTGCAAAAATGCTTGGTATATCTCAAGTTCAGGTTTCACGTATTGAGAAAAAAATCTTATTGGATTTTCGAAGAAAACTCAGTTCATAACCTAAATTTCCCCATAAAATTAAAAATATGTTGACAAATTCCGCTTCTTTGTGGTAACCTTAATATATTAACATTAAGGAAGGAAGCGCTGTCTTGATAAAGGCTTATGTGAAAAAGGGAACAATAACCTTAATTTCATCAGGCAAGAAAAAAGCATCTTTTTCTGCCGGCTCTGAAATTATAAATGTTTTAAACAACGAAAACAAAAGCTTATATAGCTTGTTTTCGGATTTTAGCGCGTCTACTTTTAAAAATAATGTTTTAAAAGAGCTTGACAGAATTTATGCCCTTTCTTCCCTTTCAAAGTATGAGCTTTTCGGAGCTTTGGATAAAGGCAGAAAAAATAAGCTTTATAGCGGCAAAGAATTCAAATCAAGCTTTGAAACTATCAGCGGTGAAGCTGTGTGGACTTTGGCTTTAGAAAGTGCTTATGACCTTTTAGCTGTAGAGGTTATCACCGCTATTGAATGCGGAAAGCCTTTAAAAAAATGCGAAAACTGCGGTCAGTATTTTATTCCGTCAGGTCGCTCAGACTCAGTTTACTGTGAAAGAATAGGCAAAGACGGTTTTTCCTGTAAAAAAATCGGCGCTCATACAAAATACCGTAAGAATAGCCGTGCCGATGATGTTAAAAAGCTTTATGATAAAGTTACAAAGCATAACAGATACTTAAAATCAAAAGGTGCTGTTTTAGAGCGCGACTACAACAGATGGATGGAAACCACATCCTCAATGTATGCAGATTTCAAAAACGGCTCTATTTCAGGAAATACTCTTGTAAACTGGCTTTCAAAAGATATTTTGGAAAAACCTACCCGCACTCGAGGCGGAATTTCAGATTATTTGCTTTAATAATAAAAGAACTTTGGCAAATGCCAAAGTTCTTTTTTATTATTTTTCCTCAATAACTTCTTTTCCGCCCATATATGGTCTTAAAGCTTCGGGAATTTTAACGCTGTAGCGTTCTCCGTCAAACTGTAAGTTGTTTTCTAAGAACGCAATCAACATTCTCGGCGGAGCAACAACTGTGTTATTTAACGTGTGAGCTAAATATTTCTTGCCGTCCTCACCTTTTACTCTGATGCCAAGTCTTCTTGCCTGAGCATCGCCTAAGTTAGAACATGAGCAAACTTCGAAATATTTTTTCTGTTTCGGTGACCATGCTTCGATATCGTATGATTTAACTTTAAGGTCAGCTAAATCTCCTGAGCAACATTCAAGTGTTCTTACGGGAATGTCTAAGGACCTGAATAATTCAACACTGTATTTCCACATTTTATGGAACCATTCCATACTGTCCTCAGGCTTACAAACAACAATCATTTCCTGCTTTTCAAACTGGTGAATTCTGTAGATACCGCGCTCCTCTATCCCGTGAGCGCCTTTTTCCTTACGGAAGCAGGGTGAATAACTTGTTAAGGTCAAAGGAAGATTTTCCTCAGGTGTTATAGTATCTATGAATTTACCGATCATTGAGTGTTCACTTGTACCTATTAAGTAAAGATCTTCACCCTCGATTTTATACATCATTGCATCCATTTCCTCAAAGCTCATAACGCCTGTAACAACGCTTGAACGAATCATAAATGGAGGAATGTGATAGATAAAGCCTTTGTCTATCATAAAATCTCTTGCATACGCCAAAACAGCACTGTGAAGACGGGCAATATCTCCCATTAAGTAATAGAAGCCTTCGCCTGCCACTCTGCCTGCTGATTCTTTGTCGATACCTGAGAATTTTTCCATAATATCTATATGATAAGGAACCTCAAAGTCGGGATTTGTTTGTTCGCCGAACTGCTCAACCTCAACGTTGTCCTCGTCGTTTTTGCCTACGGGAACAGAATCGTCGATAATGTTGGGAATTGACATCATTATCTTCTTAATTTTTTCTTCAAGTTCAGTTTCTTCCTGGGCAAGATTCTTAAGCTCTTCAGCCTGATCAGAAACTAATTTTTTCATTGCTTCTGCTTCATCACGCATGCCTTTTGCCATAAGTCCGCCAATTTCTTTACTGATTTTGTTACGGTTTGCGCGGAGCATATCTGCAGAAGATGTAACATCTCTTTTTCTGTCGTAAAGTTCGATAACCTCGTCAACCAAAGGAAGCTTGTGGTCAGCAAACTTTTTCTTTATATTTTCTTTTACAATTTCAGGATTTTCTTTTACAAATTTAATGTCTAACATCGTAATTCCCCTCTTTAGTAAGTATCCATATAATTTTACCGCAATTTTTCTTTCCTGTCAAGAATTTTGCGCTATTTTAAGCTGTTTTCCACACTCTCAGCATACCTTACCGTTTCCATTGCGTCTTTTGCGTATTTATCAGCGCCTATCATATCGGCATAGCTTTGTGTAAGTACAGCACCGCCCACAACGATTTTAACATATGGTGCTTTTTCGTTTAAAATCTTTATTGTTTCTTCCATTGCGGGTACAGTTGTTGTCATTAAAGCGCTTAAGCCTACAAGCCGAGCGCCTGTTTTTAAGGTTTCTTCTAAAACATCTTCAGGTGCAACATCTTTACCTAAATCATAAACCGTAAAACCATAATTTTCTAAAAGCACTTTTACGATATTTTTACCTATATCGTGAATATCGCCTTTTACCGTTGCAATAACTATTTTGCATTTCTTTTCTCTTTTTCTGTCTTTTGTCATTGTGCTTTTTATAACGTTAAATGAAGCTTTTGCACTTTCTGCACTCATTAAAAGCTGAGGTAAAAATACAGTTTTATTTTCAAATCCTACGCCCACAAAATCGAGGGCAGGAATTATACAGTTATCAATTACGAAAAGTGAGTCTTTTTCTTTTAAAAGATCTTTTGTGATTTCACCTGTTTTTTCTTTCAGTCCCTTTATAATTGCCTTTTTCAGTTGCTCTTCCAAAGGTAATTCTGAGGCTTTGCTTTCTTTTTCTGTCGATTTTTCTGCTCCTTGAGCATACTCAATAAATTTTTCACACATTGGGTCTTTGTTAAAAAGTGCGCAGTATGCGTAATAGCTGTCCAGCATACCCGTTGCTTTCGGGTTCATAATTGCTGCGTCTAAACCCTTGGAAAGTGCCATTGAAAAGAATGCAGAATTCACTATATCACGTCTTGGAAGTCCAAAAGAAACATTCGAAACGCCAAGGCTTGTTAAGCCTCCATCATTTTTCACAAGCTTGATTGCTTCCAAGGTTGCTAAAGCAGATTTTGTGTCAGAGCTTATGGTCATAGCAAGCGTATCCACTATAATGTCTTTTTTGGCTATTCCATATTTTGAAGCTTCTTTATAGATTTTTTCCGCTATTTTAAATCTACCCTCTGCAGTTTCGGGTATTCCATTTTCGTCTAAGGTCAGTGCTACAATCAAGCCACCGTATTTTGCGGCTATGGGGAAAACCTCGTCCATACTTTCCTGTTTTCCGTTGACGGAATTTATCATGGGTTTTCCGTTATAAATTCTAAGTGCTTTTTCCATTGCTATGGGATTTGATGTGTCAATCTGCAAAGGCAAATCACAAACCGACTGAAGCTCAAAAACTATTTTTTTTAGCATCTTTGCTTCATCTATATCAGGAAGTCCTGCATTTACGTCTAAAACATGAGCACCGCGCTCTTTCTGGTCAATTCCTTCTCCGAGTATATAATCCAAATTATTTTCGCGTAGAGCAGCTTTCAGCGCGCTTTTTCCCGTTGGGTTAATTCTCTCCCCTATTAAAACGGGGATTTTTCCAAACTCAACCGCATGGGTATATGATGAAACTAAGCTTATATTCTTTTCTGTTATTTTTTTTGCGGGTATATTTTTAGTTTTCATAACAACGTAGCCGATATGCTCAGGGGTTGTTCCGCAGCATCCGCCAAGTCCGTGAACGCCAAGGCGTGCAAATTCCGCCATTTTATCAGAAAACACTTTTTCGTCGATATCATAAACTGTTTTTTCGCCGTCAAAAGCCGGAAGCCCTGCGTTTGGTGTAACAATAACGGGGGTTGATGAAATTTCCAAAAGCTTTTTAACAACGCCCTCAAGTTTATCAGGGCCTAAACCGCAGTTTACGCCTAAGGCATCAACCTTTAAGCCCTCAAGCATTGAAACCATTGCTGCGGGGTCTGCCCCCGTCATAAGCTTTCCACGCTCATCGTATGTGTTAGTAACAAAAACAGGCAAATCGCAGGTTTCTTTTGCCGCTATTACCGCTGCTTTTGTTTCATAGCTGTCATTCATTGTTTCGATTAAAATTAAATCCACACCGCTTTTTGTGCCTATTTCAATGGTCTTTTTGAATATATTTACAGCATCTTCAAAATCTAAGTCCCCTAAGGGCTTTAATAGCTTTCCCGTTGGTCCTATATCCAATGCCACATAGCGTTTTTTGCCGCCAACTTTTGAAACTGCCGTTTTTGCACACATAACCGCCATTTCAATAACGGTTTTTAAGTCAGGCATACCCTCAACGTGTTCTCCGTATTTTAACGAATTTGCACCAAAAGTGTTGGCAGAAATAACGTCTGCACCTGCTAAAAGGTATGCTTCGTGCACGGATATGATTTTGTCAGGATGAGTAAGTCCCCACATTTCAGGAAGCTCTCCCGCCTTTAAGCCCATAGACTGAAGAAGCGTTCCCATTCCTCCGTCGAAATACACTATTTCATTTTTTATTTTATCTCTTATATTCAACGAAATCATCCTCTCGAATATTCGCAAACTTTTCTCATTTTGCAGCTTTCGCATCCCGATGGGGTGCAGTTTTTATTCTCTTTGCTTATACCGATTATACCGCTTACAGATTTTGACGGCGTCATCATAAGGCTTTCTGTTAACGACACACCTATATGCTTTGAGGGAGTCAGCAAATTAAAAATATCCCTTTGATGCTCTAAGCTAAAATCTCCGTATCCTGCGCTGAAGCGCGGTCTTAAATAAAGCTTATCGCTTTTTAGTTTACTTTCTATTCTTTTACACAAAAGATTGCACCATTCTTCGATTATAGAAGTTCCTACTGCCTGTGCAATTACTGCCCGAGCAGGAGAAATGCGGCTGTATTTTGAAATTATTCTGTCAACACCGCTTCCTGCCGTTGCACAGAAAATAACGCATTTTTCACAGTTCATTAAATTTTTAGAAAGGCTTTTTGAACAAACAGAAAAGCCTTCAAAATTTATGGTTTCACCTTCTAAGCTTATATCACACATTGTAAAACAGGCAGAAAGGTTAATTTCACTTCCCGTTTCGTTGTAAATTTTTAAAATCAAATCTTCAGTTTCGGTATCTGCCATTTTTTCTTTATAGCCAAGGTATCTTAAAACTTCTTTTAAGTTTAGCGCAATTTCTGTTTTTTGTGCAGTTTCTTTATAAATCATTTTAAAAGCTCCGAAAGATTTTCCTGAATTTTTGCAGCCACATCAGGTTTATTCATAGTGTAAACGTGAACATTAGAGACACCGTTTGCCAAAAGGTCAATAATCTGGTCGGTTGCATAGGATATACCCGCCTGCTTCATTGCAGGAGGATTATCACCATATTTATCAACGATTGCTTTAAATCTTCTCGGAAGATATGTTCCCGAAAGCTCGCAGGTTCTTTTAATTTGTTTTCCGTTGGTAACGGGCATAATGCCTGCAACAACGGGCACAGTTATACCTGCTTCACGGATTTTGTATAAAAAGTTATATAAAATATCATTGTCAAAAAACATCTGTGTTGTTAAAAAACTAACGCCCATATCCACCTTTTCTTTCAAAAAGCGGATATCGTCTTTTTGCGTTGCCGACTCAGGATGCACCTCAGGATAGCACGCAGCACCAACACAAAAGTCGCCTGCATTTTTTATATCTTTAATCAGCTCCGATGCATAGTGATAATCATTTTTAGGTTCTTTGTCTTTAGGAACATCACCGCGAAGCGCTAAGATATTTTCAATCCCTGCATTTTTTAAAACCTCAAGCTGAGTTTTAACATCGTTTTTTGTTGATGAAACGCAGGTTAAGTGAGCAAGCGTTGTAACACCGTAATTTTTCATAACATTTTCGGCAATAGACACAGTGGTTTCGCTTGTTCCGCCGCCTGCACCGTATGTAACGCTCATAAAATCAGGGGAAAGCTTTGCAATTTCCTCTGTTGCACTTTTTACACTTTCATAAGCATCCCATGTTTTAGGCGGAAAAACCTCAAAAGATAAAGTTGCTTCTTTAGATTTAAAAAGTTCTGATAACTTCATTTTATCACTTCCTTAAAGCTATATTTTAGCACTTTTTATGTAATATGTCAAATAGAAAAAGGCTGCTTCAAGCAGCCCTTTCTCTATTTGATTTTATTCATTAAGCATCTTCCGATTTCAGCAATATATTTAAATGTCGGTTTATATAGTTCCTTCGGCATTCTGTAATGGAAGAAATGGGAAACTTCAAATGTAAAGTCACCATCATAGTTGATTTCCTTTAAAGCCTCAGTAACACTGTCCCATTTTATCAGACCCTGATACGGAACTGTGTGCATATCGCTAACACCATCAACGTCGTGAACATGAAGAGCCTTTAAGCGTTTTCCGCCAAGCTTTCTTATAACGCCCGCAACATCTTCTTTCACCAAAGCCGCATGACCTGTGTCGAGGCACGCCACAAACCACTCTGAATTTAAGGCATCGACATATTTAACAAATTCTTCGGGTCTTGAACAGGTTGAATGCATTATGGCGTTTTTCAGTCCTTTCGACTGCCACATATTCTCCACTGCAACCCTTATATTATATTCTTCGCAGTAAGGTTTAAGTTTTCCGTAAAAATCCATATTTATTTCAAAAAGCTTTTCAGGATTCCCATCTTCCTCGTAGGTGAGATGCTGAGCAGGATGAACAACGATATTTTTAACACCAAGGTATGATGCATTTCTCATAGCTCTTGTAATATCATCAAAGCGTTTTTTATCCTGTTCTTCGTTTCCCCAGCTTGAAGGCATGGGAGCGTGAGCCTGATTAAAGCACATTCCGCGGCTTAAAGCTTTTTTCTTAAAGTCAAGCATTTTGTTTTTAAACTCGGAGCTGTCTGTTTCTTCACCATAAAGGGCAGGAAAAAATATACTAAAATCAATGGCATCAAAACCTGCATCTGCCAAAATATCAACTGTTTCGTCAAACGTAAACTGATTATAAAACAACATATCCATAGATGTTGATAATAACATATCAGTTTCCCCCTTTATCTGTTTTCAGCTTCTTTAAGCTTTGCGTGTCTTCTGTTCTTCACATGGTCAGGCATAGGTTTGATATCACCTGCTTTAGTTAATGCCTGTCTTGTGAGAAGCGGACCTATAAGCTCGTAAACTAATACTGCAAAGAGTGTTATATTTCTGATTAAGCTTCCCTGACCGGGCAACTGCTCTGCCGCGATTGCACACATACCAAGAGCAACACCTGCCTGAGGAAGAAGTGTAATACCTAAATATTTACAAATATTCAGCTCGCATTTCACCATTCTTGCACTTACAAAGGTACCAAAGTATTTTCCTAAAGAACGGAACATAATGTAAACTACACCTATTAAAACGATTGCACCTTCTGTAAATACGCCAAGCTCAAGTTCTGCACCGCTGATTACGAAAAAGAGTGCAAAAAGAGGGGATGTCCATTTGTCTGTATTTTCCATCAAGTCGTGAGATAATGGACAGATGTTGCAGAATATCGTTCCGAGCATCATACATACCAATAGTGATGAAAAACTTATATGAACAGGTCCTATGTGGAAATCAAGCATCGAAAGTGCAACTGTTAAAAACACAAATGCGATTGTCATATTTAAGCGATTTGTGTTTGAGTTAAACATTTTTTCAAGCTGGGTTAAAATATAACCCATAATTGCGCCCAAGCCTAATGAGCATACAATTTCAACCAAGGGATTAACTATGATTGAAACCATATCTGCTGCGCCCTCCATTAAAGAGCGAGCAATACCAAATGATACTGCAAAAACAATCAAACCCACAGCATCGTCCAAAGCAACAATTGGGAGCAAAAGACGTGTTAAAGGTCCGTCTGCCTTATACTGACGCACTACCATCAATGTTGCCGCAGGTGCTGTTGCTGTTGCGATAGCGCCTAAGGTTATAAGCTGCGGAACTGAGAGTTTGTCAGGCATTGCAAAATGTACAACCAAAAGAGCAAGGTCTACAAAAAGTGTTGCAACAAGTGCCTGAAGTATTCCGATAACAAGCGCCTGCTGACCCGTTTTTTTGAGTTCATCAAGGCGAAATTCGTTACCGAT
This sequence comes from Congzhengia sp., assembly GCA_045580665.1. GTDB lineage: Bacteria > Bacillota > Clostridia > UBA1381 > UBA9506 > Congzhengia. The sequence goes on from JAZNOF010000016.1 coordinate 92,108, forward strand.
TGAAAATGCGATAAACCCTAATGCAACTTCTGAAATCAAAGAAAGTGCGCTAACCGCTTCGCCTGTTGCAAAACCTAAACCATCTATTCCAAGTCTTCCAATGCAGTAAGGTCCGATTAAAACACCTGCGATAAGGTATGCCGTTACCGATGGGAGCTTTAATGGTTTAAATGCTCTTGTCATCAAAAGCCCTGCTAAAAGGGCTATTGATACTGATAATAATGTACTCATAATTTTCCCTCTTTTTCAATGATTTTTAAACCTTATACATTATAACTCTTTTAAATTTCAAAGTCAAGAATATATAATGTTAAATTTATGTTATTTTATGGCATAAAAATAGGGCTACAAATTGTAGCCCTATTTTCACTAAATTTTATGCAAAAAAGAGTTCAGATAATGTCATGGGGTCAATATACTTTCCGTCTTTATAAACACGCATATTACCTGATGCAACTTCGTCAATTAACATAACGTTTCCGTCTGCATCATAGCCGAATTCAAACTTGATATCGTAAAGAACTAACCCTTTTTCTTTTAAATCATCAGCAACAATCTGCGTAATTTTCTGTGTCATTTCTTTAATATCTTCGTACTGTTTATCTGTCATAACACCTAAAGCAGTTAAACCGTCTTTTGTAACTAAGGGATCGCCCAAAGCGTCGTTTTTAAATGTCATTTCAACGTATGCAGGAAGGTCTGCGCCCTCTTCAATGTACTGACCGTATCTGCGAATAAAAGAACCAACTGCTTTATGACGGCAGATAACTTCTAAACCATCGCCAAATACTTTAGCTGAAAGAACTTCCATTGTTGTGTCAGCTAAGTTTGCATTTACATAATGGGTTTTAATGCCTGCTGCGTTTATTTTTTCAAAGAAATAGATTGACATACGAAGATTAACATCACCAACGCCGTCTATTGTTAAACCAACGGAGTTTTCGCCGGGATCAAACACACCGTCTTTACCTGTGCAATCGTCTTTAAACTTTAAAAGGCAGTTGCCATTTTCCAAAGCATAAACATCTTTCGTTTTTCCTGTGTAAACAAGTTTCTTTTCCATTTTTTTGCCTCCATTTTTCAATTAGCATTACATTTTACAGAAAATATTTTAGCACATTTTTATACTGTATGCAATAGTTTAAATGATTTTTTTTAGATACTTAAAATACCAAATGCGCTGAGTACCGATGAAACCAAAATCAATACGATACAAATAGGTGCAAGATATTTTATAACAAATGTAAAGAGCGCTTTTCTTTTAAACTTTCCTGAAAGCTCAACTTCATCAATTATCGCCTGAGGCTTAATAACATATCCAATGAAGATTGATGTTAAGAATGCTGTTACAGGCATAAGAACGCTGTTACTTATAAAATCAAAGAAATCTAAGAACTGCATTCCGAGAATTTTCACATTTCCCCAAACGCCGTAGCCTAAGCATGATGGAAGACCTATTAAAACCGCTCCGACAAACACAATTAAACATGACAGTTTTCTTGAAATTTTGGTTTTGTCGCATACTATGGAAACAACAGTTTCCATAAGAGAAATTGATGATGTGAGCGCTGCAAAAAGCACCAAAAGGAAGAACAAAATCCCTATAACCGTTCCGCCTGCCATAGTATCAAATACTTTTGGCAGAGTTACAAACATAAGACTTGGACCTGCGCCTAATGCCTCAGGTGTTCCGCCTGAGAATACAAACACTGCAGGAATAATCATAAGACCTGCTAAAAATGCAATACCCGTGTCAAAAATTTCAATCTGACTTACCGAGGACTCTAAGTTAACGTCTTTTTTCATATATGAGCCGTAGGTTATCATAATCCCCATAGCTAAAGACATTGAATAGAAAAGCTGACCCATTGCAGCTAATACCGTGGTTGCTGAAAATTTGGAAAAATCAGGTAATATGTAGTATAAAACACCGTTCATCGCGCCGGGCATAAATATTGAATATATCGCAATAAACATAGACAGAGCAACAAGTACCGGCATCATAAATTTGCTTACTTTTTCAACACCCTTTTCAACACCAAAAAGAACTACGATTGCTGTTATTCCAAGGAAAATGAAAAACCATATCATAGGCTCTATGGGCTGTGATATAAAGTTTCCGAAAAATGCGTCTCCTGCCGCGCTTTGTGCGCTGCCGCTCGCAAAAGCTACAAGATATTTTGTAACCCATCCGCCAATAACAGAATAATAAGGCAGGATTATTGCAGGAATAATTGCGCCAAGCCAGCCAATAAATGAGTATTTTTTATTAAGCGCTTTAAATGCTCCGATTGCGCTAAGACCAGTTTTTCTGCCCAAAGCGATTTCGCCTACCATAAGGGCAAAGCCAAATGTTACCGCAAGAACAATATAAACCAAAAGAAAAATTCCGCCGCCATATTTAGCAGCTAAATATGGAAATCTCCATATATTTCCCAATCCTACGGCTGAGCCTGCTGCAGCAAGAACAAAGCCTATTTTACCTGTAAAACTACCTCTTTTTTCACTCATAAACTTCCACTTCTCCTATATTTTTATAACCACTTGTAAATATATATCAGAAAAGGGTATGTTGTCAAGTATTATTTTGTCAAATTATAATTTGTTCTTTACATTTTTATCATAATGTAATCTTATTCTTTTCAAACACCCCTACAAGCATAACGCCAAGCAACAAGCCTACAACGCCCTGAACTGCATTTGCTGGTATATTGACTGCTGATGGTAAAAAGCCGTACATAACCCCTTCAAATACAAAATAACCAATTACCATTACGGTTTCAGCAATTATACCGCTTATAATTCTCGCAGGTTTATTCCCGTATTTTTTAGACAAAATTTTAAATCCATAAAATGCAATCAATGCCATAACACCTTTTATAATAAATGTCGCCGGAGCATAAATCATATACCCCGAAAAGATGTCTGCAAGAGCAGAACCAATTCCTGCGGCAAGAAAGCCATATAATGGCGACAGCATAAATCCCGACAAAAGAACAACGCAATCGCCAAGATTTAAATATCCTTTCAGCGGTGATGGAATTTTTATTATCATTGTTGCCACACAGCATAGAGCCATAAGCATCGATGCCATTACTATTTTTTTAGTCGTTGAGTTCATTTTAACTTCCCCTTTTTATAACAAAATATTTTTGTATTATTTTATGTATCCTAATCATACCACACTATATCAAAAAAAACAAGGTATAAACCGTTTATAGTATGATTGAAAGTCAAAATATACGTTTTTTTGACAAAAAAAGAAAAATGTGATACATTTTATAAAAAGGAGTTGATTATTTTGAGAAGTGCAAAAGAGTGTAAAGAGTTTCCATACGCCTCAAAGTCCATTTGTTACATTGAGGTCTTTCCGGATGGCTGTGTAAGGCAAGTATCTCCTTCACTGTCAGAAATCAAGCCTACATATAATAATGTGACCAACAACAAAAGTACCCTCTATGCTGTGTGGCCGGGTAAATGGAAAAGTGATTTGTTTATAATAGATGACCTGAATTTACTCGCCGATGCATATGGCATTGATTACCCTGGCGCTCATTCTCACAAAATAAAATGGAAAATAAGCACAATAGACGATGGTAAATCTACCTATGCTTATGTTGACATCACTTTTTTATGTGATTGCGAACTTTCTCACAATAATATAATGGGATTTGCCACAGATATGAAAAAACAGTACGGTTGGGATGTTGCCACATCTAAAGGTATTGGCGGACATAGCAAACACTATACCGTATGCGTCAGACGAAGCAGCCTAAAATAAATTATATTTGCATCTTTATTGTTCTATTCTTAAAATAACAAATATAAAAAAAGCACGAAAGAATAGCATTATATTGAAATAAGATATGCCCTTTGGCGTATCTTATTTTTTAGTCTTTTTGAATTTCGTTCCAAACATCAACAGCGGCTTTAACCCCTGCCTTAAATGCTGTTTTTTGCACTATACATATTAACTCTGACAAGTCACTTACAATCTCGGTTTCACCCTCAAAAGAATCTGATTTTTTGTATTTTTCAACTATTTTTACAAATATACCAGTATCAGTCTTTAACTTTTCAGATATCGACATTTCATAAATTTCGTCAAATAATGTGTTTGACATAAATGTTCCTCCTAAAAACAAAAAGTGTGTGCAACCGAGGTTGCACACACCGAAAAATGCATAACTCCGATTGCTGCGACACAAATCTCGACATCTCACACAAGTATGCGAAAATAGAGCATGCATTTTTACCGAAAGGTAAAAAAAATACACACTTATGTGAAAAAGGTCAAATATTAAGATTTATGTCGCAAGCATAGTATATCACACATCAGAAAAAAATGCAAGGAAAAAAATCGACATTCTTCCACGAGAAATGTCGATTTTTGGAATAGACAAATGGTTTAGATGCTCTTTACGAAATAAGTTCAAATGTCACATTCGGTGTATCTTTATGAACATCATCAAAAATTTTAAGCATTGTTCTACAATATTCCCTTAAATCGTCAGGAAGGGTTAAAAATCCATATATCTTTATCCCAATATTTTCTCCATCTAACCACAAGTATCTCAGGCAATCCCATAATGCATCCCAATTTTCCCCGTAATACTCAGGAAGTCCAAATTTCGTTTTTAATACTAAATGTATCTCTCCCAAATATTTACATCCCGTAAAATCCAATATAATAGGATTTTCTTTTATTTGTTTAAATGCATTTTTCTTTAAATTTTCTTTATAATTCATTTATTTTCTCCCTATACTATCTCAATAAATGTGTGGTAATGATCATAAGTTACAAAAATCAATCCATCGTTTGAAAATACTATTCTGTCTTCTCCCCTAAAGCCCGATTCATAATTAATGTCAGCTTCATACCATATTCTATTCGGAGCAATCGGCAAATGTACGTTGTTGTTTTTATATACGCCTCCAAAAATCATTTTTCCTGGACACTTCAAAAATAAATCTCCATTTTTGGGATTCCATTTTATCTTTGACTAGGTTTTCACTTAAATACTGTTCATCTGTAGGCTTGTTCTTTTTGTTTTTACGCTTTCTTCCAACCTTTGCGACCAGTTCGTTCTCCTTTAATATCCTTGATATTTTTGCTTCACTTACGAAAATATCTTTTTCTTCAAGCGCCTTTTTAATTCGAATTCGACCATAATTGCCGTTGTGTTTTTCAAAACAGTTAATAACTTCTTTTTCAACTAAAGTTTTTTCACTATCTATCTTACATTCATGACTGTAGTATCCGCTTTTTGACACCTTTAAAAGTCGGCATACCAAGCTGGTATCATACTCGGACAACTCAGTTTTTGCAAATTCTAATCGTTTTTGTGTTCTTTCGCAAAGTATGCCGCTGCTTTTTTTAGTATTTCTACCTGTTGACGAAGCTCCTCGTTTTCCTTTTGCAGTTTTTTAAGTTTTGCTTCTTCAGGGCGAAGG
>JAZNOF010000017.1:0-4705 GCA_045580665.1 Congzhengia sp.
GAGTTTAAAAACAATAAATTTTGATGTAAGACAAAGAAAAAACTGTGAGTAATACTGACGTATGTGAACAGGTTTTTCTGCAGAATTACACGAAATTTATATTTTTAAACCTTATATGGTTCGTCTGCTCCCACCCTAGCCACGACATTTGCCCTTTTCATCATATCAGTAAGAATCCTTATGCCGTCATCTCCGCGGTCTAAAACATCACCTGATATGTAAATGGTGTCGCTGTCTGAAAAGTTGATTTTGTGAAGCATCTTTATGTATTTGTCATAGCATCCGTGAAGGTCAGACATCACATAAATCATTCTGTTTACTCCTTATTTTTGAAATATTTTTTCATAACGCAAACAAGAATTGTTCCTAAAAGAGGGAAAACAGTTGATAAAATAATAGCCGTTCTGATTCCGATTTGCTCAGGAGCAATTAAGAGCTTTTGTGACAGATTTTCTGCAAAAGCGGACAGAGCTACATTGTCTGCGACAATGCCGACAAGCTGAGGTGCAACTGAGGCACCTGCGTCTCCGCCTGCCGCCATAAGTGCATAAACGGCTACCCCTGCCCCCTTGAATTTTTCACCCACGCAAATTATAGTTCCCGGCCAAAGCATTGAGGAAGAAATTCCCACCACCACGCAGGCAACAAGACTTATAACGGGGTTAAGGCTGATGCCTGCCACAAAATAGCACACACTGGAAACTACCATACCAACGAGCATTACATTTAAAATATTCTTTCCGTATTTTGCATAGAGCGACCTGCCTGTTCCAAGCAAAACAGCAAAAAGAGCCATACCGAAAATATCGCCCACTACCTTATCAATTCCAACGGCTTTTTCCATAAAGCTTGAAACCCACTGATTCATAGTACATTCTGTGGCACCGCCCATAAATATACACAAAAGACATAAAACCACGCCTGCTGATAAAAACTTTCCATTCTGTTTTTCTTCTTGCACTTCTTCATTCATTTCAGGAAGCTTTGCTAATCTGAATATAACAGCACCCGAAAGCGGAATTATAGAAAGTAAAAGCGCAAGAAAATTCCAGTTATGGGTTCCTGCAAGCTTTAAAAACAACGTGCAAAATACAGTTATGCCCACAACACCCCACGCATAGCCTGAATGGAGCTTGCTCATTTCACGCTCGGGATTATCTGCAGGAATTTTGGCAAAAACGGGGCTGAGCAACACCTCTCCAAGTCCTGCCGATGCTGAAAATATAACAGTAGAAATTAAAAGCCACAAATAAAGTGCTTTTGGAAAAAGCATCGGCATTATCCCGTATATTATAAGTCCGATAAAGGTCAGAACGGGCATCATTCTCATCGTTTTATGTATATTGAAATACTTTGAAAAAAAAGTAAAAATAAGGTCAATTGAAAGCTGTGTTGAAAAATTTGTCAGCACTAAAAGACCTAAAAGTGTGTATGAAATGCCATACATATCGCGAAATGTCGCAAATAACAATGGCGAAAGACAAGTAACAATCGCCATAGAAACACTTGAAATATAGCACGCATATTTTGCTAATCTGAACTCATTTTTCATAATTTTCCCCCGAACAAAATTTAAACCCATCACTTGCAGAAACCCCTGAAAGTGATGGGCATAACTTATTTATTTTTTAATATTATTTAATAACTCTAACTCTTAAAACGCCATCAATAGCAGAAATCTTTTCTACTACATCTGCAGGAACATCAGCATCTAAGTCCATAATTGTGTAAGCATTGTCTTTTTTGCTCTTGTTAATCATATTTAAGATGTTGATATTTGCATCAGCAACAGCTGATGAGAACGAACTGAGCATACCCTGGATGTTTTTGTGCATAATAGTGATTCTTGCCGCACCCTCTCTTGCCATTTCGCAATTCGGGAAGTTTACAGAATTCTTGATATTTCCGTTTTCCAAGTATTCTCTCAATTCCTTAGCCGCCATAACAGCACAGTTATCCTCTGATTCAGGAGTAGAAGCACCTAAGTGAGGTGTTGCAACAACATTCTTCATTGATAAAACTGCATCTGACGGGAAGTCGATAACATAGCATGCAACCTTGCCTTCGTCTAATGCTGTAGCTAAGTGTGCTTCGTTAACAAGCTCGCCACGAGAGAAGTTTAAGATTCTGACTCCGTCCTTCATCTGAGCGATTGTGTCAGAATTGATTGTTCCCCTTGTTGAATCGTTAAGCGGAACGTGAAGTGTGATATAATCAGCCTTAGCATATACTTCTGCCACATCGTCAGCCTTTTTAACTGTTGTAGCTAAGTGAAGCGCCGCATCAATTGTTAAATACGGGTCATAGCCGATAACCTCCATACCGAGTGCTGTTGCGGCATTTGCCACCATAACACCGATAGCACCGAGACCGATAACGCCCAGTGTCTTACCTTTGATTTCAGGGCCCACAAACTGGCTCTTTCCTTTTTCAACGAGCTTACCAACCTCAGCGCCTTTTCCGCTTAAGGTTTTTGCCCATTCAATACCGCCAACGATATCACGTGATGATAAAAGAAGTCCTGCTAAAACAAGCTCTTTAACAGCATTAGCATTAGCACCGGGAGTGTTGAAAACAACAATACCCTTTTCTGTGTAGCTGTCTACAGGGATATTGTTAACACCTGCGCCTGCTCTTGCAACTGCCTTTAAGTTGTCAGAAACCTCCATATCATGCATTGAAAAGCTTCTTAAAATGATACCGTCAGGATTCTCGCATGAATCACTGATATTATAATTAGCAGGGTCTAATTTTTCAAGACCGCAGCTTGCAATTTTGTTAAGAGTTAAAATATCAAACATTTGACTTACCGCCTTTTATTTATTATTTTTTTCAAATTCCTTCATAAACTCAACTAAAGCCTTAACGCCTTCTGTGGGCATTGCATTATAGATGCTTGCTCTCATACCGCCAACACTGCGGTGTCCTTTAAGGTTTTTAAAGCCCTTAGCATCAGCTTCTTTGCAGAATTTCTTGTCAAGGTCTTCATTACCTGTTACAAATGTAACGTTCATCATAGAACGGCTGTCCTTATCAGCGCAGGGCTTAAAGAGCTCAGAAGAATCAAGGTAATCATAAAGGATTGCCGCTTTTTCTTCATTGATTTTCTTCATAGCCTCTAAACCGCCGAGTCCGAGAATCCATTTATAAACAAGACCTGCTACATAAATAGCATAGCAAGGAGGTGTGTTATACATAGAATCGTTGTCAGCCATAACCTGATAGTTAAGCATTGTCGGTGTTTCAGGACGAGCGTTTCCTAAAAGGTCTTCTCTTATGATAACAACTGTCAGACCTGCAGGAGCCATATTTTTCTGAGCGCCTGCATAGATAACACCAAATTTTGAAACGTCAACAGGCTCAGAGATGATGCATGATGACATATCAGCAACTAAAATTTTGTCGCCAACGTTTGGAACTTCAGGGAATTTTGTTCCGAAGATTGTGTTGTTATAGCAAACGTGAACATAGTCAGCATCTGGGCTTACCATATCAGGTGTGATTTTCGGTATGTATGCAAAGGTTCTGTCTTTAGAGCTTGCAATACAGGTAGCTTCACCGTATTTCTGAGCTTCCTCATAAGCTTTCTTGGAGAACTGACCTGAAACAACATAGTCAGCTTTTCCTGTTTTCATAAGGTTTAAAGGAATAGCTGCAAACTGAGTTGAAGCACCGCCCTGTAAGAAAAGCACCTTATAATTATCAGGAATACTCATAAGAGTACGTAAATCCTTTTCTGCTTCCTTGATGATTTCATCATATACTGCGGAACGATGGCTCATTTCCATAACCGACATTCCGCTGCCATTATAGTCTGTCATTTCTGCTGCACATTTCTCAAGTACGTCAAGGGGTAACATTGAAGGTCCAGCTGAAAAATTGTATACTCTGCTCATAGTCAATACCTCCGTTATCTGATTAGATAAAAATAATTTACTAATTATTATATAACAAATTAATAAATTAGTCAACAGAATTTTAACGTGTTTACTTAAAAATTTTTTCTTTTTTATAAAAAAAAATAAGAAGTCCGTTTTGCGGACTTCTAAAGGTTTAAAAAAAGGACTTCCAGAGGTTTATTTTTCAAACCTCTAGAGGTTTAAAAAATAAACCCTAATAAGACTGATATAAATAAGACTGAATATATTAATACTGAATCTATCTTTTCTTATCGGATAGGAAGCGATGGATAAAAAGAAAAAACAAGGTCATCTTGCGTATTTACAAAATCTGTCGATATATTGATTATTTGCCCGTACCACCATTGGCTATATATCCACATTCAGTTTTTTCATATTCTTCAAATATCTTTTCGGGAAATGGACCTTTGCATCCCCTTTTAAAATTAAACATACAAATTCCTCTTTTCGACTTTGCGACACATACGGTTTAGATGCAACTTTTCAAAGGCTTCTCCGTAGAACGAGATGCTCCGCCGCAGGCGGTGGTGAGGTGTAGATTGCAAAGCAATCGTAATTCTTTTCCATCTCATCCGAGTTGCTTCGCAACTCACCTGTCGGTTCGGTCGGCGATAAACGCTTGCCACCGGCAAGCATCGCCCCTTGAGTAAACACTGATTAAATAGGCTTTTTAAATTATAAAACCAAAAATATAGTAAAATTAGCTGTTAATACTATTGCTTTTGCATTGGTTTTCCGCATTTATCCATCAATTTATGGATAAATGGGCGCACTTCCCCCTTGAA
>JAZNOF010000018.1:0-9355 GCA_045580665.1 Congzhengia sp.
CAGAAAACAATATGAAAACGATCGTTTAACCCCGTTTTATGGCTCAGATGGCAGTGAACCTAATATTCCTTGCTGTTCTAAAACCGATTATGCTCCCACAGAAGAGCAACTTATGAAATATCGCAAATCATTAGAATAAAAAACAATCCAAGCAATTGCATCTAAACCATTCGGCTCTTCCATAAAAAGAGATACAACATTTGTTGTATCTCTTTTTATTATATCAGGTGGATTCGAAGGAGCGGTAGTGAATGACTGCCGGTGGCAGTCAGAGCCGCGACCGGCTTTTCCGCAGAAAAGCGAACCACCCTCTTCCACCATAATGTCTGTAATTGGCTTAGCAAAGCGGTTTACAGACTTTTTATTTTTGTCCGTACACGCTATATACACGTTTGTCAAACAACCATAAATTCTTTGTGTCAAAATCATGCATTCTAAAAAGGCACAAAGATAATTTTTTTAATATGTGCAATCCACACCATGGAAGATATACTTGTTGAGATGAAGAGAGCCAACATTTACCACAAACAAAACGCTGAAAAAGAATAATAGTAAAGGTCGGGTATAACGCCCGACCTTTTCATTATACAACAAGGCATCCTCTCCAATGTAGAGAAGATGCCTTAATTTTGCCTATAATTCTTTAATATGTTCTTTGAAAATATCTTTAAGCATAAATATGTCGCCACTGACAGATTTGATAGTGGCTATCATAAATAAATCCTCGTCTATGTTGGCAAAGTTGATCTTTTTACCGATGTGATTTAGTAGCATAGAGAGAAATAACCTTTGGATTCTTCCATTGCCCTCGCGGAATGGGTGAATATAGTTTAATTCACAGTACAGATCAACAAATCTGTCTAAAAAATCCTCATTTGGAAAGCCTTCAAGAAAATTCGATTTCTGCAAGTTATTGAAAACACGCAAGCCATTTTCTTCGATTTTTTCAACAGGACAAAAGTTAGTTCCTTTTTTGCTCATATTGACAGAACGGATTTCTCCTGCCCATTCATAGATATCTGAGAAAACGTATCGGTGTAATGCTTTATAGAAGTCAAAATCAACATTTTCAAATGGAATATCCATAGATGCTTTGGCAATTAAAACAGAAGTTATGCTCTGTTCTAAAGCATTTAATTGTTCTTCGTTGCGAATGTCAAATTTGTTAATCAAAACTGATGTGTTTTCATAACAAGCATCTGATATGGAGTCTAATGAATAGGGCATTAAACTTCGCATCCTTTCAAAACCATTTGTATGAATGTATCTTTATCAATTTTACCTGATAGGAAATCAAAGCATTGAGATTTTTGCTCGTCTGTAACACGATATCCTTCAATTTCAACAGATGCTATAGCGTTGTCCAATGCTTCTTTGCACCTGAGTTCCTGTTCGCTCATAAAATCACTTCCTTATGCTTTATTCTATCACATTATATTTCGATAATCAACAAAAATTTATTCTTTCAAGCTGTCAAGCAATTCATTTAAAATATGGATGCTTTGCATACGCAAAGCTTATTTTTGTGGCAAATCCAACAAGTCATCGGCAGATATGTTAAAGAATATACAAATTTCTCTTATATCTTCTATGCTGGGTTCATATTTATTGTTTTCTATATATGAGATTTTTCTTTGTGTCATATTAAGTTGTTTACCAAGTTCAGCTTGTGTAAGGTCGTGGTCTTCTCTTAAATTTTTAATTTTTTCACCAAGTGAAAGTTTCATTAAATCACCTCGTAGAAAATATTAGCATAGATAGAAACTTTCTATTGACATATAGACGCAAACTGTCTATAATTGAATCATAATACTATTTTACGGAGGAAAAATTATGTCATACAAACTCTTTAACGAAATTTATGATATGTCAATATCCGATAAATTAAAGACCGATAGTGGTATATTTGTAAAGATAGTTGAAAAGTACAAAAAATCCGATTCGTTTGATGACGAAACCGAAATTGCAAATGACTTGTCAGAGCTTATATGTCAGGTACAGAAGATTGCATTCAAGGCAGGCGTCAGGATGGCTGTGGATGTGTGGAATGAAATACGTGAAGAATAACATACGAGGCACTATTTGCTTGAATATAAGTAAGACAGACATATGCGTCTGTCTTACTTTTTTTAAAACTTAATATTTTTGCCAAATTTTCAAAATTCTACATAGATTTTATGGACAAATTGATGAAATGATGCTATAATTATGCTATAGTGGTGGAGAATTTGGTTAAAACAATAACGGTAAGGTGATAATATGAGTAAGATAGATGCTACTGTTTTAAAAGAAACAAAATATATAGCAGGGTTTGTGATACTGTTAAGCGTTATCTTAGAGGCGATTTTTCTCATAATAGGAAAGTGGGACTTTAGGGTATTAACTGGAAACCTGTTGAGCGGAACGGCAGGTGTGCTTAATTTCTTTTTGATGGGAATTACGGTGCAGGAAGCCGTTTTAAAAGACGAAAAAGACGCAAAAACCACAATGAAGCTTTCTCAAACCTACAGAACCTTGTTTTTAGCGATAGTTTTAATCATAGGACTTTCAGTTCCCTGTTTTAACAAAATAGCGGTTATCATAACGTTGTTTTTCCCAAGGCTTGCAATTATGGCAAGACCGTTTTTTGATAAAAAATAAAATCTTTCCTTTTTTTGCGGAGGTGAAACACTTTTGAATACTGAAAGTAAAAGATTTAAGTCTTTGGACATTTTTTATATTTGCCTTATGATTGTACCAATTCTTATAGGTATTCTAATCAGAATTTTAACCAAGCCTGAAAGTACAGGAATCAGCATAACAGGTGCGCAAATCTATTTTACTGTTCCCATGCCGATTCAGGATTTGATTATTACTGAGGCTCAGGTGAATTCCTGGCTTGTGGTTATTTCAATTCTTGGCTTGTGCCTATATCTTACTCACGGACTTAAAACGAAAGACATTTTAAAAAGACAGCACATAGCTGAGTGGATTGTAGAAAAGGTAGACGGCTTGGTAAAGAACAGTATGGGAGAGTATTTTGAAAGCTTTTCTCCGTTTATTGCATCAATTCTGGGTTTGTCAGCATTTTCAAGTCTTTTGTCATTAGTTGGGCTTTATCCGCCTACATCCGATTTAAATGTTGTTGCAGGCTGGGCGGTTTTAGTATTTGTTTTAATTACCTATTATAAGTTTAAGTGCGGACCCGTTCAATATGTTAAGAGCTTTGCAGACCCCGTGCTTTTAGCACCCCTTAATGTAATTAGCGAGGTGGCGACACCGATTTCTATGGCGTTTCGTCACTACGGAAACGTTTTATCAGGAGCAGTAATTTCGGTGCTTGTGGGAACGGCACTCCAAGGACTGTCAAGTCTTGTTTTCGGTTGGCTTCCAGGCTTTTTGGGAGAAATACCGTTTTTCAGAGTGGGACTTCCTGCAATACTTTCGATTTACTTTGATATTTTCAGCGGATGCCTTCAGGCATATATTTTTGCAATGCTTACAATGATGTATGTTTCAGGCGGTTTCCCGCTTGAGGAATATATGAAAAGAAAAAAATTAAAAAAATCTTTATAGGAGGAATTTTATTATGTTAGAACTTGCTATCGGTATTATTTTAGGAGGATGTGCGTTAGGCGCAGGTATGGCAATGATTGCAGGTATAGGCCCTGGTATCGGTGAAGGTAATGCAGTTGCTAAGGCTTGTGAAGCTATCGGCCGTCAGCCTGAATGTAAGGGTGATGTTACAAGTACAATGCTTATGGGTTGTGCTATTGCAGAAACAACAGGTCTTTATGCTTTGGTTATCGCAATCCTTTTAATCTTTGTTGCACCAAATATACTTGTTAATATTTTACTTAACGCAATAGGCTAAGGAGATATAGATTATGCAGTCATTAGACGTAATCTCGGTTAATCTCTGGGATATACTTATTTCTCTTGCCAATTTAGTGATACTTTTTGTGCTAATAAAAAAGTTTTTGTACAAGCCTGTGAAAAATATTCTTGCAAAGCGAGAAGGCGAAATTAACGGACAGTACGAAGCGGCAGAAAAAGCAGAGCGTGAGGCAATGGAAAATAAAGAATCCTGGGAAAATAAAATAAGCGGCGCAGAAAAAGAGGCAAACGCAATTATAGAAGATGCTGCACAAACTGCCAAAAACCGCGGCGAAAAAATCTTAGAAGATGCAAAAATGCGCGCAGAAAACATTATCCGTACTGCACAGACAGAGGCAGAGCTTGAGTATAAAAAGGCATCTGACGGAATTAAACGTGAGATTGTCAGCGTGTCGGGAGCTATTGCCGAAAAAATGCTTGGACGTGAAATTAATACTGAGAATCATCGAGAATTGATTGATTCTTTCATTGAGAAAATAGGTGACGAAAATGGCGGAAATCAGTAAGGAATACGGTGCTGCTATTTTTATGCTGGCGTGTGAGAATAACGCAAAAAAAGAGTATGGCGAGGCACTTTTAAAGATTAAGGATATGTTTTTGGAAAATCCTGAGTATCCGGAATTTTTAGCATCCCCCGGTATACCTATGAGCGAACGTTTAAAAGCTTTAGAGACTGCTTTTGCAAAGGACGTGCCTGAAAACGTGCTTTCATTTATTTCCCTTTTGTGTGAGAAGGGAAGAATTGCGTGCTTTTTTGAGGCAGTATCAGAATATGAAAGCCTTTTAGCTGAGTCTGAAAGGGTTTTAAATGCAAAGGTAACAAGCGCTGTTTCTTTAACGGAGGATGAAAAAGAAAAGCTTAAAAAGAAGCTTGAGGATGTAAACAAAAGTCGGGTTGACTTGGAATTTTTCATTGACGAAACCATTCTTGGAGGCATTATTGTTGAAATAGACGGAAAAATTCTTGACGGAAGCATAAAGAGCCGTTTGCGTGATATAAAGGATGTGATAAACTCATGAACACAAGACCTGAAGAAATCAGTAATGTAATAAAAGAACAAATAAAAAATTATAAATCCCGTATTGAAATGAAAGAAACCGGAACGGTTATCTTGGTTGGTGACGGAATTGCCCGTGTTTACGGTCTCCGTGAATGTATGGCAAGTGAACTTTTGGAATTTGAAGACGGAAGCTTTGGTATGGCTCAGAACTTGGAAAGCGAAACTGTTTCTGTTGCACTTTTGTCAAACAAAAACAATATCCGTGAAGGTTCAGTTGTTAAAAGAACGGGGAAGATTTTGTCTGTTCCGGTAGGAGATGCGCTTTTAGGCCGTGTTGTTGACACATTGGGAAACCCCATTGACGGGAAAGGCCCTATTGATACTAAAGAAACAAGACCTATTGAATCGGAGGCTCCCGGAATTATCGAAAGAAAAGGCGTTTCTGTTCCCCTGCAGACTGGAATAAAAGCTATTGACAGCATGATTCCTATAGGCAGAGGACAGCGTGAGCTTATAATCGGTGACAGACAGACGGGTAAAACAGAAATTGTTATTGATACAATCATAAATCAGAAAAATACCGATGTAATATGTATTTATGTTGCAATCGGTCAGAAAAACAGCTCTGTTGTTCAGCTTGTGAACAACTTGACAGAGGCAGGTGCTATGGATTACACAATCGTTGTTTCTGCGTCTGCATCTGAGTCGGCGCCCCTTCAGTATGTTGCGCCATACTCAGGATGTGCTATGGCTGAATATTTCAGGGAGCAGGGAAAGGACGTTTTAATTATTTATGATGACCTTTCAAAGCACGCTGTTGCGTACCGTGCACTTTCTCTTTTGATTCGCAGACCCCCGGGCAGAGAAGCATACCCCGGTGATGTATTCTACCTGCATTCAAGACTTTTAGAGCGTGCGGCTTGCGTTTCAGAAGAATACGGCGGCGGTTCGATCACCGCACTTCCTATTATCGAAACTCAGGCAGGCGACGTTTCTGCATATATCCCGACCAATGTAATTTCAATTACTGACGGTCAGATATTCTTAGAAACCGAGCTTTTCCACGCAGGTATTATGCCTGCAATAAACCCCGGTATTTCCGTAAGCCGAGTAGGCGGTTCTGCTCAGCTTAAGGCTATGAAAAAGGTATCGGGCGAATTAAAGCTCTTATACTCACAGTACAGAGAGCTCCAGTCCTTTGCTCAGTTCGGAAGTGACCTGGATGCCGACACAAAAGCCCGCTTAGCTTTGGGTGAGCGTATAGTTGAAGTGTTAAAGCAGGGAAGAAATGCACCCGTAAGGGTTGGCTGTCAGGTAGCTATTGTTTATGCTGTTATTAACGGCTACCTAAACGATGTAGAGGTTAAAAAGGTTAAAGAATACGAAGAAAGACTCTATGAGCTTTTAGAAAATAAATATAGCGGATTTTTAACCCGTATAGAAAGCGGAAGCTGGGAAGACAGCGATATTGACGAGCTGAAAAAAGCGCTTTCAGAGCTTATGAGGTGATGCTATGGGTGCTGATATTAAAAAATTAAGAACCCGAATTAAAAGCGTAAGCTCTACAATGCATCTAACAAAGGCGATGGAGCTTGTTGCATCTTCAAAAATCCGTAAGGCTAACCTCGCTATGACTGCAAGCCGTGAATATAAGGATGCGGTAGAAGAAACTGTAAATCAGCTTACTGTGAGCCGTGAATGTGAAAAAAGCCCCTATATGAAAAACAGAGAAGACGGGGCTGACCGCATAATTGTAATTGCAGGCGACAGAGGCTTGGCAGGCGGTTATAACGCAAATGTGTTTAGGCTTGCAAAGGAGTATCCTGATGCAGAGATTATAGCTATAGGAAAGCGTGCCTGCGACAGATTCACAGGTGAGTTTACCTCGGTTGAAAATTTCAGCTCAAAGGATGCTAAAAAGCTTTCGGATACCTTGTGCGAGGATTTTTCAAATGGGGAGTTTCGCCGTCTTGGAATTATAAGCACAAAGTATATATCTATGATGTCGCAAGAGGCACAGATAGAATGGATTTTGCCCCTTTCAAAGAATGAGAATACAAAAAGTAAAAGCTTTGTTTTTGAGCCTGACGAGCTTACTGTTTTAAATTCTGCAATACCTGAATACGTTTCTGGAATGATTATTTCAGCTGTTCGTGAAAGCTTCGCATCAGAGGTTGCAGCACGCCGTGTTGCAATGGATTCTGCAGGCAAAAACGCTCAGGAAATGCTTGATGAACTTGGTATTGCTTATAACCGTGCAAGACAGGGTGCAATAACTCAGGAAATTACCGAAATTGTCGCAGGAAGCGGCTTATAAAGGAGGCGCATATAAATGTCAGATACAGCTAAAGGCGTTGTTTCACAGGTTATGGGACCTGTTGTTGACGTCAGCTTTGAAGAAGGTAGCCTGCCGGCTATATATAATGCACTTACTATGCAAAACGGAGAAAACACACTTACAGTTGAGGTTGCTCAGCACATAGGCGATAATGTTGTGCGCTGTATTGCAATGTCGTCAACTGACGGACTTAAACGCGGAACTCCCGTAACTGATACGGGTAAAACCATCAGCGTTCCTGTTGGACGTGACACACTTGGAAGAATTTTTAATGTTTTAGGTGATACTGTTGATAATAAGCCCTTTGAAAGCGATGCAGAAAGATGGAACATCCACAGAGCTGCACCGTCATACAGTGAGCTTTCAACCTCAACAGAGATATTAGAAACCGGAATCAAGGTTATAGATTTAATCTGCCCCTATTCAAAGGGTGGTAAAATCGGTCTTTTCGGCGGTGCGGGTGTTGGTAAAACCGTCCTTATTATGGAATTAATAAACAACATCGCAAAACAGCACGGCGGACTTTCTGTGTTCACCGGTGTCGGCGAGCGTACCCGTGAGGGAAACGACTTATATAACGAAATGAAAGAGTCAGGCGTTTTAAGTAATACCACCTTGGTTTACGGTCAGATGAACGAGCCTCCCGGTGCAAGAATGAGAGTTGCTCTTTCAGGACTTACAATGGCGGAATATTTTCGTGATGAAGAAGGGCAGGATGTGCTTTTATTCATCGATAACATATTCAGATTCACTCAGGCAGGAAGTGAGGTTTCAGCCCTTTTAGGCCGTATGCCTTCTGCGGTTGGTTATCAGCCTACCTTAGCAACTGAGATGGGTGATTTGCAGGAGCGTATCACATCTACGAAAAAAGGCTCAATTACATCTATTCAGGCTGTTTATGTGCCTGCGGATGACTTAACTGACCCTGCGCCTGCAACAACATTTGCTCATCTTGACGCAACAACCGTACTTTCAAGAGGTATCGCATCTCAAGGTATTTACCCTGCGGTTGACCCGCTTGAGTCAACAAGCCGTATTTTGTCTCCTGAAATTTTAGGCGAAGAGCACTACAGCGTTGCCCGTGAAGTGCAGAGAATACTACAGCGTTATCAGGAGCTTATGGATATTATCGCTATTATGGGTATGGATGAGCTTTCTGACGAAGATAAACTTTTGGTACAGAGAGCAAGAAAAATTCAAAGATTTTTATCTCAGCCCTTTGATGTTTCTGAAAAATTTACGGGTATCCCCGGAGCCTATGTTCCACTTTCTGAAACAATCCGCGGATTTAAAGAAATCATTGAGGGTAAACACGATGACCTTCCTGAATCTGCCTTTTTGTTCGTTGGAACAATTGATGAGGCGGTTGAAAAGGCGAAGAAGGTGGCACAATGAGGACCTATCCTTTGCATATCTCCTCTCCTGACGGAGATGTGTTCCGTGATGAAGTTACAAAAATTAGCCTAAGGGGCGTAGAAGGTGACCTTGCAGTTATGGCAGGGCATATTCCTTTTGTAACTTCAGTAAGACCATGCGACGTTAAAATTGAACTTGAAAACGGAGAAGAAAAAATCGGTCATACAGATGGCGGTATACTAACGGTTTCTGATGAAAAAGTAACACTTCTTTCGGGAAGCTTTGAATGGAAATAAAATGGGCTTTAGAAAAATGCCTACACTACACAAGGTGAGAAAAAGCATAAAAACAAAAAGAAATCCGTCATAAGCTACAACCTAATAGGGAAGTTTTTTATAAACTTCTCTATTTTTTATATATTTGCCTGCGGCAGGCGTTACTTTTGTATCGACAAAAGTAACCAAAAACTCCCCGGCCGGAAATTTCAGATGAAAATGTAACTGCTCCATTTTCGAAATTTTCAATGCCGCTTCGGATTCGCAAAATATTTTGCTCAGCCTCGCTAAATCAGCGAGCAATTAAGGGAACTAAAGCTACGCTGATTTACAATTAAAAATTTCTCAATATCGCAGACATTTTTCAATCCGAAATTTCAAAGGCTGACTGACTAAAATCGCACAAATTCTGCGTATCGCACTTACTTTTCGTCGCTTGGAGAAGTTTTTTAAATTTTCTCTGCGAGAACGAAAAAATTTTATCGTAAATCGGCTATGTGCAAAAGTTC
>JAZNOF010000019.1:0-31039 GCA_045580665.1 Congzhengia sp.
GTTGCAAAGCCCCTAAGCAGTTTAGGGGGTTCGGGGGGGAATCTGACCCCCCGAGACTTTTGGTTCTGCGAGTCTAAAGAACGGTGTTTTGCAAATTTTTTTCAAAAATTTGCCCCGTCGGAGACAAAAAAAGATAAGAAAGAAAATCTTCCTTACCTCTCTGTAACTTACACTTTATTTTCTAATCCTCAAAATTCAAAAGCTTATACGGCGGGATTTCCAACGCTTTTGCTATTTTAAAAAGTGTATCAAGTGATATTGCCTTATACATATTAGGTGCCTCTATCTGACCTATATACGAAGTAGTGCAACCCAAAATATCAGCAAGCTGTTCTTGCGTAAGTGACTTTAATTTTCTATAATAAGATATTTTTAAACCCATCTTAATATAGTTATCTTTAAATTCTGCTTTCATTTTTATCACCCAATATTATTTTAATGTATTGACATTAAAATAAAAATAGTATGTACTTAATATAATTGTTACTGTATGAGTTATAATAATATTATTTTTTTGAGGTACAATATGCATTGTGATATAAAACAGAAAATTTATGAGCTATATCGTTTAACGGCTAAGCTTAACTTATATGTTAAATTCTGCGGTAATAGTGACATAAACAAAATCGAAAAAGAACTTAATGAGATCAATACACTCATACATAAACTAAAAGAAACGCTTTAGAAATTTTCTAAAGCGTTTCTTTTATCTTGCTCTCTCCAATAATTTTTATTCCATTTTTCTTTAAAAGCTCTGCTGTTACCCCGTCACCGCCTTTAAGCATCTTAGAGTGAGTTCCGTCATAAATTTTTCCGCATCCGCAAGATGGGCTTTTTTCTTTTAAAACCGCTATGGTGCATCCGTTTTCCTTTGCAATCTTCAAAGTTTTCTCTGCCCCAAGCGTATATTCTTTAGTAACATCTTTTCCGTCTTTTGTTAAAACCTTGTCACCCACTCTTTCGGCAGGGCATCTCGGCGTTTTAAGACCTCCCAGAACCTCGGGGCAAACGGGAATAAGTTCATATTTTTCTTTTAATTTAATTGCATCTTCACAAGGTATGCTTTTTCCGTCATAACGGCAGGGTTCACCAAGTAAACATCTGCTTATTAAAATTTTCATATTTTTAACCCCTTTTATTGCTTTTTTAACGTCTATATTGTATCATAAAATAAGACCGATTTAAAGATAATTTAAATTTTGTTCATACTTAGGACTTAATTTTAATATATAATTAGTTATATTATAGGCAGAAAGGACTTTTTGAATATGAAGAAAATCAACTTTAAATTTAAGCCAAAAAAATGGATGATTATAACAGCAATTGCCCTTATTATTGCTATACTCGCGGGCATTGTATTTTCAAATGCAAGAAAAAATAAAGTAAAGGATGCTTTTGCAGTTACCGCAACCGAAGAAACTGTATCACGTCGGAACATAACCTCCTCAATTACGGGAACTGCCGTTGTTCAGCCAAAAGACCAGTATTCTATCACTGCTTTAGTTAACGGTGATGTTTTAGCTGCCAACTTTGAGCAGGGCGATATTGTAAATGAAGGCGACATTTTATACCAGATAGATGCTAAAGACGCCGAAAACAGCATCCGTAGTGCAAACCTTTCTTTAGAGCGTTTACAAGACAGCTACAGCGATGCGTTGGATGCAAAAGATGACTTAACAATCCGCTCAACCGTTTCAGGTGTTATTAAAACCCTTTACATAAAAAAAGGCGACTCTATAAACCAGAACGCACAGGTTGCAGAAATTTATGATGACTCATACCTTCTTTTAACACTTCCTTTTAACGATGCAGATGCAGACTCTATATCCGCAGGCTCAAGCGCCTCCGTTCACATTTCAGGAACAAGCGAAACCTTAAACGGTACAGTTACAAAGGTCGCTCAGAACGGCTATGCAAAAGAGGGAAATATGCTTGTGAGAAATGTTGAAATCAAGGTTAAAAATCCCGGAACCTTAATGACAACCCACACTGCAACTGCTACAGTGAACGGTGTTTCCTGTAATGCATCGGGAACATTCAAGTATTTAACCGAAAAAACAATAACCGCAAAGGTTTCAGGTGACGTTTCAACGCTTTATGTAAGCGAGGGAAGTCGTGTTTCGAACGGCACAGCAATCGCACAACTTACATCAGACGCAGTTACAGATAACATAAAAAATGCTGCCCGTTCATTAGAGGATGCGCAAATTTCAAGAGAAAACGCTCAGGAAAGACTTGACGACTACACAATTACCGCACCTATTTCAGGTACAGTTGTTGAAAAAAATGTTAAAGCAGGTGACAAGCTTGATAACACTAACTCATCTACCGCTATGGCAGTAATTTACGATATGTCGAGCTTGGAATTTGAGCTTTCAGTTGATGAGCTTGATATAAACAGCGTAAAAATCGGACAAAAAGTTATAATCACAGCTGATGCATTAGACGGAAAAATGTATAACGGCGAGGTTGCAAACATCAGTATAAATGGTACAACATCAGGCGGTGTTACCACCTACCCCGTTACCGTTACAATCACAGATTTTGACGAGGAACTTCTTCCAGGAATGAACATAGACGCTGAAATTATAACCACAAGCGCAGAAAATGTTTTAGCAGTTCCCGTAACGGCTGTTAATCGCGGAAACACAGTTTATGTTAAAGGTGAAAATACCGACGAAAACGACCGTGCGCCTGAGGGCTTTAAATCTGTAAAGGTGGAAACGGGCGTATATAATGATGAGTTTATTGAAATCAAATCAGGGCTTTCGGAGGGCGACATAGTTTACGTCCAGAAAATAATGGCTTCTGCCTCAGATAACCCAATGGCTCAGTTCGGAGCTATGGGTGGCGGTATACATGGCGGTATGGCAGGCGGAATGCCACAGAACAGAAATAATATGGGAGGCGCTCCCGGAGGCATGGGCGGAGGTATGAGATAATGGATACCTCAAAACCCTTAGTTGAATTTAAAGATATTTATAAAATATATCAGATGGGCGATCAGGAGGTTCGCGCTATCGACGGTGTTTCCTTCTCTGTTTACAAAGGTGAATTTTTAGCAATTATCGGTCAATCAGGAAGCGGAAAATCAACCTGTATGAACATTATCGGTTGCTTAGATGTTCCCACCTCAGGCACATACCTTTTAAACGGAACCGACGTGAGCAACCTAAACGACAACGAGCTTGCAGAAATAAGAAACGAGATGCTGGGGTTTATCTTTCAACAGTACAATCTTCTGCCAAAGCTTAATGTTTTAGATAATGTTAAGCTTCCCTTAATGTATAAAGGTCTCGGCGAAAAAGAACAAAAAGAACGAGCAATGGTGGCTTTAGAGCGCGTTGGACTTTCGGACAAATACAAAAACAAGCCCTCACAGCTTTCAGGCGGTCAGCAGCAAAGAGTTTCTATTGCAAGAGCCTTGGCAGGCTCCCCCTCAGTGATACTTGCCGATGAGCCTACGGGTGCATTAGACTCCAAAACAAGTCGTGAAGTAATAGAATTTTTGCAGGAATTAAATGCTCAGGGAAACACGATTATTTTAATCACTCACGACAACTTCATTGCGGCAAAGGCAAAGCGTGTAATCCGTATTCACGACGGAAAAATCATCTACGACGGTGATGCCAAAAACGATGAAATTATCCGTTCTACCGTGTTTAAGAAGTTTGATAAGGAGGAAAGTGTATGAAATTTACAAAAACCTTAGGACTTGCATTTTCTTCCATAATATCAAATAAAATGCGCTCATTTCTCACAATGCTCGGCATCATAATCGGCGTTGCGGCGGTAATAATCTTAGTCAGCATAATGGACGGTGTTACAGGTCAGGTTTCAGATGTGTTTGAAAGCATAGGCGTAAACAACATAAGCGTTTCCATAACCTCAAGAGGAAGCACAAGATACGTTGAGCCTGAAAACCTCTATGAAATGGTTGAGGAAAACCCAGATTTGTTCGCTTGCGTTTCCCCCACAGTTACAACCAACGCAGTTATAAAATCCGCCAATGTATCCGACAGTGTATCAGGTACGGTTACAGGTATCGACGAAAGCTATGACGATATCAAAGAGCTTGTTGTTGAGCAAGGCAGATTTATTCAGTATATAGATACAGAAAAAATGCTTAAAACCTGCGTTATAGGAACGTATTATGAACAGGAGTATTACGGCCGCGGAAAAGCATTGGGCGAGAAAATCAAGATAAACGGAAACCCCTATACTATAGTCGGCGTTTTAGAAGAAACTGCAGACTCCGAGGAATACTCTGCCGACCAGTGTATCTACATACCATACACGCTGGCGTCAAAAATGTCATGGAACTCATTGGTGGGAAGCTACACCTTAATGGTTCACGATACAGATATGATTGACAGAGCCAAAGCAGTTTTAGAAGAAACTCTCACCAAAATTTTAGGCTCATCAGACTACTACAGAATTATCGCAACTCAGGAAATATTAGACCAGATGTCATCTATTATGGATACATTGAAAGCGGCACTTGTATGTATCGCAGGCATTTCACTTTTGGTCGGCGGTATCGGAATTATGAATATTATGCTTGTTTCTGTTACTGAGCGTACACGGGAAATCGGTATAAGAAAATCATTAGGTGCTAAAAAGAGACACATTATGCAACAATTTGTAATCGAGGCAGGAACCGTAAGCGGAATAGGCGGAATACTGGGAATTGTATTGGGAGTTGCCGTTTCCTCTATTGCAGGAAAGCTTTTGGGTATTTCAGTTGTTGCATCAGTAAGTGCAATAATCATTGCCTTCAGCGTATCTGTTGCAATCGGCATTTTGTTTGGTTTTCTGCCTGCGAAAAACGCAGCAAACCTAAATCCCATAGATGCGTTAAGGTTTGAATAAGAGAAAGGATTTGAAAAAATGAAGAAAATAATATCTTTGATTATACTTGGTGCGATAATTTTTAGCACAACTTCAGTTTTAGCCGCACCAACCTACTCAGATAATGTTGCACCCTTAATTTCCGAGCTTAAAATAATGCAAGGCGACCCTGACGGAAATATGCGTCTTGATGATTTGGTATCCCGAGCTGAGTGTGCGAAAATTTCTGTTAACACCTCGTCTTTTCGCGACTCAGTTTCTACGGGAAGTAAAACCTCGCCCTTCCGCGATGTTAAGGCTGACCACTGGGCAGCACCCTACGTTACAGTTGCCGTCAAAAACGGACTTTGCCGCGGATATTTAGACGCAAGCTTTAAGCCTCAGAATAACGTGTCCTATGAAGAAGCTTTAACTATGTTTTTGCGTGTTTTAGGCTATTCTGAAGAGGATTACGGCGCATCATGGCCTGAAGGACCTGTGTCTTTGGCAAAAAACATCGGGCTTTGTGACGGTCTTAACCGCATCGCAGGTGAAGCACTCACCCGACGTGATGTGATGACTATTGTTTATAATCTTTTAAACACTCCTGCAAAAAACCAGAACACCGACTTTTTAGCAGACTTTAACAGAAGTATTGCAGACGATGTAATTTTAATTTCGTCAGACTCGTCGAAAATCACAACATCTGCAGGTACATACAACGCAGGCGCAAGCTTCAACTACTCTGATATTGGCAAAAGAGGAAGCATAGTTTTAAGAAACAACGATACAATTGTTTCATTTATTCCTGACGAAGATGGTAATACTAAAGAATATATTGTAAACTCTGTTTTAGCAAACGGGGTTGTTACATATAACCATGGCTCCTTTGACAAGCTCGAATTAAATTCAGGTACGGTTTTCTATGACGACGGCTCAAAAACAAGTTTTTCACAGATTTCACAAAAGCTATCAATGGGTGACGTTTTATCGGTAAGCTATAAAGACAGCGGTGAGATTGATTTTGTAATTTACGAAAAAGGCACAACTGTAGGCCCCATAACAATCAAGGGGTCAAATCTTCAAAGTGCCTTTGGCGTGGATATAAATACTGTGACGGTTATGCGTGACGGAGTAAAGGTATCAGCATCAGACGTTAAAGCAAACGACATAGCCTACTATTCTAAAGACTTGGATATGATTTTGGTTTACTCTAAAAAAGTAACAGGTATTTATGAATCGGCATCGCCCAACAAAGAAGCTCCGCTATCTGTGACAGTTTCAGGCACGACCTATACCTTAGAGGGCGTTAATGCCGTATCCAAGCTTTCTTCCTCAGGCTCATTCAATTACGGTGACACAGTTACTCTGCTTTTAGGCAAAAACGGTGACGTTGCTGATGTTTTGAGCCAGAGCGACCTATCCGATGAGGTTTACGGATTTTTATCCGCAACAGGCACAAAGGAAACAACAGTTAACGGAACAACCGTTATAAAGCCATATATTTCAATTTCGCAGGCAAACGGAAGTGTAAGCGAATTTGTTACATCAAAAGAATACAACTCCATTTTAAACAGTGCAGTTAAAGTAACCTTTGAAAACGGAATTGCAAAGGCATCTGTCCTTACATCAAAATCTTCTGTATCAGGAAAATTTGTTTGGACACAAGGTGAAAAACGCTTTGGTTCAATCGCACTTGCATCAGATGTTAATATTTTAGAGGTAAGCACTACAAACCCAAATGAAACCGCAAAAACAGCCACCGTATTTCCACAAAGGCTGAATGGACTTACACTTTCATCAGGCAGTATACTATATTCTAAAACAAATTCTGACGGAGAAATTGCAGAGCTGATTTTGGATGACGTTACGGGAGATATGTATGACTACGGAATTATTACGTCTGCTAAAAACAACGGAAACGGAATGAATATTTCAGGAAGCTATACCTATCTTTTAAACGGAAGTGATCGTTCTGTTTCAACAAACGGAAAATCCTACTCTGTAACAAGCGGTCAGGCAGTTAAGATAATTACGAACGGAAATACCCTTTCAAGTTTATCGGCTTTGACAAAAATTCCAACTGCAACCGTTTCTGACATTTCAGGCTCTTTTGTAATCTATGGTGGCAAAAGCTATACCTTAAGCGATAAAGTTTCAATTTATACAAAAGACAGAAGCTACAACTACTCTATGGTAACCATTGAGGAACTCAAAAATAGGCTTAGCGATTATACAATCACTCTATATGCAGACAAGTCAGAATCCCAAGGCGGAAGAATAAGAGTAATTTTAGCAACACAAAAATAATAAAAATTTACCTTTACATTTGCAAAAAAATATGATAGAATAATTTGTAGAATTTAGTCTTTAATATCGATGCGGGACATCGGCAAGACGAAAAATTTTCTACGTGCGTTTTTTCGCCCTGTCTATGTTTAGACAGGGCTTTTATTTTATTTACAAAAGGAGAGGTTTTAAATGTCACAGGAAACAAATGGTATTTATGATGCACGCACCTTGGGCAAGGGCAAAATGCTGGTTTTAGGACTTCAGCATATGTTGGCAATGTTCGGAGCTACGGTTTTAGTTCCGCTTTTAACAGGATTAGACATTGCTACAACATTACTTATGGCAGGTTTGGGAACACTTTTATTCCACCTTATCACAAAAGGTCAGGTTCCTGCATTCTTAGGTTCATCATTTGCATTCTTAGGCGGTTACGGTGCAGTTGCCCCCTTGGCTGGCAACGGTACAATGACAAACGCGGAGCTTCTGCCCTACGCATGCTTAGGTGTTGCTTGTGCAGGCTTAGTTTATTTAGTACTTGCTGCTTTAATTAAAATCGTTGGTATTAAACGCGTTATGAAATTCTTCCCGCCCGTTGTTACAGGCCCGATTATCGTTGCTATCGGTTTGGGCTTAGCAGGTAGCGCAGTAGGAAACTGTCAGGCAAACTGGCTTATCGCAATCATTGCTCTGGCTTTAATTATTATCTTTAACATCTGGGGCAAAGGAATGGCTAAAATCGTTCCTATCCTAATCGGTGTTTTAGGCTCATGCGCAATCGCTGCTATCTTAGCTTTAATCTGGGGCAAACCCACAGCAGACGGTGCATACATCGCCCTTGGCGGAAACGATAGCTTAAAGCTTTTCTCAATTTCTGCTTTAGAAGGCTTAAAGAGCGCTGCATGGATTGGCTTCCCCATCAAATGGAACGGAACAGTATTTGGAGGTATCGACTGGAGCAACACATCTTTAGTTGTGAGCTCAATCATTGCCATTGTTCCCATTGCACTTGCTACAATGATGGAACACATCGGTGATATTTCAGCCATATCTTCAACAGTAGGTAAAAACTTTATCGCAAACCCCGGTCTTCACAGAACACTCACCGGTGACGGTTTAGCTACAACACTTTCTGCGCTCTTTGGCGGACCTGCAAACACAACCTACGGTGAAAACACAGGCGTTTTAGCTTTATCTAAGGTTTACGACCCCAGGGTTATCCGTCTGGCTGCTATTTTTGCAGTTATCCTTTCTTTCTCACCTAAATTTGCAGCTTTAGTAAACGTTATTCCCACAGCAGTTATAGGCGGTATTTCATTCGTATTATATGGTATGATTTCTGCAATCGGTGTTAGAAACGTTGTTGAAAACAGAGTTGACTTTACAAAGAGCCGTAACTTAATTGTTGCAGCTATTATCCTTGTGTGTGCATTAGGTTTAGGTTCTGTAACCTTTGCAATCGGCAAAATCACAATTTCACTTTCAGCTTTAGCTGTTGCTTCAATTGCAGGTATCGTATTAAACGCTATTCTTCCCGGAAAAGATTACGAATTCGGTGAAACACCTGATGAGGCGGATACAGCCGTTGACTTTAAGCTTTAATTTACGCGGAGGCAATTATGAAACTTAAAGCACAGCTTTTTAACGAAGAGGCTGTAAACCGTGCAATAACACGAATTGCTCACGAAATAATTGAGCGGAATGAAACAACTGACAATCTTGTATTGGTAGGTATAAAAACTCGCGGAGTTCCCTTTGCTCTAAGGCTTTCAGAAGTTATATACAATAAAATTGACAATTCAAAAAAGCTTTCTGTGGGTATTTTGGATATAACACCCCACCGTGATGATTTAAAAACGGAACAGAAGGGTGCAGAAAACACACAAAGCTATATGCCTGAGAGCATTGAGGGAAAAACCGTTATCATAACAGACGATGTTATGTTTACAGGAAGAACAGCAAGAGCAGCTTTAGATGCCTTAATAAAATTTGGCAGACCTGCAAAAATTCAGCTTGCTGTGATGGTTGACAGAGGTCACCGCGAGCTTCCCATAAGACCTGACTATGTAGGTAAAAATATTCCCACATCAAAAAGCGAAACAATCCGTGTAAGATTAAATGAAGTTGACGAAAAAGACTCAATAGAAATCTATGAACTCTAAAACAAAAACGCAGACTTTTGTCTGCGTTTTTGTTTTAGAATATTTTAAATAAAATTACTCAAACTAAGCCTGAGGTGTTTAATTTGAGAACTAAAAAAGAAGGAAAACAAACCGTTTTTTTTGAAAATTCGCCATATATATGCGCAACAAACGCCATTGCAGGAGTAAAAGAAAGTCAGGGGCCTTTGGGTTTTTTCTTTGATGAAACCCTAACTGACGATTTATGGGGCGAAAAAAGCTGGGAAAAGGCAGAAAGCAAGTTGATGCAACAAACCGTCCTTTCCGCCATAAAGAAAAGCGGCTTTGTTCCCGATGATATTGATTACATTTTCGCAGGCGACCTTTTAAATCAGTGCACAAGCACAAACTACGGAATTCGAGTTTTTGAAATTCCATTTGTTGGACTTTATGGCGCCTGCTCTACTATGGGACTGTCCATAAAAATGGCGGCAATGGCAATAGACGGAGGGTATGCAGACCGCTGTGCCGCAGTTACTTCAAGCCATTTTTGTTCTGCTGAAAGACAGTTTCGTTTTCCGCTTGAATACGGCGGTCAGCGCCCCCCAAGCGCGCAATGGACAGTAACGGGCTCTGCCTGCGTTATCTTAGATAAGGATAAGGGCGACGCAAAAATTGAGTGCAGCACAACAGGAAAAATTGTTGACCGTGGAATTTGCGATGCAAATAATATGGGCGCCGCTATGGCACCTGCCGCAATCGACTGCCTGTGCGCTCACTTTGCAGACACGGGAAGAACTCCCAATGACTACGATGCCATTTTCACAGGTGACTTGGGTAAAGTCGGAAAATCCATAGTAATTGACCAGATGAAAGAAAACGGCTATGATTTATCCAAAAATTACAACGATTGCGGATGCATTATCTTTGATGAATCACAAGACGTTCACTCAGGCGGAAGCGGTTGTGCCTGCTCAGGACTTGTGCTTTGTGCACACATCCTTCCGAAGCTTTATAATGGAGAATTTAAAAGAATTTTATTTGTTCCTACGGGCGCACTAATGAGCACTACCGCCGTTCAGCAAGGCGAAAGTATTCCGTCTATTGCTCACGCAATCAGTATCACTATGTAATAATAGGCTAAAAGCCTATTATTACATAGCTATATCGTTTAGTGCTTTATTATGTATGTAATGAACACTTCTCCACGAATAATCTAAAAGCTCCGTTATTTCCTCCCACGAATGTCCGTCTATGTATCTGTACTTTAACAAAAGTGCATGCGTTCCGTTTTCTAAGCTATCTATTTTCTTTTCAATATTGCGTTTATCTTTTATGAGTTTACTCACTCTCCTGCAAAGTCTTACTTTTTCATCACTTATATCTTTTCTGACGGCATCAGCAACCTGACCTTTGCCGTCACCTATAATTCCGTTTAGTTTTATCAGTCCTTCGTATTCTTTTTCAAATCTCTTAAGTTCCTTTATTTCAATCCGATAATTTTCAAGCTGTTTTTTCTTTTCTTCAAGTGTCAAATGCTGGTGCTCCTTTTTAATGAATATTTTCTTTTGTCCTTCATAAACTGACCGCAGGTTTTATAAAAGCTGCAATTCCTTTGCGCACACACCAATTCGTATAAAACCTTGCACTCGCCTTTTCTGTAACCAAAGCAGTCCGTTTTAATTGTTGTCTTTTGTTCCATAGTTTACCTCCAAAGTGTCTTATTCAACCGGCTGTGCATTTAGTTTAACATATTAAACGCATTTTGTCAAGCATATTAAACAAAATTTGTTTAATATGCTAAATTTCGATAAAAAACCCTTGACATTCGACAAAAAATTTAGTACAATATATTAAACAGGAGGTGCTACCTATGACATTAGGCGACATAATTAAACAATTTCGTGAAAATAACGATTTAACAATGGACGATTTCGCAGACAAAAGCGGAATCAGCAAAAGCTACATTTCAATGCTTGAGAAAAATGAACATCCAAAAACAAAACGTCCCATTACACCCACAACCAAAACACTTGAGCTCGTGGCAAGTGCCATGAGCTTATCTGTTTCGGATATTTTAGATAAATTAAACGGTGTGAAAAAAAATATCTTAGAAAGAATTGACGCTATACCTGTGGGAGATTTCGTTGAAATTCCCGTTCTTGGCGAGGTACGTGCAGGTTTTGGAGGTCTTGCCCACGACAACCCGTCAGGGATGGAAACTGTAAGCAAAAGCTCGATATCAGGTTATGATATCAGAGATTTTTTCTACCTTAAAGTAAAAGGCGACAGTATGGAGCCCCGTCTTTATGAGGGCGACCTCGTTTTAGTACGCAGGCAGTCAAGCGTTGACAGTGGCAGCTATGCCGTTGTTACGATAGATGATGAGGAAGGCGTTGTAAAAATCGTTGAATACGATAAAAACACAATTAAGCTTATTTCACAAAACCACAACTACCCTCCTCGAGTTTTCAAAGATGCAGATGTTAAGAGAATTCGTGTAATCGGTAAAGTAATAGAAAGTAAAAGTAAGTTTTAGAAAATAACAAATGGCTCTCGCAAAATGCGAGAGCCATTTGTTTATTAACTCTAAGAGTTTAATTACATTCTGCCACGAGCGGACCTGCAAGCTCTTTAAGATAGAAAAGCTTTCCGGGAAGCGTAGGTATAAAGGTTGATGTAATGTTCATATCAGGACCGTAGTGAAGCGTCGTAAGGAAACTCATACCCTGCCAGCCCATACCTCTGCCAAGAGCTCCGTCACATCCGCCTATGATTGTATCAGCCTGCAGGAAAAGTCCAGGGCCTATTGTATTGGCACTGCAAGGAACTAAAGTTGTGCGGCTCTTAAAGCTTGTGATAGCATTTTGTTCAATAGTGAGGGGATGAAGTTTTGCACCAATTCTGTAAGGCTGCTTTTTCCATTCCTCTACTGATGAAAATTCCTCTGCAAAATGTGGTTCCCAAAAGGCAATATGACACGCTCTTCCTATACCAAACACTAAAACAAGCTTTGCTCCCTCTGCTTTAAGGGCTGCAATCTTTTCGGGATATGTAGGAAGATTTTCTTTTGTTGCAAAGTTACGCTGCGAGGGCGGAACAGTATTTTCACCAAGCTTATCAAAAAACGCCTGCTTCATACTATACTCAAACGACGCAGGATTGTCATTTGAAAGAGTATTTCCCTCTCTGTCAGACCATTCGTCCATATTAAAAGTATAAACGTGGTCACATTTAACATTCCATGCGTTAAGGAAATAAACTGCCCATTTATACATTCCCATAGGTCCAACGGGAAGTATCATCGCAAGCTTTTCGCCTCTTTCACGTGCGTTTTTAATTTCTAAAGCTATTTCATGACCCATTAATGTGTCAAACTCGTAAATATTTTCACATTCTATAGGGTTAAAATCTTTATGCCAGAAATCTTCCCTTGCAACTCCCTTATCGCAACACTCATCAATTTTTTTAATATCCCAACCCTTTGGGAAAAAGTTTTCACAGAAGCTTCCTTTGTATGTACTTAAAAAATCCATTTTAAATCCTCCTTAATTATTTAAGTTTTTTTGAACTTGTTTTACTACAAGGTCAACAATTTTATCAATATCATAGCCGATTGCATCCTTATTAACTCCTGCTTTGTCAACACTTGAAAACAGCTCCATTTTTGAGATTGTTTCCTGTTTTACTGCCTCAACCGCAGCAGGTATAAGGTCAATAATACCTTTATTCATATCAGTAAACTTGCTAAATTCAGCCTTAACTGCCGCAATATTTATATCCGTAAATATATTAACCTTACTGATACCCTCTTTAATTGCACGCCTGAAATCTTCATCCGTAAGTCCCGAGCCACCATGAAGAACGAGCGGAACATCAACTGTTTTTGCTATTGTTCTTATTCTTTCAAAGTCAAGCTTTGGAGGAAGCTTGTATGCACCATGTGCATTACCAACTGCAATTGCAAGGGCATCAACCTTTGTCTTTTCAACATAGTCTTTTGCCATTTTGGGATCTGTAAAAAATTTACTCGGGTCTGCAAGATGTGAACTTCCCTCTGCAGAGCCTTCGTTATCCCCGACATGACCAAGCTCACCTTCGATTGTTGCGCCATAAGAATGTGCAATTTCTGCCATTTCTTTTACCTTTTTTACATTTGTATCGTAATCATCTGTTGAGCAGTCATACATAATTGATGTAAAACCAAGCTCAAGTGCCTTAAGACACGTTTCTTTTTTTAAGCCATGGTCAAGATGAATAACAACCGGTACCCTTGCTTTTTTTGCCATGGGCAGAAGATAATACGAAACCTCTTCAAGAGGACCATACGGAAAAAGAACCTCCGCAGTACCCATAATGACGGGTGAATTTGTCTTCTCGGCAGCACTGATTATACCCCTTGCAAGCTCCATATTTACAGCATTGAAAAGACCAACCGCATATTTTTCCTGTTTTGCCGGAATAAGCACATGATTTAAATTAACTAACATAAATTCTTACCCCTTTTCCTCTGTAAACCTTTTAATTTCTTCATATGTTTTCATGCCCGCAGTAGCACCTTTTTCCATTACACAGTGTGCGCCGGCAGAATTTGCAATTTTCATACAGTCATCCAAGCTTCCGCCACGGGCAAATTCGGCTAAAAAGCCTGAACAAAAGCTGTCACCTGCACCCGTAGTGTCAACAGGATTTTCCACATAATAAGGTGAGAATATCTTACCTGATTTTTCCTCCTCTTTTCTTAAATAGCTTCCTTTTCCGCCAAGCTTTATTATGATGTTTTTTGCCCCCTTTGAAACAAACACATCTGCTATTTCTTCAGGGTTTTCTTTTCCCGTAAGTTTGACTGCTTCATCTATACTTGGCATCAAGTAATCTATATAAGGAATCGACATATCAAGAAGCTCTCCCCATTTTCCCTTTGCGTCCCAACATACATCAAGGAATGTTGTTTTACCCAACTCTTTACACTTTTTCAGAAATTTCATTGTGTCCCCTCCGTCAAAACTATCAAGGAGAAAAGAACCGGTAACAAAAACTATGTCACAATCTTTAACAATGCCATAGTCAATATCACTCTCAGAAAAAACTGCATTTGTTCCGGTACAATGGAAGAATGAGCGTTCCCCGTCCCTATCTATCATAAGAACAGACGCCGAGGTCTGCACCTTATCATTTGTTTTAAGCCCATCGGTATTTACACCGGCATCTTTAAGCTTACCTTTTAAAAATTCACCAAATATATCGCTTCCCACCATACCAATTATAGCAGAGTCCACGCCCAGCTTTTTAAGATTTATCGTAGCGGTCATCGCATTTCCGCCATTGTGCATTGTAATGGAATCAACCGGCACTAATACTCCCTTTTCGGGATAGCTCAACACCGGCTCAACAATTACATCTGCAACTAAAATTCCAACGCAGGCTACTTTCATCATGGCAATAACCTCTTTGCTACAACTTTAGGCCACACAAGTTCCTGAGTAAAGCCTTCCGCATAACCCACACCACACTGCAGACCGCGAAATCTTGAACATGTACGAACAAATTCCGCAAAGTCTATATTATCGTGGTCACGCATCCATTTGAGCTGACTTTCGTGACATTCGAGCATTTCAAGCTTAAGGTCAATTTCCTCTGTTATGTCTACATATTCTGTGGGAATGAAATTCATCCCCGCAAGATTGTCCATATAGAAAATCGGAACTACTGCAGCTTTTTTACACGTTCCGTACTGAGGAACGCTTGCCGCAAAGGATGCATCGAACACAAGCTTTGAAACAGCTACATGGTCAGGCATATAGTCAGTAGGACTGTGAGTGATTATAAAGTCGGGCTGAACCTCTCTTATCAATTCCATAACCTTATCACGCTGAGTTATATCGCATCCGTTAGGAAGCAAATCTCCGATATCAAGAGTAACAACATCTATTCCTGCAAGTGCTCCCGCTCTTTTTGCCTCGTTTGCTCTTATTTCTCGGAGTTCATCCGGCGGAATAATCTCATGTCCCATATTTCCGTTTGCAATATGGCAAACAGTCACCTTGTCACCGCGCTTCACACATTTTGCAAGTGTTCCGCTACACGAGATTTCAATATCATCCGGATGGCAGCCAATAGCAAGTACATTCATTTTTAAAGCCTCCGTTTATTATAGATTTTAATTGACTTTTTGCTACTTTTATTATACAATCATTTTAAAAATATGTATTTAACAATCCTTACACGTTTTTTATCATTTTGTTCGTAGAGAGGGAATGTTTATGTTTGAAATGCAGAAAATAAAAACTGATATTGAAATAAAAGGCTTTAACAGCATATACTACTTTGAGTTTGGAAAAGATTTTTCTCATACACCCGAAAGGCACGATTTTTGGGAGATGGTTTATGTGGACAACGGAAAGATTAACGCTATAACAAATGGAATTGGCTGTACTTTAGAGGCAGGACAGGCAATTTTTCACGAACCTTCAGAACTTCACGCACATATTTCGGATAACCGTGTTGTTAACAATATGCTCGTTATTTCCTTTACGACTGACAGCGAAATTATGAAATATTTTAAAAATAAAACATTTACTCTTGATAAAACAGGCAAAACGCTACTCTCCCTTTTTTTAGAGGAAGCAAAAAACGCTCTCGGAAAAGTTCCCGGAGATTATAATGATAAAAATAATTTATATTTCCAACCTGACGTGTTCGGGTCAACTCAGCTACTCCAATGCTATTTTACAGAATTTCTGATAAGACTTATAAGAAACGGAAAAGCTCTGAGCAACAAGGTTCTCTCCTCAGAAAAATCCCGTAACATAGCAAATAGCACTATAAGCGAGCTTTTGTGCGAATATATGAAAAGCAATATTTATTCTCCTCTCACCCTGAAAGAGGTATGCTCGCATTTTCATATAGGAAAAACTCAGGTTTGTAAAATTTTTCGGGAAAGCACAGGACAAAGCCCGATGGAATATTATATGGAGCTTAAAATAAAGCAGGCAAAACAGCTTATCCGAGAAAAAAATCATTCCATAAGTCAGATATCAGATATGCTTGGATATTCTTCTATACATAATTTTTCACGGGCATTTAAAAAAGCTGTCGGCTTTTCGCCGACAGCTTACGCAAAGAGTATTTTGTAATTACATTTTCATCAATCTATAACAAAAAAGTAAGGAAGATTTTCTTCCTTACTTTTTCGTTATAAAATATTATCTTTTATTCTATACTTTCTGCCAGAGCTTTTAAATCTTTTCTCATGATTTTTCCCGATGTTGTTTTGGGGAGCTCGTGGAAATACTTAATAACTCTGGGGTATTTATAGGGCGCTGTGTTCTTTTTAACGTAGGTCTGAAGCTCTTTTGTGAGCTGTTCAGACGGCTCAAAGCCCTCACGAAGAACAATAATTCCGCAGATTAGCTGACCGCGGATTTCATCAGGCATACCAACGATTGCGCTTTCCTTAACAGCAGGATGTGTGTTTAAAACGCTCTCAATCTCGTAAGGTCCTATGCGGTATCCTGATGATTTAATCATATCATCATTTCTGCAAACATAATAGAAATATCCGTCAGTATCCTTATAAGCAATATCGCCTGTATGATAAACTCCGCCCTCTAAAGGCTGAATTTGTTCTCTGTTTAATGAATAACGTGTTAAAAGACCAACCTGCTTTTCTGCAGGAATAATTACGATTTCACCCTCTTCACCTGCGTCACAGTATCCGCCGTCAGAAGCTAAAATTCTAACATCATATAAAGGTGACGGTCTTCCCATAGAGCCTGAACGAACTTCAAGCCACTCGAATGTTGAACAGATGGGAGAACCCTCACTCTGTCCGAAACCAACGTGGATATCCTGACCTGTAATCTCTTTCCACTCACGGTTAACCTCATCTGACAAAGGCTCGCCTGCAGTTGCAAACCACGTTACAGATTTAAACTGTTCGGCGCGTATTCCATGGTGGAGCATCAAACGGTACATTGTAGGCGGAACACAAAGTGTTGTGGGCTTAAATTTCGCTATGGTATCTAAAAATCTTCCTGCGTCAAAACGAATGGGGTCATAACCCAAAATCGCCGTTCCGCAAATCCACTGACCGTATATATTGCCCCAACCAAATTTCGCCCAGCCACTGTCTGCCTGAGTTAAGTGAAGTCCGTTATTTAAAACTCTCTGCATATACTTTGCAGTTGTAATATGCCCTAAAGGATATGTTCTGTCATGGATTGCCATTTTGGGATAGCCTGATGTTCCCGAAGTAAAGTAAATTACCATTTCATCATTATTTTTACGATTGACAGGCTCATCATATAAATCAAACTCAGGATATTCTTTATTAAAATCGTGATAGTCTGAAACAGGCTCATCGCCAACAATTAAAATATGCTTTAACGTTTCGCAGGAGTCCATTAAAGGCTCAATCTGTTTTCTTACAAACTCATCATCAATAGCAATTAGCATTTTAGCTTCTGCGCTGTCGATGCGGTATGAAATATCCTTTGTTGTAAGCTGAATTGAGGCAGGAACTAAAACTGCACCAAGTCTGTGAATAGCAACAGCTAAAGCCCAATATTCCCATCTTCTTCGCATAAGTGTAATAACTCGGTCGCCTGCACCTATTCCTAAAGACTTAAAGTAAGACGCCATACGCTTTGAACGCTCAGAAATTTCTGCGAAAGTAAATGTTCTTTCAAAGCCGTTATCATCACAGTAAATCAAAGCCACTTTTTCAGGCTCAGCTTCTGCCCATTTATCTACAATATCTCTTGCAAAATCAAAATTTTCAGGAACATTGATTTTAAACTTCTCAGAGAATTCTTCATAGCTTGAAAATTTCGTCTGAGGCATATAATTGTTTAAAAGCTCCATACGTTTTCTCCTTTAACTTTCAATAAAATAGAGCCATTCTTCCATTAGGACGAATGACTCGTGATACCACCTAACTTCGTGCAGAAGTGTTACAACTGCACCTTATCCAACACAAGCAAAAACCTTGCTATGCCGTTTTCCCTTTATACGGCGGAAATTCCGTCGAAGCCTACTTAAAGAGGGTAATTCCCCTTTCTTTGTTCAGTCCGCAACTCCGAGACTACTTCAACTAACCTCTGTGAAGGCGCTTCCACCGTCCGCCTCTCTCTATACACAGATAAGAAAGTTTACTCCTTCTCTTCCTTGTCTTTAAATATTCATTTTTTGTATTATAACATTTAAATAAGGATGTGTCAATAGTTTTTGATGAAAAATTTATGAGAAAAAGTTGCATTCGCTTATATTTTAGTGTATAATAGCTCTGTACGAAATCAGAAATTTCAGAGACTCGGTTTATAAGGAATCACTGTTAACTATATAGATGCATAAGGTGGTGTTATTTTAGTGCTCTTTAATTCGATACAATACGCTTTTTTCTTGCCCATGGTTTTTATTTTATACTGGGCTATTCCCAAAGGCTTTCGTTGGAGTGTATTGCTTATATCCAGCTACTATTTTTACATGAACTGGAACCCAAAGTATGTAGTTTTAATCTTATTTACAACGCTTATATCGTTTCTTTGTGCGCTAATGATAGAAAAAACTAAAAATATCAAATTAAAAAAGGTATATATAGCGGTTACCTTGATTGTATCTTTGGGTGTTCTTTTTGTATTTAAATACTTCAATTTTTTTATGGACAGTTTGTATGTTCTTTTAACAAATATGGGATTCCATGTACATACAATAACACTCAAACTTCTTTTGCCCGTTGGTATCTCTTTTTATACATTCCAGACATTAAGCTATGTAATAGATGTTTATAGAGGCGATGTACCTGCCGAGCACCATTTTGGTAAATATGCTGCATTTATATCCTTCTTCCCGCAGCTTGTTGCAGGACCAATTGAAAGAACAAGTAATCTACTTTCACAAATAAATAAACCAAATGATTTCAGTTACAAAAAAGCGGTGTATGGTTTGAAACTGATGGCATGGGGTTTATTTAAAAAAATAGTTATATCTGACACTTTTGCCATCTATGTGGATAATGTATATAACAATTTATCAGCGTATACAGGATTCTCACTTGTTATAGCTACCGTTTTATTTGCAGTACAGATATATTGCGATTTTTCCGGATATTCAGACATAGCAATAGGATCAGCAAATCTTTTTAACATTGACCTTATGCAGAATTTTCGTTCTCCGTATTTTTCTGCCTCAATCAAAGAATTTTGGTCAAGATGGCATATATCGCTGTCAACATGGTTCCGCGATTATCTATATATTCCACTTGGGGGAAACCGATGCGGAAAACTTCGTCATTATTCAAACCTTATAATCACCTTTTTAGTCAGCGGATTGTGGCATGGTGCAAACTGGACATTTGTTATATGGGGCTTTATACATGGTTTAGGACAAGTTGTTGAAAACTTGTTTTCATCAGGTAAAAAGAAAAATATAGAACATAAACACAATCTGAAATGGTTGTGCTCTGTTATCTTTATTTTTGTATTCTGTAATTTTACATGGATATTTTTCAGGGTATCAGATATTCGTGAAGCTGGATACATATTTAAAAATATTTTCTCAGGGATAAGTGCTCCGCTATTATATCTAAAGAGTGGCTTTACGGCAATGGGAATATGGCTTTACGAGATTGAGTCTATTATAATTATGTTGGTCGTACTATTTGCTTTTGACTATTTTAACTTAAAAACTGATGTTATAGAAAAAATTTCAACACTTAACATATTTACAAGATGGATTATATACCTGGCCTTTGCGATTCTCACGCTGATTATGTATCCATCTGTATATGGTGGACAATTTATTTATTTCCAATTTTGATATGAGGTTTACTTATGAAAAAATTTATATTTAAAACATCGTGTTTTTTTGCTTTGCTTGCTATGCTTTTCACATTAATTGTTTATATTGTTTGTTTTGTTATACCTCCACAATTTTCTCACAGCTATAACGCGTCATTTAATGACAAAATCGAGCGACTGCTAAGCATCAGAGAGCCGAAAATCATTCTTGTCGGAAACTCTAATTTGACTTTCGGAATCAAATCTCAGATGATCGAACAAGAATTCAATAAACCTGTCATAAACCTTGGTTTGCATGGTAGTTTAGGGAATGAATTCCACGAAAATATGGCAAAAATTAACATATCTTCAGGTGATATTATCATAATAAGTCACACATCATATGATGACGATATAGACCTAGATAATACACTTATGCTGACAACCTTAGAATGCAAACCGCATCTGTTAACTAAGACCGTTCCTGGAAATTATTACGAGCTTCTTAAGTCATTGCCAGAATATATGTCAAAAAAAATATTTAATTTTACTCATAATAGGAGTTCGATAATTCCAAAAGGCTGCTACTCAAGAACCGCTTTCAACAAATATGGAGATATATCATACCCCAGAGCAGAATGTGAATTTATCATTGAAGAAACCTATAATCCGTCTAAAATAAGCGACAAAACAGTAACTCGTATAAACAACTTAAATGATTACTGCCTACAAAAAGGAGCTACCCTCTTTGTTGCAGCATTTCCTGTTGGTTATGGACAAACTCCTCCTGATGAATCATTGTATATTGATTTTCAGAATAAACTTAAAGAAAAACTAAATTGTAAAGTTATTTCTGATTTCACAGACTACTTTTTTGACAATAAATACCTTTATGATAAACAGTTTCATTTAACTGATGAGGGTGCTAAGATACGAACCCAACAACTTATAAACGATATAAAAAATAATTATTAAATTGAGGTGGCTAAATGTTTGAAAAACTTTCTTTTATAGAAGAGCGTTATGAAGAATTAAGCAAAAAAATATCAGACCCTGAGGTTATTTCTGACCAGAGCACCTTTGCAAAACTCTGCAAAGAACAGTCGGACATTGCCCCTATTGTTGAAAAATACAGAGAATATAAGGCGTGTAAAACAGCTATCAAGGACAACGAGGAATTACTTTCAGACCCTGATATGGACAAAGAATTAAAAGAGCTTGCAGAGGATGAAATCAAAGAATGTAAGCAGAAAATTATAGATATTGACAACGAGCTTAAAATACTACTTCTCCCCAAAGACCCCAATGATGACAAGAGCGTTATCGTTGAAATCCGAGGCGGTGCAGGCGGCGATGAGGCTGCGCTTTTCGCAGGAGATTTATTCAGAATGTATACCATGTATGCTGAAAGCAACAGATGGAAAACAGACATATTAAGCTCTAACCCAACAGACATCGGCGGATTTAAAGAAATCTCGTTCAGCATCGAAGGTCAGGGGGCATATTCAAAGCTCAAATTTGAAAGCGGCGTTCACCGCGTTCAGCGAATTCCCTCCACCGAGTCAGGCGGAAGAATTCATACATCTACTGTTACTGTTGCAGTTTTACCTGAGGTTGAAGAGGTTGAAGTAGATATTAACGCAAACGACCTCCGAATTGACGTGTTCCGAGCAGGCGGTCCCGGCGGTCAGTGCGTTAACACAACCGACTCTGCCGTTCGTATAACCCACTTGCCTACGGGTCTTGTAGTTTCCTGTCAGGACGAAAAATCGCAGCACAAAAACAAAGACAAGGCTATGAAAATTCTCCGTTCGAGACTTTACGATTTAGTTCAGAGTCAACAACACGAACAGATTGCACAAGAAAGAAAAAGCCAGGTAGGAACGGGCGACAGAAGTGAAAGAATAAGAACCTATAACTTTCCTCAGGGCCGTGTTACAGACCACAGAATAGGCTTAACACTTCATAAGCTTGACGCTGTTTTAAACGGTGATTTAGACGAGGTTATAAACGCACTTATTACAACTCACCAGTCTGAGCTATTAAAAGGTCAGGAAAATTAGTATTGAAATAAAAGTATTTATATGATAAAATAAAAATATCTTCAGGGCAGGGTGAAACTCCCGACCGGCAGTGAAAGGAAAATTCCTTAAGCCTGCGAGCAAGCATTAACTTGTTGATTTGGTGAAAATCCAAAGCCGACGGTAAGCACAAAATCTGTGCAAAGTCCGGATGGAAGAAGAAAGCATTTTTGATGTTTTTGCGCCCTGATTTTCAGGGCGCTTATTTTTTAGGAAAAGGACTGATATTTATGAGCAAAACTTTAAAAAAAACGAGATTATATGTATTTGTAGCAGTTTTTTCAGCAATGGCATTTTTGTTACAGATGCTTGGTTCAATGATAGGCTTAAAGGTGGGAGGATTTTTGGAAATTGAATTTTCAGACCTGCCAGCCCTTGTAATCGCCTTTGCATACGGACCATTGGCAGGAGTGTTATGCGAATTTTTAAAAAATCTCCTTCACTGCCTGATGACATCAACAGGTTATGTAGGAGAGCTTGCAAACTTTGTTATAAACGGAAGTTTCTGCTTAGTTGCAGGCTTGGTTTACAAATACAACAAAAGCTTTAAAGGAGCAATAATTTCGCTCATTTTGGCAACACTTGCCATGGCAATAGCAGGGATATTTGCAAACCTCTACATTATGTTGCCTCTTTATATGGCATCAGCGCCCTTTGAGGCTAAAATGAACATAGTTTTATATACAATTCTGCCCTTTAATCTTATAAAGGGAGCTGTTGTATCATTAATTACACTTCTCATTTACAAAAAAATATCTCCTCTCCTTAAAGGAAGAGTTTGACATTTTTCTACAAAAAATGTATAATAAAAATAACTTAATAAAACAAAAGAAAAGGGGAATTTAAAAAATGTGGAAAGAGTTTAAAGAATTCGCATTGAAAGGCAACGTGCTCGACATGGCTGTCGGCGTTGTAATAGGTGGTGCTTTCGGTAAAATCGTAACATCTTTAGTTACAGATATCATCACACCTATCATCGGAAAGTTAACTTCAGGAATTGACGTTAA
Source organism: Congzhengia sp. (assembly GCA_045580665.1). Lineage (GTDB taxonomy): Bacteria > Bacillota > Clostridia > UBA1381 > UBA9506 > Congzhengia. The sequence continues at coordinate 23,106 of JAZNOF010000019.1, forward strand.
GAGCCTTCAGTACGTGCTTTCATATGCTGAAGACGGAACTGTGGCATCAGCAATCAACTATGGTATGTTTATTCAGAACATTATCGACTTTTTAATCATTGCTTTTTCAATCTTTATGTTTATTAAGCTTATCAACACAGCTAAGAAAAAGTTTGAGAAGAAAGAAGAAGTTATTGAAGAGGCTGCTGAACCTGCAGGTCCTACAACAGAGGAACTACTTACTGAAATTCGAGATTTACTAAAATCAAAAGAGTAAAAAAATAAAGACCGCTCACTGAGCGGTCTTTTATTTTTAATTATTCTTCTACGGGAGCTTCAGGAGCCACTTCCTCAACGGGAGTTGCTTCTGCTTCTTCAGCTGCAGGTGCTTCCTCTACGGGAGCAACCTCTTCTGCAACTTCTTCTGCAGGAGCTTCAGGAGCTAAGAGAGCACGGATTGAAAGTGCAATCTTTTTGTTTTCCCAGTCGATGCTAACAACTTTAGCTTCAACTTCCTGACCAAGTGTAAGCTCGTCCTGAGGTTTTTCAATTCTGCGGTTTGCAATCTGAGAAATGTGAATTAAACCGTCAACGCCGGGGATGATTTCAGCAAATGCACCGTAAGGCATAATTCTTACGATTTTAACTGTTGCTGTACCATCAACCTCGATTTTTGATTTAACAACTTCCCAGGGGTTGTCCTCAGCCTTTTTAAAGCCTAAAGAAATTTTCTTTGTTTCTTCATTGATGTCTTTAATGTAAACTTCAATTGAATCTCCTTCTGAAATAACTTCAGATGGATGCTTAATGCGTTTCCAGCTGAGTTCAGAAACGTGAACTAAACCGTCAACACCGCCGATATCAACGAATGCACCGAAGTTTGTAAGGGATTTAACAACGCCGCTATATACCTTACCAACTGCTGCATCTGCCCAGAATTTTTCCTGAAGTTCTTTTTTCTGAGCTTCAAGGATAACTCTAACTGAGCCAACCAAACGTCTTCTCCTGTCATTTATATCAATGATTTTGAAAGAAACAACATTACCTACAAGTGATTTAAGGTCAGCATTTCTCTTTTCGCTTGCCTGAGATTCAGGAATAAACACTTTGTAGCCTTTATAAAGAGCGATAACACCTTTGTTAACAACTTCTGTTACCTTGCCCTCTAAAACTGTTCCTTCTTCATAAGCTTTTTTAATATTTTCCCATGTTTTTACTGAATCAAGCTTTCTTTTAGAAAGAATGATGTTTCCGTCTGCGTCGTTTACACGAACAACAAACACCTCGATTTCGTCGCCGACTTTAACAACGTCAGCTGTTGTAACGTTGGGGTCATCAGAAATCTCGGCAGCAGGGATAAATCCGTCTTGCTTTGCGCCCAGGTCCACAATGACTTCGTTAGGACGAACCTCAATAACCGTTCCTTTCACAACGTCACCTGTGTTTAAGGTCTTTAAAGACTCTTCAACCAGTGCTTCAAAGCTTTCAAAATTTTCCATTTTACCAATTGCCTCCTTTATTGTGACCGCGGGAGTAGATGCCCCTGCGGTAATTCCGACTTTACCAAAGTCAAAATTACAATTTGAATCAAGTTCCCCTATATGCTCAAAAAGATAAGTGTTTTCACAAACCTCTTTGCATATAGAATAAAGCTTTTGTGTATTTGAACTGTGACGCCCCCCCAGTACAATCATTGCATCGGAATTGCGAGCAAGTTCATAAGCTTCGTTTTGCCTTTCTTCAGTTGCATTACATATTGTATCAAAAACTACTATGTCTTTGCAAGTTTTTTTTAAAAAAAATACAATTTTTTCAAAAATATTTTTAACAAATGTGGTTTGCGACACTATACAAACAGATTTTTCACCAAAATTTGCCATTTTTGCCTCATTTTCGTCAGCAAAAATTACGGCTTCATTTTCACACCATCCGTTAATTCCTTTAACTTCCGGGTGATTTTTGTCGCCTGCAATCACAATCATATAACCTTTTTTGTGATATTCAGAAACTATTTTATGAATTTTTTTAACAAACGGGCAGGTAACATCAATAATATTTACTCCCCGTTTTTCCATTTCCTCATAAACTGACTTTCCAACGCCGTGAGTTCTTACGATTAAGTTTGCCCCTTTTGGAACCTCGTCCACCTTTTCTACAGGTGAAATTCCTTTTTGAGAAAGCTCCTCTACAACACGGCTGTTATGAATTATTGGACCCAGAGTGAAATATTTATTCTGTGTATCTTCTGCGCATTTTTCAACAATGTCAAGTGCTCTTGCAACACCAAAACAGAATCCTGCGGTTTTTGCAACTTTAAGTTCCATAAATCCTCCCTTAAAGGCTACTTGCCAAGTTCGTTTATTTTATTCATAATCTCGTCGGCAAAGGCTTTTAATTCCTCACCCGACATCTTTTTACCGTCATTCAATTCAGGAACTATGGGTTTCCCAAAATATATTGTCACACGGCGAAAAGGCTTAAATCCCCCGCGGATAGCCACAGGTATAACAGGGGCATTGGCTCTTGATGCAATCAAAGCCACACCTGATTTTGCTTCAGCGCCCTCCTCATTGTCAACTCTTGTTCCTGCGGGAAAAATTGTAAAAATTTCACCATCTTTTAAAGTTTTAAGCGCGTTTTTTATTGCACCTATATCCGTTGCCCCGCGGTTTACGGGAAACGCATGGGCAACCTTTAAAATCGGCACTAAAGGCTTTATGTCAAAAAGCTCTTTTTTTGCCATAACACGCATTTTTCTTTTTACCTGAGGAACTAAAACCACAGGGTCCCACATACTCGTGTGGTTTACCGCTAAAATCACAGCTCCCTTTTCTGGTATGTTTTCAATATCTACTGTTTTAACAAAGAAAACCAGCTTTGAAAAAAACCTGAGAACAAACTTTATAAAGGATAACATCTTAAAATCCTTCCTTCATTTTATCTTCAATAATCGCTATAACAGCTTCCTGCGACTCGTCAAAATTCATATTGCTTGTATCTAACAAAACCGCGTCTTCCGCCTTTTTAAGCGGTGAAACCGCACGGGTTTCATCATTTCTGTCACGAGTGATTATATCGTTTAAAACATCTTCAAAGGTTACGATTTCGCCTTTTTCCAAAAGTTCGTCAAAACGTCTTTTAGCGCGAACCTCAGGCGACGCAGTTAAAAATATTTTAACCTCTGCATCAGGAAGAACACAAGTGCCAATATCACGTCCATCCATGATAACATTTTTCGACTCTGCAAGCTTTCTTTGCATATCCACTAATCTTTCACGCACAAAAGGTATTGCAGAAACCTCTGACGCGCCCATAGATACTTCGGGAGTCCTTATTTTATCGGTTACATCTTCACCGTTCAAGAAAATTTTTTGCCCCTCATCAGAAAGAACTATATCCATGGAAATCTCCGAAACCGCTTCTTCGGCTTTCCCGTTTTCTTCTTTTATGTTTATTCCGCACCTTAAACAATATAGTGCTGCTGTGCGATACATTGCTCCTGTATCAATATAGACGAATCCCAGTTTTTTAGCAACCAGCTTTGAAATTGAACTTTTTCCCGCACCGCCGGGGCCGTCGATTGCAACCTTGAACAATGTAAACACTTCCTTTGTATAATAAAATGAGCGAAACCGCGCACAAAAGCACAGCATCGCTCAAAACATTTTCATAGTTTATTTCGTCTTCAGCGTTTTCGTTTGTTGCTTTTTCCGCTTCTTAAGTTAACACCTAAAATTCCGCCTGTCGCACCGCCTAAAGCAGATAACGCAAACATAGTGAAAAAGTGTTTTCCAAAATAGAATCCGTTTCCTGCCAGAGCCGCTATAACCCAGATAATCAAAATATAGGCTATACCTGACACAAGACCTGTCAGAAAACCTTTTGCGCCTGAACCTTTTGCTGTCTGATACCCTGAAATTAAAGCGCCCAGCATTTCAACCATAAGACTGATTACGGGTATCGCGCTTTCGGAAACATCAGTGTATGCCAACACAAGCGCGCAAACGGCAAAAATTACAACCGTTGCGCCTGCTGCAATTAAAACACCTTTAAAAAATCCCTTTACAACTGCCAATGCGCCAACCGGCACTTCCGCCGTTTTAATTTTTTCGCTATACATAAACAAACCTCCTGCCGAATACCTTTGTTAAAACATATTCAGCAGGCAGGCAATTTATGAAAATTATTCTTCTGTTGTTTCTACAACTTCAACTGCTTCTTCGATTACTTCAGGTTCCTGTTTTGCTTTTTTTGACTTTTTTGTACCGGGAACAACAGTTGCAACCGCACTTCTTAAAATAGTCATAGGATGCTTATTTGTTCTGTCACCGATTTCGATGCAAACCTTATCATCTTTAATTCTCAGAACAGTACCAACGATACCCCCGATTGTTGTAATGCTGTCGCCAGGTTTCATAGCCTCAAGCATTGCTTTTGTTTCTTTTTCTTTTTTCTTCTGGGGTCTGATTAACATAAAGTAAAACAGAGCCACCATGATAACCAACCATAAAACTGTACTCACCATTTCTGCAGGCATAGTAGTTCTCCTTTCGCTATTCCAATATAAAATTTGGTATTTCTATATAATTATACATACAAATGGCATTTTTATCAAGAGTTTTTTGAAAAAAATTCATAAATTATATAAAATTAGGTTGACATATACTTTAAATAATGTTACTATTATTATGTTGATAGAGGCGCATTTTTTATCAGTAACCCGAGGGAGATTTGCGATTGATCGAAGATATCGCGGCGAAAGGAAAAAATGCCGAAAAGACGTTCTTGACGCAAAGGTCGTTTTTGGGTGTACGGTTAATAGCCATGCAACTGTCGCTTTTCACATAAAAAGCGGAGTGCTATCTGCATTAAATTAACTATATTTATATTTAATGTTGATAACGCCGGACTTCTATTTAACGAAGTTTGGCTTTTTTAAAGTCAAGATTATATTTTGGAGGTTTTATATATGAAAGAGTACAACATTGCCATTGTCGGCGCAACCGGTATGGTAGGAAGAAAATTTTTAAAGGTATTAGAAGAAATTAAGCTTCCCGCTAAAAGCTACACACTTTTGGCATCAGCAAGAAGCGCAGGCTCAAAGCTTACATTTTTAGGCAAAGAATATGAAGTAAAAGAATTAACAGAAAACTCATTTGACGGCATAGACATTGCCCTTTTCTCAGCAGGCGGTTCAACAAGCGAAAAGTTTGCACCCATTGCTGCATCAAAGGGTTGTCTGGTTATAGATAACTCAAGTGCTTGGCGTATGAACCCCGAAGTTCCGTTAGTTGTTCCTGAGGTTAACCCCGACGACATCAAATGGCACAAAGGTATTATTGCAAATCCTAACTGCTCAACAATTCAGGCTATGGTGGCACTTCGTCCCTTACAGATTAAATATGGTATCAAGCGTATCGTTTACTCAACATATCAAGCTGTTTCAGGCGCAGGTATGGGCGGCTACAACGATTTAGAAAACGGAATAAAGGGCGAAGCTCCCAAAAAATTCAATCACCCCATTTTCTCAAACTGCTTACCTCAGATTGACGTATTTTTACCTAACGGCTATACAAAAGAAGAAATGAAAATGGTTAACGAAACAAGAAAAATCTTAGGCGACGATGACATGAAAATCACAGCTACAACAGTTCGTGTACCTGTATTTGACTGTCACAGTGAATCAATCAACGTAGAACTTGAAAAACCATTTGATTTGGATGAGTTAAAAGCTTGCTTAGCTGAGGCTCCAGGTTTAATCGTAGAAGACGATATCGACAACTGTGTATATCCTATGCCCTGCACAGTTAAAGGCAAAAATGAAACATACGTTGGAAGAATCAGACGCGATGACAGTATCGAAAACGGCGTTAACCTTTGGGTTGTTGCTGATAACATTAGAAAAGGCGCTGCAACAAACGCTGTTCAAATAGCTCAGAAATTTATTGAAATGGAAGCAAACGGCGAGCTTTAATTTAAAGAAAGGAATGTTACTATGAGCAAGAAAACGATTTTTACCGGTGCCGGAACTGCCCTTATTACACCTTTTAGCGAAGATGGCGTTAACTTCGAAGCACTGGGTAACATTATAGACTTTCAGATTGACAACAGTATCGACGCTTTGATTATATGCGGAACAACAGGCGAAGCAGCAACCATGCCTGACCGCGAGCATCTTTCTGTTATTGAATATGCTGTTAAGCATGCAAAAGGCAGAGTTCCAATTATTGCAGGAACAGGAAGTAACGACACGGCTCACTGCGTAGAATTAAGCCGTGAGGCTGAAAATTTGGGTGCTGACGGACTTTTAATCTCAACACCTTACTACAATAAGGCTTCTCAAAAAGGCTTACTCATGCACTATGATAAAGTTATGGAAAAGACCTCTCTTCCCATTATCTTATATAATGTTCCCGGAAGAACTGGAATGAATTATAAAATAGAAACCTTAAAAGAGCTTGCAAAATGTGACCAGATTTCTGCAATCAAAGAAGCAAGCGGTGATATAAGCTATTTAACAGACGTTGTTCACGCCTGCCCCGACCTTACGGTTTACTCAGGTAACGACGATATGATAGTACCTCTCCTTTCGTTAGGCGGAAAAGGTGTTATCTCTGTGTTATCAAACGTTTGCCCCAAAGAAACCCACGACTTATGCCAGAAATTCTTTGACGGAGATTTACAGGGTAGCTTAAAGCTTCAGCTTGATTTCCTCGATTTAATCCATGCACTTTTCTGCGAGGTTAACCCAATCCCTGTTAAAACTGCTATGAACTTAATGGGCTTTGATGCAGGTCATCTTCGTCTTCCCCTTTGCGAAATGGGAGATGCAACACTTGCACAGCTCAAAGGCGCAATGGCAGAACGTGGCTTAATCTAAGGAGTTTGTTATGACAAAAATTATGCTTTCAGGCTGTTTAGGCCGAATGGGAAAAGCGATTACCGAAATTGTAGCTGAAACTGAAGGTGCCAAAATAGTATGCGGTTTCGATGTTGCAAATGGCGATTGCGGATATCCCGTATATAACGATTATTCAGAAATAAAAGAAACTCCCGATGTTATTATCGACTTTTCTCACCCGTCAAATTTTGAGGCAATTTTGGGATATGCAAAAGAAAAAAAGCTTCCTATAATTGTTTCAACAACGGGACTCTCTGATGAGCAAAAAGAAGAAATGAAGAAAGCATCGGCTCAAATTCCTGTTTTCTTCTCCGCTAATATGTCTTTGGGAATTAACCTTTTAATCCGCCTTGCAAAGCAGGCGGCAAAGGTTTTGGAAGAAAAGTTTGATATTGAAATCATCGAAAAGCATCACAACAAAAAACTCGATGCTCCCTCAGGAACAGCTTTAGCTATTGCAGATGGTATCAAGGAAGTTTTAAACGAAACCCCCGAATATGTTTACGACCGCCACGCTGTGAGAAAACAGCGTGGGAAAAACGAAATCGGAATTTCTGCAATCCGAGGCGGTACAATAGTCGGTCAGCATGATGTTATATTTGCAGGCCCCGAGGAAATTTTAGAAATTTCCCATACCGCAACATCAAGAGATGTTTTTGCACAAGGCGCAGTATGTGCCGCAAAATTTATGGCAGGAAAACCTGCGGGATTTTATTCAATGGATGATCTTTTTGAAGAAACAGTATAAAAAAAATGGTGTAATGTAAGCTACAACCTGATAGGGAAGTTTTTTATAAACTTCTCTATTTTTTATGTTTTTGCCTGCGGCAGGCGTTACTTTTGTGCCGACAAAAGTAACCAAAAACTCCTCAGCCGGAAATTTCAGATGAAAATGTAACTGCTCCATTTTCAGTCCGAAATTTCAAAGGCTGACTGACTAAAATCGCACAAATTCTGCGTATCGCACTTACTTTTCGTCGCTTGGAGAAGTTTTTTAAATTTTCTCTGCGAGAACGAAAAAATTTTATCGTAAATCGGCTATGTGCAAAAGTTC
>JAZNOF010000020.1:0-38306 GCA_045580665.1 Congzhengia sp.
AAAACGAAAATTCAAGACATACTGAATATGGAACAGACGGTTAAAAAGCGTAAAAAAGAAATCAAGGAAAGCATCGATATACTTGACGGAATCATAGCAGAAGGTGCAATCAGCAATGTAAACCTACGGCTTCTCGTAAAAGAAATTATAGTTCTCGATATGGAGAACAACGAGCTTGCCCTGGTGATAGTAATGAATGCACCATTTGGCGAGTACGGAGAGATATTCGATGATGATGGAAATGTAACCCTTGCACATAACGGAGATTACAAACCGATACCTCTCGAAGAAGTGAAGAATTAAAGAAAAAGTGCTTACGGGAGAAATCTCGTAAGCACTTGGAAAATGGTGCAGGTAACAGGACTTGAACCTGCATGAAATTGCTTTCACATGGACCTGAACCATGCGCGTCTGCCAATTCCGCCATACCTGCATATTAAATTATAACCTCATAATTTTTACACGGGAGAGGTAACCCCGAGGAGGAGCAAAACTGCTTAATCCTCACATATAAAACGGATAAATCCGGCTTGACCTATTTAATCACCGAGGTGGCGTAGCCTGAACCATGCGCGTCTGCCAATTCCGCCACGGGTGCAAACTAGATTATTAAATTGTAAAAACTCTCGGCTGCACATTGATCTGCAACGCACTAAATTCTATCATAAATAGCTGAATAAGTCAAGAAAATTTATGGTTTTAAAATTTTTTTATTTTTTTGGGAACTTTTTTAAATAAATAATGTCTAAGTTAGTGTAAGGCGAAAAAAGCCTTGAAAAAGACAAAAAAATAATACATAAAAAAGAAAAATTTTGGAGGAAGAGAAATGAACAAAAAAAGAATTTTAGCATTTTTAGCAGCAGTAAGCTTACTCGCAAGCGGAGTAGTTTTTGCAGAGTATGACCCCAACAAGGTTATCGACACATCGTTACCTTACACAACACTTTCTGAAACAACAGCATCGGAAGAAGCTAAAGCTTATGACGGTGAAACAGAAGAGGTTGCAGTTATCGGCGGAGCAGTGATTGACGGTGTTAAAACAGAGGACGTAAACGGAAACGTGATGATTCCTTTAAGACAGGTTGCAGAAGGCTTAGGATATACAGTAACATGGGTAGCTGAATCAAGATCAGTTGAACTTACACGTGGTGCTCAGTTTATAACAATGTCTATCGACAAAGATTCATACGCATTTTCACGCCGTGCACCTCAGGAATTGGGAGTTGCTCCTACTTTGGTTGGCGATTTAACATATGTTCCCGTAAACTTTGTAACCGATATTATCGGAGGTTTCTACAACACAAATGAAGACGGTACAGCAAAAATCGTTCTTCCTAACCTTGCAACAGTAACAGAAGTTAAAGAGGATTCAATTGTAGTCTCTGATGACTTTTTAGGCGAAGTTGTAGTTTTTATAACAGAAGAATCACAGATTACAAAGGGTTTAGATAGAAGAATCTATGGTATCGACGATTTAGCAGAGGGAACAAGAATTGAAATTGAATACGCTCCTGCCATGACCGCAAGCTTACCCCCCCAGGCATCAGCTGTAAGAATCAATATTTTAGATGCAATGGTTGAAATCGAGGAAACAGAAGAAGTAGAAGATTTAACATTCAGCGGTGAAATTACAGAAATTGATGGCGAATTAGTTACAATTTCAGGCAAAGAAGAAATCCGTTTGGTTGTTTCTGAGGAAACAGTTATTACAAAAGGTTTAGACCGCAGAATTTACAAAATAGACGATTTAGAAGTTGGCATGAAAATTTCAGGAACTCATGCTGAGGCTATGACATACAGCCTTCCCCCTCAGACTCAGGCATTAACAATAAGCATAGAAAACTAAGATAAATACTTTTAAAACCGCCGATTTTTCGGCGGTTTTTTATTGACTTTTTTTTCTGCTTTTGATAAAATAATCGTGGACTAAGGAGTGATAATATGATACTTGCAGTTGATATTGGAAATACAAATATTGTTTTAGGCGGTATTTATGACGACGAGCTTACTTTTGTTTCAAGAATAGCCACAGATGTTTCTAAAACTGAAGACGAATATGCAACGAAAATAAAGAGCATTTTAACGCTTCACGAGGTTGATAAAAAAAGTGTTAAGGGTGCAATAATTTCATCTGTTGTTCCTCCTTTGAACGCAATTATAAAAAAAGCTATAAAGCTTGTTTATGGCGTTGATGCCATTATGGTAGGACCCGGCATAAAAACGGGGATTAACATAAAGTGTGATGATCCGTCAACTGTTGGGGCAGACCTGATTTGTGCCTGCGTTGCAACCCACCATATTTATGGAAGTCCCTCTTTAATCATTGATATGGGAACTGCAACAAAGATTATGTATGTTGATAAAAACGGTGCTTTTTCGGGAGCGTCTATCATTCCGGGTGTAAATATAGGACTTAAGGCTTTAGCATCCGGAACAGCTCAGCTTCCGCAGATTAGCTTAGAGGCACCGAAATCTGTTATCGGCAAAAATACAATAGACTGTATGCGCTCGGGTGTGGTATTTGGCGCTGCATCAATGCTTGACGGTATGCTTGACAGATATATGGATGAAATCGGAGAAAAAGTATCGGTTTATGCAACGGGTGGCTTATCATCCACAATTGTTTGCCACTGTAAACACGATATTACTTTAGATGAAAACTTAATATTAAAGGGTCTCAATATTCTTTATAAAAAGAATTGTAGATAAAATTTATGCGTTGTATCGCAAAATGCGAACGACAGCAAGGAGGAATTTTTTATGGAAAACACAAAGAAAATGTCAACTAAGACCATGGTTTTAGGGGCGATACTTACGGCTCTCGTAATTGTATTACAGTACGTTAGTATGGCAATAAGATTTGGCACATTTTCTATCACCCTGTCACTTACGCCCGTTGTTATCGGTGCGTTAACCTGCGGTGTTGGAATGGGTGCATGGCTTGGATTGGTATTTGGAGCCGCTGTTCTCTTCACAGGAGATGCAGCACCTTTTTGGGCAGTTGCCCCTGCGGCAACTTTTGCAACAGTTATTTTAAAGGGCATTGCGAGCGGAGTTGTTCCTGCTTTGGTTTATAAGCTCTTAAAAAGAACGAACAAAATCTTTGCAACAGCTTTAGCATCTGTTCTCAGTCCTGTTGCGAACACGGGTGTCTTTTTGTTAGGATGCGTGCTGTTTTTTATTCCCACACTAGTTGGGTGGTACGGAAACGTAACTGCATTTTTGGTTACAATATTCAGTTTTAATTTTGTGATAGAGCTTATACTCAATATTGTTCTTAGCCCCATTGTTGTAAGGCTTTTGAATATTAAAGAGAAGCAGTTATAATAAATACGAAAAAAGGGTTGCAGCAATCGCTGCAACCTATTTTAGTTTTTTGATATATTCAAATGTTTCTTTTTCCCCTTTTTCTTTTAGCATCAAAAGCCAGCTTTCAATCAGATTAGAGGTTTCGGGGTGTATAACGCGATTTTGTTTGCCTCTTTCAAAATATTCAAAGGGGTGGCTTTGCGTATAGTTTTCCCCTTGGTAGATTTTGCTTGCAGCAACGCGGTCACAAAACATTTCCTTAACGAAAACAAGAGGCATTTTAACAGGCTCGTTTCTTTTTGTTTTCGGGCTGTAGTCAACCCAATATTCAAAGTGGTGTCTGTTTCTGCCCTTGTGGTGCATCCACGCAAGTGAGTGCCCTAATTCTTCCCTTTCTGCTTCGTTTGGACTTCTTGTTCCCTGATAGTATTTCACTCCTGCCAAAAATTCAGTAGGGGAGTATTTCGACAAATCGTGTAGAAGTCCGCGACGCAAAATTCCAATCTTAGCGCAGTGAACAATTACTTTATGACGGTGTTTTGTAACCGTTTTTAAATGGGAAAAAAATTTATTCATTTACTTTTCCATCTTTCATTCTTTTTAAAATAAGGGTAAATAAAATCATAATCAGCGGAAAGACTGCACATGAAAGAAGTCCGCCTTTTAAAGCTGAACCTGCTATTGAAAACTTTTCAGCTACTGCCGCCGCAAAATTAGGGCCTGTAAAACATCCCACATCTCCTGCAAAGGCTAAAAGTGCAAAAAGTGCTGTTCCGCCCTCGGCGCATTTTACCGAGGCTATTGACAAAACGCCCGGCCACATAACACCAACAGAAAATCCGCAAAGAGCGCATCCTGCCAATGAAAGATAGCTGTTTGGCGAAAGTGCAACTAAAAGGTAGCTTAAAACACAAAGCAACGAGCAAAACATAAGGTAGTTTGAAATGTTAAGCTTTTCGGCATACTTTGCATAAAATACCCTCGAAATACCCATTAAAATTGCAAAACTGCAAGGACCTAAAAGGTCGCCAACGGTTTTGGGAACGCCTAATGCAGTTTCTGCAAAAAGAGATGCCCACTGAGCCATGGCAAGCTCTGATGCACCCGAGCAAAGCATTAAAACAAGAAAAACCCAAAAAATTTTTTTTGTAAATAGCTTTAGCATTGGAATGTTGTTTTCTTCGTTTGTAAATGAGTTTATGGGAACACGCGTAAACAAAAGCCCTGAAAGAACAGGAACAATCGTCCATAAAAAGCAGGCAATGTGCCAGAACGGGCGCCCAAAAACTTCTAAAAACAAGGTTGTTAAAACAACAACCAAAACCTGCCCCCAGCAGTAAAAAGAGTGGAGAAGACTCATTGAGCCCGAGGATTCCTCTGATGGAATCGCCGCAATAATGGGGCTTACAATAACCTCTAAAAGACCGCTTGATATGGCGCAGGCAATAACCGAAATTATAAGCCCTGCAAAGGTATTCATTACAAATGGAAGCGTTCCTAAAAGAAAGAATCCTAAAATGCAAAAGGCGTTTGCTGAAACGGCAATTGTGCGGTAGCCTAATTTATCGGCAAAATTAGCCCCTAAAAAGTCCACAATCATCTGTGTTCCGAAGTTTAACGTAATTAAAAGGCTTAACTGCCACATTTTAATGCCGAACTCATCCTGAAAAATAATAAACAGAATGGGGGTTAAGTTGTTTATTATTGCCCCTACAACGTAACCTAAGTAGCAGGCGAGCTTTGTGTGTTTGTATGAAAGTGTCATTTTATCCTCCAAAGATTAAAGGCAGGCATATAATACGTTTCTTAGTCTTGGGTGAACATATGCGTGGAATCCTCCTAAAACGTGTTCTGCATAGAAAACAGCTAAGTTTTCCTCGGGAAGAATTGAAACGTAGGATGCCGCAGCGCCGTCCCAGCCGAATTCGCCGCAGGGCGCAGTTGTTCCCGCATCTTTTTTGTTAATTAAAGTTCTAACGCCTAAGCCATAGCCATAGCCTGAGTTTTGTCCCTGAGCAAAGAATTTATACATATCTTCGCTTAAGCGGTTCTGACGCATTAAATCTATCGTTCTTTGAGAAATTATTTTATTTCCGCATTTAGCTACGCCGCCGTTTGCCATGGCATCGGCAAAGAGAATATAGTCCTCGACACAAGATACCAAACCTGCGCCGCCGCTTTCGTAGTTGGGGGTTATAAGAAAGTCATTTTTCTGCTCTGAAAGCACAACTTTTCCGTCGATTGCTCTGTAAAGCACAGCCAATGTATCCTTGTTTTTGTCTGTTATACCAAACGAGGTTTTTTTCATTCCTACGGGGTCTAAAATCGTTTCATTAATATATTCACCTAAAGTTTTTCCCGACACAACCTCAATAAGTGCGCCTAAAACATCGTGGCATAAGCTGTATTGAAATTTTGTTCCAGGTTCAAAGTCTAAGGGTTCCTTTGCAATGGCTTTAACGATATCCATTGTTGATGCATTTTTGTTTTTCGCCTTAGCCTCTATTATCGAGGGAGAATTTAAGTCGTAGTTAAAGCCTGCCATCATACTGAATAAGTCGCGGATTAAAATGGGATTTTTTGCCTTTTCGCCGCTTCTTAAATACATTGTTTCAAACTCGGGAATATATGCGTGCAAAGGGTCAGAAAGCAGAAACTTTCCCTTTTCAAAGAGGGTTAAAGCTGCAGTGCACACAACGGGCTTTGTGCAGGAATAAAGGTAGTAGGTTTCGTTTCCGTTAATTTTTATTTTATTTTCCCGATCTGAATATCCGCCCATGTGACGGAAAATTTCTTCGTGGTTTTTGTAGATAATACAGTCAAAACCGGGAATATCAACTTCTAAAAATGAGTCTAATGTGTCTTTAAGCTTTTGAAAATTCATAAAGATTCTCCTTTAGTCAAACATTGGTGTTGAGAGATATCTATCCCCTGTATCGGGCAGAAGTACAACTATATTTTTCCCCGAATTTTCGGGTTTTTTTGCAAGCTCTATGGCGGCAAAAAGCGCCGCACCCGACGAAATTCCCACTAAAATTCCCTCAGTTTTTCCGAGGGTTTTTGAAGCAGAAAATGCTTCTTCTGTAGTCACTTTAATTATTTCGTCGTAAATTGTTGTATCTAAAACCTCGGGGATAAACCCTGCGCCAATGCCCTGAAGACCATGTGGGCCTGCGGCATCACCTGATAGAACAGCGGAATCCTTAGGCTCAACTGCCACAACTTTGATGCTGGGATTTTTAGATTTTAAAAATTTTCCAACCCCTGTAATCGTTCCGCCTGTGCCAACACCTGCTACAAAAATATCAACTTTTCCGTCAGTGTCTTCCCATATTTCAGGGCCCGTGGTTTTAAAGTGAATTTCAGCGTTTGCAGGATTTTTAAACTGGGCGGGAATAAAGCTATCGGGGTATTCTTTTTTTAGCTCATTCGCTTTTTCAATCGCACCTGCCATACCTTTTTTGCCATCTGTCAAAACAAGCTCTGCGCCGTATGCACGCATAAGCTTTCTTCGTTCTTCTGACATTGTTTCAGGCATAACGATTATAGCTTTTAAGCCTTTTTGAGCAGCAACTGAGGCAAGACCGATGCCTGTGTTTCCGCTTGTTGGCTCAATTATTACTGTGTTTTTGGTAATAAATCCTTTTTTTTCGGCATCGGCTATCATGGCTGCTCCAACTCTGTCTTTTACAGAGCCTGCAGGGTTAAAAAATTCAAGCTTTGCTAAAATTTTTGCACCCAATCCGATTTCTGTGTTGGTAAGCTCTAAAAGAGGAGTTTTTCCGATCAGCTCCTCTGCGCATTTATATATTTTCATCTTATCACTCCTAAAAAATTAGCCTCTTTAATTTTACTATAACTGGTCGCAAAAATCAATAAAGAAAAAGAAAAAACAATATAATTTAATTATTTCATAAACTTGAAAAAAATGGAGAATTGTGATAGAATATGTCTAATTATGACGGAGCGGGGTGACGAAAAGTGTCTTTAGCAGAAACCGAAAAAGTAATTTTTACTGAAAAAAGCCGAAAAACGAAATTGTTTCGCGCGTTTTCAGGAATTATATGTTCTTTTTTAATAATGGTTGCACTTTTACTTCTCTTTTCTGCCTTATGGTACATAAAACACTACGGAAACACCGGCTTTGACTCGGTTTTGTTCACCCTCTTTTCCAATATGGGCGGAGTCAGCAACGAACTATTAGTAAGCTTTTGTAAAGAAAGCATTCTGCCTGCAGTTATATGTAGTGCTTTGCTGACTTTTACTGTGTATTTTTTGAAACTGAAGAAGTTAACGTTTCGTCGCAGAAATGCGATTTTGCTTGTTTTGGCGTTAATATTTTTCGTGATTGCGGGAACAAAGGTGAATGTTTTCGGATACATTCAGAAAATTGTTCTTCAAACCACGCTTTACGAGGATTATTTTGTTGAGCCAAACAGTGAGATTATAAAATTTCCTGAGAAAAAACGAAATCTTGTTTACATATTTTTAGAGTCTGTGGAAAACACCTATATGTCGGAAGCTGAGGGTGGAGCGCTTTCGCGTAATGTTATTCCTGAACTTACAAAGCTTGCGAAAGAAAACATAAGCTTTTCAAATAATGAAAAATTAGGCGGATTTTTAACCCCAAGTGGCACAGGCTGGACAGTTGCGGCTATGGTGGCGCAAACTTCGGGAATTCCGTTAAAGGGCTCGGCAGGTGTGCTTGAAAATAACGAGTATGGAAAAGATAGCTTTATGCCAGGCGTAATTTCTCTTTCTGATATTCTGCACGAAAACGGATACACGCAAGCCTTAATGGTTGGCTCGGAAGCATCTTTTGCAAACCGTGATGTTTACTATTCACAACATAAAACAGACCGTATATACGACTATTTTACGGCAAAAAAAGATGGTATAATAGACGATGATTATTATGTATGGTGGGGTATGGAAGATGAGTATCTTTTTGAATACGCAAAAGACGAAATCAGTAAATTAGCAAAAGAAAAAGAGCCTTTTGCGTTCACCTTGCTTACTGTGGACACTCACTTTCCTGATGGATTTATTTGTAACCTTTGCGACGATAAATTCCATGAGCAGTATGAAAATGTGCTCGCCTGTACAAGCCGTCAGGTTGCTGGCTTTGTTGAGTGGCTAAAAAGTCAGAGCTTTTACGATAATACAACTGTCGTGATTTGTGGTGACCATTTGACGATGGACAATCAGTATATTGAGAGAAATGTTTCAAAGGATTATGAAAGAAGCGTTTATAACTGTTTTATAAATCCTGTCGCGGAGGGAAAAAACTACAAAAACAGAACATTTACAACACTTGACATTTTTCCCACAACTTTAGCGGCTATGGGCTGTGAAATAAAGGGTGAACGCCTTGGTCTTGGAACAAATCTTTTCTCGGAAGAACCTACTTTGGCAGAGAAAATGGGATATAAGAAATTTGACCATAAGCTGCTTTACAGCTCAAAATTTTATATTAGAAAATTTATGGTTGGTAAATGATAAAAGCTGCGGGAATTTTCCGCAGCTTTTATTATTTATTAAGTTCTTTTTCAACAACTTCAAACCATCTGTCAGCCATTAGCTGATGTCCTACAAAGGTGGGGTGTATATTATCCCAGATAAAATATGACATAGGCGTGGTCTTTGCTGCGTTATCAAAAACATCCTGGAAAGGAACATAAATTACGCCGTATTTTTTAGCTATCTCGGGAAGCTCCTTCTGCATTAAGCCTACGGTATACTGTCTTGTTAAAATCGTTTCATTTTCCTTTTCACAGGTGTTTCTGTTTTTGTTGCCAAAAACAAAATCTGTTTCGGAAACTGCGTTGGGAATATTCTCATAGGGGTTGTCCTGATTTAAAACATCGGCATAAAAAGGCTCACAAAGGACGAACTTTACATCGGGCAAAAGCTGGAATGTGTCCTCCAAGATGCCCTCAATTGCGACCTTGAACTTTTTAACCACCATTTCTGGCGGAAGTCCGGGAGCACCATGACCTACGTCATTAACACCGCACAAAAGGTTAATAAGCTTTGGCTTATGAACGATAACATCTCTGCCCCAACGAGCGTAAATTTCAAGTGATGACTGCCCCGATATACCCTTGTTTACAAATTTCGGCATATTTTCGTAGTTGTCTGCACCGATTCTTGAGCAGATAATAGACTGAAAGCCGTGTCCCATAATGTGATTTAAGTCCATCGACCTGCCACGGTTGCCGTCGGTAATAGAATCGCCAATAAAAACTACCGTTTCGTTTTTGCCTAATTTAATCATAATAAAACCTCGCTTAAAAATTTTATTTTCTCGTCATTTGGTTCGTTAAAATTTTTAAAGGGAAAAGGTACTCCCATGCTTTGATATTTTTCAGCGCAGATTTTGCGAAAGGGCAAAAGCTCTGTTTTAACAATACATTTTTTATCCGATATAAGCTCTTTAAGCTTTAAAATATTTTCTTTTGTGTCGTTTAAACCGCCAACAACAACGTGACGGATAATTGTGGGGAGATCCCTTTTTTCAAGCTCATCCAAAAAGCGGAGAGGAGAAGTGATACTGCAGCCGATGTGCTTTTTATAAAGCTCGTCTTGCGTCATTTTAATGTCTAAAAGAACCATATCGGTGTGTTCTAAAAGCCTTTCAACATCTTTGTTCCATAAACTTCCCGAAGTATCCAAAACTGTGTGGATAGAGGCTTTTCGGCATTTTTTAAAAAGTTCCGCTACGAATTCTGCCTGCAGCAGCGGCTCGCCTCCCGAAACAGTAATTCCGCCGTCTTTACCGAAATATTCACGGCACCTTAAAACCTTTTCCAAAACCTCGTCTGCCGTATATTCGGTAAACTCTCCGCGACAAACATCAATGTTGTGACAGTATCCGCAGGAAAGGTTGCAGCCGTGCATAAACACGATAAACCTTACCCCCGGCCCGTCAACTGTTCCAAAGGACTGAAAGCTGTGAATTTTACCTTTCATACGCCCTCCGTTTATTACATTGTAATATGGAATGTTCTGCTTATAACCTCTTTTTGCTGCTCTTTTGATAGTCTATGGAAGTTAACTGCATATCCCGAAACACGAATTGTTAAGTTGGGGTATGATGTAGGGTCGTTATAAGCTTCTATGAGCTGTTCTTTTGTTAAAACGTTAACATTTATATGGTGAGCCATTTTTGCAAAATAGCCGTTTAAAACTGTAACTAAGTTAGTAACTCTTTCGTCGTTCGTCTTGCCTAAAGAGTCGGGAACGATAGAGAAGGTATTTGAAATACCGTCACGGCAAGATTTATAAGGAAGTTTTGCAACAGAGTTGAGTGACGCCAAAGCTCCGTTTGTTTCACGGTTGTGCATAGGGTTTGCACCGGGAGCAAAGGGTTCGCCTTCTTTTCTTCCGTCAGGGGTTGAGCCTGTTTTCTTACCGTAAACAACATTTGATGTGATTGTAAGTACAGAAAGTGTGTGAATTGAATTTCTGTAGGTAGGCGTTTTTCTAAGCTCTTCTATTGTTTCTTCAACAGCCTGCTTCGCAAGCAAATCAACGCGGTCATCGTCGTTTCCGAACTTGGGGAAATCGCCTTCGGTTTCAAAGTCGACGATTAAGCCGTCTTCATTTCTGATTGTTTTTACTTTAGCATATTTAATAGCGCTTAATGAGTCAGCTAAAACCGAAAGACCTGCAACACCGAATGCCATGAAACGTTCAACTTCCGTATCGTGAAGCGCCATCTGAATTTTTTCGTATGCGTATTTATCGTGCATATAGTGAATAACGTTCATGGTGTCAACATAAAGTCTGCAGAGCCATGCACGGTAACGCTTGAAGCGCTCCATAACTTTATCGTAATCTAAATATTCGTCGGGATAAACATCCTCCTGAGGCCCTAAAGCCAAACCGCTTTTTGCATCCTTTCCGCCATTTAAGCTTAAAAGCAGAATTTTGGGAAGATTGCATCTTGCGCCGAAGAACTGCATCTGTTTCCCTACCTTCATTGCAGAAACACAGCAGGCGATAGCATAGTCATCGCCGTAAATCGGTCTCATAACGTCATCGTTTTCATACTGAATTGAGTTGGTTTTAATAGAAACCTCAGCACAGAATTTGGAAAATCCCTCAGGCTGATTCTGTGCCCATAAAACTGTAAGGTTCGGCTCGGGAGCAGGACCCAAGTTGTAAAGGGTGTTTAAAATTCTGAAAGAGTTTTTTGTAACTAATGTTCTTCCGTCTTCACCCATGCCGCCAACAGCCTCTGTTACCCATGTGGGGTCGCCGCCAAAAAGCTCGTTATACTCAGGGGTTCTGAGCTGACGCGCCATACGGAGCTTCATAACGAAATCATCCATGATTTCCTGAGCTTCGGTTTCGGTTAAAATGCCTTCTTCTAAGTCACGCTCAATGTAAATATCTAAAAATGTGCTTGTTCTGCCAAGTGACATTGCGGCACCGTTCTGTTCCTTGATAGCGGCAAGATAACCAAAATATGTCCACTGAACAGCATCTTTTGCACACGTTGCAGGGTTGCTTATGTCATAGCCGTATTTTTCAGCCATAACTTTTAATTTCTTTAAAAAGTCAATCTGGCGGAAGACTTCTTCACGGAGTTTGATAACCTCTTCAGTAATTACACGTGCACCAAGCTCTTTGTTATCTTTTTGTTTTTCCTCTATGAGTTTGTCAACACCATATAAAGCAATACGTCTATAGTCACCGATAATTCTCCCTCTGCCGTATGCATCGGGCAGACCTGTGATAACACCGCTTTTTCTTGCAAGACGCATTTCTTCTGTATAAGCTCGGAAAACACCGTCATTATGAGTTGTTCTATATTTAAATTCTTCTTCGATTTTTTCAGACACCTTGTAGCCGTAACTTTCGCAGGCTGAACGGCACATTCTGATACCGCCAAAGGGGTTAACCGAACGCTTTAAAGGTTTGTCCGTCTGAACGCCAACAATGATTTCGTTTTCTTTATCCAAATATCCTGCGTCAAAAACGTCAACTGAGCTTACTGTCTCGGTATCGATATCCAAGACGCCGCCTTTTTCAAGCTCTTGGTGAAGTAGG
This sequence comes from Congzhengia sp., assembly GCA_045580665.1. Taxonomy (GTDB): domain Bacteria; phylum Bacillota; class Clostridia; order UBA1381; family UBA9506; genus Congzhengia. The sequence continues at coordinate 12,367 of JAZNOF010000020.1, forward strand.
TCGTTAAATTTCTCCATAAGCTTGCTTGTTCTTTCAGTAGGGCCTGACAAAAAGACAGAATCGCCTTCGTAAGGTGTATAATTCTTCTGAATAAAATCGCGAACATTGATTGATGTCTGCCAGTTCCCTGATTTGAAATTTCTCCATGCTGTATTCATATGTATACACTCTCCTTTATCTCTAAAGATACATAAAGACAGACCCACTAAAGTGAATCTGCCCAGACGGTCGGCTCTTGATTTTGTGCTCCCCGTGGTAAACTCCACTAATCCGTCAGTCGCACAAATAGATCTTTATGACACTATATTACCATATATATTGTGTTGTGTCAAGAAAATAATAGGATATTTTGTGTGTAAAAGATAATAAATTTTAATATATTTTTTTATGGAAAATGGTCATTTTTAATCTTGACTTTTTATTTTTCGTTTGCTATAATATTCTTTGCTGTATACATTTTGCAGAGATGGCTGAGCTGGCCGAAGGCGCACGATTGGAAATCGTGTAACGGATGAAACCGTTCGAGGGTTCGAATCCCTCTCTCTGCGCCAAAAAATCAGTTACCCATGTGGGTAGCTGATTTTTTTATTGTAAAAAGGGATTCGAACCCCGAGGGGGCAACCGGCGTTAAATAAAACAGTCCGGTGGACAGTTTTATAGCCGGGTGTTGCGAAGTCCGGTACCGAAAGCCAAGGGCTTTGGGTGGACGAGCAGGGAAAGCTTTGAGTTTCAAAGCTTTATCCCTCTCTCTTTATTTTTCTCTTGCATTTTATTCTAATGTGTGATACAATGTAAATGCCAAACAAAATCTTAATATTTTTAGTTCAAGAAGTATGTGTATTTTTATACCTTTTGGTAAAAATACAGATGCTCTGCTCTTGCATGTACTTTTTGGACTATGTGGGATTTTGTTTGGCGACAATCGGAGCTATGTATTTTTCGTGCGTCAGCTTCGGTTGGCGCACTTTTTATTTTATAGGGGGAAAAATTATGTCCAATACACTTTTTGACGAAATTTATGACATGTCCATATCCGAGAAATTAAAAACTGACACAGGTATATTTGAAAAGATAGTTGAAAAATACAAAAAATCAAACTCTTTAGATGATGAAACAGAGATTGCAAATGATTTATCTGAGCTTATATGCATAGTGCAAAAAACTGCATTTAAGGCAGGTGTCAGGGCGGCTATCAATGTGTGGAATGAGCTGAGCGGTGAATAAAAAAGAAATCTCTCTTTGCTCTATGTCAAGATAATTTTGTCATATTTGCATAACTTTTTTGAAATATTATAATTATATTTCATTTACTCTTGACAATTTTTGTTGTGTGATATATACTGTTTGATATGTATAAACGTACAAAAAAACAAATTGGAGTGAAGACAATGAAAAAAGTTATTTCTATGGTTCTGGCGTTAACTCTATTAACCTGCCAGACTGCTTTTGCAGATTCGATTTACTTGAAGTTTTCTGGAAAAACTGAGACTGATGCAAAGGGCGCAACAATCTTAGTTTTAGAAAAGGATGCAGACGTAAATAATGTTACAGCTCAGGACATTGTTTACATAAACCAGAGCTCTATTTCTGAAGACGGTTCTTTTACAATGACTATTCCTTTCTTTATAGAAGAAGATTACATTGTAAGAAGCAATGCTTTGGAATCTGAACTTAAAGAGCCTGTAAAAGATAAAATTCTTTACGTTTCCGAAAACGGAAGCGACACAAACACAGGCGAAAGTGCAGACTCTCCTTTAAAAACACTGGCTAAGGCTTATCTTGAAATGATTGAACTTAAGGAAATCAAAATTATAGGTTCAGTTGCATACACAGACCCCGGCGCAAGCTATGAGGGCGGTCTTACTATTTCGGGTGCTGACAGTACAGCAACACTTACAGTTCCTTCGGAAATCAGCTTAAAGGGTGATTTAACACTTTCAAATCTTGCAATTTCAGGCGGAACAACCTTCTATGCAAACGGTAACCATTTAAAAATAGAAGAAACTGTTACAACATCAACCAAACTTACTGCATATGGTGCTTGTAAAACAGAAGAACTCACAGGCGACACAAACCTTGAAATCTTAGGCGGCAAATGGTCAAGAATTTACGGCGGCGGTCAAGCGGCAGTTAACGGTAACACAAATTTAGTGGTTGGCGGTAAGGTAAATGACGGATGCCTTATTAACGATAAAGACAGCTCAACGTTCTCTTACTGTAACATCTTCGGCGGCGGTAATAACGCGGCAGTAAGCGGAGAAACAAACGTACATTTAACAGGAAGTGCAGTTGTTGCGTATACAATCGGTGCAGGTATCGGTGCAAACGGAACAGCAACCGAAACAAATATTTTAATTGACGAAAATGCAAAATGTATGAATGTTTACGGTGGTTCATACGATTCTGCAATCAGCGCAACGACAAATGTAACATTAAGCGGAAATGCATTGGTTGAGGCGATATTCGGCGGAAGTCAGAATGCTGCACTAACAGGCCATACAAATGTAAACTTACTTGGCGGAGATGTTTCAAGACGTGTTTATACAGGCTGTTACAATAACGCTACAAGAAACGGATTAAGCCTTTCATGGTCGTCAGCACATTATGTAACGGGAACTACCACATTAAGAATAGGAAAAAATGCAAAGGTTAACACACAAACTGATTTACATTCCGACAACGCTAACAATATTGGTGTTTATGCGGGAAGCCGTATTGCATCATCGAGCAGAAGCCAAAATGAGAAAAACACAATTATTTTCTTGGATAACAGCTACAGCTCCTTCAGCGGAGAAATAGGAACGCAGGATATTAGCGCATTATTGGATTTGAAAAGCGGCGATTACTTAACCGTTAAAGCAGGCTTAAACGGTGACGTTACAGGTACAGGCGCACATGGTGTTATCCGCGTAATTCCCGACAATGGATATTACGGCACAATCGGAAGCGCAACCTATAAAATACCAACCGATGTAACAATCTCAGGAACAACAACCGTAACCTTTGGTTTAAACAACTTTTATGTTAATGTAAATGAAGCAGGTGCAACGGAAAACGGAGCTTCTGCAAATGTTGATGTTACTGCAAACAACACGACCGGTGAAGTAACACCCAAGCTTATAGTGGCGCTCTATGATGATGTAACAGGCAAGCTTGTTGACTGCTCAATTGTTGATGCAGCATCTGAAACAGATAAAACCATAAGCTTCACTGGAGAGCTTTTAGCAGACAGAACATATACAGTTAAAGCAACAATCTGGAACGGAAATATAAAACCATTGACGGCAGTATCTAAAATCTCATTCACAAAATAAAAACGTAAAATATAGAAATGACGCGGTAACCCGCGTCATTTTTTTATCTATTTTGTATTGGTAAAAAAAACTAAAAACTGTAAAGATTTTGTTGGATACTATTGTGTCATTTGTACATTTTTGACTGAATTTGTATAATTTTTCTACATCTTTCTCGAAAAAATTGCAGAACCAGAAAAATCTTTACAATCGTTTTTGATAAAAAACTGCCCAAAGAAGAGGGGCTTTTTAACTTGTTATGTACGATTTGACAAAAAATACTTATAAAAATTATAAAAAAAACACAAAAAAATTGAAAAAAGTATTGCAATTTAGTGACAAGATGTGGTAAAATGAGGTGTAATTCACAAAAAGGCGTAAATAAAAGTTTACAATTTTTTGTGCCGTAAAGGAAAAAGGTTATGTTTGCGTGTTATGGAAAAACGTAAAACGCTGTAATCGAATCCTATTCATATTCAAGGTAAAGGAGAGGATTTTTTTGAAAAAATCAGCAACGTTAGAAACAAATCTCTATCTACCCAAAAAGAAACCAATGTCAGTACGAGTTAAAAACGCACTTCCGTTTTTGATTATGATACTTCCCGGTTTTATTGCGTTGGCTCTTTTTGCTTATAAACCTCTGTATGGTTTGTTAATAGCTTTTAAAGAGTATAAACTACGACTTGGTATAATGGCAAGTCCCTGGGCCGATAGTTATGGTTTTCAGTATTTTATTGATATATTCAAAGGTGCGCGTTTTGCAAACTCATTAAAAAGCACGTTGGTTATTAGTATAGCGTCGATTTTCCTTCAGATGCCATTTACAATTATACTGGCGCTTTTGATTAACGAAATGCGCGGTGTTGTTTATAAAAGAGTTATTCAGACGATTACATACTTGCCTCACTTTTTCTCATGGGTTGTTTTAGGCGGTATTTTTAAAACACTTTTTGCGCCTTTAGGTCCTATAAACTCAGCTTTAATGGGTCTTGGATTAGAGCCTGCTCCCTTTTTAACAAAAGGCAACGTGTTTATGTCAATTATCCTTATAACGAAGATATGGCAGTCAATGGGTTGGGGCGCTATCATCTACATTGCGGCGCTTTCAGGTGTTGACGAATCGCTCTATGAAGCAGCTTATATCGACGGTGCAAGCCGCTGGAAGCAGGTATGGCATATTTCTATTCCGTCGATTATGGGTACAATCGTAACCGTTCTTATATTAAACTTAGGCGGTGTTTTAAACGCAGGCTATGAGCAGATCTGGAATATGTCTAACGCCTTGGTAAAAGATGCAGTTGACGTTTTAGATGTTTACATACTTGAACAGATTAGCGGACTTAACTCAGGAAGTAGCTACAACTACGGTATAGGAACAGCTCTTGGTTTGTTTAAAGGTCTGGTAGGATTGTTTATGGTGTTACTTTCAAATAAGATTGTATCTATCATAAGTAAGGATGAATACGGTATTTTATAAAGGAGGAATGAGTTAAGATGATTAAACGTACAAACGGCGAAAAAGTATTTAATGTTTTTAACTATATTATTCTTACCTTGTTCGCCTTTACAACATTATACCCGTTTTTATACACATTAACAATTTCAATCAGCACACCTGCTGAAGCAACGAAAGTCGGACTTCACATTTTACCTAATCTTAATGCTCTTTCGTTAGATGCTTTTAAGTATGTAATGAGTGATAATATTCTCTGGCTTTCATACAAAAACACAATACTGAGAACATTTATCGGAACAGTTATGGCTCTTTTGGTAACCTGTCTTTACGGTTATGCTCTTTCAAGACCTAACCTTCCATTTAAGAAGTTTTTCTCAGGCTATATTATGTTCACCATGCTTTTCTCAGCAGGTCAGGTTCCTGCCTTTTTGAACATTTCAAGCTTGGGGCTTTTAAACAGCTTCTGGGTTTACATTTTGCCTATGTTAATTTCGGCATATAACGTTATCGTTGCTAAATCATTCTTTGCATCACTTCCCGAAAGCTTAAATGAATCAGCGCGTATCGACGGTGCAGGCGAATTTAAAATATTCTTCTCAATAGTTGTTCCGCTTTCAAAGCCTATCGTTATGACTCTTGCCCTTTGGATTGGTGTTGGTCACTGGAACGCATGGCTCGATTCGTTGCTTTACATCACAGACCAGTCAAAGCTCGTTCTTCAGAGATACTTACAACGTTTGATGGGTGCTTCTGCTAACCAGCTTACAACAAGTGCAGCAGTTCAGGAATCTGATATGGGTATCGTTGGTGAAACAATTCAGTCAGCATCAATTATGGTTTCCATTATTCCCGTACTTATTGCGTACCCATTTGTTCAGAAATACTTCGTAAAAGGTGTAACACTTGGTGCTGTTAAGGGTTAATCCCTTGATTTGAACATAGGATAATAAACGAGAATATAAGCAAAATATTTTGCCTGTATTCTCGTTTTTTGCAATAATTATATTAGAAAGGAACAATTATGATTATTGAAATTTTAAAGTCGGTATTTTTAGGAATAGTTGAGGGAATAACAGAATGGCTCCCGATTTCAAGCACGGGGCATATGATTTTAGTTAATTCCTTTTTGAATAACACTAAAGGATTTACATCAAGTGATTTATACCTTTATGTTATTCAGCTTGGTGCAATTTTGGCGGTTGTTACAATGTATTTTAAAAAGCTTAACCCTTTTTCTCGCCAAAAAACTCAAAAAGAAAAAAATGACACATGGAATATGTGGTTTAAAGTGATTGTTGCCTGCGTTCCTGCGGCGGTAATAGGACTTTTGCTTGACGATTACATGGAAATGTTTGAAACACCCTATGTTGTTTCGGCAACTTTGATTATCTATGGTATTTTGTTCGTTGTGATTGAAAAAATGAATAAGAAAACAACGGTTTGCGATATTGATAATATGAGTTATAAAACTGCACTTTTAATAGGTTTTTTTCAGGTGCTTTCAATAATTCCGGGAACGTCACGCTCAGGCTCAACAATTTTAGGAGCAATGATTCTGGGAACATCAAGAGCAGTGGCGGCAGAATTTTCGTTCTTCCTTGCAATTCCTGTGATGTTTGGTGTAAGTTTTCTTAAAATAATTGGAAACTTACACCTTCTGTCACTTGAAAATATAGTGATTTTATTGATAGGAATGTTAGTATCTTATATTGTATCTATGATGTCGATTAAGTTCTTGGTGGACTTTGTTAAAAAACACGATTTTAAATTTTTCGGTATATACAGAATAGTTTTGGGACTTATCGTTATTGCGGTTTTTGCATTTGGAATTTTGCCTTTGTCCTAAAGTTATTTTTAATTGAAAAATATTGAAAAAAAGAGACTAAATTATTGACACATATGCTCAAATGGTGTATAATTGATATATGTGAATATTTTGTATTTTATATAAAATATTTACAAAATTATAAATGCACATTTTTAAGAGGAGGATATTTAAATGAAGATGAAAAAAATCTTAGGCGTTCTTTTAGCTTCTGTTATGGTTATTGGAATGCTTGCAGGTTGTGGTCCTAAAGCTCAGGAGCTTTCAGGCGCTGCGGCAGATTATGTTGACTCAGAAGAAAAATTAACTCTTTCATGGCTCGGATTCCCCGGTTGGCAGGATGCCAGCGAAGGTTCATATCCGGAAACAGTTCTTGAGGAAACTTTCAACGTTGATATTAAACCTTTATTCTACGAATATGGTAAATTCAACGACCAGAAACTTAACCTCTTTGCTTCAGGTGAAGTGCCTGACTTGATCTATCATATGGACCCTGCTAACCTTTTTGTTGACGTTGACCAGGGATTCATTGCAGAACTTCCTTATGAAACACTTAAGATGTATGCACCCAACCTTACAAACTACATTACTGAAACCATCGGAACAGCTTGGCTCTACACACGCTACGACGGTGCTAACTGGGGCTTACCTAACTGGTGTAACTATCATATGGCAGGCGGTAACTCAGTTTGGAGAAAAGACTGGCTTGACAAATTCGATTTAGAGGTTCCTGAAACATTAGACGAAATGCATGATGCATTCGTTAAGTTTGCAAAAGAAGACCCAGATGGCAACGGTAAAGACGATACATACGGTATCACAGTTATGAATGGTGCTTACCACGGCTATTTCTCTGAAATTTTCGGCGCTTACGGTGTTCTTCCTTTCGAATGGCAGGAAGTTGACGGTGAAATCGTTTACGGCGGTACACGCAAAGAAACAAAAGAAGCTTTAAAAACGTTAGCTGCTTGGTATAAAGAAGGCTTAATTCACCCCGACTTTATCACAGGTGGTAACTCAGCTGATAACTACTTCACATCAGGTGCTATCGGTTACAGATACTTCAACATGGGTAAAGCATACGAAGATGGAAGCTTACCTACATCTACAGAATACAGATTAAAGGCTAACGTTCCTGGTGCTGAAATCGTTTACGGTTTCTTACCCAAAGGCCCCAACGGCGACCACGGTCACTTTGCTTGGTCAACAGCTTGTAACGGTATCGGCTTCGGTAACGGCGAAGGCTATGAAAAGAAAGTTCCCAGAATGCTCAAAATGTTTGAAGGCTTATTCAACGATGTTGAACTTTGGGAAAAAGTTGCTTTAGGCGAAAAAGGCGTTACATGGGAAAAAGCTCCTGATTCAAAAGGTATCGAAGGTTACAAATTTATCGGCGATGCTGCAACGCAGGAAAGCCAGAGAAAATTAGCTTTGTCACCTAACGGCTATGGATATCCTAGCGTGTTTACAGTATTCCCCACAGATTACGATACATACTATGCTAACCTTTCTGACAGCTATAAAGAATGGTACTCAGTATATGGTGATACATCATCAGATATCGCAAGTGCGTTCTACAAATCAGATATCGTTCCTTCAGCTCCTAACTACTTAACACCTATCAGAGATGAACAGCTTAAATTGATTGCTCAGATTATCATAGGTGAAAAGAGCGTTGATGATTACGATTCATTTATTGAATACTTTAACAACAACGGTGGTCAGAAGATGCTTGAAGAAACAAAAGATCTTAAAGCAGAACTTGACAGCATTTTAGAACAGGTTAAATAATATTCTGATATAAAAGAAGAAGATACACATTTTTGTGTATCTTCTTTTTATTCTACCGTCACGGATTTTGCAAGATTTCTCGGTTTATCAACCTCAAGCCCTAAATGACAGGAAACAAAATATGCGCCAAGTTGAGAAATTACTGCGCTTATGTGAGGCATAAAAAGCTCAGACACTTCGGGCAGCAATATTAAATCATCATAAATCTCGTCGGGAACGGAGCGGTTTTCTTTCGCGATAAGAACTATTTTTGCACCTCTTGATTTAACCTCTTTAATGTTGCTTATCATTTTATCAAAAAGCTCATTTTGTGTTGCAAATGCAAAAACAGGAACACCATCTGTTATCAGTGAAATTGTTCCGTGCTTTAATTCACCTGCGGCATACGCCTCACAGTGAATATAAGAAATTTCTTTCATTTTAAGGGCTGCCTCACGACAAAGATAATAGTCAATGCCGCGGCCTATAAAGAAAATACTTTTGCTGTCTTTGTATTTTAAAGCAATCTCTGAACAGAGCGAGGATAGATTAAGCGCAGTCTTAACTTTTTCAGGAACGTTTAAAGTCAACTCAGAACACAGATGTATTGCTTCATCATGAGTGGATTTTTGTATTTCTAAAGCAAGCTTAATTGCAAGAAGGTATAAAAGCGCAATCTGAACAGAGTATGCTTTTGTGCTTGCAACGGCTATTTCCGGGCCTGCATTTGTGTGAAGGACGCTGTCTGCTTCAAGAGAAACTGACGAGCCCAAAACGTTTACAATACCCAATGTAAAAATACCTTTTTCTTTGGCTAACCTGAGGGCAGCTAAGGTGTCTGCTGTTTCGCCTGACTGAGAGATTAAAATAACAATGTCATCTTTTGATAGAATGGGATTTTTATATCTGAATTCCGAGGCGATTTCTACATTTACGGGAATTTTTGCAAGCTTTTCAATGGCGTGTTTTCCAATTAGTCCTGCGTGCATTGCAGTGCCGCAGGCAACTATGTGAATTTTTTTGCAGGCAGAGAGCTTTTCACATAATTTTTTGTCCTCAAAAAAAGGAAATCCGTCTTTAATTCTTGGTGACAAGGTTTTTAAAATTGCATCAGGTGTTTCGTAAATTTCTTTTAGCATGAAGTGAGGAAAACCGCCTTTTTCAACGTCCTCTGTATCCCATCCTGCAGTTTCTGCTTCAGGGGTTATTTTTTCTCCGTCAAAGGAGAAAATATCAATGCCGTCGCTTGCTAAAACTGCGATTTCTTCTTCTTTGAGCCTTATAAAATCTTTTGTATATTTCAAAACAGCAGATAAGTCGGAGGTAATGTAATTTCCTGCATCTGAGGGACAAATAAGCAGAGGACTGCCTTTCCTGAATGCATAGATTTTGTCCTTATGCTCATAAAAAACTGCACCTATGGCATATGAACCTGAAACTTCTTTTGATGCCTTTTTTATGGCGTCAATGGGGTCTTTATAAATTGCATAGTAGTAATCTATAAGCTTTGCAAAAGCCTCGGTGTCGGTTTCAGACTCAAATGTATATCCCTTTTCCTTTAAAAATGCTTTGATTTCATGATAGTTTTCGATTATTCCGTTGTGAACAAGCATTAAATTGTCTGTTCCGTGGGGGTGTGAATTTATATCCGAGGGAGCACCATGAGTTGCCCAGCGCGTGTGACCGATGCCGCAAGTGGCACTTTTAACTTCTGGAAAGTTTTTGAGCTTTTCTTTAAGGTCCGATATATCACCTTTTGATTTAACGGTAACAATTTTTTCACCACAAAAAACAGAAATTCCGGCAGAATCGTAACCTCTGTATTCTAAAGATTTAAGTCCATCTAAAAGTTTGTCTTTCGCTTTTTCAAATCCTGTATACCCAAAAATTCCGCACATATAAAAACTCCTTTTTGTTTTTATTTATCTTTTGCAGAATTTTAAATTCTATAATTAATTATAGTTTTATTTCAGGCAAGGCATAGTTTATATTTTACATCTTACTATATCTTTAAAGTGTTCACCTGCGGTGGGCGTGACTTTTGTTTCGGCAAAAGTCACCAAAACCATTTGTCGCGGGAAAAATTTTTCTTGTTTTCGCAGAGAAAATTTGAAAATATTTTCCAAAGCGACATAAAATTGTGCGATACATCACAATGTACGCTGTAGACTATATGGGCTATGACAAAAATTCACAAAAATTTCACGTTAAAAATAGATGAAGAAGAATTTTTCGGAATGTTAGTGGAACTTGTATATCACGAACAGTTAAATGCTTTTAATTCGGGCGTTGCCCTTGCATTTAAAATGTTTGCCGAATTAAATATTGCTTAATAAAACTAAAGGCAGAGAGGTTTTATCCTCCCTGCCTTAAAAATGAAATTATAAATTCTTTATATCCTCATCGGTTAATAGCTTAATGCCTTTTTCATTTAAAAGCTTTATAGCTTTTTCGTTATCTTCAACACGGATAACAGCATAAGCATTCTGTTTTGACATGGTAACGAAAGCGTACATATATTCAACGTTTATTTCGTTTTCTGAAAAAAGCTTTAATATATCGTTTAATGCGCCGGGGTCATCAGGAATCATAACGGCTATAATAGGTGTTACAGAAACGATGCAGCCTATATCCGTTAAAGCGCGTTTTGCATCTTCTGTATGGTTAACAATCAAACGAAAAATACCAAAGTCAGAAGTGTCGGCAATTGACATTGCGCGGATATCAACGTGGGCAGCACCTAAAGCATCGGTGATTTCGGCAATAGCGCCCGGTTTATTTTCTGCAAAAATAGATAACTGGCTAATTGTCATAGTTTTAAACCTCCCTTAGATTAACTTTCTCTTATCAATAACTCTTACTGCCTTACCTTCGCTTCGTGCAATTGTCTTAGGCGGAACAAGGTGAACAGCAGGGTTGATTCCAAGCATAGTTTTCATACTTTCAGCAAGCTTTTTCTCGCGGCTTGTAACAGATTTAACGGTATCTGAGAACATTTCGGGAGAAAGCTCAACATTAACGTCGATTGTATCTGTGTTGTTAACACGGTCAACAACAATCTGGTAGTTGGGTGAGTATCCCTCGTTTAATAAAACTGTTTCGATTTGCGACGGGAACACGTTAACACCGCGGATAATCATCATATCGTCACTTCTGCCCATTGGCTTACACATTTTAATAAGCGTTCTTCCGCAAGAACATTTTTTACGTGAAAGCACGCAAATGTCACGGGTGCGGTATCGAAGAAGCGGGAATGCTTCTTTTGTGATTGATGTAAACACAAGCTCGCCCTTTTCGCCCTCGGGTAAAACTTCACCTGTTTCAGGGTTGATAATTTCTGCGATAAAGTGGTCTTCGTTTATGTGCATGCCCGTCTGTTCTTCACATTCGAAAGAAACTCCGGGGCCGCTTGTTTCGGTTAAACCATAAATATCGTAGGCTTTAATACCTAAAGATTTTTCGATATCGTGGCGCATTTCTTCTGTCCAGGGTTCAGCACCGAAAATGCCTGCTTTCAATTTGTTATCTTCAGGCTTATAGCCTTTTTCCTTTAAAGTTTCGCCGATATATGCAGCGTATGAAGGGGTACAGCAAAGAATTGTTGAGCCCAAGTCCATCATAAACTGAATCTGACGGTCTGTGTTGCCTGATGACATAGGAAGTGTTAAACAGCCAACCTTGTGTGAGCCGCCGTTTAATCCGGGACCGCCTGTAAACAATCCGTAGCCATAGCAAACCTGACAAACGTCTTCATTTGTTCCGCCAACTGCAGTAACTGCACGGGCGCAACAGTCTTCCCAAAGGTCAACATCGTGCTGGGTGTAGAAAGCAACAACTCTTTTTCCTGTTGTTCCTGATGTTGACTGAATTCTTACACATTCAGAAAGTGGTTTTGCTAAAAGTCCGTAAGGATAAGCATCGCGAAGGTCAGCCTTTGTTAAGAAGGGAAGCTTATGTAAATCCTCAATTCCCTTAATATCTTCAGGTTTAACACCTTTTTTGTCCATGAGGTCGCGGTAATATTTAACGTTTTCATAAACATGTTTAACCTGCTTAACTAACCTTTCAGACTGTAATTTTTTCATTTCCTCCACCGGCATTGTTTCAATTTCCGGTTGATAATACTTTTTTTCCATTTTTTCCTCCGAGAGAATATAAACTTAAAAAAACCATATATGCATAATTATACCATAATGGGCGAAAAAATCAATCGGTTTTAACAAAAAAACATTGATTACATATATTGAAATTGAGAACGTTTTTTAAATAAGCATAAAACGGAGGAGATGAAGCTATGTGAAGAAAACCTTAGAATGTCTAACACCTGGAGAGTGGGGCATTGTTTGTGGTATAGAGGGTGAAGAAGAAATGAAACGAAGGCTTTTAGATTTAGGCTTTGTTTCGGGAACAAAAGTGAATTGTCTGCACAAAAGTCCGTTGGGCGACCCTATGGCATTTGGAGTTCGCGGTGCAGTTATAGCTCTTAGGAGTGAAGATTCTAAAAACATATATATAAAACAATAGCGGCGGAAATTCCGCCTTTACATAATATGGAGGAACGTTAATGGGGCTTACAAAATCTTCGACGGGTAACTCCGCCATTGATACATTTACGACAAAGAATTTTAATGAAAACGGAATTGTGGTTGCCCTTGCGGGAAACCCGAACGTTGGAAAAAGTACGGTTTTCAACGAGCTTACGGGAATGCATCAGCACACGGGAAATTGGCCTGGGAAAACTGTCAGCGGTGCGGTGGGAGAGTGCGAGTATCAGGGTGATAATTTTACGATTGTTGACCTTCCTGGGTGTTACTCTTTAAAGGCACATTCTCCTGAAGAGGAGGTTGCCCGTGACTTTATAGAGGAGGGAAATCCTGATGCTGTTGTGGTTGTGTGCGATGCAACCTGCCTTGAGCGAAATCTAAATTTGGTTTTACAAACGATAGAAAAAACAAATAAGGTGGTTGTTTGCGTAAATCTTTTGGATGAAGCAGAAAAAAAGAAAATAAAAATAGATTTTAAAAAGCTTGAGAGTCTATTGGGAGTTTCTGTTGTGGGAACATCTGCAAGGCAAAAAAAGGGACTTTCTGAACTTCTTTTTCAAATAAAAAAGGTTTCCGAAATTTCAAAAGGCGAGCCGAAAGAGGAAACTGAAATTAAAGATATTATAAAAAGAGCTGAAGAAATAGCAAAACAAACCATAAAATTCGAAAATGAAAAATATGATGAAAGGGACAGAAAATTTGACAGAATACTTACAGGAAAATCAGGTTATCCCGTTATGCTTTTAATGCTTTTGGCAGTTTTCTGGCTCACCATTGAGGGCTCAAACTATTTGTCAGGCTACCTTTCAGATTTTTTGTTTAAAACGGAGGAATGGATATATGATGGTTTTTCGTTTATCGGTGTGCCCTACATAATTTGTGAAATCTTAATTCACGGCGCATACAGAATGCTTATATGGGTTGTGTCCGTTATGCTTCCGCCGATGGCGATATTTTTTCCGCTGTTTACGCTTTTAGAAGACTTGGGATACCTGCCGAGAGTGGCGTTTAATCTTGATAAGTGCTTTAAAAAGTGCAGTGCTTGCGGAAAACAGGCTCTTACTATGTGTATGGGCTTTGGATGTAACGCCGCAGGAGTTGTGGGGTGCAGAATTATCGACTCACCGAGAGAACGCCTTATTGCTATGATAACCAACAATTTTGTCCCCTGCAACGGAAGATTTCCAACGCTTATATCAATTATTTCAATGTTTGTTATAACCACAGCATCAGGCGTTTTGCAGTCCCTTGAAAGCGCTCTTGTTTTGCTTTTGGTTATCATACTCGGAATAATTATGACGTTTTTGGTATCAAAAATACTTTCTGTTACGGTTTTAAAGGGTGTTCCTTCTTCATTTACGCTGGAGCTTCCACCATATAGAAGACCGCAGATAGCAAAGGTTTTAGTGCGTTCAATATTCGACAGAACTTTGTTCGTTTTAGGCCGTGCCGCAGCAGTTGCTGCACCTGCAGGTCTTATTATATGGATAATGGCAAACGTAAGCGTGGGAGAAAGCACGTTATTATCTCATATGAGCACCTTTTTAGACCCACTTGGTAAATTCATGGGACTTGACGGGGTTATCCTGATGGCGTTTATACTCGGATTTCCTGCAAATGAAACGGTTATTCCCATAATGCTTATGGCGTATCTTTCTCAGGGCGTCTTAACGGATACGCCAAGCATGTCAGAACTTAAAAACATTCTTCTTTCAAACGGATGGGATATGGTTACGGCAATAAACGTAATGCTGTTTTCTTTGATGCACTGGCCCTGTTCAACAACGCTTATGACCATAAGAAAGGAGTCAGGCAGTTTAAAGTGGACATTGGCATCCTTTGCAATTCCAACAGTATGCGGATTTTTGATATGCGTGCTTGTAAATGGGATTTTTCATATTTTTTAAAAAATATGTGGAAGAATTGCTTAATTTGTGCTATACTTATCGTAAATGAATTTTTTAGGCGGTAAAATATGGAACAAAAGAGAATTATAGCTATAAATGATATATCCTGTTTTGGAAAATGCTCCTTAGCAGTTGCAACTCCGATTTTAAGTGCGGCAGGGGTAGAGTGTTGCCTTATGCCCACGGCGCTTTTGTCCACGCATACTGCTTTTTCGGGATATGTTTTTCACGATTTAACCGACAACTTAATTCCAACGGCTACCCATTGGAAAAAACTTGGGCTTGAGTTTAACGCCATATACTCAGGGTACTTAGGCTCGAAAGAGCAGGTAAAAGCCGTGGAAGAAATTATAGATATGTTCCCGACAGATTTCGTTTTGGTCGACCCCGTAATGGGGGATAACGGAGTTTTATATGATGGGTTCAATTTAGAATTTGTTACAGAAATGAAAAAACTTTTAAAAAGAGCAGATATAATTGTTCCCAATGTTACAGAAGCCTCGTTTTTGACAGATATTCCCTATGAAAAGGGAATTCATTCAAAATCTTACATACTGAGCTTGTGTGATAAATTAAAAACCTTATGCAACGCAAAAATAGTGATAACTGGCATAAACATAAGCGATAAAAAAATAGGAACTGCAGTTTTTGAAAATAATGCATTAACAATTATAGAACGTGAAAGATATAATGTTGTCTATAGCGGAACGGGGGATGTTTTTGCAAGTGCGCTTGCATCTTCATTAATGCTTGAAAAGGATTTAAAAGCGTCTGCAGGAATTGCATCTGATTTTGTTACAGACTGTATTACAGAAACGAAAAGAGTTTCGGGTGACAGAAATTACGGCGTGAATTTTGAGCTTTGTTTGGAAAAACTAATTAAATACCTAAAATGAAATGGGCTGCAGTTGCAGCCCATTTCATTATGTGCTTATTTCATTAAGTATGTTAAATGTAAGCCTGATGCCCGACTTAAAGGCACTTAACTGCTCTAAGTAAACAAGCTCTGCAATGTTGCCGAAAATTTCATCCTCGTCAACATCGGGATTTAAATTTTTATGAATTTTTTCATAAATTTGTCCTGTATTTTTATCAAAGCCAATTTCGTCTTGAACGACAAAATCAAAGATTTTTTCTAAAACCTTTTCCATAAAAAATACTCCTTTCAAATTTTTAGTTTGACAGAAAGTACTTGCTATGATAGAATATTTCATAGACGGAATTTTCTGTCGGTAGTGAGCTTGTTTGTTACCTTTGCTGAGGGCAACAAGCTCACTTTTTTACTCTCTTGTACAGTTCGCTTATTCCGTTGCGTACAACTTCTGAACGGCTTAAATTTTCAACTTCACAACATTTGTCTAATTTTTCTAAAGTTTGTTCATCCATTCTGACTCGCAACATATAATTTTTTGGATTATCAGTAAGCTTTGTACCTTTTTTCAGTGCAACCATTTTTTCACCTCACTTTGTTGCTACAAACCAATAATACCATGTAGCAACAAACTTGCCAAGGCTTTTTTGTCTCCGACGGGGCAAATTTTAAAAAAATTTGCGAAACACCGTTCTTTTATGACTAAAAGAACCAAAAGTCCCGGGGGGTCAGATTCCCCCCGAACCCCCTAAACTGCTTAGGGGCTTTGCAACCCCTAAGAACCCCCGCTAATGTACTGTAGCACTCAACCTCCCCGTCGCTTAGAGAAGGTTTTCAAATTTTCTCTGCAAGAACGAAAAAATTTTAACGTAAATTGGCTATGTGCAAAAGTTCCCGATTAAGCACAGCCAATTTAGCAGACCTTGAGCAAATTATTTTGCGAATGTCTGCGTGCGGTAAAATTTTGAGGGCGGGCAGTTAGAAAATTAAAAGCTTCGACCGCGACAAATGGTTTTGGTGGCTTTTGCCGAAACAAAAGCCACGCCCGCCGCAGGCGAACAAAACAAAAAATAAAGTAAAAAGTAAATTTGCAAAGTTTGTCCCATAGTAGACAAAAAAGCAGAGAAGTTTAAAAAACTTCTCTGCATATTGTGACAGCGTCACATTATTCTCATGATTCCCCAACGTGCCGTGTTGTGCGGTTAATTTTTACCTGCCATAGCAGGTGGGTATCCTCTCGTTTGCTTTACAAGTCCCCTGGCCTCAATATGAGGGGGGCGTGTGCGCCGCAAACGAAGTGAGATTCCCTTTAAATAAGTGTTGGTAAAATAAAAACCTTAAATCACGCACACCCCAGGGATAACTTACATACTCTATTTTAGCACGCATCTTTTTAAATATCAATATTTTTTTTATTTTGTCACAAACTTTTAATCTTGGGAAATAGAGGTATTTTTTCTATACTCGGTAGGTGAAACCGAAAATTCCTTTTTAAACATTTTTGAAAACTGGGAAATGTCATAAAAACCACACTCCTGTGCAATATCTGTTATAGATTTTTTTGTTTCTTCAAGGAGCATTTTTGCGTTTTCGAGTCTTTTTAAAATTATATATTTCTTTGGAGATATGTTCATGTTTTCTGTGAAAATATGACGGAATCTGTCGGGACTGTAATTATACATAGAGGCAAAATCGCCGATACAGATTGGCAGGGACATATTTTCTTTTATGTAATTATCTATATTGTTGATAATAAATGAAAAGTCATTTTCAGACTTTTTTTCTGAGTCCAGCCGTGAAAGCATATAAAGAGCTTTCTCAAGCTCGAGTCGGGCAATTTCATCACTATAATTTTTTCTGCTTGTATATTCATAAAGCAGGTTATAAAGAACAGAAGCTATTGCGTCGCTTGCTTGAAAAATACCTGTTTTTATATTGTCATCAGTGTAGAAGGCAACAATCAAATTTTCGCTTTTAGAATTATTTGTTTCATTGTGCAACACTTCGGGAGGAAAGATAGCAACGGTGTTTTTTCTGTATTTGTAAACTGTATCCTTTGTTGCCACTGTGCCTTCGCCTTTTGTATAAAGTGCAAGTTCGTAACAACTATGCTTGTGAAAATTCATGCTGAAAGGTTCGGGATGATTCACTTTGTAAACTATGTGAATGTTTAAATCCATATTAACACCTCCTCTTGGAATTGTATCACAAAAAAGTTTAAAATTCAATATAATAGCCGAAAAGTACAAATTGTTAGCCGAAAAATAATAGACGTCGTTTTGTGGCTTTGTTACAGTAAAGATACAAAAACAAAGGAGGTTAATATGAATACAGATAACATAATAAAAAAACTTAAAAATAGCAAAAAATGCAAAATTGTGGTTTTAGGTGATTTTTGTCTTGATAAATATTTATACTCAACCCCCTCTCAAGACGATATCTCCGTAGAAACAGGAAAAAGCGCATGGCAGATATATGAAAAGAAGATGGCGGCAGGCGTTGCGGGAACAATAACAAACAATTTATGTGCATTGGGTGTACAGGTTTTATGTGTAGGTTATGCAGGCAACGACGGCGAGGGCTTTGAAATGCTGAAAATGCTGAAAAAGGTGGGAGCGGATACCAAATATATGATAACCACCGATGAACTTGTAACTGCTACATACTTAAAGACTATGCGTAAAAAAGATGACGGCTATGAAGAAGATATTCGATTTGATTTCAGGAACAAATTCCCTCCTTCAAAAAAGCTTGCAGATGAGCTTTTAAAAAACTTTGAAAAGGCTGTGAAAAAGGCTGATGGAGTTGTGATTTCTGACCAGTTTTATGAACGTGATACAGGTACGGTAAGCGACTATGTAAAAGAAAAACTGAATAATTTAGCAAAAAAATATAAGATTCCATTTTTGGTGGATTCGAGAGCGTTTGCTACAGAATTTAAAAATGCATACGTTAAGTGTAATAACTATGAGCTTATGAAATATTGCAAGGCTGAAGGAAGTCCTGATAACCGTGAAGATGTGATAGCCGGTAGTAAAAAATTGAGCAGTATTACAGGCTATCCTGTGTTTATAACACGAAATAAAGATGGTGTTATCATTTATGATGGTGAAGTTTCTGAAGTTCCTGCATATCCCGTTCATGGTGAAATTGATGTAACGGGAGCAGGCGATGCGTCTAATGCAGGTATCATTTTAGGTCTTTCTTTGGGACTGTCAGCTACGGAAGCTGCAAAAATTGCCTGTGCAGTATCTTCTATTACAATTCACATGTTAGGTGAAACAGGAACGGCTACCATTCCACAGGTTATAGAAAAATTAAAAGAAAATATATAAGGAGAATTGATATGTTGAACGAAAAACTTTTAAAGGATTATGCCGCTGATTGTACTCAACGAACAATGAAAACAGATTTTTCACAGCTTGGTAAGGTAATAGATATACTGATAAAAGCCAAAAGAGATGATAAAGTTATATACACAGCAGGAAATGGTGGAAGCTTAGCGACTGCATCTCATATATGCAACGACCTTGCCAAAGGTTGCAGAGTACACAACCGCACAGGTTTTAATGCAATTTGTCTGGGTGATTCAACTGCAGTTATAACTTGTCTTTCCAATGACTTTTGCTATGAGGATTTTTATAAAATTCAGATAGAGACAAAAATAAAATCAGGAGATGTATTTTTAGTATTTTCAGGCTCGGGTAATTCAGAAAACATTGTCCGCGCAGTTGTTGCTGCATCCAAAAGGGGTGCAACAGTAGTAGGTTTTCTCGGCAGAGACGGCGGAAAACTCGCACCCTTGTGTGATGTTAGTATAATTGCACCGTCAGATAATATGGAGCAGATAGAGGATATACATATGCTTTATGTTCACTCCATTTCATATGTGCTGCAGCAAAGACTTAAAGACGAATGGGGTGCAGAGATTGTAACACCTTTGTACAACCGTAAATTTACAGCAGCATTATTCGATTGGGACGGTACGGTTTCATGTATACGTTCGGGATGGCAACAGATAATGATTCCGTATTTTATTGAAGTTTTAGAGTCAACTCCGAAGGCTGAAGACCACGAAACCATAGTATCAGTTGTTACAGATTTTGTTGACTTTTTAACAGGTAAGCAAACCATTTTCCAATGTATTCGCTTGGATGAAGAAGTACAAAAACGCGGTGGAGAGAAAAAAGACCCTTATGAATATAAGGCTGAATACCTTCGCCGTTTAGAAGAGCATATAAAGGACAGAAAAACAGCACTTTTAAACGGTGCTGACCCTGCTGATTACAGAATTCCGGGAAGTCTTGAGTTTATACTCGGACTGCAGGAAATGGGAATCAAATGTTATCTTGCATCAGGCACAGATGAGTCTGACGTTTTGTATGAGGCAAAGCTTTTGGGACTTGATAATGTATTCGAGGGTGGTATTCATGGTGCACAGGATTATATGTTAGAGTGCAGCAAAGAGCTTGTTATCCGTGATATGATTGAAAAAGAGGGAATAAAACCGGAAAAATTGATTTCATTTGGTGACGGCTATGTAGAGATTGAACTGATTGATAAAATCGGCGGCTATGCAGTAGGTGCGGCAACGGATGAATTTAAGCGTTGCGGTATTGATGAATGGAAGAGAAACAGACTTCTTTCAGCAGGTGCAAAAATGATTATTCCTGATTTTAAAGATTTCAATAAGCTTTTAGAAATGATAGGAGTTGAAAAATAATGCCATTTGAAAAATTTGACCGCTCACAGCTTAACATTCTTCCTTTAAGTGAACGAATTCATGATGTAAATATTGATATTATAAAAGATGTTAATGACGAAATTCCTGAGTTTAACCATCCGGCAATTCCTGTGTTGGCAGAAAAGATTGTGAGTGCAAGGCGCAAGCACGATGCCACCGTTCTTATGATGTATGGTGCTCATGTGATACGCACAGGAAACGGTCTTTTTATGATTGAGCTTATGAAACGCGGGTTGGTTACACACTTTGCAACCAACGGTGCAGGCTCAATCCACGATTTTGAGCTTGCATTAATCGGAAACACCTGCGAAAGCGTTGCAAAATATATCTCCGAGGGACAGTTCGGCTTATGGAAAGAAACGGGAATCATAAACGATATTATCCGTGAGGCAGCAAAAGAAAATCTGGGCTGGGGCGAAGCAATCGGAAGATATATATGGGAAAATAATTTGCCCTATCGTGAAAAAAGCGTTCTTGCTATGGGATATCACTTGGGTGTTCCCTGCACAGTTCATATAGGTATTGGAAATGACATCATAAATGAGCACCCAAATGCAGACGGTGCGGCGATGGGAATATGCTCCTACAACGACTTTTTGATATACGCAAAAAGCATACAGAATTTAGAACATGGTGTATTTCTGGATTTTGGATCTGCAGTTGCAGGACCTGAGGTTTACTTGAAAGCCTTGGCAATGGCACGCAATGTAGCGCATCAGCACGGAGAAAAAATTACTGATTTTACTACTGCTGTTTTTGATTTGATGGCTATAGATGACAGTGACGGTTATAATGTAACACCGCCCAAAACAGACCCGAGATATTATTTCCGCCCGTGGAAGACCATTCTTGCCAGAACAGTAGCAGATGGCGGTCAGTCTTTCTATGTTCAGGGAGAGCATAGTAAAACTGTTCCCAATCTTGCAAAAAAAGTTTTTGAACTGGATATTTAAGGAGATGTGAAATATGAATACAAATACTGTTGTAAATAAAAAAATTTCTATTAAAACACAAACACTTGCCGCAATTCTTGCCATTGCTTCCGCTGTGGTTTTTCCCCAGTTCTTTCATGTGCTTGGCAGAATATCAGGAGTAGAAAATGCCCTAGGCGAGCTTTTTCTTCCTATGCACTTTCCTATAATTCTTGCAGGACTTCTTGCAGGCCCTTATGTAGGTGCAATCTCGGGTATGCTTTCACCCGTAATCAGCTTTTATCTTACAGGTATGCCAAATGCGGTTTTACTTCCGTTTATGATTGTTGAGCTTTGTGTATACGGATTGACCGCAGGATTTTTGCGTGATTATAAAATACCTGCGACGGTTAAAGTTTTAATAACTCAGATATTGGGAAGATTAATACGCGGAATTGTAATTTTATTAGCTGTATATGTTTTTTCAAGTTCAAAAATTAATCCTGCAATCATTTTAACAAGTATTCCAAAGGGTGTTTTCGGAATAGTTTTACAGCTTGCAGTAATACCGCTTATTACATACAGGGTGAAGAATAACAATGTATAAAAATTTAGAATATGCAGAAAAACAGCTTTTAAAAAATGGATACACGCTGGTTTTGTATAACGGAAAAGACCTGATAACCTCATTTGAAAGAGGTATAAAGCCGCTTGTGAATTTATATGAGGATAATAAAAACTACTCAACCTTTTGTGCATCGGACAAGGTGATTGGAAAAGCGGCAGCTTTTATGTATGTTTTGCTTGGAATTAAAAACATTTGTGCTCAGGTTGTGAGCAACGGTGCGCTTGCGGTTTTTAAACAGTACGGTATCCATATAAAATATAAACGCAGTTGTCCATATATTATTAACAGAAATAAAGACGGCATGTGTCCTATGGAGGAGGCTGTTTTAAATTTAAATAACCCTGACGACGCTTATTTTAAGATATTACAAACACTTAAGAAATTAACACAGAGTAATAAGGAGCAAAATATGGAAATCAAAGAAATTATACAAAAAATGACCTTAGATGAAAAAATTCTAATTTTAAACGGTCTTGATGTTCAAACGACTTTCCCCATAGAAAGACTGGGAATTGAGCCAAATACATTTATTGATGGTCCTCACGGATTAAGAGACTATTTTGACGAAAGCTTTAATCCCACGCATTTTCCCAATATGTGCTGTATAGGTGCATCATGGGATAAAGAGGCAATTTTCAAAATGGGTGAGGCAATAGGAAAGGAATGTGTTGTTCACGGTGTTTCGGTGCTTTTAGCTCCCGGCATAAATATTAAGCGATATATACTAAACGGCAGAAATTCTGAATACCTGTCAGAAGACCCTGTTATTTCGGGCGAAATGTCAGCAAGCTACATAAACGGTGTTCAAAGCCAGGGTATAGGAACAAGTCTTAAACATCTGGCTGCAAACAATCAGGAATGTGGAAGACTTTTTTTGAATGCGGAAATTGACGAAAGAACACTTCGTGAAATTTACTTAAAGGGATTTGAAATAGCAGTTGAAAAATCAAATCCGGAAAGTGTTATGTGTGCATATAACAAAGTAAACGGGATTTTTTGCAGTGAAAATAAATTTTTGCAGACTGATGTTTTAAGAGATGAATGGGGATATGAAGGCTTCACAATTTCCGACTGGGGTGCAGTTCACGACCCCTGTCGTGCTCTTGCCGCAGGAACGGATATGTTAATGCCGCCTGACAAAAATTTCCTTAAGAAAATAAAAAAAGGAATGGAAGAGGGTATTGTAACGGAGGAGAGAATTGATGAAGCGGTTGAAAGAATTTTAAAATCCGTTATGAAGAAAAGACCAAACAACAAAGATGCATTCAAAAGAGACAACCACCATAAGCTTGCCCGTGAGCTTGCTGCATCAGGTATAGTTCTTTTGAAAAATGAGAACGATGTTCTGCCCATAACTGAGGAAAAATACAAAAAAATCGTGGTTATAGGAGGCTTTGCAGAAAACCCCATAATGACAGGTCAGGGAAGTCCTGAGGTTTATCCTTCCCCCGAATATATTGAAAGTCCTTTAGAAGAGCTTAAAAAGCTTCTTCCAAATGCTGAAATTGAGTATCATAAGGTTTTTGATAAAATGTCAATTTATGATAGAGCGGTATGGATGACAGACCCCATTGACGATTATGTTAAAGACGCTGACCTTTTGTTGTTCTTTGTTGGCTCAAAGGAATCAGAAGAAAGTGAAAACTTTGACAGAAATTCGCCATATCTAAACCCAATATACGAATATGTAATTAACCGTGCCAATGTCCACAATAAAAAGACAGCAATCATTATCCAAACGGGAAGTGCCGTAATTTTGGGTGATGGATACAGGCAGGCAGATTCGATAGTCGAGATGTGGTTTGGTGGAGAGTGTGCAGGGGGAGCAATCGCTGATGTGTTAACGGGAAAGGTTAACCCCTCAGGAAAACTTACTGAAACATTCCCCAAGGTTATGAGAGGCGACCTAAAACCTCTTGAAAATTTAAAGCTTGACTATGCGGAAAAGCTCGAGGTTGGCTATCGCTACTATGATAAACACACAGACGAGATTATGTATCCGTTTGGCCATGGCCTTTCATATACAGAATTTAAGTATGATGACCTAAAAACAGAAATCAAAGATGATGAAATAAAGGTTTCATTAACTGTTGAAAATGTTGGAGAGGTTTACGGCGGTGAGGTTGTTCAGGTTTACATAGGATACCCCGACGCCACCGTTACAAGACCAGTTAAAGAGCTTAAAGCTTTTGATAAAATATTCATAGAAAAAGGCGAAAAGAAAACGGTAGAGCTTTCAATTCCGATAAAAGAACTCGCATACTACAATATTTCTCTTCGTGAATGGGTTATTGAAAAAGGAAGATATGAAATTTTAGTTGGTGCATCTTCTCAGGATATAAGACTTAGAGGCGACGTTGAGTATAAAAAAGAACCACCATACTCAATGGAAGCAACGGGATTTTTGTCTGTTGGTGAAAATGAGAGAGTGGTATAATTTAATATGTATTCAAAAAAGCAATATGTGTCTTAAACAAAACAAAAAACGGCTTGAATTGGTTTTTGGTTTGTGATAATATGAACTTGAACAAAAATCAGGGAGGAAAGATAATGAAAATATTTATCGACACAGCTAATACTGAAGAAATCAAAAAAGCCAACGACTTTGGCGTTGTTGCAGGCGTTACAACAAACCCTTCATTAATCGCGAAAGAGGGAAGAGATTTTAAAGAGGTTGTAAAAGAAATTACAGAAATCGTTGATGGACCCATAAGCGCTGAAGTTATAAGCTTAGAAGCAGAGGGTATGGTTAGAGAAGCTTTAGAGCTTTCAAAGATACATAAAAATATCGTAATAAAAATTCCTATGACTTTAGAGGGTTTAAAGGCGGTAAAAGAGCTTTCTGGAAAAGGAATAAAAACAAACGTAACCTTAATTTTCTCAGCAACTCAGGCACTTTTGGCAGCTCGCGCAGGTGCTACATACGTTAGTCCTTTTGTGGGGAGACTTGACGATATCGGTGAAAACGGAATAGACTTAATCCGCGATATTAAAACAATCTTCAATAACTACAGTATTGAAACCGAAATTATTGCTGCAAGCATCAGAAATAATCTTCACGTTTTAGAGGCTGCAAAAGCGGGTTCAGATATTGCAACAATTCCTTATAAAGTAATTTTGAAAATGTCAGAGCATCATCTGACCGATGCTGGAATAGAAAAGTTTATGGCTGACTGGAACAACAGATAGGTAAAAATGGGCTGTAGCAAAATGTCTTTTTGCTACAGCCCATTTTTGTTATATTATTTTCTTTTCAAGATACTCTAATGAAAGTTCAACCATCTTGTCACCAAGCTCGCGGTTTGCATCTTTAGCACTTTTTGTGAACCAGTGGTTTATATCGCCTAAACGCTCAAGCTTAACTGCCTCGGGATAAAGTGACATTAAAATTGAACACTCATATTTTCCTGCATGGTCATAACCTGTTGCGTTCTGAACCTCTGTGCTCATTGTGGGAATAACTTTAATCCAACTGAACGGGTCGTCGCCGCCGCCAACGTTATCGTAATAGTCAGCGTAGTTCTCACTTCCCCACCAGCCGCGTCCCTGCGTTTTTTCAAGGTATCTCATAATAGCTCTTTGTGAGGCCTTCATATACGAAAGCGTCATAGGCTTTAAGTTCTCCTGCTCAAACTGATGGTGAATTACAACGTAAATATTGCGAAGACCTGCATCTAACATATTGGTGAAGATATTCATAAGATAGCTTTCGAAGATATCCTCTTCAATATGAACTGTTCCGCTTGTTTCATCAGCCACCGCATAGCTTGATGGGCTGTAGTAAATTGACGGAGCAATCATAATTTCTTTCCGCTCAGAAAGCTTTTTTATTAGACCCTCTGCAACCAAAGTGTCGCATCCATAAGCACAGTGCGGTCCATGATACTCAACTGTACCGCCGCAAATAACAAAGGGTATTCTGTTTTCTTTAACCTTGTTAAATTCTTTTGGAAAACTCATATTAAATTCCATAGTCGTTCCTCCAATTATT
>JAZNOF010000021.1:0-55015 GCA_045580665.1 Congzhengia sp.
AACCTTTGATGGATTTGACGGACTTATTCCTCTTTGGCACGAAAGTCTTATACGTGCTTCACATGACAATATCGACCTTGCTGCAGAAAGTGTTCTGCTTTATTCTATGTCAAGAATAAATACAACCTGTAACGAACAAAATACCCTTGTTCAGCAAATAATCGATATAACCGAAGAAAACTTTAGCAATCCCCAATTGTCTATCTCAATAATAGCCAAGGAGCTTGCATATAACGCAAAATACATTTCACATCTTTTTAAGCAAAAAATGGGAGTAGGTTACACCGAATATTTAAGAATGTATCGTATAAACTATGCAATTATGCTATTAGACCATGGTATTGATTCAGTTAAAAACATTGCTTCATTAAGTGGATTCTCTAATCCAATGTCCTTCTCATCAGTTTTTAAGAAAACAGTAGGTGTTTCTCCGTCAGAATATAACAGCAAGCAGAGTGGTTAAGCTTGCACAATGCTTTTCTCTATAAGGCGTATTTCAACAAAAAAAAGACTTGTCTATTGACAAGTCTTTTTTGGTGGAAGAGGGTGGATTCGAACCACCGAAGCTACAAGCAACAGATTTACAGTCTGCCCCCTTTGGCCACTCGGGAACTCTTCCATATTTAATTTTAAAATAAAAATGGAGCTGGCGATGGGACTCGAACCCGCGACCTGCTGATTACAAATCAGCTGCTCTACCAACTGAGCTACGCCAGCACACCTTGTTTTTTGGTCGGGGTTGAGGGATTTGAACCCCCGGCCCCATGGTCCCAAACCATGTGCGCTACCAAACTGCGCTAAACCCCGTTAATCAAGGGCACTCGTACATTATAGCAAGTTTTTTAAGGCTTTGCAAATGGTATATTCGCCATTTTAGCTTATTTATTTGAAATATTCCTCATTTTCTCTTATTCTCTCTGTTTTTCTAACTTTATCTTGTTTTTTCTAAAAAGTGATGCTGCTACACCACAAACCAACAAAAGTCCACACAACCCGAATGCAGAGTACACCGATTTTACAAGCGTATCAAAGGGAATGAAAGATACCAAAAACGCAGCGGAACAAAGGGACAAAGCTGCCTTTTTTGAGTATTTCGGTGCAAGCTTTGCAACCGCAGAAACGCCTGATGCAGCAGCGGTAGTCAGCATTGCGCAATAAAGAATTATTCCGCAAAGAAGCGAAAGTTTCGGGTAAACACTCCGCACAAGGTCAAAAAAAGGCATTTGCCCGTTTTTGTAATCAGGAAAAACCGTCAGCACAAAAGACATCAAAACCAATGGTATAGAAACTAAAACTCCTCCAAGCGCACCGCCCAAGGCTGCGCTTTTTTTTGATTTTGCAATTTTTGCAGCAGGGACTAATACTGCTATCGCAGAAACCAGATTGTAGCTAAGATACAAAATTCCTGAAAAAGCAGCATTTTTGCCGCCGCTAAAATATAGTCCGCCCGTTTCTCTTCCTCTTACAATACACATTAAAGATAGAATTACAACACCAAAAAACATAAACGGCGTAACCAGTGAATTAAACCTCGCAAGGCCTGATACTCTGTTTTTTACTATAACATAAGTAATTACAAGGGAAATCAGCGCGCCAACAACGGGTCTTACAGAAAACTGGTTATAAAAAAGAGTTCCACATCCCGTTATCATAATGCAAAAGCTGATTACGAGAAAGGAAACGCATATAAAATTCAAAATTCGGGATACTGTCTTAGGAAATAAAAAACCAAAATATTCGCCTGCCGACTCAAAACCCATTGTATATGAATCAGAACAAATTTTGTAACCAAAAAAAGAAAACAAAAAACCTACAAATACCGACGCTAAAATTCCATACAAATTGTGCGACGAAAAGAAGGTTACAATCTCCTGACCCGACGCGAAACCTGCGCCAAATACTGTACCGCAATAAATTAGTGCAATAGATAAAATATCCTCTGAAAACTTTTTAGCATTATTCATCAAACACCTCGCGCACGAAATTATGTAAACCTATTATTTTAACTGTGTTAAAGCAGTTTTACAGCAAGATTACACCCCCAAATTTGTGTTTAACAAACCTGTTAATAACCTGTTGATAATGTTGATAACTTCCCTAAAACACCGATTTTTTACAGATTTTTCTGTTAAAAACCCTGTTGAAAATGTTAATAACTGTTGTTATCCAAAAAACGTTAGGTTTACATAATATTTTATGAAAAATCGCCTCAAAGGGCAAAAATCATTAAATTCGAACTTTTCTATTGAAAAGAATTAAACTATATAGTATAATATGAAATGAAGGCAGGATTTATGATGCTAATTAACAATAAGAAAGGAAGATATATAAATGGCTAACCAGATCACAAAAGACACAATTATTATGGATGTTTTAAAAATGAACCCCGAAACAGCTCAGTTCTTTTTAGAGATTGGAATGCACTGTTTGGGTTGCCCCTCAGCAAGCGGAGAATCAGTTGAGCAGGCTTGTATGGTTCACGGTGAAGACGCTGATGCATTGGTTGAAAGAATAAATGCATTTTTAGCTGAAAACTAAAAAATTACGGCTGAAGCGATAAGCTTCAGCCGTTTTTATTTTAACAAGCTTTTGGTATTAATATTTTATTTCCTGCGCAAAGCGAGTCGCTTTCCATATTATTTGCAGATTTTATTTTTTCAACTGTTGTTCCATACTTTTTGGCAATACTCCATAAAGAGTCCCCTTCCTCCACAAAGTAAATCACTATGCTGGGTCTTTCAGGCGTGTTAACCTCATTTTCATCAAGCTCGCAGTCTGTAATTATATTGATTTCGTGGTTTTTAAGAATTTTTGCATTTACTCCCAGTGTAACCTTTACTTCTGCCTCATCAGAATTTACTTTATGAGCCAGAACATCTTCTGTCCACACATCCGCATCAGCAGATAAGTTTTCTCCCTGAGCGCGCATTTTCCAGTCAAAGTCTGTTTCCGTCACCGAACTTCTTACCTGTCCCTGCTCTCCGTCTTCACGGTAGATAAGGAAAGATACAAGTCCTCCCTTTATGTGAAGATTTCCGTCATCAAAGCTTTTTTCTCTCACAACAGGTTTTGCACTCACAGATATTACATCACCAAGCTTTACATTTTTCGGCATTTTAACTGTCTGTGTAAGGGTTGTTTCTGTGTTTTCCGACGATATATATTCAGAAACCGAAATTTTTTCCCGTGATGTGTTTACTTTTCCGTAAATTCCGTAGCAATCCTCAGCAAAAGAGCGTTTTTCGGATTTTGAGGCTTTTACTTTTGCCCCGATCACTATGTCTGCGCTTATTATTTTTGTATCACCGTTTACATCTCCGCGAACATTAGGTGTAACGGATTTTAAATCGTATATAACCGAAACGGTGCAGTTTTCATCAACATTTTCCGCTTCAACAAGCTCCGCAAAAGGAATTTCGTGGGTTACAAGCTGTATTTTTTCGCCCTCGCCTGATGCTGTGTAAAGAGTTTTCATACACAGCTCTCCCCGAACCATAACCTTACCGTTCATTATTTTACATTCCGCACCACGGCAACAGCCGTCAACCTTTAAAATTTCCTCTATGTCGGGCATATGTTCAGGGACTGTTAAAATGTCCGAAATTGTAATATTTGTTTCTTCTTCAAGAATAGGCATATATACATTGTAGCTTTTATCACGGCAACAAACACCGTCACCCAAAACCTGAGACACCGGCTCTAACGTATGATTTCTGTAACCCTTTGCCGAAAGAGAAACTATCACTTTTACGGAAAGCTTTCTCGAATTTACCAATGTAAAACCAATATGCTCCACAAGTGCTGAAACACAGTATTTTAAATCTTCACCGCCCTGAGCATCCAAAGCATCCGAGAACATAAATTCTGAGTTCAGCGATTTCAATTCTGCGCTGTCTTGCGCCTCGTCAGGCTTGTATAACACATTAAGGCTGATTGTTCCCGAAACATTTAATTTCCCGTTTCTGTATTCTGCTGAAGTTACATTTGCCTTGGCATCCGCAATTAAAACCTCACGTATATCGGGATTTATATCGGGAATTATAATATCTCCCTCTGCCATTACATTTGAACTTACTTTCACGCCTGTTTCATTAAGGCTTATACTTTCTTTTTTTATTTCCATACACACACCTGCTTTCTATATTTCTTGTTAAACTGTATGCGTAGAAATTTTAATTTATTACTTTTCTGTCCTCATTTTTTCATTTTTGGGTTTTATTCCGAATTCATTTACATAGGCACGGTAAAAAGAAGAATAGTTGTTAAATCCTGACATCTGTGCGGCCTCTCCCAAACTTTTCCCTGATTTTATGAGCCCATTTGCATGAGCCAAGCGTTTTTTAGTAATATACTGATGAACTGTAAGTCCTGTTGCTTTAAAAAATATACGGCAAAGGTGGTACTTTGAGATAAAGAACTTTTTTTCAAGGTCTTGAAGCGGTATTGAATAGTTAAAATTTTCGTTGATGTATTCAATCACCTCTTTGAGATGCGAGTTATCATCATCTGTTTCCTGATTGAATTTTATATTGTTTATTAAATACAGAATTTCCGTAACACAAGCCTTAACAACAGGAGCGTTCTGGTTGTCCAACTTATCAGAATATTTTTTTGCCCGCATAAATGCATCATAAATTCCGCTTTGCTTTACGGTTTTTCCGTCAATTTTGTTCCCCATACTTATAAGAGATGGGCTATTAAACTGCTCCTCATACTCTCTGCAGTTATTCTTTTCAAAAAACTGAGGCGAAATATTTATAACAATTCGCTTATATTTTGCATTACTGTTGTGGTAAACTCTGTGGAACTGATTCTTTCTTATTATTATAACGTCGAAAGGCTCTAAATTATATGTATTTTCTTCGACCACATATTTAGAATCACCCTCTAAAAACATAAATATTTCGTAGTTGTCGTGAACGTGTAGCTCATAACGTTCGTTGTTCGGGCGTTCTGTAACAGGACTGCTAAAACTAAAATAAGACTCCATTTATCTCACCTCGGCTTTATAATAGCACACAATAGCAATATTTGCAATATTTATGGCAATATTTTATATTTAATTTTTAAAAATTTGTGATATTATATAATCAATAGCAACAATTAAAGAAAGAACGAGGTAAAAGCTATGTATTACAGCAAATTAAGTGGTTTTTCAGATGAGATTTCAAGCGACACAACCATACAGTTTGAAGTTTTAAAGAAGCTTGGCATAAAGTATTATGAGCCGAGAGGAATTGACGGCAAAAATATCTCCGAGCTTTTAGACAATGAAATTTTGGCATTAAAGAAAAAGATGGAAAAGTTCGAAATTTCTGCTTCCTCAATAGGCTCGCCTATCGGTAAAATCAAGCTTTCTGATGATTTTGACGAGCATTTCAATCTTTTTAAAAAAGTTGTAAAAACAGCAAAAATGCTGAATGCAAGGTACATAAGAATGTTCAGTTTCTATCACGATGATGACGAGTGGGCAGAGGAAGAACGAAAAGACGTTTTCCAAAAGCTTACAAAAATGATTGAATACGCAAAAACCGAAGATGTTGTTCTTCTTCACGAAAACGAAAAGGATATTTACGGCGATACAGTGGAAAGATGCATAGACTTGATGAAAGAACTCGGTTGCGAAAACTTCCGTGCAGTGTTCGACCCTGCAAACTTCGTTCAGTGTGGCGAAAACACAAAGAACGCCATAGAAAAGCTTTTGCCCTACGTTGAATATATGCATATAAAAGACTCTGAAGCCGATACATTAAAGGTTGTTCCCGCAGGATACGGCGACGGAAATATTGAGTATGTCTTAAAAACTCTCTTTGATAACGGCTACAACGGTTTTATAAGCTTAGAGCCGCATCTTGGAAACTTTGAGGGCTTAGCAGCCTTAGAGCAGGGCGATATTATGGATGATTTAGAGGATGGCGGCGAGGGAACATTTACCCTTGCATACAACTCTTTAGGCAAAATTATAAATAAACTATTTAAGGAGAGATAAAAAATGAAAAAAGTAAAATTAGGCGTTGTCGGTTACGGCAATATGGGAACTGCTCACGTTGATAATATTATGACAGGAAAAGTTCCAAATATGGAGATTGGCGCTGTTTGCGATATCGACATCGATAGACGCGATGCTTTAAAAGGAAAATACCCCGAAATCCCCGTATTTGAAACGGCAGATGAACTTTACAAAAGCGGTCTTTGCGATGCAGTTATTATTGCAACACCCCACTATGACCATCCGTCACTTGCAGCTAAAGCTTTTGAGTATGGCTTAAATGCAATTACAGAAAAGCCTGCAGGTGTTTACACAAAGCTGGTTAAAGAAATGAATGAAGCCGCTGAAAAAAGCGGAAAACTTTTTGGAATTATGTATAACCAGAGAACAAACCCCTTATATCAGAAGCTTCGCAAAATGGTTCAGGACGGCTCTTTAGGTCACATAAAAAGAATCACTTGGATTATCACCGACTGGTACAGACCTCAGGCATATCACGACAGCAGTTCATGGCGTTCAACCTGGAAAGATGAGGGTGGCGGTGCACTGATCAATCAGAACCCCCATCAGCTTGACTTATGGCAGTGGATGTTCGGTATGCCCGACAAAATTTACGCAAAGGCTTCTTTCGGCAAATACCACGACATTGAAGTTGAAGATGATGTTTGTGCATTTTTCGAATATGAAAACGGAACAACGGGACAGTATATAACATCAACAGGCGAAGCCCCCGGAACAAACCGTCTTGAAATTGCCTGCGATATGGGTAAAATCGTTATTGAGAAAGGCAAGTTTATTTTTGACAGAAACGTTATTTCAGAACGTGAATTTGAAAAGATAAACACAATGCCATTTGGTCTTCCTGAATGTTGGAAATGTGACGTTCCCGTCGAAGCTTCAATTGGTGAACAGCATGTAGGCATCCTAAAGAATTTTGCATCTGTTATCCTTGGAGATGCAGACTCCCTTTTAGCACCCGGTGAAGAAGGTATAAACGGTCTTACAATTTCAAATGCTATTCATTTAAGTGCATGGACAGGCGAAACCGTAGATGTTAAGAACTTCCCCCACGATAAATTCTACGAACTTTTAGGCGAAAGAATTAAAAATTCAAAGGTTAAAAAGAACGTAAAACGTGTTGTTGCAGACACAAAAAATACATACTAAGGAGAATAACAATGGATAAACACATTGGTGCACAGTTTTATACAATAAGAGAACATATTCAAACACTTCCTGATTTTGAAGAAAGTTGCAAAAAAATCTCTGATATAGGTTTTAAAGTCGTGCAGATTTCAGGAACACCTTTAAAAGCCTCCGATATGAAACCGATTTTGGATAAATATGGTCTTAAGGTTGTTACAACCCACAGAAGTTTTGACGATTTTAAAAATAATTTAGACGAAGTTATGGAATACAATAAGACCTTAGGATGCGACCTCTGCGGGATGGGTTCTATGCCTTTCGACTTCGTTTATACTGAGGAAAAATTTTCTGAATTCATTTCTGAAATCAAAAAAATATGCGACGTTTTAAAGGAAAACAACCTTTACTTTGGCTATCACAATCATTCATGGGAATTTAATAAGCTCGGCGAAAAATCAATATATGAAAGACTCATTGAAGAAACCGACCCCGAAATCTTCAATTTTATAGTAGATATTGCCTGGGCACATATTGCCGTTAACGATGTTACAGCTTTAATTAAGCGTTTAGGAAAACGCGCTATGGCTATTCACTTAAAGGATTATGCCATTTTGTTTGATAACACTGCCTTAGCAAAACTCCGTGAGGTTGGAAACGGTTTTATAGAATGGGAGCCAATCCTTTCAGCTTGTGAAGAAGCAGGCTCACGCTTTGCCTTAATTGAGCAGGATTATAACTTCAGAACAGAAAACGCCTTTGAATCTCTTCGCGAAAGCTATGAGTTTTTGAAAACGAAAGGATATTGCTGATGAGTAAGAATGTCTGCATCGTAGGATACGGGGCTATCGGCCCCGTTCACGCCGATTCACTTACAAAAGTTGATAATGCAAAATTTTATGCAGTTTGTGATATTAACCCCGAAAAAATAAAGCTTTGCCTTGAAAAATATGAGGTTATTGCCTATACAGATTTTGACGAAATGTTAAAGGATGAAAACATTCGCTCAGTTCATATCTGTACTCCCCACCATCTTCACTTTGAAATGGCAAAAAAAGCTCTTTTGTCAGGAAAAATGGTGGTTTTAGAAAAACCTGCAACAAGAACAAAAGAGGAATTTTCAAAGCTTTTAAACCTTCCCCATTCTGAAAATGTAAGCGTTGCTTTCCAGAATAGATTAAACCCTTGCATCGCTAAATTCAAAGAAATTTCAGAAAGCTTAAAATACGGAAAAATAATTGGTGCAAAAGCATTTTTGACCTGGGCAAGGGACATAAACTACTATAAATCTGACGAATGGCGTGGAAAATGGGATACCGAGGGTGGCGGTGTTTTAATAAATCAGGCAGTTCACACTCTTGATTACTTTAACTACATTGCAGGCGGAATAAAATCCGTTAAAGCAAGTATATCCAATTTTTCTATAGACGGCATTGAGGTTGAAGATACTGTTTCTGCATACCTTAACCTCAACTGCGGTGCAAGAGGTGTATTTTTTGCAACAAATGCTTACAAAACCAACTCTTCTCCGGAATTTGAAATCATTTTTGAAAACGGAGTTGTAAAATATTCCGAAGGCGCACTTTTTGAAAACGGCAAAGTAACAGAAGAAGACTCAAAAGCCTTTAACAAAAAAAATTATTGGGGCATCGGTCATTCTTCCCTTATTAAAAACATATACGACGGTGGAATTTCTTTTGGCTTAAAAGACGTGGAAAACACAATGAACGCAGTTTTTGCAATCTATGAAAGTGCAAAAAACTCACAAAAGGAGGTAATATTATGAAAATGACATTCAGATGGTACGGATATGACGATCCCGTAACGTTAGAATACATCCGTCAGATTCCCTGTATGACAGGTGTTGTCACAGCGGTTTATTCAGTTCCTGTAGGCGAGGTTTGGCCTCAGGAAGAAATTGATAAAATGAAAGCCACAATAAACGAAAAAGGTTTAGAAATGGAAGTTATCGAAAGCGTTCCTGTTCATGAGGATATAAAGCTTAAAAGAGGAAACTATCAGCTTTACATTGATAACTATAAAGAAAATATAAGAAGACTTTCTAAAGCTGGTGTTAAATGTATTTGCTATAACTTTATGCCTGTTTTTGACTGGACACGCTCACGTCTTGATCAGCCACTTCCTGACGGCTCGAATGCGTTAGTTTACTACAAAGAAGACGTTGACAAAATGGACCCCACCAAGATGACTCTTCCTGGTTGGGATGCATCTTACTCTCCCGATGAAATGGGCGAGCTTATCGAAGCCTATAAAGAGCTTGGCGAAGAAGGTCTATGGAAAAACTTAGAATACTTTATTAAGGAAATCATTCCCGTTGCAAAAGAATGTGACGTTAATATGGCTATTCACCCCGATGATCCGCCTTGGCCAATTTTCGGCATTCCAAGGATTATAACAAACGAAAAAAATATTGATCGTTTCCTAAGCCTTTACGATGATTCTCATCACGGCTTAACACTTTGCAGCGGAAGCTTGGGATGCGCAAAATTCAACGACTATACGGCTATGGTTAAAAAATATGGCTCTATGGGTAGAATTCATTTTGCTCACGTCAGAAATATTAAAATTTTGGAAGACGGCTCTTTTGAAGAAAGCGGTCATCTCTCCGAATGCGGTTCCTTAGATGTTGTTGAAATCCTAAAAGCTTATCACGATGTAAACTTTAAAGGATATCTTCGCCCCGACCACGGCAGAATGATTTGGGGCGAAACGGGAAAGCCCGGCTACGGACTTTACGACCGTGCATTAGGAGCTATGTATATGGCAGGTATTTGGGAAACTTTAGATAAAACGAAAGGAAATTAAGATTATGAAATTACCTTTTAATATTGACTTAAACAGAAAAGTGGCAGTAGTAACCGGCGCAGGCGGTGTGCTTTGCTCAATGTTTGCTGAGTGCTTAGCAAAAGCAGGTGCAAAGGTTGCACTTTTAGACTTAAACGAAGACGCTGCAAAAAGCTTTGCTGAAAAAATTGTAGCTGACGGCGGCACAGCAAAAGGTTATGCCTGCAATGTTTTAGATAAGGAAAGCATAGAAAATGCTCACAATGAGATTTTAAAAGATTTTGGAACCTGCGATATTTTAATTAACGGTGCAGGCGGAAACAATCCCAAAGCAACGACCGATAATGAATATTTTAAACCTGAAGATTTAGGAAATATGAAAACCTTTTTTGACCTTGATCAGTCAGGTGTTGAGTTTGTTTTCAACCTAAACTTTTTGGGAACACTTCTTCCCACTCAGGTTTTTGCAAAGGATATGCTCGAAAAAGAAGATGCAAGCATCATAAACATTTCAAGTATGAACGCATTTACACCCTTAACAAAAATTCCTGCCTACTCAGGTGCCAAAGCTGCAATTTCAAACTTTACACAGTGGCTCGCGGTTCACTTTTCAAAAACAAATATCCGTTGCAACGCAATTGCACCCGGATTTTTCGTTACAAAGCAGAACGAAAAACTGCTCTTTAATGATGACGGAACACCAACTGCAAGAACAGGTAAGATTTTAGGAAGTACTCCTATGGACAGATTCGGAAAACCCGAAGAGCTTTTGGGAACTCTTTTATACTTAGTATCAAAAGATGCATCAGGCTTTGTTAACGGTGTTGTAATCCCTGTAGATGGTGGATTTTCAGCATACAGCGGAGTTTAATAATATAGAAAAATCGGTAGCCAGAAGGCTACCGATTTTTTACATATCATTCTTTATTAAATCATCATACGTTTCTCTTTTAACTATTACTCTTGACTTTCCGTCTTTTACCATTACTACCGCAGGATTTCTAAGTCTGTTATAGTGGCTTGCCATTGAGTAGTGATACGCTCCGCTTGATAAAACCGCCAAAGTGTCGCCTATTTCTGCCTTTTGAAGTGCCACATTTTCACCAAGCAAATCTCCTGACTCACAGCACTTTCCCGCCACTGTAACCACAGTATCTTTTTCATTTCCTGCGCGGTTCGCAATCAGGAAAGTATAGTCTGCGTTATAGAGAATGTATCTTGGATTATCTGCCATTCCGCCGTCTACAGAAACATAGGTTCTTATATCGGGAATTTCTTTAACTCCGCCAACAGTATAAAGACTTACGCCTGCGGCGCCAACGATACTTCTTCCCGGCTCCATATAAATAAACGGAAGTTTTAAATTGTTTTTTTCTGCTTCTTCGTGAATTACACGGCTTACAGCCTCCATAAAATTACCATAAGGAACAGGGTCATCACTCTCAATATATGAAATACCGAAACCTCCGCCCAAGTTGAATTCTTCAGTTTCTGCACCCAATTTTTCTTTTATTTCCTTAATTAAGCCCATCATAACCTTAGCCGTTTCGCAGAAAGGCTCTAAATCAAAAATTTGAGAGCCGATATGACAGTGAAGTCCCGCATATTTTATATTCTCTGTGTTAATTGCTTTTTCAATTATTTCCAAAGCCTCGCCTGTTTCCAGGGCAAAACCGAATTTCGAGTCAATCTGTCCCGTTTTTACAAAGTCGTGAGTATGGGCATCCACCCCGGGCTTTATGCGGAACAAAACACTTATAGTCTTACCTTTTTCCTTGCATATACGGCTTAAGGTTTCAAGCTCAAAGCTGTTATCAACAACAATTCTTCCAACACCAAGCTCTAAAGCCATTATAAGCTCGTCCTCTGTTTTGTTGTTTCCGTGAAAACACACCTTATCCATGGGAAAACCTGCTTTATAAGCCGTATACATCTCACCGCCCGAAACAACGTCTACGCCCATATTTTCTTCGTTTACAAGCCTGTAAATCGCCATACACGACATTGCCTTGCTTGCATAGAGAATTCTTCCGTTACCGCCATAAAACTTGTTTACTGAGTCAACATACATCCTGCAATTTTCGCGGATTGTTGCTTCATCATAAACATAAAGCGGTGTTCCATATTCTTTAGCTAAATCAATAGCATCGCATCCGCCGATTTCAAGGTGATTTTTGCTATTTATATAAATGTGCTTTGAATCTAACATTAAAATCTTCCCTTCGCTTATCTGTCAATGTGTAAATTTCACACTAACCGCCTGATTCTCCATTATATTATTCTATCATTTTAACAAAAATCTTCTTGTATGTCAATTTATATTTGACTTTTTGTCATTTTGTGCTAAAATTATTAGTTGGAAGAAATTAAAATCGGAGGAATTTAATTGGAAAATAATAATTTCAGAAATATCGCAATTATCGCCCATGTTGACCACGGTAAAACAACTTTGGTTGATGCTATGTTTAAAAACAGCGGTATTTTCCGTGAAAACGAGCAGGTTGCAGACAGAGTTATGGACTCAGGCGATTTGGAACGTGAGCGCGGTATTACAATTCTATCAAAGAACACGTCGGTTATGCATAATGGCGTTAAAATCAATATAGTTGACACACCGGGACACGCAGACTTTGGTGGCGAGGTTGAGCGAGTTTTGGGTATGGTTGAAGGCGTTTTGTTGGTTGTTGATGCTTTTGAGGGCGCAATGCCCCAGACAAGATTTGTGTTAAAAAAAGCGTTAGAGCTTAACCTAAAACCCATTGTTGTTATAAATAAGATTGACAGACCTCAAGCAAGATGTGAAGAGGTTATTGATGAGGTTTTAGACCTTTTCATAGACCTTGGCGCAAATGACGAGCAGGCTGACTTCCCTGTTGTTTACGCTTCTGCAAAGCAGGGTATATGCGGTCTTTCTCCTTCAGAATTAGAAGACGACTTAACACCGCTTTTTGATGTTATTTTAGAGCACGTTCCTGCACCAAACGGAAATGCCGATGAACCTTTGCAGATTCGTATTGCAAACATTGACTATGATGAATATATCGGAAAAATTGCAGTAGGAAAAGTTAGCCGTGGTACAATTAACTACGGTCAGACCGTTGCACTCTGCCACACTGACGGCAAAACTTCAAACGTTAAAACTGGCAGAATTTACACCTATGAAGGTCTTTCAAGGCGCGAGGCAGAATCTGTTCCAGCAGGGGATATTATCTGCGTTTCAGGTCTCGGTGATATAAATATCGGCGAAACAATATGTGCCCTTGACTGTATTGACCCCTTACCCGTAATCGAGGTGGACGAGCCTACAATTTCAATGAACTTTATCGTTAACAACAGCCCCTTTGCAGGTCAGGAGGGCGAATTCGTTACAAGCAGGCACCTTCGTGCAAGACTTTTCCGCGAGCTTGAAACAAATGTAAGCTTAAAGGTTGAGGAAACCGACAGTGCTGATTCTTTCAAGGTATCAGGCAGAGGCGAGCTTCACCTTTCTATCTTAATAGAAACAATGAGGCGCGAGGGATATGAATTCCAAGTATCACGCCCGCAGGTCATTTTTAAAGAAAAAGACGGGAAAATCTTAGAGCCTATGGAACGCTTAGTTATTGATGTTCCCGAAGAATTTTCAGGAAACGTTATCGAAAAGCTCGGAACAAGAAAAGCTCAGATGGAAAATATGCATCCCACAAACGACGGTTATATGCGTTTGGAATTTATAATCCCCTCCCGTGGTTTAATCGGTTACAGAAGTGAATTTTTAACCGACACTAAGGGTAACGGTATTATGAACTCAATTTTAGAGGGCTTTGAAGAATACAAGGGCGAAATGACAACCCGCAACCGTGGTTCTATGATTGCCTGGGAAAGCGGTACAACAGTTGCATACGGACTTTTAAATGCAGAGCTCCGCGGCGCACTTTTCTTAGGACCTGGTGTTAAGGTTTACGAGGGTATGATTGTTGGCGAAAATGCTAAAAACGAAGACTTAACCGTTAACGTATGTAAAAAGAAGCACGTTACAAATATGCGTGCTGCAGGAAGTGATGACACAGTTAAACTCACTCCCCCTGTTAATATGAGCTTAGAACAGTGCTTAGAATTTATCTCGGATGATGAACTGGTTGAAGTAACCCCTGAAAGCATCAGACTTAGAAAGAAAATTTTAGCAAAAGCTGACAGAGATAAATTGGCGGGTAGACTTAAAAAACAAAATATGTAATAGAAAAAGGATTTGCATCTTAATGCAAATCCTTTTTATGTTATTTTTTACTCGCTTTGCTTGTTCTGGGTTGTTTTTACCAGCCGCATTATGCTAATTCAAACTTATCGTGAATAGCCTTTACAGCTTTATTTTCCATTCCCTGATCAATTAAAACAGAAACCTTAATTTCAGATGTTGCAATCATATGAATATTGATGTGAGCATCATATAAAGCTTCAAACATTTTAGCTGCAACGCCAGGGTTTGTTACCATACCTGCACCAACGATAGAAACCTTTGAAACGTCTGTATTGTAGCTTAATTCGCCATATCCGATAACGCTTTTGTTGTTTTCAATGATTTCCAAAGCTTCAGAAAGTCTTCCTTCGGGAACAGTAAAGCTGATATCCTTTGTATTTTCGCGGCCTATTGACTGGATGATTATATCAACATTGATATTTGCCTTTGCTAAAAGCGAGAAAATTCTGAAGGCCTTTCCAGGTGTATCTTCAATATGGCAGATTGAAATTCTTGCCACGTCATTATCCTTTGTAACTCCTCTAACTAACATTGATTCCATATTTGTAACCTCCTTAACGAATGTTCCTTCAGCACGTGTAATGCTTGAACGAACACACATATTTACGTTATATTTCTTAGCCATTTCAACCGAGCGGTTGTGAAGTACGTTTGCGCCTAAAGATGCAAGCTCAAGCATTTCATCAAATGAAACCTCAGAAAGCTTTTTGGCTTCAGGAACGATTCTCGGGTCTGTGGTATAAACCCCGTCAACGTCTGTGTATATCTCACACAAATCCGCGTGACACGCAGCCGCCAAAGCTACTGCAGAAGTATCTGAACCGCCACGACCTAAGGTTGTTATATCATCGTATTTGTTGATGCCCTGAAAACCGGTAACAATAACAATACGTTTTTTGTCAAGCTCTGCAAAAACTCTTTCAGGGTTAATCTTTTTAATTCTTGCTGCAGAATAATTTGAATTTGTAGTCATTCCTGACTGCCATCCCGTTAAAGAAATTACAGGAAAACCCATATTTTCAATAGTCATAGCAAGAAGCGATGCTGAAATCTGCTCACCTGTTGAAAGAAGCATATCCATTTCACGCTTTGAGGGGTTTGGATTAACCTCTTTTGCTTTTTCAATCAAATCGTCTGTTGTGTCGCCCTGAGCACTTACAACAACGATTACGCCATTGCCCTCTTTATAGGTATCAGTGATGATACCTGCCACGCGCTTTAGGCGCTCTGCATCGGCGACTGACGAGCCTCCGAATTTCTGAACAATTAAACTCAATTTTATAACCTCCTATTTTTATGCCACGGCATAAAATCAAAATCTTAAAGTAGTTTAACGCCTTCGTTATCACATTCTAAAAGACGTACCGTCCATGACGGGTAATATTTTTTCATATAATCTGAGATGTCATCCGCGAAAAACTCTGCGTC
The DNA here is from genome assembly GCA_045580665.1 of Congzhengia sp. Taxonomy (GTDB): domain Bacteria; phylum Bacillota; class Clostridia; order UBA1381; family UBA9506; genus Congzhengia. The sequence goes on from JAZNOF010000021.1 coordinate 15,603, forward strand.
ATCTGCTTCAATTACGGAAATAAGAGTAGGGCCTGAGCCGCTTATATAAGTTCCCAAAGCTCCGTAGGATTTAAGCTTTTTATAAATTTTTGGGTATCCATCGATAAACACTTTTCTGTATGGCTCGTGAATTCTGTCGTCCATTGCGCAGAGTAGGTTGTCGTAGTTTCCCGAAACTAAAGATGCCACTAAAAGCGATGCGTGTGATATGTTAAAAGCAACATCGCGTTTTGGATAATATCCCGGAAGAGTGTTTCTTGCTTTTTGTGTTGTTACAGCATAGTCAGGAATCAAAACGAGGAATTTTAAGTCACCATTCATTTTGTGAGAGTGGTAAAAAATTTCGTCTTTATTATTTACTGAAACTGTAAATCCACCCATACAAGCTGCACACACATTATCAGAATGACCCTCTATTTTTGCTGCCATATTGACAATTTCGCGCATAGAAAACTTTTTGCCCGAAAGCTCGTTTGCACAAACAAGTCCGCCCACAATGCAGGCAGAGCTTGAGCCAAGACCGCGCGTAACCGGCACTTCGCTTTTTAGTGTAAGCTTTAACCCCTTTGGTTTATAGTCAGTTAAATCAAATATATATTTCATTGACTTATACACAAGATTTTTTTCGTCTGTGGGCAAAAACTCTTTTGTTTCAGCGTCTAAAATATTTATTTCAAGACCGCTATCAGTTTCTTCTGCCTCTATATAATTGTAAATTGAAAGCGCCAGACCTAAAGAATCAAATCCGGGTCCCATATTTGCAGATGTTCCCGGAACTCTGACTTTTACCTTAGCCATAAAGAATAACCCCTTTCGGCTATACTATTTCAAAATACGGATAAATTCACACTTTCCAAAAGCTTTTTCCTTAAATTCTTTTTCTGTCATAAGTCCTGTTGTAATCACAGTTTCACCGTCTTCTGTTGTTCCAACAACAACGACATCTTTAAGGCTTTCTTTTAAGCTTTCATCCTTTGTGCGAACAAAATAACAGTACTCGCTGTCATCAGGGCTGTTCATAAGGTCTTTTTCAGCTTCTGACCAGATTACCCACTTGTTTACGTGAAGGTGTTTGCAAGCGTCGATAACGTCTGCCACAACGGCGCTGGCTGTAGGAAGCTTACCTGCACCGCGGCCGTAAAACATTACGTCGCCTAAAGAGTCGCCGTGAAGTAAAATTGCGTTAAACACATCATTAACACTTGAAAGCTGGCTTTCTTTTGAAACAAGCCTTGGTGCAACACGGGCTGAAACCTTTCCGTCTGCTGAAACTTTTGCTGAGCCGATAAGCTTAATCACGTAACCGATTTTATCGGCAAAGTTTACGTCATCTTTGGAGATTTTTGTAATACCCTCTGTTGGAATATCGTTATAATCTATGAATTTGCCTGTTGCCAAAGACGCTAATATTGCAATCTTTCTGCAGGCATCGTGACCTTCAACGTCAGCTTCAGGATTACGCTCAGCATATCCTAATTCCTGAGCGGTTTTCAAAGCATCATCAAAAGATGCTCCCTCTTTAAACATTTTTGTTAAAATGTAGTTTGTTGTTCCGTTTAAAATACCGTTGATTTCGGTTATTTCATTGGCTGTCAGGCATTGATTTAAAGGTCTTATAATCGGAATACCGCCGCCAACAGATGCCTCAAAGAAATAGTTCGCATCGTTTTCTTTTGCGATTTTAATAAGCTCAGTTCCGCAAGTTGCAACAAGCTCTTTGTTTGATGTTACAACGCTTTTACCTTTTAAAAGAGCCGACTTTGTAAACTCATAAGCAGGGTTTAAGCCACCCATAACCTCAACAACAACGCTTACTTCATCGTCATTTAAAATATCATTATAATCTTTTGTGAAAATATGTTTTTCGGGGTGGGTGTCAAAATCACGTATATCGAGAATATATTTTATATCAATTCCGCCACCTGCTCTTTTTGCGATAGCAGAAGTACTTTTTCTCAATATCTCGTAAACACCGCTGCCTACGGTGCCATATCCTAATATTGCAATTTTTATCATAAAAACAAGCCCCCTTGTAAATAATACATATCCCTATTATATAGCAGAAATACGCCTTTGGTCAACACTTTTTTACATAAAATCTCAAAAAAATTGCGGAATTGTGTAGTATTACACAATTCCGCAAAAGATTTTTTCATATTAGTAGTAAAATTAACCTGCCAGGCTTTGCGTATCTTCCAAAACCTCAGGTGTAACCGCTTCGCTTGCGTAAATTTTGCCTGCAGAAATTCCAGTATTCACAAGTGCCTCACAACTCTTTGCAAACTGCTGTTCTGAAATAGCACCTTTTTTCATCATCTGATAGAGCGTTGCCTCGGTAATTGTTCTCCACTCTGCAAATGTTGTGTCTTTATTCATCATACAAACAGTACGGTACATTACTTCTCCAACTATTTGCTCGTTTATGCCTGCTGCTGCATACATTTTACAGAGCGCGTGGGAAATTATTGTGCTGTTGCGATAAACGCTGGGCATATCCGCTGGTGCGGTATCTTCTCTGTATGCGTCAAGATACGGAGCTATGGGCATTCCCACATTTCTTTCTCCGTGTATCCAGTCTGCCTCACCTGTAAAATACAGTTCTGAAAGTTCTCCGAAAACATCGGCGTATCCCTCTGCTATTGCAGAACTTTCGCTGTAAGCCATTGTTCCGTCAAAATTCGCAATATCCTGCATCATCATATGGGAATACTCATGGGTTACAACGTTGGGGTCTGCTTTTATGTTGATTAAATCTTCTTCAATAAGAGTTATTATACCATCAGAATATATAGCTTTTTCAGGGGGAAGCTCATGTTCAACATACTCATTTGCGTTTATATAAACTTTAAGTCTTGAAAAGGCGTCTTCCCAAAGGAAGTTTTCCTTAAAATAAGTGTATGCCTTGTCAATACTTTTCTTTGCCTCTGAAACAAATAAAGATGTTTCACCTGCGTTAATACTTTCAGTATCTATGGGGTCAACCGCACTGGTTTTTGTTTCATCACTCCAGTTAAATTTATCGTTTACCATGTAGTAGGTCGCAGGGGACTCAGAAAAGCCTCTGATATCAGGTTTTTCTGAAACCTCTACTATTTCATCATCACCATTTTCAAAGCTTGACGTTGCGCGGTAACAAATTCCGTTTCCTGAATCTGCGTCTGTCAGCACATCGTATGAAATAAATGCACCGTTATCGTTATAGCCTGATGCTTTAAAAAGATATGCAAGATATGTGTTTTCCTCGAAATTGTAAATAACCTTTTTGGGTGCCGATACAGTTACGCCTTCCTTAAGGCAATAGTCTTTTGAAAGTCTGTTTATATACTCTGTTGCACCGTTTGATGCGTTTCCTACATCCACTTCGGCATCCAAATCAACACCATCGGTTTCAACATATGTTCCGTTAATCATCAGAGGCGTTCCGTCTTCCGATACCATTATAACCATTTCGCCGTTATAAACTCTTAAATTTCCGCAATACTGGCCGAGTCTGTAATAGGTGTCGCTTCCTACTGTTATCTGACTCTCAAGCTTAAACGACGTTCTCTCATCCGTTATGCCCAGCCTCGAACGCAAGCTGTTAACCGCAGATATTGCGCTCATTTCGTCTATGACAGAAACATCTGTGAAGCCTTCTCCCTCGGTAATCTTAATAATACCGCCGGGAACTGCAGATGTTACAGGAACAATTTCTTCGGCAGCGGGCTCTTCATGAGTTCTGCTTTTCACAAAATACATTCCGAGAAAGCTTGCTAAAAGGCAAACTAAAACTATAATTATGGCAATAATTACACGTTTTTTTCTTCCCTCGGTTTTTTCACGCATCTCGCCTATTTTGTCAAGCTCATCGTGAAGCTCTGGCATCTCGTCAATAATTTTTAAATTTTCTTCAGGGTCAGTTATTCTTTCAAGCTCGCCGCCACAGCTTGCACAGCGAATATCTTCTTCATTTATTTCTGCACCGCAAAATTTGCATTTCATAAAAATCTCCATTCCGCCGCCATACGTCGGCACAAATAGTAATTAAAATTCTCTTATCTGTATGGCAAGAAATGATAAGAGATTTTTACGCCCGTGTGCGTTTCTGAGCGGATGCGAAGAAAATTACGCACGGGCAATTAAATCCGCCGGAGGCAATAACGTGAAATGAACTTTCGCGTTATTTCACCTCGTATATGCATAATATTACATATATATTTTATCAAAAAACAGAGTACATGTCAAATTGTGCAGGAATTTGTAACCAAAAAGAAAAGAGACTGAAAAAACCAAACATCCTTCAGTCTCCTTATATTCAGTTAAGAACGATATAGTCGTTATCAGCAGTTTCGCTTACTTCTGCACTCTGTGAAAAACCTGAAAGCTCTGAAAGTTCATTTAATATTTGAGAAGAATCCTCAGGAAGTTTATATCCCGTTTCGTCTGTTTCAAGCCCCGACAGTATTTCCTTTGCTTTTTCATACTCACTTTCGTCGACGCTTATGTTTATAATGTGGTAATCGCTCATACGCGAAACACTGCCTTCATCATTATCTCTTAGAGAAAATACACTCGGTACATTCTCATCCTCCAAAGATGCAGGAGCAGGAACGTCTGCAGGTTCTTCTGCCACGCCAGGTGAAACTTCCGCCGAAACGACAGGCGACTGTGTTTTAACAGGCTTTACGTCTTTTCTCACCTCTGGCTTTACGCTGGGCGCAACAATTGGAGCTTGAGTTACTTCTGCCTCAGGAATTTCAGGCTCTGGTTCTTCAGGCACTTTTGTTTCTACCGCAGGTGCAGGCGTTGCAACAAAATCTTCGGGATTTTGTGTTATTGTGTTCTCAGGAAGGTTTACATGGGCAATAACTGAAAACGCAACAACCGCAGCTGCTGCCGCAAATCCCACAACAGTTCTTCTAAACGCCATAAGATTAACACGTTTTTTTGCCGCCTCTTTTCGCACATTCCCCATAAGCTTTTCGTGAAAGTCCTCAGGTACTGAGATTTCGGGAACAGCCTTTGCCGTCAGTATTACCGATTTTAAAAGCTCATAAGTTTCCTGACACTCACGGCAATTTTTTATATGCTCACACAGGATGTCATTTTCTTCTTCGGAAAGCATGTTGTCAATATAAAGCGGTATTAAATTCTGCATTTGTTCGCAATCCGATTTGACCATTTTGTGCTTTTCTCCTTTACATTTTATTATATGTATGCCCGTTTTTTCGGGCTTTTTTGTCTCTACTTACTATGACGAAACTTTATAAAAAAAGTTCCTTATCTTTTTCTAAAATTTTTCGAAGATTTAATCTTCCCCTGCTTATACGGGATTTTACCGTACCTAAAGTAGTATTCGTAATCTTTGCAATCTCATCATATTCAAGTCCGTTTAAATCACGCATAACCAAAACCTCTTTGTGTTCTTCTGACAATTCGTCTAAGGCTTTGTAGAGTGCCTCGTAAGCAGTTTTTTTCTGAAGACTTTCGTATGGCCCTGCAGATGTATCTTCTATCTGTATTTCGTACTCATCATCTTCGCTGCTTTCCTGATTTATACTGATATGATTTTCCTCGCCAGTTCTTTTTTTCTTCCTTAATATATCAAGGCATATATTATTTAAAATCGCATAAAGCCATGTTGAAAATGCAGAGTTTCCGCTGAAAGTATTTATCTTTCTATACGCTCGCAAAAACGCTTCCTGCGCCGCATCCTGTGCCTCACTTTCGTCACGTAGCATTTTGAAGGCATAGTTTATAAACTTACCTTCATATTTGAGTACCAAATCTGAAAAAGCCTCAGTGTCGCCATTTTTACATTTTTTTATAAGTTCTGCCTCGTTCAAAACCACGCCCTCCTTTCCTCTTTACATAATAACATTTATACAGAATGAAAACAATAACTAAAATTCCCCAAAGACTATCAAAAAACCCGACAATCCGTCGGGTTTCGATATACTTAATTTAAAGAATCGTCGTCTTCAATCCAGTCGTTTACATTTATAACTCTGAATTCAGTTTTTGTATCGCGTATAATAACAGTTTTTATTCCTGCATTTATTATCTGACGTTTACACATAGTACAACTGTTTGTTCCCGACATAAGCTCATCTGTTTTTCCGTTACGGCAGGCAAGGTACAAAGTTCCGCCAATCATATCACGGCGGGACGCGCTTATAATACAGTTAGCCTCAGCGTGAACAGAACGGCAAAGTTCATATCGTTCACCACTTGGAACGTTTAACTCCTCACGGATACAGCGATTTAAGTCAATACAGTTCTTCCTTCCTCTCGGTGCGCCGTTATAGCCCGTTGAGATTATTTCATCGTTTTTTACAATAATTGCACCGTATTTTCTTCTCAGGCACGTTCCACGGCCTGCAACTGTTTCAGCTATGTCAAGATAATAGTTTATTTTATCCCGTCTTTCATTCATAACCTTCACTCCTCTAAGGCACTGATTTTATCAATACGGTTTTGATGCCTTCCACCCTCAAACTCAGCATTTAAATAAGCATCAAGTATATTTTTTGCAAGGTCAGGACCAATAACTCTTCCGCCAAAGCTTAACATATTTGCGTTGTTATGGCGCTTTGTCATTTCAGCACAGTATTCATTTGCAACAACTGCACAGCGAATTCCCTTTATTTTATTAGCCGCAATTGATATGCCTATTCCCGTTCCGCAAACCAAAATACCGAACTCATAGCCACCTGAAAGAAGCTCTTTTGCAGCTTTTTCTGCTATATCAGGGTAGTCAACAGAATCTGTATCATAGCAGCCAACGTCTAAAACCTCAATACCTTTTGACTTCAAATGCGCTGTAAGCACCTGTTTTAACTCAAAACCGCCATGGTCACTACCGATTACAACATTCATTTCATTCAGTCCTTTCCCTTTTCATTTTCTCGTCATATTCACGCTCTGCCTGAGATTTTCTCAGATACAGGGGAACTAACCCCTCTGCATCGCACACTTCATTTCTCTGAATTTTTTTATACGCCACTTCTACCATAGACGATGCCGAAATCATATTGTTTCGCTCATTTGTGAACAAAGCATCCGGCAAAGCCTTTTCAAAATATTCGCGGTTCAAAACTGCACCGTCGCCTACAAGCAGGCATTTTTCATTTTTTGCTTTTTCCGCTATTTCATCAAGTGTCAGAACGCAGGGACTAACAATTTCTGTCCCGTTTTCATAAACTGCACAATAGCACTCATTTTCCCGCGCAGAAAGCAATGAAAACACTTTTTGTGAAAAACCGCACACATTGTTTGCTAATGCCTCAAGGCTGTTTATTGCAACGCAGTTTTTCCCTAAAGTTTTTGCAAAACCGCGAACAGTTGCAACGCCAATTCTTAAGCCCGTAAAAGATCCGGGACCTATGCCGCAGGCAAAATAATCGATATCAGAAAGCGACACACCTACATCCTTTAACATTCCCTCAATCATAGGAAGCATTTTAACTGAATGTGTTTTTTTCTGATTCTGTGTGTATTCCGACAAAAGTTCACCGTCACACATAAGCGCGGCTGTTGCCGCCTGTGACGATGAATCTACGCTTAATATCAACATAAAAGCATTAAACCTCACATATTTTAATTGTCCGCTCGTTTTCGCCGGTCTTTAAGATTTCTGCTTCATAGCGTTTCTTTGGCAGGCTGTTTTCCACATTCTGCGGCCATTCGATAACGCATACTCCACCCGATGACAAATATTCATCAAAGCCGATTTCCAAAAGCTCGTCTTCATCTTCAATACGATACATATCAAAGTGAAAAACGCGAAAAGCTGCACCGTCATATTCGTTAACTATTGTAAATGTCGGGCTGGTGACGTAATCCGTCACACCCAAAGCCCGACATAGTCCGTTCGTAAATACCGTTTTACCTGCGCCCATCTCACCGCGCAGGCACAAAACATCGCCCGCTTTGAGCGTTTTAGCAAATTCCTGCGCGATTAAAACGGTTTCTTCACTGTTGTTTGATTTATATTCCATCATTATGCTGCAGGGTTACCGGGTTTTATAATTGGCGTATTTGTTTTAACCGGAGGCTGCGTTGGTGCTGGAGTTTCAGGCACAGGCGCAGGTGTAGGTGCAGTTGACGGAGCCTTTGTAGGCTCAGCTGACGGCGTTTTTGTAGCCTGAGCTGAAGGTGATGCGCTTGCTGATGCTTGAGCTGAGGGTTTCGCAGATGGTTTTGCAGAAGGTTTTGTTACAGAAGGCGAATCCTCTCCTAACACTTCAGCAGGAGCCGTGGGTTTTTCAGAGGGCTTTTTCTCTTCTTCCTCTTCTTCAACCTCATTATAGTATTCATTATCTTCAAATTCCTCATCATCTTCAATGTAAGGAGCATCAGTTTCGTATGACGCAGGCTCTTCATTGCTTTGGAGCCAAAGTGTTGTAATATTGACAGACAGGAAGAAAAGAGCCACTAACGCTACTAAAATAATGAAAACGGTTAAAAGCTTTCTGCCGACAGAAGCACCGCCTTCTTCCTCTTCCTCCTCAGGCAAATCGGGATTTTCGTCGTAATCATAGTTTTCGAATTCTTCTAAGTTTGCATTTTCTTCAAAAAGTTCTTCTGATTTTTTGTTTCTCGCCATTTTTTATTCCCTCCTGAAATTTATGTGTATGTTCATTCAACTCTTTAATATTTTATAATTTGATTATAGCATAACGAATACTTAAAGTAAAGAAAAAACTGTATATTCGACTTTTTTATTTTAATACAGAATGTCCCTTACCGAAAAGTCGATTTTTCTTTTTTGATTTCCTTCTTTTATGTAAAGGTCTCCGCATGAGTATCGGTGATTATAGTTTTTGATATATGAAACTGTTCGGTAGTTTCTTACATCAAAATCGTATACATTATTGTCAACCAGCTTAATTTTTCCGTCGCGGTATGTTTTGAGCTGACCCGATTGTGACGGAAAGTTATAATTGTCATAGAAAAACATTGTTCCGTCAACATAGAAAAATTTATGGCAGGTAATATCCGAAAGATGCGTATATTTTTCGTCTTCACATATTCCCATTTTAGAGCCGTCAAAAACTGCGGTAACCAAAGAATCTGAACCGTCTAAAACAAAATCGGTAACGCCTTTTTTAAGTTCTGTTCTGTCTTTTAGTTCCCGCCCTGAGATTGTGTAGCGCACCAGAGTGCCTTTGCCATCATCTGCTATATCTTCAATGCAGTAAATGTATTTACCGTCTAACGATATTTCAATTCGCCCGTCAGGAAAGCTTTCTGTTCCCATAAATGCACGTTTTCCTTTTACTAAAACCTGCATACATATTTCCATAGGCTCCTGCCTTTTTTCCTCAATCTTTGAAAGAGCATCTTCCAAAGATTCAATCTCACTCATTTTAATTCTATCTTTGCCTCGGACATATTTTTTATAGACAATGGTATCCTTACAGCTGTTATAGCCAAGGTAACCCTCTGCCAGCATACCATCGATTTTAACTTCTTCATCTCTTTTTATACTATATAAAATAAATTCTTTTTCCTGAGTAAAGTTCTCTGCTATGTTATATCTTATAGTATCACGAAGCACTTTCTTTTCAAACTCGTCGTTTGCCTCAGTGTATGCTTCCTTATCAAATATTTCTGCACCAAATTCGTTCTCTTTTATATAATCTTCTTCTGCAGGCAGAAAAATCTTACTGTCTGCCGTTATCAGATCGTCTTCAACGAATTCCGTTGCCAGTCTTTCAACAGTTTCTTTTCTTGTAAAATAAACATTTTCACCAAGAATAATTCCGTCAAACACATTTTCAGCAACAAGCATTCCTGCTTCGCCAGTCTTTTTGTGATACAGAGAATTATCTTTTATGTAGTATATATTAACATATTCGTCTTTCGGGGTTAAAAGCTTGGTTATATCTGTATCTACAAGCACAGATTTTGAATTTTTTCCCGTAGCACAGGTATACATTTTGCCGCCTTCTTTGAAATAAACTACCTGTTGACCGTTTTTACTGAAATAAAAATCCGTAACTCCGGAGGATATTATTTTCGGGATTTTCATATCTGAAATGTATAGTGCAGAATTTTTAATATACAAAACAAACTGAGCCTTTGGGTGAACACGATAAGCACTTATATCCTTTGCAATGCAAACATTCTTTCCGTCCGTTTCGCAAAACAAATCAAAGGTTTTGTCTTCGCTGAGCACGCCGGGATGAAAAACATATTCTCCGTCGGGCGTCACAAAAATTCTGTCGGCTACATCTGTATCCTCATATACCTCTTTACTGTCTGAAATAACACGGCTTTTCTGCTCTTTTTCGTGTTTTTCTAAAAGTGCGTCAGTTTTTGCGTACAATACAGGCCTGCTTGTTTTATCAAAGGTCACCGTCGGTAAAAAATGATATGTAGCTTCCTGAAAGCCTGCGTAAACGCCCACGCATAAAGCAACAACCAAAATGATATAAAAAACAAGCTTTACACCGCTGAATCTCTGTTTTTGCGTACAATCAGAGGGTATGCCGAAGCTTTCGTTGCCGTACACTTTTTCGTTGTTTTCATTATTTTCGTTTTTATTTACAGTCATAAAAACACCTCGAGGTACTGAAACCTTACGTCGCGTCATTAAGAAAAAACCCGCACATTTACACGTACGGGCAATTTTCAAAAGACTTAGTTGTTTTGCTCACCTAAACTCAAAAATTCTTCAAGCTGCGCAGTTATCACGCCGGAATTCACAAGGTCGTTCCGAGTTCTTTCATTATTTAAAAACAAAAGCAGAAATGCCATAAACATTGTCCACGTCATATCGCGTTTTCCGTTCTCCACAGCAAGAATTGTCTGCCTTGTAACACCGATAATATCGGCAAGCTTTTCCTGAGACCAGCCGCATGCACATCTGTAACCTTTAAGATTTTTCGCAAGGCTGCCTGCAAGCTTTTGTCTTTCCTCTTTACCCAATGTGTATTCCTTTAACATACGAATCACATCCTATTCTCTGCATTTAAAATGCAAATTTTATTATTAGCAATTTTACGGTTTGTAAAACGCCAATTACCCCGTTTTAAATAACCTCTGCTGCTAAAAATATCGGGCATAAACCTTTTTACAAAAATACTGCATACGCCCCGGACACAACACGTATCTTTGTATATCAATTACATTATATTACTTATTTTCCGTATTGTCAAGAAGCTTTCTTATATGTAAATATCTGCATATTTTCTATGTATAAATTTTTACATTTTTTGAAATAATAGTCAATACAAAAAGCCCCTACGGGCAAAGAAAGGTTGAATGGACAATGGAATTTAAAGGCTCAAAAACTGAGGCAAATTTAATTACCGCTTTTGCAGGTGAATCTCAGGCAAGAAACAAGTATACATTTTTTGCAGAAGTTGCGAAAAAAGAGGGGTACGAACAGTTGGCAAACATTTTTCTTATGACTGCCGACAACGAGCGCGCCCACGCTAAAATGTGGCTTCGTGAACTCAGCGGAATTTTGTCGACAGAGGAAAATCTCAAGATGGCTGCCGCAGGTGAAAACAGCGAGTGGACAGAGATGTATCCCGCATTTGCAGAAATTGCAAAAGAGGAAGGATTTACTCGGATTGCCACGTTGTTTGAACAGGTAGCAAGCATCGAAAAAGAACACGAGGAGCGTTTTTTGCGCATGCTTGAAAACGTCGAAAAAAACAGAGTGTTTACACGGGAAAACAAGCAAATCTGGATATGCAGAAACTGCGGACACATTCACGAAGGCGACTCTGCCCCTGAGGTTTGTCCCGTTTGCGCACATTCTAAAGCCTATTTTGAGATAATGAAGGTTCTGCCGTAACATTAAAGGAAAGGAAATCCCATATGAAAAAGTACATTTTATCCATCGCTTGCTTATTAGCCGTCTTTATGATGCAGTTATCCTTTATAAGCTTTGACAAAAGCGACACCGTTTACGCACAAGGAAACTATTCAAACGAGCTTCAGCTTCTTGCACGATGCGTCAACGGCGAAGCCCGCGGCGAGCCATACGTCGGTCAGGTGGCAGTTGCGGCAGTGGTTTTAAACAGGGTAAAGCACCCGTCTTTTCCCAACACGATTTCAGGCGTAATTTACCAAAAAGGCGCATTTACCGCAACGGTTGACGGTCAGATTAACGTGCCCATAAGCGAAAACTCCACCGTCTACAAAGCCTGCCGCGACGCCATGAACGGCTGGGATCCAACGGGTGGTGCTATTTATTACTATAACCCAAGAAAAACAACAAACCAGTGGATTTATTCCCGCGAGGTTGTAAAAATAATTGGCAGCCACAGATTTGCAAAATAGGAGGAATATAATGGAAAATTCTTACAGAAAACGGTCACGAGGCTCTTATACCGTTTTAACTATATGCCTTGTTTCTCTTGCTTTTGTTGCCATAAGCGGTGTTTACTACTACAGCAGGGCAAAAAGAGCAGAAAATGCACTTCATAACACTTATATGCGTGCTCTTCACGATATGGGCGATTATGTGAATGATATTGATGTTTCTCTGAAAAAAGCTCTTTTAGCAGGCGATGCAACTCAGATGTCTGCCCTTTCAACGCAGCTTTATATGCAGTCCGAGGCGGCAAAAGCCTGCCTTGGTCAGATGCCCATTGAAAACGTATCGTTTGACAAAACCCAGAAATTTTTATCTCAGGTAGGAGATTACTCATCCTATCTTTCAAAAAAATCCATATCGGACAACAAGATAACTGATGAAGAATACAATAATTTAAGCACCCTGTCTTCCTATGCATCCTCCGTAAACGAGGAATTTACAAAGCTTGAAAACTCGGTTTACAACGGCACAATTAAGGTCGAAATGCTAAAAAATTCTTCGCCTTTTACTGTATATGCAGAAAGCACCGATTTTGCAGACGGACTTTCAAAAATCGACTCTCTGCCTCAAGACTATCCCTCTTTAATCTATGACGGCCCGTTTTCTGACCATCTCCAGACAACAGAGCCTGAGCTTTTAAAGGGAAAAGATGCCGTCACCAAGCTTTCAGCAGAAAAGAGCGCAAGAAACTTTTTAGGCGACGAAAGGGGCAAGACCTTAAAATACGACGGCACGGGCGATGGCATTATAGAAACTTATATGTTCTCAGGAAATTCAGGCGGCAGAAGCGTTAGTATGGAGGTTACGAAAAGAGGCGGTTTTGTTTTATGGATGCTTGACTCAAGGGAGGTTGAAACAGAGCGCCTTACAGTCAACCAGGCAATGGCGGCAGGCGAAAATTTCCTCATCCAGAAAGGCTACCATTCTATGAAAAGTAGCTACTACGAGGTTTCAGACAATATTGCTACGGTAAACTATGCTTACTTTGAAAACGGCACTGTTATGTACCCCGACCTTATAAAAGTCAAAATCGCAATGGACAACGGAGAAATTTTAGGTTTTGAATCTCAAGGGTATATTATGTGCCACAAAGAGCGCGAAATTCCACAGAATGTAATAGGTGAAGAAAAGGCGCGGGAAATTGCAGGCACACACCTTTCCATTGACAATGTTTCAATGGCTTATATCCCGTTAGAGAGCGGACGGGAAGTTTACTGCTATGAGCTAAAAGGAACTTTAGGTAAAAATAACTTTCTCATCTATATTAATGCCCAAACGGGACAGGAAGAAAAAATCTTGATGCTTATTGAAACCGAAAGCGGAATTCTAACAATTTAAATTAACAAAATTTTCTTGAAATATTTTTTAATTTTTCGCACAAAATAGTCTTGTAACGAGGCGATAAGTTAGCTTTGGTTTTAAGTTTAAAACGTTCAGCAAACATATTAAGTCGTTACTGATATAGAACGTGACAGAGTGTCGGAAGGTGATCAGACATTTAAGTTTTGCCGATTAAACCGCATTTATATGCAGCTTTCAAGTCATCAACGATTTGTTGATTTTTATTGGAAAGCTTCGGCATAGTTAAGGTATGTAAGTTCCGTTAGTTAGTAGAAGATAAGTTGTAGGTTATGCACTCATATTTAAAGTCTTTGAGATTTTAAAGTCACGGGCAAAGAGTCTGCTATGAAAGCAGACTCTTTGTTTTTTTGTCTGATTGCTTTTTTTGCTTGATTATAATTTTTTATTATGGTAGAATTAGTGCATAAAATTGTTCATTACTTTTAATAGCAGAGTATGTCGAATATTTAATCAGAATTTATGAGTTGTTTTGCCTTAGTTTCATCTTTTGCCAACTTATGTAGCCATAGATGTCGTTAAAAAGAAAGGAAACAAAGCAAACGACTACGGAAATATATCTTATATCAGAAAAACTTGCTAACACCCACAATGCTATAAGCACAATATCGTTTGAAGCATAAGCCAAAGCAAAATAAGGACTCCTTCGGAATGTAAGGTATACTGCAAGAAAGCTTGTTGTAACGGAAATTGTGCTTGGAATTATACTTGCAGTGTGGAAATATTTCAGTATGAAATAAAAAAGAATAGTAACCATAGCAGTAATTGCCCACATAAAAACATTTTCTTTTGTAGTTAACGCATTTACTTTAACTTCCGCCTTGTTTCCGTTGTACGGATTTTTAAGCCATGAGATAAGTGCAAAAAAAGCCATGGGCATTGTCATACCGAGATAGGTTACCATTTCTCCATAATAGCGAAAGGTATAGGAAATAATTCCGTAAAGCAGACTAAAAATTATCATTAGTAGTTGTCCGAAAGGATTTCCTTTAGCATTGAAAATAAGCGATGTAACACCAATAAGTGATGCGCACAGCGTCAGATAACTTTTTCTATCGAATATGCAAAATGAAACAATAATTAGTATCACAGAAGATACCCATAGTGAAATGTCAGTTTTAGAAAAATAGTTTTTTAATTTATTCATAATAAGCCTCCAAAAAAATAAACATTCGTAAGTATATCTTCAAAGACCTAACGATATACAAACGAATGCCAAAAGCATCGACTACCCGGTGGCAGTTTCACTATTTAATTTATTACAGTTTAACATACGATAAATAAAATTGCAAGAATGATTTTATATTTCTAATATTTTTGAGCCTGACTTGACACGAGCGCGACGGGTGATGACGAATTTATCAAAAATTTTATTTTCATAGGAGATAAAAAAATATATTTAAACACAGAAAGAGAGGAAAACAACCATGCCATTAGTTGATATGTCGATTGAACAATTATTTAAGTATAAGGGTGTTTCGCCTTGTCCCAAGGATATTGATGAATACTGGGATGCTGCGCTTGCTGAAATGAATGCTGTAAATCACAATGCGGAGTTTATAAAAAAAGAGTACCCGTCAAAAGTAGCAGATATGTACGAATTGTATTACACAGGAACTAAGAATGCAAGAATATATGCAAAAGTTGCAATTCCTAAAAATAAAGAAGAAAAGATGCCTGCGGTGCTCATGTTTCACGGACTTTCCGGTTCTTCATGTGAATGGAGCGGACTTTTAAAGTATGCATCACAAGGATATGTGGTTGCATTTATGGACGTAAGAGGTCAGGGCGGATTATCAGAAGATGTGGGAATGGTATCAGGAACCACCTTTACAACACCTTTTACGAGAGGTCTTGATGGGGATAAGCACGATCTTTTGATGCGTGATGTATTTTTAGATACTGCTTTGCTTGCAAAAATCATAATGGGGCTTGATTGTGTTGATGAAACCCGTATCGGAGTAACAGGTGGCTCACAAGGCGGGGCACTTAGTGTTGCCTGTGCTTGCCTTGTGCCTAAGATTAAAAAATGTGCTGCAGTTTATCCATATCTTTCTGATTATAAGAGAGTTTATGAAATGGATTTAAATAAAGGGGCATACGAAGGATTAAAATATTATTTCAGACATTTTGATCCCCGTCACGAAAGATTTGATGAAATCTATGAAAAATTAGGATATATAGACATTCAGAATCTTGCAAAGCGTATGAAAGCTGAACTTTTAATGTTTACAGGACTTATGGATACTACTTGTCCTCCTTCTACGCAGTTTGCAATGTATAATAAAGTTAAATCAAAGAAAAATGTTATTTTCTATCCTGAATATGGTCATGAAGGACTTAAGGGTGCAGACGATATCAGCTTTGAATTTTTAAGCACTCTTTAAGCCAGAGTTAATTTAAGAAATAGTTTGCCGTTTTATAATATTTACATATACTATCGGATGCGAGGAAATCCAGTATTCCCGCGGGTTCTAAAGAAAAGTGCTAAAGGAAAATCAGTGAAAATTTAAGGCGAAAAATAGTAGGTCCTAATATTCACTGTTCTCCTGACTTGACACGAGTCTAGTAAAGGATGTCGAAAAATGTTGAAAGGAATGGTAGATATAAATGTTAAATGTAACTGTAATACAGCCCAAATATTTTTCGGGAGAAAATCCTGATGAAAAAATATCTGAATTTATACTTAACGAATTGGAAAAAGTTCCCGAAGGTGGACTTGTAGTAGCTCCCGAATATTCCAATGCAGGCGGTCTTTCAGATGCAGAGAGCGAAATTAAGGCTCTGCCGCGTGCAGAAATTATGTTAAAAAAAGCATCCAAAATTGCGAAAAGAAAAGCTGCGTATGTTGTAATAAATGTATTGGAGCGTCGTAACGGAAAAATTAAAAACAGTACATATTTGTTTGATAAAAAAGGAAGTGTTTCATTTATCTATGATAAACAACATCTGCCGCCATCAGAGGTTAAACTTGGTGTATCACAGGGAAATGACTCAGGTAAGTGTAAATGCCTGTGCGAAGTGGATGGCATCAGATTTGCTTTTATGACTTGTTATGATGTGTATTTCAACGAGCAGATAGAGCATATAGCCAAGGGGAATGCGGATATCATACTTATTCCCGGTTATCAGCGAGGAGAACGTACAGATATCATTTGCGCACAAGCAAAACTTACTGCATTTCGATGTAATGCATATGTTGCGAGGTCTTCTTATTCTATGGATACCGATGAGAATGGTGGATGTTCAATGATTGTTGCTCCTGATGGGAAAATAATAAAGAATATGGGTAAGGAAATTGGTAGTGTTTCAGCAGAAATAGAACCTTTTGAAAAGTATATGAGAAGTGCTGGATACGGAGAAGGGGTCGTGAAAAATAATGACTTCATTTCTGCAGGACTTTGTCCAGAGGCTTTTTAATATACTATTAATTTTAAGGCTGATATCAATAAAAGCCTGGCATCCAGAATATACAGTCTTTATATAATGAATGTCGAAAAGTTCGAAAGGAGATAGCCTATGAATTATTCCGAAAAAATAAAACAAAACATTTTTTATTTTAGCAACCACGGAAATCTTATACAAAACAAATTTGTGGGAATTTGTGCAGATGTTGCGTCGATAATGACTCCCGAAAGCTCTGTTTTTGCTCTCAACACCTTTCAGGGATGCCCCATAACAAATACGGCATTTAAGCTTGAAATCCGAATTGACGGAGAGCTGATAAAAGCCCAGAACTGGCATTGGGTTCCGAATGCTATTTTAAGAGAGGGTACGTGCGAAAAATTCAGTGCCGAGACCCTCACCGTAGTTGCAACAAAAAGCAGAGGCGTAATCCAGAAAGTTAAGGTAACAAACAACAACGATGAAGATGTTACTGTGCCCGTTCAGATTCAATATCAGGGGCACACAAGATACGAGCCTTTATGGGCATTTGGCATTCCCACAGAGGGAAACATCTACGATGTAACATATAAACAGGAAAATAATATGGTCATTGCCGAAAGTGAAGATTGTTCTTATATAATAACATCTTCCCTTGATATGAAAATGTTTGAGCTTGCAAGACTTTATGAAACAGAAATATCTTTTAAGGCAGGCGAAACAAAGGAATTTTATGTGTCCTGCCACATAGGAAAAACAGAGGATGCGTATAAAGAGGCAGTAGCTTTTTCTTCTGATTATGAAAAAGTTATCTCACAGTCTTTTTCCTGGCTTGACAAAAGATGCGCAGAAGTTATGGAAAGAATACCGAAATTCCATTCAGATTGCAAAGAGTTAGACAAGCTTTACTACCAGTCACTTGTTACATACATCATGTGCCGTTGGGATAACCCCGATTTATTTACTCCGTCATATTACAGCACGGGCAGTGTAAACGGCGCTTGTATGTGCTCATACCTTTGGGATTACTGCGGAGGACTTATGCTCCACCCCATTGTTGACCCCGAGGTTAATAAAGAAGAAATAAAAGCTTATTTAAGAATAGATTTAACAAAATCCTATGCCTTAAATCCCGTTGAGGAAAAAGGCGTTGGTCCCTGGTATCAGGTTAACCAGGAAAAAGTTATTTTAATGGTTTACTACCACGTTTTGCACACAGGTGATGTAGGTTTTCTTCACGAAAAAGCAGGCGACAAAACAGTTCTTGAATGGATGCTTACCCACGCATATGTGTGTGACGATGTTGATAAACCAATAGAGTTATACGATTACGGCGAGGGCGGAGACGACCATTTAGAGCTTCGCAGAGGAATTCCCTACAACTGCGTTATGCCCGACCTCAACGCAAGAAGATATATGAATTACAAAAGGGTTTACGAACTCACAAAGCTTGCAGGTTGCCCTGACGAAAGGCTGATGGAAAGAGCAAGCTTGCTTAAAGAAAAATTAAAAGGGTTGTGGGATGATGAAACTAATTGGTATGTTTTTATCCGCAACGGAATTAAGGACATAAGATACACCGTTCAGATGTTTAAATTCTTAAACAGCCCCGTAATTGATGAAAAGGAAAGAGAAGGTCTTATATCTCACCTTAACGAAGAAGAATTTTTGTCAAAATTCGGACTTCACAGTATGTCTAAGAAAGACATAGCCTACGATCAGGACGACATTGACAACGGTGGCGGCGGAATATGCACCCACTTCACAATGCAGATTTGCGCTCAGCTCTATGAAATAGGCAAATCCGAGCTTGCCACAGATATTTTAAAACGTGTTCTTTGGTGGGGCAGATTCCCATACCTTGGTGACTCATGCGCCGCAAATATGATGCTTAACAGAGAGGACACTCCCCTTCAGGGTGATATAAGTTCTGTATCCTGTGCGCAGATGATGATTTTCTATCTTTTGGGAATATATGTATCCTTTGATGGAAGCATCTGTATTTCCCCTGCAAAGTGCCGTCCTGCAGATAAAATTACGGCAGACAACATAAAAATCAGAGATAAAGAATTCTCGATTCGCATAGACGGAGATAAGTTCACAGTTATTTATAACGGCAACGAAAATACAAAGTCTGTGGGCGATAAAATTATAATATGACAAACTAAAAAGAGGTAACAAATATGAAAACCATTGCCCTTGTTTTAGGCATTATCGCAGTTGTATTCTACCTTTTGGGATACCTGCAGAAGAAGAGAAAAAATATAATACTTTATAATATACTCTCCCGTGTACTTTTCATAGGTCAATACCTTCTACTTCGGGCTTTTGAGGGCGCTGTGCTTGATGTGGCAGCTATTATCCCGTCACTTTTTGCTCAAAAAAAAGACACTCCTTTCGTGAAAAAGAACCTTTCGCTTTTTGTTATCGGCGGAAATCTTTTAATTATTGCTTCAGGACTTTTAGTGTATGAAGATATTTTCAGCATTCTGCCAATCTTAGGCGTAATGCTCCACACAAGCGCATTATGGATAACCGATGAAAAGATAATCCGCAGAGTTTTGCTCTTAGGATGCCCTTTATGCTTTATATATAATTTTGTTCGTGGTGCTTACGGCTCATGTATAGGTGATGTACTTTCATCAATATCACTTATAACAGCAATGCTCCGCTACGACTATAACTTTTCTGAAAAAACGACACTTTTACTTATAAGGCACGGCGAAAGTGAAGCAAACAAGGAAAAAGTTTTTGGCGGACACTACGATGTTAACCTGATTGAAAACGGAATAAGACAGGCTGAGCTTACTGCAAAATACATATCCGAAAACTACAAAGTTGATAAAATTTATGCAAGCGATTTAAAGCGTGCATATAAGACGGCGGAATGTGTTGCTGAAAAAGTAAACGTATCTATAATAAAAGAGCCAAAGCTTCGTGAAATTGATGGCGGAAAATGGGAAGCCATAAAATACTCAGAACTCAATCGGATGTATCCGGAAGAATTTGATATATGGAAAAATCACACGGGTAAAGCCCGATGCACAGGCGGTGAATCGGTAGAAGAGCTTGGAGAAAGAATAATGGGTGCTCTGGCTGAAATCGCTAAAGAAAATGCAGGCAAAACCGTAGTTATAGCAACCCACGCAACACCGGTTCGTGTTACTCAGTGTTTAGTGCAAACTAAAAACTTAGACGAAATGGAAAATATCCCCTGGGTATCTAACGCCTCTGTAACTGAGCTATTTTACCAAAAAGGAAAATGGAAGCTTGGAAAAATAGGCGAAGACAAGCATCTTTCAGAGCTTCGCACCTCTCTTCCCACAACCGTATAAAACCTAAATTCTAAAAAGACAACTTTAAAGTTGTCTTTTTTCTTTTTTTGTGATAAAATAATATAGATATAATGGGAGTG
This sequence comes from Congzhengia sp., assembly GCA_045580665.1. Classification (GTDB taxonomy): domain Bacteria; phylum Bacillota; class Clostridia; order UBA1381; family UBA9506; genus Congzhengia. The sequence goes on from JAZNOF010000021.1 coordinate 36,077, forward strand.
ATGTATATGCAAATCTATGATTGCCATGTTCATACGGATTTTTCATTTGACGCAAAATCGTCCTTAGACGAAATATGCGGGCAAGCTTTATCTCTCGGTGCAAAAGCAATAACCGTTACTGACCATGATTTTCCGGCGGGCAAAAATCTTCCCGATTATGAACATATTAAGCAATCTGCAGAATATGCAAAAAGAAAAAATGAAGAGCTGGGCGGAAAACTTATGGTTCTTTCAGGTATAGAGCTTTCCGACTGTTTCACAAGAGAAGAGTCCCAGGAGCCTTTTTATAAAATAAAGGACATAGACTGTATTTTAGGCTCAATTCACTCAACTCCCGTAACGAATAAATATTTTCCCGATAAACCATACGGAAAAGACCTTGATTCGGCAGTCAACACCGCAAGCGACAGCTACTTAAAAAAATTTATCGAAGTTTACTATACCGAACTTATAAAACAAGCAGAAAAAGCAGATTTTGATGTTTTAGCCCATATAACCTTCCCTTTTCGATATATTAACGGAAAGGCAAACAGAGGCTTTGATAAAAAAGAATATTACCCCATAATTGACGAGGTTTTGAAGGCTATTATAAAAAGAGGTATTGCGCTTGAGGTTAACACCTCAGGGCTTGCGCAGAAGTGGCAAGAGCTTATGCCTGACCGCGACATTTTAAAAAGATATTATGAATTTGGCGGAAGGCTTGTAACCACGGGAAGCGATGCTCACGTTGCAAAGAACTTATGCGTTGGAATTTACGAAGCGCAGAAAGTATTAAAAGAAATAGGATTTACCCACGGCACATATTTTGTAAAAAGAGAGCCGGTTTCATATAAATTTGACTAAGGAGAAAATGATGGACAAACAGAAAAACATAAGAAATTTCTCAATAATTGCACATATTGACCACGGAAAGTCTACCCTTGCTGACCGTCTTTTAGAAAAAACGGGAGCTATGACAGAGCGTGAAATGGAAAGTCAGGTTTTGGATAATATGGACCTTGAGCGCGAGCGCGGAATAACCATTAAGGCTCGTGCTGTAAGACTTTTGTATAAGGCAAATGACGGAGAAGAATATATTTTAAACTTAATCGACACCCCCGGACACGTTGACTTCAACTATGAGGTTTCAAGGAGCTTAGCTGCCTGCGAGGGTGCGATTTTAGTAGTTGATGCATCACAGGGCATTGAAGCGCAGACCCTTGCAAACACCTATCTTGCCATTGACCACGACTTAGAGATTATGCCCGTTGTAAATAAAATCGACCTTCCTGCCGCACGTCCTGAGGTTGTTATTGAGGAAATTGAAAACATAATCGGTATTCCCGCAGAGGATGCACCTAAGATTTCAGCGAAAAATGGTATCGGTATTGAAGATGTTTTAGAACAGATTGTAAAAATTGTTCCCGAGCCTAAGGGTAATCCCGATGCACCTTTAAAAGCATTGATTTTTGATAGCGTTTACGATGCATATAAGGGCGTAATAATATATTTTCGTGTTATAGATGGAAAAATTAAAACTGGCGACAAAATCAGACTCATGGCGACAGGTGCTGAGTTTGAAGTTGTTGAAGCAGGCTACTTAAACCCCATGGGACTTTTAAACAGCGGAGTTGTAAACACGGGCGAGGTTGGATATTTAACCGCGTCAATCAAAAGCGTTTCCGATACCCGTGTAGGCGACACTGTGACCCATGCAGACAAGCCTGCATCAGAGCCTCTTCCCGGCTATAAGCAGGTTAACCCAATGGTTTACTGCGGTATATATCCTGCAGACGGCGCAAAATATGATGACCTCCGCGAAGCTTTAGCAAAGCTTCAGCTAAACGACGCATCCTTAGCATTCGAGCCTGAAACCTCTGTTGCTTTAGGCTTTGGTTTCAGATGCGGATTTTTAGGTCTTCTTCACATGGAAATCATTCAGGAGCGCTTAGAGCGTGAGTATAACTTAGACTTAGTCACCACCGCCCCCAGCGTTATCTATAAGGTTATAAAAACCAACGGCGAAATAGAGGAAATTTCAAACCCCTCAAACCTTCCTAACCCTTCTGAAATTGACTATATGGAAGAGCCTATGGTTAATGCTGACATTATGTGTCCCACAGAATTTATCGGAAACATTATGGAGCTTTGTCAGGAGCGTAGAGGTGTTTACAAGAACACAACCTATATTGACTCAACCCGCGCTCAGCTTCACTATTCGCTTCCTTTGAACGAGATTATCTACGACTTTTTCGATACATTAAAATCACGCACTAAGGGATATGCCTCATTCGACTATGAGCTTACAGGCTATCAGAAGTCTGACCTTGTAAAACTCGACATCCTGTTAAATGGCGAAATGGTGGATGCTCTGTCGTTTATCGTCCACAATTCAAAGGCTTACACAAGAGGCAGAAGAATTGCTGAAAAGCTTAAAGAAAGCATCCCCCGTCAGCTTTTTGAAATTCCCATTCAGGCGGCTGTGGGAACAAAAATCATTGCACGCGAAACCGTTAAAGCACTTAGAAAAGACGTTTTGGCAAAATGCTACGGCGGTGATATAACAAGAAAGAAAAAGCTTTTGGAAAAACAGAAAGAGGGCAAAAAGAGAATGCGTCAGGTTGGCTCTGTTGAAGTGCCTCAGGAAGCATTTATGTCCGTTCTCAAAATCGATGAATAGGGGCTTATATGTTCATATTCCCTTTTGCGTTAAAAAATGTGAATACTGCGATTTTGTTTCGTCAAGTGACTGCTTTGGATTTGAGAATGAATACGTTAACGCACTTATTCAGGAATTTGAATATTATAAAGGCGAAAAAATTGATACGATTTTCTTAGGTGGCGGAACACCTACTTCCTTGAAAGCCAAAAGTCTTTGTAAGATTTTAGACGGTATTTTTGAAAATTTCTGCGTGGATAAAAATGCCGAAGTTACTGTTGAATGTAACCCGAAAACTGCAGATAAAGACAAGCTTTCGGCGCTTTTATCTCACGGTGCAAACCGCTTAAGCATAGGCGTTCAATCCCTTGACGAAAAGGTGCTTTGCACCATCGGCAGAATACATTCATCTTTGGATGCAAAAAATACCGTATATGATGCAAAAGCTGTGGGATTTAAAAACATCAGCGCAGACATTATGTTTGGTCTACCCTTTCAGACTGTTGAACTTTTGGAAAATACTATAAATGAGCTTTGCTCATATCCTTTAAGCCACATTTCCTGCTACGGATTGATTTTGGAAGAAGGTACGCCTTTAGCTGAAAAGGTTAAAAAAGACGAGCTTGTGTTACCTGACGAGGACACAGAATTTAAAATGTATGAAACTGCTGTGTCTGCTTTGAAAAAGCACGGATTTTTGCGTTACGAAGTCTCAAATTTTGCAAAAGACGGCGCAGTTTCCCGTCACAACATAAAATACTGGGAATGTGAAGAATACATTGGATGCGGCGTAGCTGCCCACTCTTATTTTAAAGGCGAGCGTTTCAGCCATACAGAAAATTTCTCAGATTATATAAAAAATCCGTTGGAGTTTGAAAATAAAATTACTCTTTCTGAAGAAGATAAAATTTTGGAATTTGTGATGCTCGGACTTCGTATGGACAAAGGAATTAAAGATGATGAATTTTTTAAGCGTTTCAAAATAAATCTTAAGGATAAATACGGCGATATAATAGAAAAACACAAAAAAAACGGTCTTTTGGAATATAAAGACGGCTTTTTAAAATTTACTCCCCAAGGCGTTTATCTTTCAAATACAGTTTTATGTGAATTTATGTGAGGACTTATGCTCTACAGAATTAACAACCTTAAAATGTCATTAGACGCTGCAGAAAGCGAGGTTTTCTGCGAGGCGTCAAGGCGCGCTAAGATTAGTGAAAGCAAGGTTATATCCAAAAAAATAATAAAGAAATCAATTGACGCAAGGCGTGGCGAAGTTCAGTTTGTTTATAGCGTTGTTTTAGAAACCAACTCAAAAGTTTTCTGTGATGGAACAAACGTTTTGCAAATTAAAAACATGGATGAAGAACCAGTAAAATCAGGAAATGTTCCCTTAAAAGAACGACCTGTAATTGTGGGTTTTGGGCCTTGCGGAATGTTCTGTGCTTTAACTCTTGCGAAAATGGGATACAGCCCCATAGTTTTAGAACGCGGCGCAGATGTTGACGAAAGAACTAAAAAGGTGAGCTTTTTCTGGAAAGGCGGAGCTTTAGACGAAAACACAAACGTTCAGTTTGGTGAGGGCGGCGCAGGAACTTTCTCTGACGGAAAGCTTACCACAAGAATCGGCGACCCTTTAAGTGACTCTGTTTTAAAAGAATTTGTGCGTTTCGGTGCGCCGGAAGATATCTTGTATAATGCTATGCCCCACATAGGCACAGATATATTAAAAGATGTTGTTAAAAACATCAGAAAAGAAATCATATCTTTAGGCGGTGAGGTGCGCTTTAACTCAACCCTTACCGATATTACAATAAAAAATAACAAGCTCCAGAGAATTACTCTTGCAAGTGGTGAAAGCATTGCCTGCAGTGTTCTGATTTTAGGAATTGGTCACAGTGCAAGGGATACCTATAAAATGCTTTTTGACAAGGGTGTTGAAATGATTCAAAAGCCTTTTTCCGTAGGTTTCAGAATTGAGCATCTTCAAGAAGATATTAACCACGCTATGTACGGAAAATATGCTGACCATCCGTCTTTGGGGGCAGCAACCTACAAGCTTTCATACCGCGAGGGAGATATGGGATGTTACAGTTTTTGTATGTGTCCCGGTGGAAGCGTTGTTTTGGCATCTTCTGAAAAAGACAGTGTTGTTGTTAACGGAATGAGCGAGCGTACGAGAGATAAAATAAATTCCAATAGCGCTATATGCGTAAATGTGTCAAGCAAAGATTTTAAAGACAGCCACGTTTTGTCAGGCATAGGATTCCAAATAGAGCTCGAAAGAAAAGCCTTTTTAATGGGCGGGAAAAACTATTGCTCTCCCGTTCAGCTTTTGGGCGATTACGTTAACGGCAGAGTTTCAAAAACCTTTGGAAAAGTCAAGCCAAGCGTTATGCCTAAAACGGAATTTGCAGATTTAAACGAGCTTTTCACGCCGTCGTTTAATTCGTTTATGAAAAAGGGAATTTTAAGCTTTGAAAGAAAAATCAAAGGCTTTACAGACCATGACGCACTCCTTACAGGTGTTGAAACGAGAACCTCAGCACCTTTGAGGATTTTGCGAAATGACGAAGGCGAAAGCGTAAATGTTAAAGGCATTTACCCCGCCGGTGAAGGCGCAGGATATGCAGGTGGCATAATGAGCGCCGCGGTTGACGGAATAAAGGCTGCAAATAAAATTATAGGCAAATTTAAAGCGGTGTGACTTATGTCACACCGCTTCTTTTACATATTCTACAAGTTCTTTTATTGAGCTTCTGTCAGAAAAGTCACTATCTGCATCGCAGAGTTTGATTAAAAGCTTTTCCATATCCGTAGGATTTTCTTTTCCCGACATTAACTTTTTAAGTGATTTAATCGCTGCTTTGTGAACAAAAGAAAGCTCATCCACTATCATTTTTCCCAAAAAGTTAAAAATTTTAATTTTCGTAAGCATCTCAGGCTTAAAATTCTTTTCAATAACAAGCTTGTCGTAATAATCCCTACAATCAAGAGGCGTTATTCCTGTTGAGAAAATTACAATTTTTTTGCCGTCGAGCTTATCTAAATTTTTTGTTATAAAATAAGCTCCGTTAATTGCTTCTGCATATAGCCCACCGCCATAAATAATCGTATCGAACTCTGACAAATCCTCAATTTTGATATCCCTTAACTCTACCGCGCCGCAACCCAAATCCTCGGCTATCCACTCGGCGTATGCTTTTGTAGAACCATATTTTGATCTGTATATTACTATTGCTTTCATATTTCCTCCATATACTTTTTGTACAATCTATGCTTTAACCATCGAAATGATGCTTTCTATATGCTCACTATTCGGGAACATATCTACGGGCGTAATTTTTTGAAGCTTATATCTGCCTTCTGCTAAAAACTTTGCGTCGCGTGCAAGCGTTGCAGGGTTGCAGGAAACATACACAATCTTTTCGGGATTAGCCGAAAGTATTGCGGAAAGCGTCTTTTCGTCACTACCCTTTCTCGGCGGGTCTAATATGACCACATGGGGTTTATTTCCCTCCGCTATAAGTTTAGGAACAATATCCTCTGCCGCACCACAGTAAAACTCTGCATTTTTCATTCCGTTAACTTCTGCGTTCTGCTTGGCATCCGAAATTGCTTTTTCCACTATTTCAACGCCAATAACCTTCTTTGCCTTTTTTGCCGCGCAAAGCGAAATCGTACCTATTCCGCAGTAAATATCTAAAACAGTTTTTGTCCTGTCGATTTCTGCAAACTCTAAAGCCTTACCGTATAACACCTCTGTCTGAACGGGGTTAACCTGATAAAAACTGTGGGGCGATATGCTGAAATTTAGTCCCATCAAAGTATCTGAAATCTCGTTTTCTCCCCAGAGTGTGATATTTTTATCGCCAAGAACTAAATTGTTCTTCTTTTTATTTACATTTAAAATTATACTTTTAAGATTATACCCCTCAAAGTCGGTTTTTTTAAGGTTTTCAACGAGTTTTTCTATATTTTTTATTTTCTCAGTAAAAGAAGATATAACCACCATAAGCTCGCGGGTGTTATAGCCCGTTCTTGTAAAAATTCTGCGAACTGTTCCTTTCCCTGTTTTTTCATCATAAGGAGCAATTCTTTCTTTATTTAAAAATTCGGTCACGCAGGTCATTGCAACGCATGCCGCCCTTTCCCCTGACAAACAGTCAGAAAGTGGCACAACATCGTGGCTTTTCGGCGCATAAAAACCCCCAACAGCTTTTCCGTTTTTCATCCCTACGGGAAACACCATTTTGTTACGAAACCGAGTGGGATTTTCCATCCCCAGAGTTTCCGACACGCACACATCTGTCAGGTCAAGTCCGCCAATACGGGTAAGAGCATCAACCACAGCCTGTTTTTTGATTTTAAGCTGTTCTTCATACTTAATATGAGAAAGTGGGCATCCTCCGCAGTTTTCGCTCATTTTACAAAAGCTTTCCTGCCTTATCGGTGATTTTTTTATTATATCCAAAACTCCTGCCGTAAGGTAAGTTTTATGTTCAGTATAAATTTCTGCACAAACTATGTCGCCTGAGCAGGCACCATGAACAAACACGACCTTTCCATCGTGTTTTCCCACGCCTCTTCCGTCTGGCGCCGTATTTATTATTTCAATTTCCATTATTTCACGAGGTCTCAAAGTAACTTCCCCTTCCGGCTTTTATCTGTTACTCAGTATAACATACGATGTCAAAAAATGCAACCTTATTGTATTGACAAAAGAAGGTTTTCATTATATAATTTTACTGTATATACAATCGAAAAAAAGTGATAAAAACTATCACAGGAGAATACATTATGACTAATCAAAACGGACTTTTTATCGTTTTTGCTTTTGTTGTGGCTTTAATCATTTCCTATGCCGCAACACCGCTTACAATAAAGCTTGCTTTTAAAATCGGTGCATTAGACATTCCGAAAGACGCTCGCCGCATGCACAAAAAGCCCACTCCGCGAATTGGCGGAATTGCCATTGTGTATGGCTTTTTGATAAGCGTTTGCTGTTTTTCAAGCTTCACCTTAGGTGGTGCAATCAATCGCCAGCTTGTCGGCATTTTAATTGGTGCTTTGATTATTGCGGTTTTAGGATTTTTAGACGATTTAAAACCCAAAAAGGCTATTGTTAAATTTGTAATTCAGATCGCAGCAGCTTGTATTCCCGTGCTTATGGGAATAAGAATTATTGCTGTTACAAATCCATTTACCGGTCTTTTAGTCCGCGTGCCTGAGTGGCTATCATATGGCGGAAGTGTTTTGTGGATTGTGGGTGTTACAAACGCAGTTAATTTAATCGACGGACTTGACGGACTTGCCGCAGGCGTATCCTCTATCGCATCTGTTGCACTTTTGTCAATTCTCATTATGCAGCACAATGTAAACGCTACAATGCTGGTTTTAGCTGCATCTTTGGCAGGTGCGTGCTTTGGATTTTTACCCTACAACTTCAACCCCGCCAAAACATTTATGGGCGACACAGGGGCAACTTTTTTAGGTTTCACCCTTGCCTGCATCGCAATTCAGGGACCCTTTAAAACATATGTAAGCTTTGCGCTTCCTTTCTTAATTTTAGGACTTCCTATTTTCGATACTGCATTTGCGATTATAAGACGTTTGTTAAAGGGTCAGGGAATTATGACTCCCGACCGCGGACATCTCCATCACAGACTCATTGATATGGGGCTTTCACAACGCTCTGCGGTTATAACTCTATACGCTTTGTGTATAATTCTTGCCGTAAGCGCAGTTGTTATGTTAATTTCCGACTTTTTGCGCGCTCTTGTGCTTTTTGCTGCAATCGTTTTAGTTGCTGCATTCACGCTCATAAGCCGTCACAATGTTCAGGAAAAAAACAACGAAGAATCTCACACTCCTGAAAAAAATGATAAAACTGAAGACTAACTATTTGCAAAATTTAAAAGAAGATATATCTTGTTATATCTTCTTTTTTAGATAAGAAAGAGGTTTTACAATGGACAAAATAAAGGTAATGACTGTTTTCGGAACAAGACCTGAGGCTATAAAAATGGCGCCTTTAGTTAAGGTTTTGGAAAAGCGCGAAAATATAAAATCAATCGTTTGCGTTACTGCTCAGCACAGGCAGATGCTTGATCAGGTTTTGGAATTTTTCGAAATTACTCCCGATTATGACTTAAACATTATGAAATCAGGTCAGACTCTTTCTGACATAACGTCCCGTGTTATGAAAGGAATAGAGGAAACAATAAAAGAAGCAAAACCTGACATTGTTCTCGTCCATGGTGATACCTCAACAACCTTCGCAGGTGCTCTTGGAGCGTTCTACTGTCAGACAAAAGTGGGACACGTTGAGGCAGGACTTCGTACATATGATAAATACTCCCCGTTCCCCGAGGAAATGAACAGAGTTTTGACCACCCATCTTGCCGACATTTATTTTGCTCCCACAAATAATAACAAGGATAATCTTTTAAAAGAAAACGTAAACCCTGATTTAATTTATATAACGGGAAATACCGTTATTGACGCAATAAAAACAACAGTTTCGGATAATTTTGAATTTTCAGATGAAACCTTGAAAAATATTGACTATGAAAATAAGCGTGTTATATTAGTTACAGCTCACAGACGCGAAAACTTAGGAAAACCTTTAGAAAATATCTGCCGTGCGGTTTTGGCTGTGGCAGAAGAGTTTTCAGATGTTGAAGTGGTTTATCCTGTTCACTTAAACCCCGCTGTTAGAAATACGGCGTTTGAAATTTTAGGAAATCACGAAAGAATACACCTTATTGACCCCTTAGATGTTACCGAGCTTCACAATCTTATGAACAAGGCATACCTTGTAATGACAGATTCAGGCGGTCTTCAGGAGGAAGCGCCCTCTTTAGGCAAGCCCGTCTTGGTTTTAAGAAACGAAACAGAGCGCCCCGAGGCTGTTGAAGCAGGAACAGTTAAGATTGCAGGTGTTGATGAGAACGTTATTAAAAACCTTGCATTTTCACTTCTTTCGGATAAAAACGAGTATGAAAAAATGTCAAAGGCGGCAAACCCCTATGGTGACGGCTTAGCCTCAGAGCGAATTGCCGATGCAATTCTTTACTACTTTGGAGCAACTGATAAAAAACCCGAAGATTTTTAATTTAAGTATAAATGAAAGGTGTTGAGTTTTATGAACAATTATTCAGATTTTGCCAAAGAATTGAAAGAAAAAATTCTTTCTTTAACGCAGGATAAATACGAAGAATTTCTGGCAGAGCTTGTGTCTTTTTACATTGAGCCGGGATACGACGAAATGATCCTCAACTTAAACGACAAAAACAGACTGAGTTTAATCCGCTTTATTGTTTTGCTTAACACCAAATTCAAGCAGGCAGGAAAAGCAACTACTTTGGTGAAAATATCAAATGATGTGATTGATTCAGAATTCGGTTTTGTTTTAAAAAACGGCGAAAATCGTATTGACTGTTCGGCAGATAGGTTGCTCACAGAAAAAATAGATACAGTTACAGATCTTCTGCTAAAGCTTTAAAACATAAAACGCAGGCTCTTTCCCAAAAAATCGGGAATGCGTGCGTTTTTATTTTAAATAGTATAAAGAGGTGAAATTATGTCGCTACAGTTTGTTTTAGGACACGCAGGCAGCGGAAAAAGTGAATATTGTATCAACCGAGCAGTGCAGGCATTTGACGCAGGCAAACGCGTTATAATGATTGTACCCGAGCAGTATTCTCATAAGGGCGAAAGCGCTTTTTTGAAAAAAAAGGGCTTTATATGCGACGATTTTAATGTAACCTCATTTAACCGCCTTGCTAAAAAAATTATAAAAGACTCGGGTATAACAAGCCGTACCCTTGATTCATCAGGTAAGGCGATGCTTTTATTTACTGCAATTACAAAATGCAAAAATAAGCTCACCTTTTATAAAAATGCAACTTGTAAGCACGGATACCTGAAGCTTTTTTCCGATGCAGTTTCTGAATTTAAGAAAGGACAGGTTACCCCTGAGGCACTTCGCTCGGCATCGGAAAATACAAATAATTCGTTGTTTTCTGCGAGACTTTCTGACCTTTCATACATTTTGGAAGAATACAACAAACTGTTAAAAGATGGGATTTCTGACAGTGATGACAATATAACCTTAATGTCATCTCTTGCTTTTGACAGTGATTACATAAGAAATTCAACTATTTTTATTGACGAATTTTACCGTTTTACCCAAAACGAAATTTCGTGCATAAATACCTTTTTGGCTATGGGTAACGATGTTATTGTTTCGCTTTGCCTTCCCGATGAAAACTCTTATGAGAATTCAATCTTCAAAGGTGTATACGCTACGAAGCTTTCACTTGAACGCACAGCAAAAGAAACAGAATCTCATATTCTTGCGCCTGTAATCTTGGACGAACCACTCCGTTTTAAGTCAGAAGAATTACTATATTTAGAGCGAGCTTTGTCTAAAACTTCAATCGCGCCATTAAATAAAGACATCTGTGATATAAATCTCCAGATTGCAAAAGGGCGATATGATGAAGTTTTGTGTTGCGCCGCAAAAATACGAAAATATGTAAAGGACAATAACGCCTCATTTAAGGATATTGCCGTTGTTGCAGGAGATTATGAGGGATACTCTGACCTTGTTGCAACGATTTTTCCTCTTTACGATATCCCCGTTTTTTCCGATACAAGACACGACTTTTTAAGCCACCCGATTGTTCTGTATCTCTTTGCTCTTTTCGACCTTTTGAGTGGCATAACAACAAAAAAAGTTATTTCATATATGAAGTCAGGATTTGCAGATATTGACGACGAAACCGCGCTAAAACTTGAAAACTATGCCTTGGCAGGTGCAATAGAATACGGTGACTGGCAAAACGATGAAAGGTTCTTACGGAAATCCAAAAGCGTTTTCAGTGCTGAAGAAGAACAAACAGAAGAAAGCCTTATGCTCATGTCTGCAAAAAACACTCTGCTTGAGCCTGTTTTCAAACTTAAAGAAAAAATTATGGAAAGCAAAAACCTTAAAGACAGAATTCTTGCTTTAAAAAACTTTTTTGAGGATACAAACCTTAACGCTAAAATAGAAAACAAAGTAAACGAATTTGTGTCAGATGGTTTATTGCGTGAAGCTGAAGAGTTTTCAGAAGTTTTTGGCATCCTCACCGAAATTTTAGACGATATGTCTGTGTGCCTTGGCGATGAAACTGCAGGACTTTCTTCACTTACTGCAATTTTAGAAGCAGGACTTTCGGAAAAGAGCATCGGCGTTATTCCCACTGTTTACGATGAAGTTTCTTTCGGTGACATAAACCGCTCTGTTATTAAAAACGCCCGCGCTATGTTTGTGTTGGGCGCAAATGACGGCGTATTCCCGTCTACTCCATTGCCCGACACGCTTTTATCGGATGATGAAAGAGAATTTTTACTGTCTCACGGAATATCAGTTGCTCCAGAATCAAAAAAACGTATAGCAGATGCCGAATTTTCTGTATACTCCACGGTTACTTCTGCCCGCGAAAAGCTTTTTGTAAGCTACCCTATATCAAAAGATGACGGAAGCGGATTAAGACCCTCTATGTTTGTATCAAAGCTAAAAAGAACATTTCCATGCATTAAGATATATCACGAGCTTGATTCGGATACTCTTTCTGCCGAAAGCTTTGTTGCATCGAAGCAATCCGCATACACTTATGTTTTAACTCATATTAAAAATCTTGATGATAACGAAACTGCAAAGGCGCTTTTTAACGAGCTCGAAAAAGATTCTGAATACAGAGAAAAGCTTCACCGCGCCCAAAAATTTTCAAATTTTGTAAACAACGCAGGAAAGCTGTCAGAAAAAACAGTTTCTGACCTTTACGGAAATAATTTATACGGAAGTGTTTCCCGTTTTGAGCGTTTCTCCTCCTGCCCATTTTCATTCTTCATAGAGTATGGTTTAAAAGCAAAAGAGCGCAAGGTTTTAAAGGTCGAGGCACCGGACATGGGAAGCCTTTTACATGAAATAATTGAGCGTTTTTCTGTGGCGATGAAAAATATGGGCGAATCATACCGCACAATAACTCAGGAAAAACAAAAAGACATTACAGACGCCATAATAGACGAGATGTTTGGCACCATGTTTATAAAAAATATATATAGCGCAAAACGTGTTGAGGCGCTTAAAAACCGCCTTAAAAGTCTTGTTTCAAAATCCGTGTGGGCAATATGCGAGCACGTAGCAAAAGGTAGCTTCGAGCCAGCAGAATTCGAGCTTGCATTCGACAAAAACGGCGATTTAGAGCCAGTTACAATTCCTATGGCAGACGGCGGAAATATAACCCTGATAGGCAGAATAGACAGAATTGACACCCTTACTCACGAAGGAAAGCTATACATTAAGATTATAGATTACAAATCAGGCAGCAAACAGTATTCACTTGCTGATATATTCAACGGAACAACACTTCAGCTTGCAGTGTATGCCTACGTTGCAATTGATGGTATGAAGAAAAAAACAAACGGTGAAACAGCATTCGGCGGTATGTTCTATTTCCACTTAGACGATCCGGTTTTAGATTCAACTCCAAACTCTGCTGCATCAGAAGAAAGTGTTTTGAAATCATTTAAAATGAGCGGACTTTCTCCTGATGATCCCTCATTGATACGTGGGATTGACAGTGAAATAAACGGATACTCATCAATAATCCCCGTTTATATGAAAAATGACGGAAGCATATCAAAGGCACGCTCAAAAACTGCTTCTGCAGAAGAATTTTCACGCCTTACAGAACATATAAAAAAAACAGTTTCAAAAATTGGCGAAGAAATAATGAGCGGTAATGTTGATATTTATCCTGTAAGAAACGGAAAAACGCTTCCCTGCAGCTACTGCAGATATTACACAATCTGTGGCTTTGACCCCGACATTCATCCATGCAGACGCACAGCGGAATTTAAAAGTGATGAGGAAATATGGGGAAAAATATAAATAAGTCATGACCACCGGTAAACCCAGCGGTGTTCACCAAGCCTATGAAGCTATTTTGTTGACAGTGCCTCAACGCACTCCGAAACTGTTTGCCAGCCGCATAACTTTTACCGGCCGCCCCACAAGTGGGGCGGTCTTTTATTTTCCCTATTTGACCTGCTCTCCCGTAAACGAATCTATATGTTCTTGCAAGCTTATCTCATTTATTGCCATGTCTTCTTGAAACTGCTTCTTTATATATTCCTGTATTGCTTTCTTATTTCTACCTACTATGTCCACATAGTATCCTTTACACCAGAATTGTCCGTTGCAATGTTTGTATTTCAAATTCGCGTGCCTATCAAATATCATTAATGAATTTTTTTCCTTTAAATATCCTATTATTTGTGATATACTATATTTGGGCGGTATTGATACCAACATGTGTATATGGTCGGGACACGCTTCTGCTTCTACTATTTCTACTCCCTTATATTCACATAGTTTTCTCAATATCTGTCCTATATCTGTTCTTATTTTCCCATATATCACTTGTCGACGATATTTGAGCGCAAATACTATATGATACTTGCAATTCCATTTCGTATGTGCTAAACTTTCTGTATCAAGTTTCATGCTTGATAACCTCTTTTGATGTTTGCACGGTTGGCGAACCAGCACTACTCTATTATAGGAGAGTTATTTTTATATTTAAAGCTATAAGCTTTTTGGAACCACAGGCATTTCCCGTGGTATTCGTTAATACAATAAATTAAGAGCACTCACCATTGGTGTGTGCTCTTAATTGTGGCAAAGCCGAACAATATAGATTCATATATTAAAATAAGCTTTGCGTAAGCAAAGCCACCATTTCTCTTCTCTATTCTCTTTTATCTATTCTCTGGAAACGACAATTTTTTTAGTGAAGAGTGAATAGGTAATAAGTAAAATCGACATTCCTCTGTCGAAGAATGTCGATTTTTGGAAGGGCCGAGTGGTTTAGATGACTCTTATGCTGACAATATATGAAACGTGTTTTATTATTAGTTAAACATCACATTATTAAGGACGCCCTCAAGGTATTCCTGTCGGCCACTTTGCTGTTGGGTTGTTGAGCCAAGTTTTTCTGCATATGCTGCAAGTTCCTCTAAAGTTGTGCCACTCAATATCTTCTTGCCTATTTCTGTTTCAAAGCTCCTATATTTTTCCTTTACAAATTCATCAATTCTGCCATCTTCAATTAAAGCTGCCGCTTTGATAAGTCCAAGGGCAAATGTATCCATAGCAAGAATGAAACCGTGGAACATATCTTCGTATGTGTTACTTGCTCTTCTATTCTTTGAGTCAAAGTTAAATCCGCCGGTAAGTCCGCCTGCCTTTAGAACCTCATACATACAAAGAGTTGCACTGTATACATCAGATGGGAATTCATCTGTATCCCAGCCAAGAAGCATGTCACCCTGATTTGCATCAATTGAGCCAAGCATTCCGTTAATTGCAGAAACACGAAGCTCATGCTGGAACGTGTGACCTGCAAGTGTTGCGTGGTTTGCTTCAATGTTCATCTTAAAATCTTTGTCAAGTCCGTATTCTTTCAAAAAACCGATAGCTGTTGATGCATCAAAATCGTACTGGTGCTTCATAGGTTCCTTTGGCTTGGGCTCAATGTAAAAATCACCTTTAAAACCTATTTTTCTGCCATATTCTACCGCCATTTTCATAAGCCTTGCAATGTTTTCCTGCTCAAACTTAATATCGGTATTTAAAAGAGTTTCATAACCTTCTCTTCCTCCCCAGAAAACATAACCTTTGCCGCCCAGTTTTACTGTAAGTTCCAACGCCTTTTTTGTTTGAGCTGCGGCAAAGCAGAATACTTCTGCCGAATTGGTACTGCCTGCTCCGTTCATAAATCTTGGATTGGAAAACATATTTGCCGTTCCCCAGAGGCACTTGATGTTTGTGCCCTGCATTTTTTCAAGTATGTAGTCTGTGATTTCATCAAGTCTGCGGTTCGTTACCTTGATATCATCTGATTCGGGAACAAGGTCAACATCGTGGAAACAGAAGTATTCGATTCCAAGTTTTTTCATGAATTCAAAACCTGCATCAACCTTTGCCTTTGCGTGTGCCATTGTTCCTTTTTCAGTCCCAAATGATTTATCAGCAGTATCTCTGCCGAACATATCTGTGCCTGCTGCACAAAGGTTATGCCACCATGCCATTGCAAAGGGCAGGTGTTCTTTCATCGTTTTGCCCATAATCTTCTTTTCTGCATCATAATATTTAAATGCAAAGGGATTCTTACTGTCTTTGCCCTCATATTTGATTTGCGGGATGTTTGAAAAAATTTCGTTCATTTTATTTTCCTCCTATATAAGTTCTTTATATAATTCTTTTACTCTTGGGTATATTTTTTTGTACTTCTGATAGCTTTCTTCATATCTTTTTACAATTTCAGCAACAGGTTTAATTTTCTCTTTCTTTACAACCAATTTTTCTGCGCACTCTGAAACAGATTTATATTCGCCACAAGCAACCATTGCAAGCATTGCTGCACCAAGTCCGGGTCCCTCTTCAACTGCAGGAATTTCAAGCTCAATATTGAGTATATTTGCAATAATCTTCTGCCATAATTTTGACTTTGCGCCACCACCACAGATTGTGCTAACAGTTACATTGATTCCAAGGCTTTTTGCAATTTCAAGATTATCACGAAAAGCAAAGGCAACGCCCTCTAAAACTGCCTGAATCATATCCTTTCGGGTGGTATCAGGTCGCATACCGATAAACAGACCTCTTGCATCGGTATCGTTTATGGGGCTTCTTTCACCCATTAAATATGGCAAAAAGTATATATGATTTTTACCAAGATTTTCATTTGTAATACTTGCTTGTTCACCATTATAGTCATTGGTTTTAAGGATTTCTTCATAAAACCACTTGTTACATGATGCTGCAGACAAGATACAACCCATAAGGTGGTATCCTCCGTCCGAATGGCAGAATGAATGCAGTGCATTAAACTTATCCACTCCAAACTTTTCTGATGAAATAAAGATTGTGCCTGATGTACCAAGGGATATATTACATTTGCCCTCACCAACTGTTGCAGTACCGATTGCTGCACCTGCGTTATCCCCTGCGCCTGCTGCGACCTTTACTCCATCGCTGAAGCAAAGGAGTTTTGCTATTTCTGGGAGGACTTCACCCGTACAATCAAAGCTCTCGTAAAGTTTAGGAAGTTGTTCTTCCTTAACATCACAAATCTCAAGCATTTCCCTTGACCAGCATTTATTCTTCACATCAAGCAAAAGCATACCTGACGCATCAGAATAGTCTATTGAATGTACTCCAGTAAGACGGTATGCGATATAGTCTTTGGGGAGCATTACCTTTGATATTTTATCAAAGTTTTCTCTCTCATTATTTTTAAGCCACAAAATCTTTGGTACAGTAAAGCCTGCAAAAGCGATATTTGCTGTACAATCGGACAATTTTTGCTTACCTACCACTGCATTTAAATATTCTGTTTCCTTATCGGTTCTGCCATCGTTCCAGAGTATTGCCGGACGGATAACCTTATCATTTTCATCCAGAATTACAAGACCGTGCATCTGTCCTGCAACAGACAGTCCTCTGACACATTTTGCATCAAATTTCGAAAGCAACTCTCCAATGCCACTGATAAAGGCATTCCACCAATCATCTGGGTTTTGTTCACTCCAGCCGGGATTTGGGTAGTATACCTCATAGTTTTTTGTAATCGAGTTCAAAATCGTGCCCTCAGTATCAACAAGTAAGAGCTTTAATCCTGATGTTCCTAGGTCTGCGCCAATGTAGTAATTCATAAACGCACCTCCTTTTTTGCTATATATAAATAATATCACTCTTCTCTTGACATTTCTCGCAAAATTATATATAATTAATAGACAAAATTTATCTTTTAGGTGGTTTTATGTTTTATCAATTTCAACATTTTGGCATATCCGAATATTTTTGCAAAGAGTACGGAAAAAATTTTAATTTCCCAACACACCTTCACCAATCGTTTGAATTTATTGTTGTTCTCTCAGGAGAAATGAATGTAACCATTGACAACAACCTATATAAACTTAAAAAATGGGATTCTGTGCTTATTTTCCCGCATCAGTTACATTCTTTATCAAGTAATAACAGCGAACATATGCTCTGCATTTTCTCACCAGAAATTGTGAAGGCTTATGCATCAAAAATTTTAAACAAAAAACCAGTTCAAAACGTCGTTTCGCTGAACAAATACCTGATAAATGCACTGGATAATCTTTCAGATGAGTCCTCAACATTTGAAAAGAAAGGTATTCTTTATTCTATCTGTGCAGAATTTGATAAAAATGCAGAATATGTTCAAAAGCCTTCTAACGACGAAAGTATTTTACAAAACATTTTTCTCTTTATTGAAAAAAATTATTGTACCGATTGCGAACTGCATAGTCTTGCACGTGATACCGGTTACAGTTACTCATATTTGTCACGTTATTTCAAGAAAACAACAGGGATTTCTTTTAATTCATATAAAAACAGATACAGAATAAATAACGCATGTTATCTTCTGGCCAATTCCAATTATTCAATTCTTCAATGCGCATTAGAAAGCGGTTACAAATCAGTCCGAAGCTTTAACAGAAATTTTAAAAACATTCTTGGAATTACACCTATAGAGTATAAGAATAGATTATAGGCTCAATTTAAATGAGAAATTTAACTGTAAACAACCCCAAAAAAAGAAAGCCATCTTATGATGACTTTCTTTTTTAGATGATTATATAAAAATAAGCATTGCGTAAGCAAAGCCACCTAACTTCTTCCCTTTTTACTCTTACTTTCAAAAAATCGACAGGTATTTTTAGGGAAAAGTGAAAAGCAAATAGGTAATAAGTAAAATCCCTCGTGTTGGACTTGATTTTCTGCGGAAAAGCCACGGGCGGACAAATAGTATTTAATTAACAGTCAGATTTACTCTTGCGGTTACCGAAAAAATCTTCAAACTTTAGCTTTTCTTCGATTTTTTCGACCACAGCGCCAAAGTTCACTCGCTTCATCGTCCACCGGACGCACTCGTTCGCTTGCTACCGACCTCGCAACGCTCAGTCGGTAAAAAATATAACTATTATCATAGAATACTAATTCAAGTCTAACAGAAGAAAAAAGATGCAGTACACAAAGTGTACTGCATCTTTTTGGCTCCTCCAGCTGGGCTCGAACCAGCGACATCATGATTAACAGTCATGCGCTCTACCGACTGAGCTATAGAGGAATATCAATATTCTGTTGTCTTTGTTTGTAACAACTGTTACCGTTTTAGTATGTACACCTTTTCGTGTATTATGCAAACTGAGCG
>JAZNOF010000022.1:0-72581 GCA_045580665.1 Congzhengia sp.
CGTTTTTCTTGTCATTTGCGACAGCTTTCTTAGAATAACACATTTTCTGTCCTTTGTCAAGACTTTTTTTCAAAAAATTTAATTTTTTTCTGATTCCCGTTATTCTTTCTTCCCGTCGCTTGCGACAGCTTTCTTAGAATAACACATTTCCCTCCCATTGTCAACACTTTTTTTGAACTTTTTTCGATTTTTTTCAAAAAAAAGAAAATCTTCCTATTATAATAGAATTATTTAAATTTATCATCAAACTACAGATAATTTTATTTTGCTTGCTTTTTCTATTATATTATGACAGAATTTCTATATCTTCTATATGAAAGGACACAAGAAATGAAAAACTATTATCACTTTTACTCTGTGTTTAATGACACTTGCAACGACAATCACATCCTTTGCCTATTGGTTGCCACCACATACTGGATACCAATCGGAAATTCCTAAAAATGCCGCCGCTGTTGAAATTACTGAAGAAAATTTTGACGAGTTCATTGAAGATATTAAAGTTTTTCACGAAACTGATGTCAGCGGCAGATACGCTAATAACACCAAAGCAGCGAAAAACTGTGAGGCTATCTCACTTGACGTTCCTGCAAAGATTATAAACGGAAGAACTTTAGTTCCCGTAAGATTTATTTCAGATTGTTTTGGTGTTAAAGTCGATTGGGATGGAAATGCAAGACGAGTTATACTTACAAAATAAAATACAGATAACACACCCTCAACACATAATTGTTGAGGGTGATTTTTATATACGTTTTTCAGCTGGCATATCTACTAATATAATATCATCGCCTATCATTTTTATTTTGTCCCATGTAATCACAATATCCTCACTTTTCCCAAAATTGAAAAATTTCATTTTTCCCGGAACTATTATCGCTTCTATTTCTCCTTTTTCAAGACTCACCTCAACATCCTGAACATATCCCATTCTTTGCGCATCATTTATATTTATAACCTCTTTTTGTCTTAATTCCCCTGCACGATACATAAAATCACTCCTTTTTTATAACATTTTATGTATTAAATAAAACATAAAGAATAATAAAACCAATTTTGTAAAAAATACAGATACATACAGATATGTATGCTTAAATTCATTATAGAGGAAAGGTGACTATCGATATGAAGACACTTGATAACATCAGTTTGATTTTAGTAATTATCGGTGCTTTAAACTGGGGATGCATCGGTCTTTTCGGTCTTGACGTTGTCGGCTATCTTTTTGGCGGTCAGCTTGCTGTTGCGAGCCGTATCATTTATTCTTTAGTCGGTCTTGCAGGTCTTTGGTGTATTACTCTTTTATTCAAAGACAAAGTACCTCCCCATCACGACTAATAGCAGAATCATATTACGGCACGGGAAATGCTTTTCCGTGCCGTAACCATTCTGTCACATATTTGTAAAAAAATTTAAAATAACTCTTCCATTTTTAAAAATGATGTGCTATAATATATAATGTATATGTTTACGTATATAAAAACTACGGAGGTAAAATGATATGGCTATAAAAACTGAAAACGACAACGGTGCTATCGTTGTTTCTGAAAACGTAATTGCCAGAATTGCCGGCGTTGCAACCTCAACCTGCTACGGTGTTGTTGGTATGGCTTTTAAAAACACTACTGACAGTATTGCTTCGCTTTTAAAGTGGGATTCAATCACAAAAGGAATAAAAGTAAATACAGAAGATGAAAAAATCAGCATTGACCTTCATATAATCGTTGAATACGGTGTTAATATCAAGGTTATCTGTGAAAGCATCATTTCAAATGTTAAATACGCTGTTGAAAGCGCTACGGGCTTTAAAGTTGGTAAAGTTACCGTTAACGTTGAAGGCGTTAGAGTTGACAACTAATTCGGAGGTGTAACCATTTTGTTATATACAGCTGATTCCGAAGTTTTGTGTCGCGCCTTTTTATCCGGCGTTAACAAGCTTTGTAACAATAAACTTATTTTAAACGACTTAAACGTATTCCCCGTTCCCGACGGCGACACAGGTTCTAATATGTCTATGACAGTTACTGCTGCCGCAAAGGACATTTTGAAAAACAAATACGATACAGTAGGCAAGGTAATGTCTGCCGTTGCATCAAGCTCACTTCGCGGTGCTCGCGGTAACTCAGGCGTTATTTTATCTCAGCTTTTCCGCGGTATGTCGAGACGACTTGCCGATTTAGAAACCGCTAACGCAAAAGATGTTGCTGAATGTTTAAAGGAAGGCGTTAACGCTGCTTATAAAGCAGTTATGAAACCTATGGAGGGAACAGTTCTTTCCGTTTCAAGAGATTCTGCTGACGCTGCAATCGCCGCACTCTCTGAAACAGAAGACATTGTTGAAATTATTAGAGTTGCAACACGCGCAGCTCAGGAAAGCTTAGCCATGACTCCCGAGCTTCTGCCCCAGCTTAAGCAGGCAGGCGTTGTAGACTCAGGTGCGCAGGGTGTTGTTTATATTTTAGAAGGTGCACTTCATTATCTCGAAACAGGCGAAGTTATCGAGCTTACCGATTCTGAAATAAGCTTAAACACAACCTTAGACAAAAAACAGATTGATGCAAACATTGAGTTTATATACTGCACAGAGTTCTTGATTGAGAAGAAAGCTGATGCATCTCCCGTTGGTCTTTTCCGCGACAGAATTTCCAAAAAGGGCGACTGCATGGTTGTAATTGACGATGATGACATCGTTAAGGTTCACATCCACACAAACGAGCCTGGATATGTTATTCAGGAAGCAATCAAGGTCGGCGAGCTTATAAACATCAAAATTGACAATATGAAATATCAGCACAGTGAAAATGAAGAAATGTCAGCACCTGCTGCTCCTGCTGAACCTGAAAAAGAAATCGGATTTGCTGCAGTTTGTGCAGGCGACGGCTTAGAACGCATTTTCCTTGATATGGGTGTTGACCGTGTTATAAAAGGCGGTCAAACAATGAACCCAAGCACTGATGATATTTTATCCGCTGTTAACAGTATAAATGCTAAAACTGTTGTTATTTTGCCCAACAACAAAAATATTATCATGGCTGCAAAGCAGGTAATCGATATTTGCGATAAAAACATTGTTGTTTTGGAAACACGTTCAGTTCCTGAAGGTATTTCTGCAAGGCTGGCATTTGATCCTTCTGCGTCTTTAGAGGACAATGTTGAAGCTATGACGGAAAGCTTCAAAGCAGTTACAACAGGTCAGGTTACCTTCTCTGTAAGACATTTTGTTTTTGAAGATACAGAATATCCCGAAAACAAAATCATCGGTATTACAGGCGGTGAAATCAAAGCTGTTGGCGATGACTCTTTTGAAGTTTTAAAGACTCTCATCGAAAACGTTGCAAATGAAGATACTGAAATCATCAGCATTTACTACGGTAATGACGTAACTGCTGAAAAGGCAGAAGAAGTACAGGCAATCTTAGAAGAAAAATACGAAGACTGTGACGTTTTAGTTTACGAAGGCGGTCAGCCTTTATACGACTATATCTTCTCAGTTGAGTAAGGTGTGATTTTCTTGAAAGGTGACATCTTAAAAGAGAATATTACCGCTTTAAGCGGTGTTGGTCAAAAGCGTGCGGAAAAGTTCCGCACGCTTGGTCTTTTTACGGTTTCTGACATTTTAAGGTTTTATCCTCGCGGCTATGAAGACAGAACCAAAATCAAAAAAATTGCAAATCTTATAGATGGGGAAACTGTTTGTATAAAAGCGCGTGCCGTATCTCCTTTAAAAGAAAATATCATAAGGCGGAATTTATATGTTTGTACTTTAAAGGTTTCTGACGGAACAGCCTTTTGTGAGCTTGTGTGGTTTAATAACCGCTACATTAAAAATATGATAAGGCCCGACCTCGAATATATTTTCTATGGAAAAGTTACAACTAACAGAAAACTAACGATTCAAACTCCCCTTTTTGACGAGGTGGGGAAAAGTGATGTTACGGGAAAGATTTTCCCCGTTTACAGTTTATGCAGTGGCTTAACATCTAAAATCATAAACAACACAGTAAAGGATGCTCTTTTAAAAGCTACCGATTTTCTTCCCGAAACACTCCCTGAATATATAAGGAAGAAATACAATCTTTGCAGTATTGATTATGCTATAAAGAACATACATTTTCCTGAAAGCGAAGTGGCTTTGGAAATTGCAAGACGGCGTTTAGTTTTTGAAGAGCTTTTCGTTTTTCAGTCTGCGCTTTTTTATCTTCGCGGAGGTTTAAAAAAAGAAAAAGGTATTCCCTTTAAAAATACAGAAATTAAAGACGAGCTTATATCCTCACTTCCCTTTTCGCTTACAAACGCACAAATGCGTGTGGTAAATGAAATATCAGAGGATTTAAAGAAAGACATTCCTATGAGCAGGCTCGTTCAGGGCGATGTTGGCTCAGGAAAAACTATGATTGCGGCAATAGCTATGTTTGTCTGTGCTAAAAACGGATATTCTTCTGCCTTAATGGCTCCCACCGAAATACTTGCCACACAGCACGCAGAATCCCTTTCAAAGTTATTTAGTCCTCACGGGATTAACGTATGCCTGATTACAGGCTCTATGAAGGCATCTGCGCGAAAGAAAGCCTTAGAAAGTATAAAATCAGGCGAATCCAAAATAATTGTTGGGACGCACGCGCTGATTTCAGAAAAAACAGAGCTTGGCTCATTAGGCTTAATTATAACCGACGAGCAACACCGTTTTGGTGTTATGCAAAGAAAGAAATTGGAGGACAAAGGCGTAAACCCTCACACCTTGGTTATGACGGCAACACCTATCCCGAGAACTTTAGCTTTAATGCTTTACGGCGATCTGGATATTTCTATAGTGGACGAGCTTCCTCCCGGAAGAAAAAAAGTGGATACATTTGTTGTTGGCGAGGATATGAGAGAGCGTATTTTAGCCTTTTTGAAAAAAGAAACGGATGCAGGCCGTCAGGCATATATTGTGTGCCCTGCGGTTGAGGCGTCGGATACTGTTGAACTCAAAGACGTTTTTACAGTATATGAAGACTTATCTTTACGCTTTGGAAAAGAAAATGTTTCATACATTCACGGAAAAATGAAGCCGACTGAAAAAGATGAAATTATGCTTAGCTTTAAGCGTGGCGAAATTAAAATATTAGTTTCAACCACAGTTATAGAGGTTGGTGTTGACGTTCCTAATGCCTCAGTTATGGTGATTGAAGACGCGGCAAGATTTGGTCTTTCTCAGCTACATCAGCTTCGCGGCAGAGTTGGCAGAGGTTCAGAAAAGTCATACTGTATTCTCTTCCCCGGAAAGACCACTCCCGAAGATACTCCGAGAATGATAGCTATGAAAAAGTTTTCTGATGGCTTTAAAATTGCCGAAGAAGATTTAAAACTTCGCGGTCCGGGTGAATTTTTCGGTGCGCGTCAGCATGGACTTATGACATTTAAAATTGCAAATC
Organism: Congzhengia sp.; assembly: GCA_045580665.1. Classification (GTDB taxonomy): domain Bacteria; phylum Bacillota; class Clostridia; order UBA1381; family UBA9506; genus Congzhengia. Next base: position 5,415 of record JAZNOF010000022.1, read on the forward strand.
TTTACTGCGACACAGATATTTTAAAGGAAACTACAAGTGCCGCAAAAGATTTGATAAAAAGTGACATCAAACTTAAAAAAAGCGAAAATAAACCAATTTTCGATGAAATTTCAAGGTTATTTGACACAAACATTACATTTAGTTAACATTTTGATAAAATCCATTGACATTCGACTGATTTGTTATAAAATATAGAATGTGAATGTGTCTAAAAACAAAAGCATTTGGGAGGAGAGATTTTGAGAGTAATTTCAGGCAGTGCAAGAGGAAAAAAACTTCTATGTACCGAAGGGCTGGATGTTCGCCCTACTCTCGACCGTGTTAAAGAGTCAATCTTTAATATGATTGCTTTTAACATTTCAGACTCCAGCGTTTTAGACCTTTTTTCAGGAAGCGGTGCTTTAGGTATTGAGGCTCTTTCCCGCGGCGCAAAAAGTGCCGTGTTTGTTGACAAAAGCCTTACTTCCTTAGACATAACAAGGAAAAATCTTGCTATGACACATCTTGAAGGTAAAGCAACTGTCATAAAGCAGGATGCTCTTGACTTTGTTAGAAGCACAGCTCAGAAATTCGACATAATTTTTTTAGACCCTCCTTATGAATCTTCAATATACGATGACATAATCAGGGAAATCAAAAATTCTGATGTTTTAAACCCTTCGGGGCTCATTATAGTTGAGGCGGACAGCGTTTTAACTCCGCATTTTGAATGTGAGCCATTTAAAATTTATCGCGAGAAAAAATACGGCAGAGTAAAAATCCTTATTATGAAAGAGTGACGGCATTGAAAATTGCAGTTTATCCGGGAAGTTTTGATCCCATCACCTGCGGACATTTAGATATTATCAAAAGAAGCTGCAAGCTTTTTGACAAAGTGATTGTTGCAGTTTTAAATAATTCTGCTAAAAACCCTTTGTTTTCTGCAGAAGAAAAGATTATGATGATTGAAAAATGCACAAAAGACTTTCCCAACTGCAGTGTTGAAAGCTTTAACGGACTCTTGGTGGATTTTGCAAAAGAAAAAAACGCCGATACCGTTATAAGAGGTCTTCGTGCTATATCGGACTTTGAGTATGAATTCCAGATGGAGCTTTTAAACAAAAAGCTTAACCCCGAAATCGAAACCTTGTTTATGGTCACCGACTTGAACTGTCTTTATATCAGTTCAAGCGTGGTGAAAGAAATATGCCGCTACGGCGGTGATACAAAGGGTTTAATCCCTGACGAAATAATTAACTATGTGAAAAATAAAATTGAGAAGGAGTGTTAAATAATGGATATCGAACAGATCATTGACGCATTAGAAGACAAAATTGACACCTGCACAACCATTCCGATATGGGGTCGCGGAATTATTGACAAGGAAGAGCTTTTAGATATGATTGCTGAAGTTCGTGTTAAGTTCCCCGATGAAATGAAACAGGCTAAGTGGGTAAAAGAAGAACGTCAGAGAATTATAAGTGACGCTCAGAAAGAAGCTCAGGCAATAATCAAAGCTGCTGAAGAAAAAATTGCTGCTATGGTTAATGAGCATGACATCACACAGCAGGCTTACGAAAAAGCAAATCAGATTGTTGAAAGCGCTCAGAAAAATTCACACGATATAAGAATGGGTGCAAACCAGTACGCTGACGATGTTCTTCGTGCATTAGAAGAAGAGCTTATCAGAACAGCTGAAACAATCAGAGCAAACAGAAACGGCTCAAGATAATTACATAAGTTTTGTTGCTTGTATTAGCATTTAAACGTACAACAGGGGGGCTGTAGCAAAACTACAGCCCTTTATCTTAATGCGTAATAAACTAAATTTTCACTCCATATACTATACAAAATTAAAAAAAGGCGGTATATGGTTATGAAAAAATTTTTAAGCGCACTTAAAACTATTTTAATTCCCGTAATTGTGGGGCTAATATCAGGATTATTAATCAGAAACAACGTAGGATTATACGATGTTTTAATTAAGCCTCCCTTTGCTTTGGGATCAAGCTACTTTTCGATTATTTGGGGAATTCTTTACGTTTTAATGGGAATTTCTCTCTACCTTTTCAAAACAAATGCCGAGGGTGATACCTTGCGCGATGGAAAGCTTTATTTTTATATTCAGCTTGCCTTAAACTTTTCATGGTCAATCATATTCTTTAACTTAGGGCTTCCATTTATAGCATTTTTAGAGCTTTTGGTACTTTTAGTTTTTGTTTTGATTACCACAATTAAATTCTATCAGACAAATAAACTGTCAGGGATTCTTTTAGTACCCTACACCGTGTTTTTAGTTTATGCAGGATACTTAAACTTTGCCCTGTGGTTTTTAAATATGTAAATACTACGAGGTGATAAAATGTCGGCTCAGAAAAAAAGACGACAAAAGAATCATAAAGGAAACAGCAAAAAATCAAGGCTTATAGCGTTATTAGTTGCTTTGGTTATTTTCCTTGCTTTGATTGTAAACACTGTTTGCACCCTTACATACAACAAGGTTTATGAGGGGGTTTATGTTGAAGGAGAATCTATAGCAGGACTTTCGCAGGAAGAATTAAAAGATAAAATTCCTGAGCTTTTGGATTTATCCGAGGTTTACGAAATAACCCTTAACATAGGCGGTGCAACTGAAACCTTAAGCACTCTTGCTTTAGCTCCAGCCTTAGACACAGAAAAAATGACAGAGGTTGCTTTTTCTTACGGACGAAACAAAAAAGGTCTTGGAAGATTGTCTGAAATTTCAGGCTTAAAAAAGAATAACGTAAATGTTCCTTATATTCTTTCTTTTGATGAGTTTGAGCTTCAAAACACCTTAAACAAAATCTCAAAAGCCTTAGAGATAACTGCTGTTGATAACACTATTGAAATCGGAACAGACTCTCTTACAATAACACGCGGTGTAAGAGGTTTGGGTATTGACTATAATGACGTTAAAACAGCACTTACAGATTGTATTTTAAACGGGAAAAGAGAAATTTCCGTTTCACTAAAGGACATAAATCCTGAGGAAATCACTGTTGACTTTATCAAACGTCACGTTTTTTCTAAAGCTCAAGACGCTACGTACACAATTTCAAACCACAGACTTATATATACAGAAAGCCACCCCGGTGTTAAGCTTAATGAACGCGAGGTAAAGCGTGCAATAAAGGAATATGAAAACAGCAAAACTCTCATAATTCCCGCTAAAATTACGCAGCCCAAGGTTTCTACCGAGGAACTTAAAAATTCAATAGTAGGCGACGAGCTTGGAACATACACAACAGACTATTCGTCAAGCAGTTCTGACCGTGCTCATAACATAAGTTTAGCATCAGGTAAGATAAATGGCTATGTTTTAGCTCCCGGCGAGGAATTTTCATACAATGACGTTGTTGGACCGAGAACTGTTGAACGTGGCTTTAAAATGGCAAATGTTTACGTTGGAAACACAGTTCAGCCCGGTATCGGCGGTGGAATTTGTCAGGTTTCATCAACGCTTTTTAATGCTGTAGTTTTTGCAGACCTTGAAATTACCGAAAGACGCAACCATTCTCTCCCCGTAAGCTATGCACCTATGGGAAGAGATGCCACAGTTTCTTACGGTGCAATAGACTTTAAATTTAAAAACAACACATCAAAACCCATAGAAATAAGGGTTACTTGCGAAAACCGCAAAAATACAGTTTCAATTTACGGAACAGACGAAAATCCTGAACGTGAAATTAAATTTGAAACGGAAAAAACAGGAACATCTGCTCCCAAAGTTGTTAAAAAAGAAGATAATACCATACCTGAGGGAACAATCAAGGTAGAAAGTGAAGGAACAAGCGGAAGCTCATACACTACCTATAAGGTTATTTACGAAAATGGTGTTGTAACATCCCGTGATGTTTTATGTAAGAGTGTTTACAAAGGAAAGGACAGGGTTGAACTTGTGGGAACTTTAAAAGAAGAGCCCGAGCCCTCACCTACACCTTCAGCATCTCCCTCCCCTGCTCCTACACCAGCACCAACAGAAACACCTGCTCCCACGCCTTCAATAGCACCTGTAAACCCAGGTGCAAGCGAAGAATAATAAATTTCGGAGTGATACAAATGAAATCAAAAGTAGTATATATATGCTCTGAATGCGGATATGAATCTGCAAAATGGATTGGCAAATGCCCTGACTGTAACGGCTGGAACACTTTTGCCGAAAGCGTTGCAGTTCCTGCAAAAACCTCTAAAAAGGTTATACAGTCATACACTGCACCAACAAAGCTTTCCGCTGTTTCAACAGAAAATGACCCGAGGATTGTTTGCGGCATCGGTGAGCTTGACCGTGTTTTAGGTGGCGGTATTGTTCGAGGCTCTTTAGTTTTAGTCGGTGGCGAGCCTGGCATTGGTAAATCCACAATCTTACTTCAGCTTATAAAGTCTTTGGAAAAAGACACAAGCTTCTTCTATGTTTCAGGCGAGGAATCTGAAAAACAGCTTAAGATGCGTGCTGACAGACTCGGCATAACTCAAGACCTTTATGTTTTAACTGAAACAGACATAAATGCAGTTTTAAAACATTCTGAGACAATCTCGCCCGATGTTTTAATAATAGACTCAATACAGACTATGTACAATCCCGAAATTGCATCTGCTCCCGGAACGGTAAGTCAGGTTCGTGACGTTACACTTTCCTTAATGAAGCTTGCAAAAGACAAAGGGATTTCTGTTTTCGTTGTGGGGCACGTTACAAAAGAGGGAGCTTTAGCAGGTCCCAAGGTTTTAGAACATATGGTTGACTGCGTTCTCTATTTTGAGGGCGAGCGCCATCAAAGCCACAGAATTTTACGTGCTGTTAAAAACCGTTTCGGCTCAACTAACGAAATAGGCGTTTTTGAAATGACAGGAACGGGACTTCGTGAAGTTAAAAACCCCTCCTCTATGATGCTTGACGGACGCCCTGAAAAAACCTCAGGTTCGACGGTTATATGTACACTTGAGGGAACAAGAGCTCTTCTTGCTGAGGTTCAGTCATTGGTTGCTCAAACGAGCTTTCCTGCTCCGAGAAGAATGACGACGGGTGCAGATTATAACCGCGTAAATCTCTTGATTGCAGTTTTGGAAAAACGAATTGGTATGAACCTTTCAAATCAAGACGTTTACGTTAATATCGTTGGCGGAATGAGAATAGATGAACCCGCAGCAGACTTAGGAATAATTTGTGCCATTGCATCGGCTTTTAAAAATTCAGAAATTGATTCAGATATTGCTCTAATCGGAGAAATCGGATTAACCGGAGAACTCCGAGCAGTAAGTCAGATTGACAAACGTTTAAACGAAATAAAAAAACTCGGGTTTTCAAAATGCATAATTCCTGCATCTAACAAATCGGGTCTTGCAGTTCCTGACGGACTTGAAGTTTTTTACGCAAAAAATGTTAGTTCAGCACTTCAGATACTATTCTAAATAAAAAAGTAAGGAAGCATCGCTTCCTTACTTTTTTATTTTCTTGTAACTACGTTATCGGCATCTTTAACAATAGAGTTTTCAGGGTAAACACCTCTTAGTGAAACCTGAGGATAGACCGAAGTATTTTTTCCAATAATCGTACCGGGATTTAAAACACATCCACATCCTACATCTGCGTTATCTGCTAAAAATCCGCCGACTTTTCTAAGATGCGTGTCATAGTTTTCATCTCCGCGTACAACAACGTTCCTCCCGTCAGCTTTAAGGTTTGAGCAAACTGCACCTGCTCCCATATGAGCATGGTTTCCCAAAACGGAATCTCCTACGTAATTGTAGTGTGGAACCTGAACATTATCTAAAAGAACACAGTTTTTAAGCTCGCTTGAATTTCCAATTACGCAATTTCTTCCGCAAATAACATTTCCGCGGATAAACGCTCCGGGTCTTATTTCCGTTCCCGAGCCTATGATTGCAGGCGGTTCAATAGTGACGTTCGGATAAATCTTCACGTTTTCACCTATCAAAACACCCTCGCTGTAAACTTTAAAGCCCTCAATTTCCTCATTTAAAAGGTTTTTTATGTGATTCTTTATTTCGGGAAGAATATCCCACGGGTAAACAGAATTTTTAAACAAGTCGTAAAGATATTCATTTTCACAATTATAAAGCTCTTTTGTTTTCACTTTTTTATTCACAGGCATAACCCTCGCTTATAATAGTATCAATAACTCTGTCTGCATATTCTATGCATTTTTCCTGACTTTCACTCTCAACCATTACACGAATTACCGGCTCCGTTCCGCTTTTTCTTAAAAGAACTCTTCCGTTTCCGCATATTTCTTTTTCAATTTCATCCATAGTTTCCAAAACTTTTTTATTGTTCAAAACTGCGGTTTTGTCTGAAACCTTTACATTCTTTGTGTGCTGAGGATAGAGCACCACAGGAGATGCGAGTTCAGAAAGGCTCTGTTTTGAGTCGCATATTTCTTCACAAACCATTATAGCCGTAAGGAGTCCGTCACCAGTTGTTGCATACTTTTTAAGGATTATATGGCCCGACTGCTCTCCGCCTAAAGAATAGTCATTGTTTTGCATGCATTCGTAAACAAATCTGTCGCCCACTGTTGTCTGTTCGCACCGCATTCCTGCCTCTTTAAGACTTTTTACAAATCCGCTGTTTGACATAACAGTTGCAACAACAGTATCTCCATTGAGCATTCCTCTTGCTTTTAGGCGTTTTCCTAAAATGTATAAAATCGCATCGCCATCTACAACTTTTCCGTTTCCGTCAACAGCTAAGCATCTATCGCAGTCACCGTCGAAGGCAAAACCAATGTCTAAATGCTTTTCCTTTACAAGTCTTGATAAATTTTCAATATGTGTTGAACCACAGTTTGAGTTAACATTCAAGCCGTCAGGCTCAGCACCTATTACTACGGTCTGTGCTCCAAGTGCGCCAAAAACAGACTTTGCTATCATCCAGGATGCACCGTTTGCGCAGTCAAGACCGATTTTTAAATTTTTATAAGAGTTTGAAGCCAAAGATATTAAATATCCCACATAACGATTTCTGCCTGACACATAGTCTATAATTCTTCCTATATGCTCACGTCTTGCAAAGGGAATATCCTCTTTATCAAGTCCCAAAACCTTCATATTTCCGTCTAAATACGCCTCAATAAGCGCTGTGGTGTTATCGTCAAGCTTTTCACCAAATCGGTTTATAACCTTAATTCCGTTATCATAAAAGGGATTGTGAGATGCCGTTATCATAATACCGCAATCAAATTCATCCTGACGTGTAACATACGAAACACTGGGTGTTGTTGTAACATGAAGCATATATGCATCTGCACCTGATGCCGTAATGCCTGCAACTATGGAATACTCGAGCATATAGCTTGAACGCCTTGTATCTTTTCCTATAACTATTCTCGGTCTGTAACCTGGCTCTATATTTCCCGATAGTGCCGTTCCGTAATACCAGCCTAAAAATCTTCCCACCTTGTATGCCTGAACTGACGTTAGATTTAAGTTTGCCTCTCCTCTGAAACCGTCTGTTCCGAAATACTTGTTTTTTGCTCCTGTTCCTGCAGTTATCGCGCTTATGTTCATAGAATCGTGCAAAAGCTCATCTGTTGATATTCCGAAAACGTCGCAAAGCTGAAGCACCTTATCAATTCCCGGAAGTGCCTGATCCATTTCCCATTTTGAAACCGATTGACGCGACACAGATATTTTTTCAGCAAGCTGTTCCTGAGAAATATCTGCTATCTGACGAAGCTGTGTTATTTTTTCACCTATTGTCATATTTTAAAAACCCCTTCTTTCCGTTATTTATTATATGCCACAATAATATCAAACTTGTATTCTTATTACAAGCAACTTAAATTTGATTTTTTTGTAAATTTTGGTTTGCAAAATTCTTCCTTTTACTTATTTTATACCTCTTTTGCCGAAAAAATTCAACTATTTTTGTAAACTTTTATTTCCTAAAAAGCAATGAGTCCGGTACTATACCGAACTCATTCACATGCAAATTAATATTAAATTTGGTCTAAACTTTGGAGTTTACTTCACAACAACCCGTTTTTACTGCTACTTTAATTCCTGGCCACCATCGCCAATCCCGAATTTATAGAAAGATGGAGCATATCCGATTTTTTCAGTATATGCTTTTCCTACTTTTTCACAGAATTCATCTACCGATTCATCTTTAACCAAAGATACAGTACATCCGCCAAATCCTGCGCCTGTCATTCTTGAGCCGATTGTTCCGTCTACTTTTCTTGCTTGATCAACCAATGTATCAAGCTCAATTCCGGTAACTTCATATAAATCACGAAGTGAATCGTGAGATGCGTTCATAAGCTCACCAAATTTTAAAAGGTCACCTTTTGCCAAAACATCAACGCTTTCTAAAACTCTGGCATTTTCATTAACAACGTGTGTGACTCTCTTTAAAACAATTTCATCGGTGATTGTGTCTTTGTTTTTATCAAAAACTTCAGGTGTAATTTCGCACAAGAACTTAACATCAGGTAATTTTTCGTTAAGCATTTTTAAGCCTTTTTCGCACTCTCCACATCTTTCATTGTATTTTGAATCTGCTAAGCTTCTCTTTTTGTTTGTGTTAGAAATAACGATAGAATAACCGCTCATATCAAGGGGCACGTGTTTATATTCTAAAGTATCGCATTTTAATAAAATAGCACAGTCTTTTTTACCCATTGCAGATGCAAACTGGTCCATAATGCCGCAACTAACGCCAACATATTCACGTTCTGCCTGCTGGCTGTAAATTGCCATTTTTATCATATCAACTTTTTCGTCTATTCCTTTTTTCTCGTTTGAAAGTGTAGCAAAAGCTAAAGCTGTTGCAACCTCGATTCCAGCAGAGCTTGAAAGTCCGCCGCCGTGAGGAAGTGTATCGTCAAAAAGCATATCACAGCCAACAATTTCATAACCGTCTTTCTGCATAACGTATGCCACGCCTGCCTGATAATCGCCCCACTTTAAGTCCTTGTAGTTTTCAAGATTATCAATATCCAATGTAACTAAATCATCTAAATCGGTAGCCTTAAGGCGAATTGTTTTGTCGCTACGCTCGCGTAGTGCAATAACTGTTCCGTTAGTTAATGCCGCAGGAAAAACATAGCCTCCGTTATAGTCGATGTGTTCTCCGATCAGATTAACACGTCCGGGAGATGCAAAAAAACGGATATCTCCACCATCGCCGTAAAGTTTTATAAACTCGTTTTTAAGTTCTGTAAGTGTCATATGTATTCTCCTTTTTTAATGTTCACATGTAAAATAGCCTTCTAACGAAAGCTCATAGATTTCATTTTCTGAAAACCTCAGCATTTTATAAAGCTCTATAAGTTCTGGATTATCTCCGTAAACTGTTTTTATTCCCCGAAGGTCTGCAAAGTTTAAAAGGGATTTTGAAAGTCCGTTTAATAAAACTTTGTCTTCTCCAAGGTTTTTATCGACAACTGCAGTTTCTAAAAACACCTTATAGTTTTTTAAAACCAAAGTCCCCGCAGCTAAGATTTTTTCTTTTTCCCGCGCAACAAAAATTACTGCATCATCAGGCGGGCAAGATGTTTGATTCTTTTCAAAAAAATCACAAATTTCAACACTTTTATCTTCTTTTAGTATCGTTAGCATTTTTTCCTCCATAAAGCACAGAAAGCTCCTGAGGCGTTAAGTGACGCCATTTTCCAATAGGGAGATTTCCCAAAGCCACACCGCCGATATTTACGCGTCTGAGTCTTAAAACAGGAAGCCCCACAGCCTCACACATTTTTCTTATCTGTCGGTTTTTCCCCTCTTTAATCGTGATGTTAAGCTGGGCAGTTCTTTCCTCGCATTTTACAAGTTCAACTTTGGCGGGGGCTGTAACATATCCGCCTATATCAACACCATCACGAAGTCTTTTAATATCGGACAGTTCGGGGGTTCCCGAAACTATCACCTGATATTTTTTGGGGACGTGTTGTGTTGGATGTGTCATCTTATATGTAAAATCTCCGTCGTTTGTTAAAAACAACAGCCCTTCACTCTGGCAGTCAAGTCTTCCCACAGGATAGAGCCTTGCGTCAACATCTGCCACAAGCTCGGTAACAGTTCTTCTTCCCTTTTCATCGCTTGCAGTTGCAAAATATCCTTTGGGTTTATTAAGCATAACATAGTAGAGCTTTTTTTCAGGCAAAAGCAGATTTCCATCCAAGAAAACCTTGTCGTTATCTATATCTACCTTTGTTCCAAGCTCGGTTACAACTTCTTTATTAACCTTAACTCTTCCCGAAAGTATCAATTCCTCTGCCGCTCTTCTTGATGATACACCGCATCGGGCAATATATTTTTGCAAGCGTTCGGGTTTTGCCATTTTTATCCTCCGTAAAACTGTCATTTAGATTATTATACAACAAATTTGTATTATTGGCAACCCGAAACCAACAATTTTTTAAAGATTTCAAAAAACTCCTTGTGAGGTTTTGGTTCAGTATAATTTATATTTGCTGATGCTATAAGATTAATAGTATCTAAAAGCTCATCTTTATAGTAAACCTCAAGAGAACCTATGATTTCTCCCTGTCTTATTGGTGCTGTCACATACTCAGGAATTTTTAAGCTTATTTTAGCATTTTTAAATTTTGTATCAGGACTTTCCGAAAGAAAAAAATTTCTGTCTGCACAAAGCTCTAAACTTTCTGACTCACCGTTTTTTACCGTAACTGTATTTACTGTCATTCCTTTAGCTATCAGCGGAAAAATGAGGGTATTTGAAAAGGCATAGTCAAGCATATTTCTGTGGTCTGCCCAATCGTTTGGTGCATTTAGCGTCACCGCAATAACACGCTTGCCTTCTCTCTCTGCCGCAGAAACTAAGCATCTGCCTGTTTTTTTTGTATACCCTGTTTTAACTCCGATACACCCGTCATAGCTATTTAATAATTTATTATGGTTAACAACCGTCTGCGCACCGTTTTGAATTGATTTGGATTTTGTTTTTACAATCTCGGAAAAGTTCTCATTTTTTAGTGCCTCACGGGTGATAATTGCCAAATCATAAGCAGTTGTAAAATGTCCTTCTTCATCTAAGCCGTTGGGATTTTTAAATGACGTGTTCTTTGCTCCGACAGTCTGCGCCCGCGATGTCATAAGCTCTGCAAAAGTTTTCACATCCCCTGCAATATGCTCTGCAATGGCGATTGCCGCATCATTTCCCGAACGAAGCATAAGTCCATACAAAAGCTCAGAAAGTGTAAGTTTATCCCCTACTTTTAAGTAAAGGCTCGTTCCTTCTGTTCCTGCCGCATTTTTTCCCACCGTTACGATATCGTTTAAATTTCCGTTTTCAAGCGCCACCAAAGCTGTCATAATTTTTGTAGTGCTTGCCATAGAGTGATTTGTGTGAGCATTCTTTTCGTATATTACACGCCCTGTCTGAGCATCAATAACGCATGCATATTCTGCTGAAACTGACAGTGCGTAAGTTTTTGGTACATACAAATTAACAAAAAAAGAAAGCAAAAGCAATAGTATAATTTTTTTCAAAGTTTACCCCTCCTTAAACCAAACTGTTAAATTATATGTTTTTTAAAAATTAAATATTTGTTAAATTATAAAAAATAGGTTGAAATTTATAACATTTGTGGTATAATATAGATAAAGAAACTCAAAAAACCGATTGTTTTTTTGTTAAAATTTGTTAAAAAATTAGTTTTTATAGTGCGAATATCGCACCTGCCTTTCGGCAGATAAATCAATTAAAGGAGTGGATCGTAATGAAAATCACAATCACAGGAAAGCAAATCGCTTTAACAGAGGGACTGAAAACACGAGTTGAAGACCGTTTCGCAAAGCTTGATAAGTACTTCTTTAAAGAGGCAGAGGCTTTCGTTACATTAAGCGTTCAACGTGAAGAACAGGTTATTGAAGCAACAATTCATTCAGGCAGTTTAATGCTGAGAGTTGAAGAGGCAACAACAGATATGTATTCTTCTATTGACAACGCTGTTGATATTTTAGAACGCCAGCTCCGCAAAAATAAAACAAAGCTTGAAAAGAAAATGAAAAAAGAATATGTTGAAAATCTTGCATTTGATAATATATCGGTTTCTTTAGAAGAAGATGACGGTGACGACATTAAAATCGTGAGAACCAAAAAAATCGAAAGCAAGCCAATGTCTCCCGAAGAAGCAGTTCTGCAGATGGAGCTGATTGGTCACACATTCTTTATTTTCACCAATGCTGAAACAGGTGACACAAATGTTGTTTACCGCAGAAAGAAAGGCGATTACGGTTTAATTGAAGTAGACTAAAATATTATACCGCCCATCTGGGCGGTATATTTTTGAAAACTGGAGTATCCTATGGAACAAAAAACAAAAAAAATTATAAGCAATAATAAAAAAGCATATCACGATTATTTTATCGACGAAAAGTTCGAGGCAGGAATTGAGCTTTTTGGAACAGAGGTTAAGTCTATCCGTTTAGGCGCTGTCAATTTAAAGGACAGTTATGTTTCCTTGAAAACAGGTGAGGCTATTTTAATCGGTATGCATATAAGCCCCTACGAAAAGGGAAATATTTTTAACCGTGACCCGCTTCGCGAACGAAGACTCCTTCTTCACAAAAAAGAGATTATGCGACTGATTGGAAAAACCAAAGAAAAGGGGTATTCTTTAATTCCTCTTTCTGTTTATCTTTCAGGCAGTCGTGTTAAAATCGAGCTTGGGCTTGCCCGCGGCAAAAAATCCTACGACAAGCGTGAGGCTATTGCTGAGCGTGATGCAAAAAGAAATATGGATAGGGCAGTTAAAGCAAACTACTAAAATTTAAACCCACTTGCTTAAGCAAGTGGGTTCTTTGTTACATATTCTATCACATTTTTTACAAGCTCTGTATTTTCTTTTAAGCTATGATTTTTTTGTGCCAGTTCCAAAGCATTTTTCTCAATACTCTCTCTGTATCCTTTATCTGTAATAAGCTTATACAGACTATCTTTTAAATCATTTTTATCCGTTACAACCACCGCCGCATCATTTCCCTTTAAATATTCAAATGATGCCACATCAGAAGGTCCGAATGCAAAAAGGCAGGTTCCGCTTGCTAAAGAATCCGCTATTTTCGTAGATACAGAGTATCTTACGCTGTTCGCTATTTTTTCGTCAAAGGACTCTGTATGTATAACCGCCATACTTTCGCCAATAACCTTTTTTACTTCTTCATAGGAAATCTGTCCGTTAAAACGTATTCCATTTTCTTCCGTAAGAAATTTTGTTATTTCCTCTCTCGGTTCAGAAGAATATACATCGATATATTTCGGTCCGTCAGGAACATTAAGCTCTTTAATCACTTTTCCTAATTCAACAAGCTGAAGATGACGGCTGTACCCTAAATTTCCTATATATGAAATTTTGTTCTTCTTTTCTTCCTGCATTGGTTTATCAATAGACGACGGAGTATGAAGGGTTTTACATTTTATGTTAAAAAGTTTTTCGTAATCTCTGCTCATTTTATCACAAATGCAAAGAGCCATTTTTGAATATTCCATTGTCTTTTTCACCTGTCTTAAAAACAGGTTATGAGTAAATTTTCCTAAGAATTTATCTTTATTCTTGTTGTTTATGTAATAGTCGTCCATACAGGAAATAACTAAAGGGATATTTCGTTTTTTTGCAATTTTAAGAGCAATTCTGTAAAGGAAGGAATAATCTCCTGATGCAAAAAACACTGCATCGGGATTGAACTCATCAATCCATTTTTTTAAAGCTTTATTATTCCATGCACTTAACCGCCAGATTGTGTTTCTTACAATATAAATTAAAGGCGTACGTTTTCTTCCCTTTTGATAAATCGTCGCAACGTTTCCGCTATCTGTTCTTGGTGAAAGCCTTTCAGGTTCAACATCATTCTCGCCGAAAGCTTTTCCGCATTTTCTTGTAAAAATCGACTTTAAAGCCTCAATATCAGTAATGCGAAAATAGTTTTTACATACCTTGTCTGATGTGGGAACTTCGGAATGTATATAAAACTGAGCTATCTTCTCTTTGTCCCAGCCGGTAAAGTATCCTGACAGGGTTTTTCCCATACTTTCAGTGTCGCTGAAAACATTGTGGCTTATGACTAAAATTCTCATATAAACCGATTACTCCCGCTTCATATTAGTTTATGTTCGTCCGAAAAGTTTCTGTTAATGTTAGAATATTTGGAAAAATCATTTTCCGTGTCCCATTTCCACGCGTGTTGTTCCCATTTAATTCTTTCTGCCGATGGAATCTTCATATAATCTCCAAACCTTTCTGACAAAAAGTCATGCAGCCCTTTTGGGACTTTTAATTTGACAGTTTCAAAATCTGTGTATTCGGTTTCAATGAACCATTCTTTTTTATACAGCCCTTTTTTATATATAGCCTTACCTAAAAAATTACAATAATACTCAGATGCTTCATTTCTGAATTTATATACCTGCTTTAATGCAAAATCAACCATCATCTTTTTAGGTAACATTTTTGAAACTGCAAGCAAGAATTTTCTCAGGCCTGTCTGTCTGTTATATCCTCTCATGGACATTCCTTTGACCACAACACACTTTGCCCAAAAGCATTGCCACAACTGCTTTATCTTCAAATTGGGACAATTATGCAGTATGAATATGTCAACATAAATACCCTGATGGATTTTTAAATCTTTTGTCAGTTCCTCGATATATGTTGTTCCGTTCATTCTAAGCTTAGGAACAGTGACCAATCCTTCTTTTGTCAAACCGTACTCTTGTAGATAATATGTTTCAACATCTCCATATTTTTTAAATGCTTTCCTAAATTTTTCATAGTTATCTGCCGTCATAAAAATATCAAGGTCATCATCCCATGGTATAAAACCTTTGTGTCTTTTTGCACCGAGAGCTGACCCTCCCATAAGACAATAATCAATATTATGTTCTCTACAAAAGCTATCAATATATACGGCAATAGACAATATTTTATCTTGAAGCGACACTATACCATAACTATCATCAAGTTCTTCACGCATATATTCCATAACTATCTCCTTAAAGCTTTAACTGATTTTTTTATAAAATTCGGCATATGATAATATACTTTTTTCAAAATATCCAACTTTGTATTCAGTATTTTTTTTGTTTTTCTGTCATATCCGTATCTTTTAAAGGCTTCTCTGAACAGTTTAGCTTCCTCTGGTGTACTTGTTTCTGTATTTGCGAAGCGGTTATTTTCATACAGAATTTCAGTGGACATTTCCCATATTTTCAAATTTCCCTTTACTTTTTCTAATAGTTTTAATCCCTTATCAGTATTGCACAGCAACATAGAAATCCCTTTTAGACGGTCGATTTCGGGGTAATATTTCTCAATATTATGAAAATCGCCTATGGTTATGTCGGAATTTCTATTTCTGCTCGCGTATGGACAAATATAACAACTGTCACGATATGCCAATTCCTTACAATATGCATTATAATAAGGAAAATCAAAATAAAGTCCCGAAATAACTTTTCCATTTTCTAAATTTATCTTGTAACAGTGCGACGATGCTCCGTCCTTTTTTTTATGTCTAAATGAAAAGTTTGTGACAGTGCTGTTTTTTTCTTTTCCGTAACTTTTTAAAGATTCGTTAAACATATGTTGATTGCCGACACCATGGCAAACAAACTCCACAGTAATCAAATTTTCATATTTTTTCCCAAGAAACAAATTTAGTGCTGAAACTTGACAAGGCGTTGAACAATACAACACCTCTCTTCCATTATAAAGATACTCCCTTATTTTTTCAAATGCCCCATAAGTATTACATATCAAATATTTTGATTTATAAAGTGGTATCAACTCATGTTCAGTTTCCGCTTTGGAGGTCTTCAATTCCATTTCGGAATCAAATGCAGCGCCAAATACAATTCCGCCGTTATCTATAACGCGTTTTGCAAATGTACCAAACAAACCGCCGCTGGAACCGTTATACTTATCTGTATCATCAACTGCGGTTGCCGCGCACGAAACCAAAGGTTTATCCACACCTTTGCTGTGATTTAGAATTGGACACACAGAACCACACTTTCCGCACTCAACACATTTTTCAAAGTCAACAACAGGATACTCGTAACCATATTGATCTTTATCAAACTTAATGGCATCAAACATACATACCTGCTCACAAGCACGACAAGCGCAACATCTATTTCCTATGTCTTTTATCAATATGTCTCACCTCTTGGTAAGCTTTTTTGAAATTTCAGTAGATGAAACGCCTTCCGTATGGGGCAAAAATACTACATCTACTCCGACTTTTGAGAACTCTTCAATATACTTATCATACATGCTTGAGTTTTTCCAGTCGTCGCCATGGAATACGGCATCAAATTTAAGCGTTTTCCAGGCTTTTAGCTTATCCATAGATGCTTGTGCAACAACTTCATCTACGTACTTTATTGCTTCAACGATATCTTTACGCTGTTCATAGGGGATTATTGGTAATTTGTTTTTGTACCCTTGCACAACCTCATCCGTGCTGACACCAACTATAAGGTAATCGCACTGTTCCTTAGCTCTCTTTAAAATATTCAAGTGCCCCACATGAAACAAATCAAAGACGCCTGTAGTGTAACCTATTTTGTACTTTTTCATAATACTACTTCCTCAACAAAATTTTATAAATAATTTTTTTCACCCATCCAGGCATATAAATAAAAACTCTTATATATAGCTTATTTTTTATCGCCTGCATTTTCCCTATAAACTCATTTTTCAAAAGATAAGACTGAAGCATGTCCCAATCATAGATTTCACGCTTATTGCTTCTTCTTTCGACAAAACCGTTGCCTATACGAACATAAACCATTATATCGCGCGTGTTCGCAAAGGTTTTCCCGCAGGAAAGCATATCAACCCAAAGCTTATAGTCCTCAAGCTTTCCAAAATTTTCGGTGTAGCCGCCCACATCCAACACTGCACTTTTTCGGTAAAAGACAGTAACGTGATTCATCGGCGTGCGACTCTTTGCCATATCGAGAATTTCTTTTTGCGAAATCCCTACTTGCCTTTCGGAATTGATATCACCTATCTCACTTTTAAACTCTGCAATTGCACCGCCAAAAACATCTACTGACGGATTTTCCGTAACATACTCTGTCTGTTTTAAAAACCTGTCTTCTGCCGCTATGTCGTCGGAGTCCATCCTTGCAACCCATTCGTATTTGCATTCTTTAAGTCCATCATTCAGTGCTGCTGCAAGTCCTTCATTCTTCTCTTTTCTGACTACCGTAAACTCTATTTCAGGAAGAATATCTGCATAAAACGAAATAATCTCATCAATTTCATCAGGAACAGGTCCGTCCTCTACAACCACCACCTGATTTGGTTTCATCGTTTGCTTAACTGTTACGCTCTCAAGCGCCGTTTTAAAGAACTTTGCATCATCTTTTCCGTATACCGACATCAATACCGAAAATTTCATTTTACGCTCCTTAATAAATCGGTGTTAACCAATCTTTAAAATCATCAAGCTTGCCTTGCGCTGCATCTAAATACATTTTGTGAAGTTTCGTTGTAATTTCACCTTTTTCACCGTTTCCAACAACGTATTTATCAACAGAAAGAACAGGTGTTATTTCCATTGCAGAACCGCATAAAAATGCTTCGTCACATGTATAAAGTTCTGTTCTGTCTACGGTTCTTTCTTCAACTGAAATACCTGCCTTTTTGGCAAGCTTTATAACTGTATCTCTTGTAATACTTTCAAGCACGCTGTCAGTAAGACGCGGCGTTACAAGTTTTCCGTTTATCACAAGGAAGAAACATGAGCCCGGACCTTCTGACACCTTTCCTGCTTCATTTAAGAAAATACAGGTATCATAACCATTTCGAAGAGCCTCTCTTTGTCCCACACGACTGTTTATGTAGTTTGCGCCGCACTTAATTCTCGGCGAAAGCGTAGTGTCGGATATTCTTCGCCACGATGTTACACAGCAATTAAGTCCTTTTTTATTATATTCTGCACTTGTTTTTCCTTTTGGAATCGGAGCAACAAACATATCTACCGTATCCTCTGAGCCCCATGATCCAAAACCATCAACGAAAAGAGTTTGACGAACAGAAAGGTTTTCATCGTATTCATTTGCCTTTATAACATCTATAAAAGCTTTTTTAAAGTCATCTTTTGTATATGGGCAGTTTATCTGGATAAGTCTTGCACTTCTCAAAAGACGATTGTAATGGTCATCTAAACGGAAAGCGTAGAGTTGTTTTTCTTCTTCATTCCAATAGGCCGGAATTCCTTCAAAAACGTTAAGACCAAATTGCGCTGTTGGTGCTAAGATGTTGATTTTAGCATCGTTTACATTTAAAATTTCACCTTTATACCAGATAAATCTGTTTGCAACATCTGTTTTCATCATTTTCCCTCAATTCATTACATTTGTATGTTACCGCTAAAGCTGTCCGGAATGTGTGCTATTCTGATAATTTCTTCCTCTGCAAGCCTTGCAGCCTCTGCATCACTTAAGCCGTCATCAGCTTTTTCTTCGTATATATCCTGCTTTTTGAATACTTTTAAAGCGGTTTCAAAAACTATCTTAACATCAAGCCACACGCCTTGTTTTTTAAAAAGCTCAATGTATTCATTATCGTATGTAACCTTTTCCTCCCAGGAGTTTTCGTTTCTTCCCTTTACCTGAGCATATCCCGTTATTCCGCCGCGAACCTCAAAACGCTTTTTATATCTTTGATTTAATGTTTCAAAATCTCCAAGTTCATAGGTAACACAAGGTCTTGGTCCGACCAAAGATATATCTCCCTTTAAAACGTTTAAAACCTGCGGAATCTCGTCAAGACTTGTATTTCGTAAAAAGCGGCCCACTTTTGTCACTCTCGGGTCGTTTTCAAAATTAAAAAGTCCTGCGCCCATATTTTCTGCGTTAACCACCATAGAGCGAAATTTATACATTTTAAAAATACGCCCGCCTTTTGTGCGCCTGTCCTGAGCAAACAAGACAGGACCCTCGCTGTCACACTTTATTGCTATTGTCACAAGGAGCCATACAGGCGAAAGCACAATCAAAGTTAAAAGACTTCCGAATATATCAATAGCTCTCTTTAAAAATTTGTTTATCTGATACCACATACTATCTCCTTAAAACGCAAACGTATGGAATAAATCTTCGAATGTTTCGCCTCTTTTTATAATTTCGAGCTTTCCATCTGAAATATCAATCATGGGGAAATTAGGCAAAATAAAGGGAGGCTTAAGCACTACAGAATATGAGCCAACATTACCAAACACCACCATATCTCCCTCAGCGAGTTTTCCGCTATAATTACGGTAAAGGTAATCTGACTCTATGCATGTAAAACCGCCAAAGTCAAGATCTTCATATTCTTTCTGCTTATTACCCATTGAAACAACCTCAATAGGCGGATTTTTTTTATTGAGCGTGGGGTTTATGTTATAAATACTTCCCAAAAGTGTCGCGATGGATTTTCCGCGGACATTTTTTATATTAACCACTTTAGCTGCAAAACGCATACAGTCGCCGACCAACGCACTTCCCGGCTCAATTAAAAGCATAGGTTTCTTTTCTATATTTTTGAAATGCTCTGAAAATACAGGCGCTACTGCCTCAGCATACTGTTTATATGTAGGAATTTCAGAATCAAACTGCGCCTTTAATGAATCTGCCATTTTTCCAAACAACCCACCGCCCAAATCAATATGCTCAGGAACAATTCCCAGCCTCTCAATAAGTGCAAGCATACCTTCAGCACGGGGTTTCCATGTATCAAGTCTTCGTGTTGCAAAATGGCATTGAAGTCCGATAAGATAAAGGTTTTTATGCTCTTTGAAAAGACTAAGTGCATTTTTAAAATCATCAGACTCTATATCAAATCCAAATCTTGACAAAACACCGTCGTTTACATCAAAATTGCAACGAATACCAATATTGAGTTTTTTGTCGGGGTATTTTTCTGCAATTTCTTTTATTAAATCAATTTCATAGGCGGAGTCAATATTGACTGTGCCACCCATAACCAAAAGCTCTTCAACCTTTTTTGCATTCTTAAATGGTCCGTTCCAGATAATATTTTTAGGCTCAACGCCTACCCTTAAAGCGATTTCCATTTCCATATCCGAAACAACCTCAGCAAATCCGCCAAGCTCGTTTACTATTTTGCAAAGCTTCGGTGTGTAGTTTGTTTTATATGAATATGCAATATTGAAATTGGGATAAATCTTTGTAAATTCGTTTTTTAGTTCATTGTAATTCTGTCTGAACTGACGGCTTTCAAGAATATAAAATGCGTCACCGATTTTTTGGGTTAGTTCAGTCATTTGTATATTTGTCATTGTGATTTTTTCTCCTTAATTTTTCTGACAATCTCTGAAACACATTTTTCCACTTCTACGCGGTTTTTTTCGTATTCAAAGGCTGTTTTTTTAGAAAGTGTTTTTTCATATTCTCGCAAAGCCTTAACATTCTTTTCAAATATTTCGCCAATAGCTTTTATATCCTTTATTTCTTCTGCATTGCAAAAGCTTCGGGACAGTATTACTCTTGTTGAACCGAGTCGGTAGTGTTCAGCAACTATTTTCTCGGCAGGAAGTGTACCTTCTCCGATTTTAGATACCCCTCCAAAACCGTACTGCTTTCCTTTTACTTTAATCTTCGAGCACAATTTTTCTACCATTCCGTTTGCCAGCGGTTCGAACATAAAATCCATTCCATAGCTTAAATGAAGGTCGTTTAATCCTATGTATACCTCATCTATTAAGGGATTTTCTAAAACACTGTCTATACACTCTGCCCCTTCTTTCGTTTCAAGCAATAGCATTGTGTGAGTTCTGCCGTTGACTGCTTTTAGAAACAAATCTGTATCATCACTGCATTTCCACATTGGAAGCATAATTCTTTTTGCTCCGGCATTTATGACATCTTCAATCTCCCTGGCAGAATTTTCGTTCCACGGGTTTATTCTCACAAGAAGTTCTGTATCATTAAGTATCTTTGAAAGCGCCGCCACGTCTTCTATACTATGATGTGACTTTACCGTATTCATATTTTTCTGACGCTCTTCTTTCCCGAGAGTTTCAAGGTCGACCATAACTCTGTCTACACCATTATTCTGTGCAATCTTCGCAACCTCGGGATTATTTGTTATATATATAAGTTCAAGGGGCATATACTACATCCTTTACAAATGTTTTTACCTATCTAACTATTATATATTAAATTTCCATTTTTTTCAATAACAAAACTATTTTCTTTTAAAGTCCTTATAGTCTCCTCGCTCGTGGCTTATTTCATAACCTATTTTTTTCATTCTTGCCTTTAAGCTGTTTAAAGACTCTGCCGCCTCGTCTCCCGTTGAGATTTTATTATCATAAAGCATATATTTTTTTCTCACAGAAAGAGGCGAAAGGTTAGGCATAACAACATTTGCACCTGCCAAAACCGCTTTTTCCCTACCAGAACCATCAACTGTTCCTAATGCGGTTGTTGCAGGGAGCAAAACCTCAGGGAGCATTATTCTTGTTAAGCCAAGCATTAAAATTGTTTTGTCGCTGCTACCGTTTTCAAAATCGGCAAAGGGTGTATCCTTATGGGAAACGAAAGGTCCCATACCTACCATATGAGGTTTGAACTCACTTAAAAACATCATATCCTCTGCCAGATTTTCACTTGTCTGATAGGGCGAACCTATCATCATTCCGCAGCCTGTTTGAAAGCCTATATCCTTTAAATTATCAAGACAATTCATTCTGTTTTTTAAGGTCAGATTATCAGGATGCAGTTTAGCATAGTGACACTCGTTTGCCGTTTCGTGTCTTAGCAAAAATCTGTCTGCCCCTGCGGCAAAATATTTCTCATATGTTTTTCGTTCTCTTTCACCAACTGAAAGAGTAAGGGCGCAATCGGGATATTTTTCTTTAATACCTGAAATGATTTTTACCATCATTTCATCTGTAAAATACATATCCTCTCCGCCCTGAAGAACAAAGGTGCGAAATCCTAAATCGTATCCTTCTTTACAACACTCGAAAATCTCGTCTTCTGTTAATCTGTAGCGGTTTACCTTTTCATTTGAGCGTCTTATTCCGCAGTAGTAACAATCATTTCTGCAGTAGTTTGTAAACTCAATAAGTCCACGAATAAAAACCTTTTTACCGTAAATATTGTCTGCAATTTTTCTTGCTTTTTCAAATATATATTCTTTAATTTTTTCGCCGTTTTCTATTAAACAAACCCACTCTTCTTTACTCAAGCGGTGTGTCTTCTCCAGCTTGTTCACCAAGAGTTTCTCTTTCTTCATTTACTTTCTCCGTTTTTTTCTTTCTGTCGGCAAGGTATATCAAAACCGCCGCTATAACTAACGCACCAAGTCCGCCTGCAATGTATTTCAGTGCAGTTTGCGTTGTTCCTGTTCCCTCATCTTCTCCGCCCTTTTCTCTTATTACAGTAAAAGAAACAGAGCTTGCAATCTCATTAAAATCTTCTAACGTTTCCTCTGTTATAGTATCTGTATGCATCATAAACGCTATTCCGCTTCCGTTAACAAAAGTTACGCCGATAAGCATTTGTTCGCCAGATGACATTTTGCCTTTAATTGTCATCAGCTTCATTTGCGAATTCTGTGAAAAAGTAATGTCATCCTTTGAGTATTCAAAGCCGTCAACAGAAAATCCGTCACTTAAAATTCTGCCTGTGTTATCTTTTAAAAAGCCATCCTCTGTTTCAGATATATTATATAATTCATTTGACAATTCGTTATTCTCAATTTTCAAATAAACACGCTGATTCTTTTTAGTGTTACTTAAAAAATACTCGCAATCAGCATCGTCTAAAATTTTGTTCACTTCTTTTTGGGTTATATAGAGTGAGTCGAGCAGGCTTTCATCGGTCATATCCTTTGAAAATACAAGCCAGTCCTCAGTTACTGAAAATCCCATAAATGCCTCGGGTTTTTTTTCAGCATAAGCGGTTATACTGAGCGAAAAAATCGTAGTAATCAAAACCAGCAAAGAAATTATTTTTTTCATTTTTATCCCCTTTCCTACTCACTTAGTATCTCATTTTTATAATCTTCTGTTATAACGTCGCAATCCACCATTGCTGAAAGTACCACTTCGTGTCTTTTATTCCCTGCCTCAGAATTTTTAGACGGGGCAAAAACTGATGGTGCGTTTGGAACACCTGCAAGATATGTAGCCTCATAGTCCGTTAAATTTTCAGGTTCACAGCCATAATATCCTTGGGATGCATCTTTTATACAGTAATACCCGTCACCATAATAAACTGTGTTTATATAAAGCTCTAAAATCACATCTTTTGAATACTTATCCTCAAGTTCATAAACCACAAAAAGCTCTGCCGCCTTTCTTGTAAGGCTTTTTTCGTTAGTAAAGAACATATTTTTTGCAAGCTGTTGTGTGATTGTGCTTCCGCCTTGCGAAAAATCTTTATCTGATATATTTTTTATCACCGCACGGGCAAGCGAGAAAAAATCCACGCCCGAGTGGTCATAAAATTTCCTGTCTTCCACAGAAATCAGGGCATCAACATAAATTTCGGGTATCTTATCTATTGTTACATAGTTTTCTCCGCGTCTTATTTCCTTAACTTTTTCAGCAACACTTAATTTGCTTGTTGCATCTTTATACATAGCGTATCCCGTTACTGCAAAAAAGGCACAGACACACATCAAAGCCAGAATTATTAAGGATATAAGTTTTCGTATAAGTTTTTTCACAAAGCCGCCTCCGCTTTTTTTAGAGGTTATATAATAATTTTATCACAATTTTTTATGATTTACAACAAAAAAAGACTGAAATCTCAGTCTTTTTTATTGTATTCCGTATGTTTTTGTAATCGGGTCTTCAAACAGAGGTATTTGCGGCGGTGCAAAGGTAAGCGCAATAAATACTAAAGCAATTAAAATCAAAAGCAAAAACGCCGTTTTAGAAGACTCGCAACTTATGTTATCTTTTTTCAAAAGCTTTGTTTCTGCGATATAGCTTACAGCGACAGACACAAAAAATATAGCGATATTCACCCAATCGGGAATTGTTCCAAACACTCCGCTGATTGTATAGTATAAGACAGGAATGAGAACAACTCCTAAAACTATACCCGCAAGCTTTGTGCACCAGAAATTTTCATATTCCTTTCCGATAAATCGGTTTTCTATAATAGCAAATAAAAACATAGGGAAAAACAAAAGCTTCATATGCTCAAATATTGATTCGTTAACAGCAGAAAACGTTCCCACAATTACATTCTCTCCTGTCCAGTCGTACAGAAAATGCAGTAAAACTCCCAACACTCCTGTAAAAATAAAACCCGCTGTCTGCCAGAAAGAAAGTGTTCTTTTCATATACCCCTCCGAAATGAAATTTCAGTTTAATTATATTCATTCGGAGGCGGTTATATTCTGTTTTATCTGGCATCTTCCTCTAACGCCTCAATATAAAAGCTTACAGGTCTGAACCCGTCATTGCAGGAAATCATGGCAGACTTTTTGTTTTTCATCCATCCGTCGTAAAAGTTTTCACCACCATGAGAAAGCGCCATAACAAAAGACGACATACTTTCCCACGCACTGTCGCACATTCCTTCAGGTTTTTCCCAACCGTTTGCAATAAACACCCTGCCGACTTCCATATCACAGGCATGTTCAATAGGGTTTTCATATTTTTCAATTAAGTCACTATGACAAACCTTTTTCATTACAGTAATTCTGCATTTTTTCATTTTATCACTCTCCGTTTAAACACAGAATACCATAAACATGCAAACAATTCAAGTAAATTAAATTTATAAATTCTTTTTAAGTCTTTCCTTGGCTTCTTCTACTGTTTCTCCGTCGCGTGTAAGGTACTGGTCTACAAATTTATCTTCTATTTTTGTATAACCGTCTACTACACCTTTTTCTATTTTCTTGTAGCCGTCTACAACGGCATCTTCAATTTTTTTTAAGCCTTCTGTTACGCCATCTGAAATTTTTCCTATTTCTTTAACTATTTTTGATTTTGCCATTTTACTTAATACCTTTTGTTATGGGAATTAACAAAAGAAGCAAAAGTATTCCCACAAGACCGATAATTGTACCTAAAACAATGTTCTCCCACACCATACAGAAACACATTCCAACACCTAAAGTAAGTGCACCTAAAATTCCAAACGCACATAGAAGAAACATTCTTCCATTTAATTTTATGGGAGCTTTATGTTCCATTTTTCTCCATACGATAATTGTGATTATACCCAGAATAATACCCACCGCGCCAAAAACAATGCCGGGTTTAAATGCATTACACTCAGGCAAAAGTGCCATACACATTCCAAGCGAGAATAAAACTCCCGATACTGTTCCAAGCATCATTGCTACGAAACTACTCTTTTTCATAAAACTATACCTCCAAAAAATTATTAAACCAACACTTGTTTTGTTAATTCAATTATAGTATAATATTTTAAAAACTAAAATTCAATCATCATTTTACCGACAAGTGTTGGTTTAATAAAAGAGGTTAGAATATGAACGTAAAGAATAACAAACGAAAAAGAGAATCCATTGAAAAAATCGAAAAAGCATTTATAAATATGCTTCTATCAAAGGAAATAAATGAAATAACAGTTACGGATATATGCAAGGAAACCGGACTTAACCGTAGCACTTTTTATGCAAATTTTCTTGACATATATGATTTAGCCGACAAGCTTAGCAAAAAACTTGAAAACGATTTTGATGCGATGTTCACCGACGAAAAGAATAACACCGCACTAAAGATGTTTACGCATATTTATAAAAATCAGTTTTTTTATAAAATATACTTTAAATTAGGTTACGATCAAAGGCATCAGAACTTTATATTTGATACAGATAGAGCTGAAAAAGATTTTAAAGGAAAACATATTAAGTACCACATAGAGTTTTTCAGAAATGGGCTTAATGCCATTATAAAAATGTGGCTTGATGGCGGATGCGTTGAAACCCCAGAGGAAATGGCAGAAATTATAGAAAGCGAATACCGCGGAAGATAAAGTTGGGTGTAGAAAAATGCGCACCACACACAAAGCAAAAGAAAAGCATAACAATGCCTTTTAATTGAAATTGCTAAGGCACAGGAAAGTGAAACTTGATAAAAAACTCGTCGTTTTACGAATTTCTATTATAAAATGCCTTGTGCTTTGAACAAACTTCACCACTCGACGTATTTATATACGCCTACGGGTTCAGTTTGTCCAATCTGCGTTATTTTTCGTCCACCCAAAATGAGCAGTAGCAAAATGAAATCATTTTGCTACTGCTCCTTTAGTGATGATGGTGATGGTGTTGGTGACCTGAAAACTCGTTTATCATTACGTGACAATGCTCATCATTACAATGCTCCCCTTCTTTTTCAAGCTCTAAGGTTGTATGGCATATGCCGTGTTCTTTAAGCTCTTCTCTTACTTTTTCTTTAATTTTACAAGGGTCACCATTTGTTACAATATGCATTGTTGCGTAGTTATTTACTCTGTCAATACTCCACAGGTGAATGTGGTGAACATCTATAACCCCTTCAATTTCAGTTATGTGTTCTTTTATTTCTTCAACAGATATACCGCAGGGTGTTTTTTCTAAAAAAAGCTCTAAAACCTCTCTTAAATTTTTCAGCGCATTTATCAGTATAAATACCGAAACTCCAATGGACATTATGGGGTCGATAACTGAAAAATCTGTAAATTTCATAATAACTGCACCCACCAAAACAACAATCCAGCCTAAAACATCTTCAAGCATATGAAGATTTACAGCTTTTTGATTTAAAGATGCTCCGTCTTTTGTTACAAATGCCGCACCCAAGTTTATAATCACGCCAACTACTGCAAATATCATCATACCGCTATAGTTGATTTCTACGGGCGTGATAATTCTGCAAACGGCGTTATATATAACCGCTAAAGAGCCAAAAAGTAAAATCAGCGTTGTGATAACGCTTCCTATAACAGAAAATCTTGCGTAGCCATACGTATATTTTTCGTCAGGTTCTTTTTTACTCTTTTTTTCAAGAAAATACGAAACTCCTATACTAAGCGCATCTCCCAAATCGTGCACAGCGTCAGACACAATAGCTACACTTCCTGTAAAAACACCACCGAAAAATTCAAATACTGAAAAGAATAAATTTAAAATAAAAGCAATTAAAATGTTTTTTTCCGTTTTCATAAGCTCTCCTTATTTTCCCTTCCCCACTTTAATTCCATAAACTACTGCTGCAATCGCATAAGGTATTAAAAGCACAATCCACAAAGCTGAAAATACAGGCGGTAAAAATATAGTTACTAATCCCAAAATGCCCATAATAACCGTTTCAAAACCGATAAATCGGTTTACTTTTCTTGCCTTTTCTGTTTCCAAATCATAATTTTTGATATGGTCAAATTTCGGCAAATAGTTACCTACCAGCAGAAATACACATCCTACTATAACCATGGCAAATTTTCTTATGTCAACCTGTACACCCAATCCATAAGCTAATGTTACACTCTGCAGAACAATACTCATAATCGGCACAATCCATTTTGTTGCCGTTGAAAATTTCTTTCTTTCGCCAAACCTTTTTGCGTTAATATCGTTAATAACACAGCAAATTGTCTGCAAAAACGCCATTAACAATGGAAGTCCGAACACTACAAAGCCTTTGCTTGCGAAATTATCAGGTGTGTTATTTATGTCAAAATGAATCGCCATTGTATCGGGAAGTTCATTCCAAAGCACAAGCCCCAAAAGTATGGGCAAAAGCGTTACTACACAAGTTATTACCCATATTTTCCATTTTATAAATTTCATTTTTTTTCGCCCCCTAAATTATATATCCACATAAGCACTTCTTCAAAAACTGATGCATTAAGCTCATAATAAATAAAATTTTTATACTTTTCCTCTGCTATTAAGTCCGCACTTTTAAGCTTTGAAAGATGATATGAAACCGTTGCACCTGTTAAATTAAACCTTTCCGCTATTTCTCCTGCAGACTTTTTCCCGCTTTTAAGCATTTCTAAAATGTCACGCCTTGCAGGGTCAGAAATTGCTTTGAGTGTTTCGTTCATCCCCATTTTTAACCCCCCCATTTAGATAACTTTCTAAATAGATTATAACACGCAACAAAAACATTGTCAATAGCTATTTAGGAAAAATTCTAAATAGCTTGTGCAAAAAACGGTCACTAATTTAAAGTGACCGTTTAATTTTAGTATTTCTTTTCTCCTGAAAGCACCATCATTTTGTCTTTATTCGGCTCAATTTCGGGCTTTACAACCTTTTCTTCCCAGCTTTCGGGCTGAAACTCTTCCAGAGAAATTGAAATTGCTTCTTTGGGGCATCCCCAGTATTTTATAAATATTTCGTTGATTTCATCAACCACTTTTTCTTTTATTTCTTTATCCTTAGGATAGGCTTTAATTGCAATGTAAGGCATAAAATCTCTCCTTTATCTTATATAAAATACAAAATGAATATCTTTTTCTGACAATCTGTATTTTTCTAAAAGTTCAGGTCCGCAGGAAGCTGAGCCTATACCCGAGTTTTTATAGTCTATCCTTACAGTTGTCGCATCTTTTGAAAGTTCATCCCAGTGTTTTGCTTCATCAAGCATTTCCTTTGTGTAGTGAGAAACATTTATGTCAAATTCTGTTTCTGCTGTAAAGGTTAAGCCTCCGTTAATTTTAAGTACCTTGGTTTTTGTATGGTTTCCGTGCTCCTGAGGCATTATATAGGGAACATACTCTTTATCTGCGTCGCTTTCATACCAGTCAATCATTGACGCATGGTGCATATCGCAGTAACTCTCGTTTGGTCCCATGCCAAAATAGCTGAATTTATCATTTTCATAGGGTACTTTAAATTCAAAGCCAAGTCTTGGAAGCCATATGCAGTTTTCCTTTACTTTTCCGTTAAGCTCTGCTTTGATTTCGCCATCTGCATTTACAGTATAGCTGAGTTCATATTTAAAGAAAGGTGTTCTTGAAACGCCTGCCAAGGCACCGCAAACCACTACGGTGTTTTCTTTAAGGTTACAATCGTAAACCATCTCGAACTGGCGGTTTAAATTTTCGCCACCCCAGATATTATACCAGCCCCACTGCAGTTTAATGTTTCTGTCATTATCTGTGGGTGCTCTCCACGAAGAAAGCTTAACCGGCTCTGTAATCTGCTCTTTTCCGTCTTTTACAAGACTTACAAAAGTTCCTAAATTCTTAGAAAATGTATACCTGAAGCTTTCACCTGAAAATATCACAAAGTTATTATTTTCTTCAACCTTTGAAGGCTCTGTTTTATACACTTCCTTTTCTTTTTCAGCATTTACTTCAAGCTGTTTTTGTGCAACGCAGTAATCGTCTTTATCGTATAAATAACAGTTTACAAATGCCCCAAGACTGCACTTTTCGGGAAGGCTGATTTTAAAGCTTGTCTTTTTGTGAGGTAAAACATCTAAAACATCAATTTTTACTTCTGTAACTTCACCGTCAACCTTTATTTCATACTTGAATTTATACTCAGAAAGGTTTGTAAAATCATAACGGTTTTCAACGGTTAACACATCACCTATAAGGCTACATTCCATACCCTGATATGCTGCTTTTACCTCTAAGCTTCCGGCCTTTAGGTCACGGTTATGAAATACCATACCGTCACAGCAGAAGTTTCCGTCCTGAGTCATCTCCCCCTTAAAATCTCCGCCGTATTTCGGCACACCGTCAACAATCACCGTGTGGTCTGCCCATTCCCAGATACATCCGCCAATAAAGCTTGGGTAATCATAGAGTTCCTCCCAGTAATCGCACACATCGCCTGGGCCATTACCCATTGCATGAGAATACTCACAAAGGAAATAAGGCATTTTAAAATCAGGAGATTCAAGTTTTTCCTTTACGCCCTCAATAGATGCATACATTCTCGAATGCATATCAGGTCTTTTCATAAATTCAAGGGCTTTATCGTCATTGTCCGCTGCCATATCTGCCATATGGGATGCATCTTCGCAGTGGATAAGTCTTTTCCCGTCTTCTTTTCTTAACCATTTAATCATTTCATAGTGGTTTTCTCCGTGTCCGCTTTCGTTGCCTGTTGACCATGAGAAAATTGATACGTGGTTTTTATCTCTGTTATAGGCTCTTATCATTCTTTCAACAAACGCCTCTTTCCACTCAGGGTTGTTGCAGGGCCACACAGGGTTATCTATACAGTCGTATCCGCAACCGCCTGCCTCACGATTACAGAAACCATGCTCCTCTAAATCGGTTTCAAGCATAACATAAAAACCCAATTCATCGCACATATCCAAAAATTTCGGTGTAGGCGGATAATGAGAGGTTCTTACTGTGTTTATGTTTAACTTTTTCATTAAAAGCAAATCTCTTTTAATGTCTTCATCGCTCATTGTCCACCCCTTTACAGCATCTGTATCGTGATGGTTTACGCCCTTTAGCTTAACGGGAACGCCATTAACCAAAAATTCGCACTTTTCACTGATTTTATACTCGACAAAGCCAATTTTCTGACAGATAACCTCGTCTTTATATGTAAATACAAGCTCATAAAGATATGGCTTTTCAGCGTTCCACGAAATTGGGTTTAAAACCGTAAATTCAGCGTTATTTTCAGCGTCAAGCTCTGAAATTTTATTTTTAATTGCATCAAAAAGTTCGATTTTTGCTGTGCCTTCAAAATCTATTTTAATTTTGTCGTTGTCTGTTACGATTTTTATATCTTTTATGTGGCCCTTCGGTCTTGAAAGAACGTAAACATCACGGAAAATACCGTGAAATCTGAAAAAGTCCTGATCTTCAAGATAGCTACCCGAACACCATTTGCGCACCTTTGCACAAACTGTGTTTTCGCCTCTTTTTACAAAATCGGAAATTCTAAATTCTGCCTGAAGATGTGATCCTTGAGAATATCCCACATATTCACCGTTTATAAAAAGTTCAAGACAACTCGAAACGCCTTCAAAAACTATGTATGTTTCTTTTTCTGTGTCCGAGGCAAAAAATGTACGTTCATAAACGCCCATTGGGTTTTTCGCAGGAACATTTGGCGCATCAACAGGGTGGGGATACGCTACGTTTGCGTAGTTAGGATTTTCGTAACCAAAAAGCTCCCAACAAGACGGCACAGGAATTTTCTCCCATTCTTTTTCTTTATATTCTTCTTCAAAATCACATTCAAAAAATTTAAAGTTCCACTCCCCGTTCAAAAGAGTCATACTGTTTTCAGGGATGTAGTAAGAACGTTGAGACTCACGGTTTTCGCTTATAAACTTGAGGTCTTCGTATTTTCTCATAGTGATTACTCTCCATTTACGTTATTTAGTTGTACTTATTATAGCAGAAAAACCATTTATAGTAAAGAACTAAATTATAATTCTTGTTAATTAGGATTGACACAATCATACATTTAGAGGTAATATAAGAAAAGAGAAAGAAATTACAAAGGAGCCAGAAAAATGGATTTTTCAAAGCTAAAAGATTTTATGGATGTTTTAGTCAACGAGAGAAACACTCCCGGAGTTGACTGTATAGTTTATAAAAACCACGAAATGATTTTCAGATATTTTACAGGCATGAGCGATATTGAGAACAAAAAGAAAATGGACGGTAATGAACTGTACCTCATTTTCTCAATGACAAAAATGCTGACCTGCACCTGTGCACTCCAGCTTTATGAAAAGGGAAAGTTCTTGCTTAGCGACCCGCTTTCAAAATATATGCCTGAGTTTGAAAAAATGAGGGTATCCGAAAACGAAATGAGCAACGAAAACGCAGCAAAAATCACAAGCGGAAGCTCAATGGGCGAAAGCATTATCGCATCAGGTGACGGATATGCTAAAAATCCCATCACAATAAAAGATTTGTTCACGATGAGCGCAGGTCTTGACTATAATTTAAAAGCTGACGGTATAGTTGAGTCCATTTCCTTAGGGAAAAAATCAACCCGTGAATTAGTTTCCTCATTTTCAAAAACAGTTTTAGGCTTTGAGCCCGGAACACGCTTCAGGTACAGCCTTTGCCACGATGTTTTAGGCGCTTTAATTGAAATATGGTCAGGAAAAAAGCTCGGCGATTATATGAAGGAAAACCTTTTTGAGCCTCTTGGTATGAAAGACACATTTTTTCATCTGCCAAAAGACAAAGAAAGACTTTCTAAAATGGCCTCGTTATATGCCTATGACAAGAATAAAAAAATAACGAAAGCACCATTAGCTTGTGCATATAATCTTTCCGATGAATACGAAAGCGGTGGCGCAGGTCTTACCTCCTCTGCTTATGATTACGCTATTTTCTTAGATGCTCTTGCCTGCGGCGGTGTTTGCAAAAACGGAAACAGAATACTTTCTGAAAGAACTGTTAAGCTTATGGGAACAAACCACTTAAAAGGCAGACAGCTTGAAGATTTTTGGCAACTCAGAGAGGGCTATGGTTACGGTCTTGGGGTTCGTACCCATATTGATAAAGCAAAAAGCGGCTCGCTCAGCCCCATAGGTGAATTCGGATGGGATGGTGCTGCAGGTGCATTTTCTATGGTGGATACCGAAAACAATCTTTCTTTAACATATTTTCAGCACGCTTTTGGTTGGGATGTAAGAATCCAGTCAGAAATGAGAAATGCTTTATATGCATCCATAGACTAAAAAAATGAAAGGGGCTGTAGCAAAATGCGCACACCACACAAGGCGAAGAAAACGCATAACAAAGCCACTTGGTTATATTGAAAAAGTTAAAATGATGCAAAACCTAAGGAAGAAACTCGTCGTTTGACGCGTTTCTTCTATTTTATGCCTTGTGTTTTGACCAAACTTCACCTCTTGGCGTACCCACGTACGCCTTCGGGGAACCCCTACGGGTTTAGTTTGTCCAATCTGCACTATTTTTCGTCCAGCCCAAAGGAGCTGTAGTAAAAAAAACATTTTACTACAGCTCTTTTTTATTTATTTTCCCAAAATGTATCTTATTACATTTCTTGCAATTACTGCGATTTCTCCACGTGTAACCGCCTCATCAGGTTTAAACTGTGTTTCATTTTTGCCATTTACTATACCCATTTTGAAAAGCTCTTTTATATCTTTTTCTGCAAAATGTCCCGAAATGTCTGTGAATTTGCATTCCACTTTTTTGTCCTCCGTAAGTAAACTCTTAAATTCTTCCCATTTTTTCTCATCCATTGAAGCAGGACAGTTTTTCCTGCTTGCGTCATAGTGCCTTACAACTTGCTCAGCAGAAATATTAAGTTCTTTCATCAGATATTTTGTAAGCTCAACGGTCTTTACAAAAGCCTCTTCATAATTTCCGTCTGCGTTAACACAAATCTCTATACCTATTGAGTTGGAATTCGTAATCCCATATTTACCTTTTCCGTCGCCTACGTGCCACGTCTGATATTTGTTATAGTCGTTAACCTGCAAAATCTTTGTACTGTCTACAAAAAAGTCAGCAGAGGCATTTCGGTTTGCGCCATTAAAGTATTTAAAATGAGCATCTGCATTTGCGCCTTTTGACTTGTTGCCCGTATCGTGAATTACTATGTATTTCATACTGTCTGCCCTTCGTGAACGGTTATATGAAATCTGCTTTTTTTCTATTTCCAAAACCTATTCTCCTTTTGTGTTTCTTTCATTTTGTGTTCCGAAATAAAATGCAATTACAACCAAAACAACCTGCATAACCTTGTCTGCATCAATTTTGCCTGTAAGTGCCATAACTGCAAACACTAAGCACACTATAAATGTAACTATGGTTTTTACTTTTATAAGCGCTGCAAGATTTTTTAAAAACATCATTTGTGAAACTCCTCCAAATCTTCTATTCTGTGATTAGCAACCTTGATTTCTTCTTCAACTACTGCGTCACGCTGCTCAAGCCTGTAAACACGGTCTATAACCTGGTTGTGCTTTTCAACCTTTTTCTCAAGCTGTTCTATACGGTAATTGGTAAGCTTGTTGGCGGCAAGAATGCCGCCTAAAGAGCCTACGCAAGTTCCTACAAGGGACATTAAGGCAATTATAATCTCGTTTAACAAGCATTATCCTCCTCGGCTAAAACCCAACTTTGAAAAATAACATTGTCCCTTAATTCATAAGTTGATATATAAAACTTATCGTCCTGCGGATATTCTTCCTGTATAAGTTTAAAATACCCCTGCCCGTTATAAATTTCCTCGCTATTGGTAAAAATGTCTTTACCGTCAATCTTTAGCGGTTTAGGTGCCGTTTCGATTGTATTTTCGTTAATAAATTTATAAAACATATTACCCCACCTTTTCTATGCGAATGTTTTTTAAATAGGTTACGTTTGCTGGCTCTGATATTATCGCCAATCTGCAGCTACTTTCTTTTGTAATAGTGAAAGTATAAGCATTATAATAATATTGATTTTTACTTCCCAAAGTTAGAGGAGCGCGCACAAACGTACTACTATTAGTTGTGTCATTATGTACATGGACTCTATATTGTAACCCTTGCGAGCCGACGAGCATTATCAAAAAACTCAAGTTATAAGTACCTGCATCTAAGACGAAAGATAGTGAGCCATATTTTCCAAAATCATCACAATGATAGCAGTAGTTCGTATACGCCACGCCGTTTTCTACTGTCCAACCCGTTTTCGCATAACATTTATTCATATCAAAATAAACTTTTTCACCTTGACAACTCGTTAAAGATCGTCTACGTTCTACTAAAGTCATGCTACTTTACCTCCAACAACAATGCCGTTCTTTATACTTAACTCCCAGGTTTCTCCGTTTGAAAAGGTCGGAGTTTCACCAATATATTTACTTTCAGGAAGTGTGATTGTTATATCGCCTGCACTTGCAAGCGTAAAATATAAAGAGCACAAAAAGTCAGTTTCTGGATATATAATGGTTAGCGTGTCTATTCCCCCACCTGCAACATACTCAGTATTATCCAAAACCGCGATTTCATCACCATTTGCAAAGTAACACTTCTTTGTTTTTTCGCAAAAAGAGCTAAGATCATATGCCTCAAGATCCTCCTTAACCTTCTGAGTTTCAGAAAGCAAAGCACTCACTTCATCAATTCTGCTTTTTACCTGATTTAATAATGTTACATAGGCAGAGGATGTATTTCCCGAGGTCTCGCTGGTTTCGCCTAAACCTTCTATTACATTCACGATTATTATTTTTGTAGTAATATAGTTTTTCGCACTGTCTAAAAGAGCAATTTCAAGATACAATTCCCCGGGAACAGAGTAAATACTATTGCCTAATTTGATAATACCTTTATTATTTTCAATTTTTCCTCCCTCAGAGAGAATCACTCCGTCTGCACGTCTTGCCTTAAGGGTTATAATATAGTTTGAAATATCTGTTCTTTTTCCGTTGTCAAAAAATTCACACTCCAGTCTACAGGCACCCACATCACCCGATACAAGTTCTATGTTACTTTGTAAAACCTTAGTGTCCTGATAATTTATTTTAAGCTTATATGTAATCATAAAATCCCCCCTTAAAACAGATAAATATCTATTGGTACAACTGATATATTTCCCTGACTTTCAACATTCAAGGTTAAAACGCCTTCATCTATAGATATTGTTGCTTTTGCATAACCAGTGTCTTGTGTATATAAAACAAAAAAACTTTTTGTTACAATAGGTGTGAGGTAACTTGTATTAAAAAACGATAAATATTTGCTGTTTACTATATCGTAAACTCCTGTAAGAGTATGAATGTGATATGTTGTTCCGTTATCGTAAAAATCTGTCCCTTTTCGCGATGTAAAAATATAATTATACGCGTTATTACCTATATTGTAGGAAACTGTAGCACCGTACAATCCGTTGGATTGCTTTTTTAATGTAAGCGTATCCTTTATTTTAAATGGATACCCCTGATTGCTCTGATAACCTGGTAATTTACCCATTGCGTATGTTCGCTTATCCTTTATCGTTCCATCCTCTTCTATCTCAGCCAGAAGAACGAAATCTCCTGACGGAGCATACACAGAACATTCAGGATATGATGCGTTTTTTGATATAAGGTCATTTTTTAAATACACATAATTTTTTACACCCGCTGTAAATGAAAGTTCGTGGCCTCCCACCTCAATTTCAATAATTGAGCCGTCATTAAAAAATGCTGTACCTGGATTAATTAAGATGGTATTTTCTCCACTTCCTGTCACTACCTTTAATGTCGAAACTGTTTCAGGAACAACCCCGTTTGTATAAAGAAGTGTTCCCGCTTCATTTAATGCAGACAAATTATAGGGAACTCCGTTTTCAAAGCTATCCTCAACACCTGAGGTTACAAGCCTTTTTGTGATTTTGTTTATATCGTCTGCTCCATATACTCCGTTATCTGCAAAACTAAATTTGTATGACATTTTACTCCTCCTCTTCTGTTATTTTCTCCATAGTCGGAAGACTCCCAACGCCTTCTGACTCCTCCCAAAGATGAACGCCCGTAACTATTTTTTTGTCTGTTACAGAAAAACCCTCTGATACATAGCTTGTCTTTAAAATATCTCCGAGAAAAAAGTCCTTGTTGTAGACAAGATTCTTTGTCTTAAAAGAAAAACTTTCATCGCATTTTAAGGTTTTAAGTTTTTCCTGAGCCTCCTGCTCGTCTGCATTATCTAAAGCCACGGACCAGGAAAAAATACCATTATCCTGACCGCCAATTACAACGGGGAAAGGCTTAGCCTCCGTAACCTTTGTAAACTTTCCGCTCTTGTCTTTACACAGAATAATGTCGCCCTCATATAAATCCAAGCCAACACGAAAGCTTGCGGAGGTTACAGTATAGAATTTCCCATAGTTATCAGGTGAAATATAAAGCCTGGGATCATCTGAATATGCATCGTACTTACCGCAATCAGTAACCTCCTGATAAAACACCACACTCTCTGCCTCATTTTGCAAATCGCAAATAAAGGATTCATCGTATATGGTTTTAAACTCACTGCAAATTCTTACATCTTCGTTTTCTTTAGCTGACAAAACCTTAAACCTAAAACTTTTGTCCAGAACATTGAATCTAAAAGAAAAACCCAATTTTTCATTTTTTAATATTTCGCGTATTAAAAAATACAAGCTTTTAGCCCCGTCACAAAAAAATTCTATTTGGTTGCTTGTATCGTTTTTATCTGTTTCCGTATAAAGATTTACACCTTTTGGAATTGCACTTTTCACCGCAAGGCACGCTAAATCTGAGGCTGAAACAGAAGTTTTCAAAACATCATTTACAAGATTTCTTGCATTAAAATCTGCGACAACAAATTTTGTGAGTAACCACTCAGGAGTTTTTGCAAAAATAACACATTCGTCATCAAGCTTATATCCCGTGACAATCCCCTGCAAATCACCTTGAGTAATAAAAAGATATTTATTCTCCGTTAAAAGCTTTACAGTATCAGCACTTTTAGGAAGATGGATTTCTGCCGTTCCATACTCTTTAAACTTCACCTGCCAGTTTACAGAAATACTGTCGGGATAAATGCTTAAAATGGAAAAGTCTTTATCGTAAAATTTCAAATCTCCGTATACCATAAATCCTCCTATATGAGCGCCTCAACATAGCTGTTGGTGTATTTGCAAACAACGTGCAAAAATCCGGGTTCATCTTCTGCCAGTACCGAAATATTGTTTATACCTACTGCAAGTCCCATATCTGAAAGAATACTTTCGTCCGAAAGCTTACTTAAAAGATTTCCGCGAAGATTACTCCATACTTTTCTCTTTCTTATATCCACCGTTATGCATTCATCTTTTAAAACATCACACAAAAGCTTTATGCTTTTTTCTGTGGTATGATTGTCTATTACAATCCCGTTGGGACAGGATGCATAATCAGAAACAGTAATTTCAAACACAGGCTCATTTACATACGTTCCGCGATTGATAACTCTTGCTTCTGTATTTCGTTTTGAAAACATATACGGAAGAACAAACTCACTTTTTGTAAGATTAACTTTCTTAAATACGCTTTCACGAGTTTCATTTGAATCTTCAAAATACGGACTGTCGCAAACAAACTGAGCACTAAACGGTATAAAAATCCTTTTTTTCTTTTCAGGTATAAAGCTTGTACAACGCGCATCTATTTTTCTTTTTCTTCTTTCCGATACCACATAAAGCGTTCCTTCCTTTGATAAAACCGTGGCAATTTTCTGAGCTAAAATTCCCGTTTTATCCTTTATATCCCCCGACACAGTTATTGTTCTGGGAAGTATAGAAACAGAAACCACAGTTTGCCCCGGAACGCCGGAATATTTTACAGTATTCGCATAAGTTTCAGGAAAAGAAAGACCTTGTATTTCAGTTATATTAATACTGTCATTTTTTCCTCCCCCCAAAATTATGCGTCCTAATTCATTTTCATAAATTAACTGCATAAAAAAATCCTTTCTGCCCTGATTTTAAAAAATGCACGCCTTACAGGGCACATAAGGCGTGCAGTAAATTTTAGATTCCGCCACGCAGTTTTTGTAACACTGCGTGGTTTCCGGCAGATATTAACTGCTGAGAAACTGTTTCACCGTTTCCGTAAAAATTGTATGTTGCCGAAAAGCTTTTATTGATTTCTGATCCTGTCGAATCATTTGAAAGAATCATGCCCTGTTCCTCAAGAGTCTCTGTAATATCACTGAAAAGGCTTTTAATTTCTGTTAAAAATCCTTCCTTGAAATTTACAGCCGTAGTGCTTCCGATATCAAAAAACTCTTCTGGAATTTCCGAAAAATTTCTTTCAAGCTCTGACTTTATATCAAGAGCAGCCTGAGAAAAATCATCCTTGTATAGGGAATCTGCTATTTGTTCAGACAACATATTTTTTTCTTTAAAGTCATTTAAATACTTTACAAAAGTTTCGCCATTTGCTTTAAGTAAAAGCTTTGATAAAATACCTGCATCCTCAATAGATAAATCTCTCATACCTCGGAAAAATTCATCGAAAACTTCAGGACTAAGTTCATTTCCTCGTTTTTTAAGCATCTCTAAGCTTTCGTTAAAATCCCTTAAACGCTCAACATCTTCTTCAAGATTTGAAAGCGTATGCTCATCCCAAACCAAGGAGTCTCCCGTAGGATAGTAATTGTGAACTTTAATAGTACGTGTTTCAAATCCCGATTTTTCACCTGCAAAATTATAAAGCTTTGATTCATATTTTTCTCTTGCTTTTTCAATCTGCCCAAGTATTTTACCTGCATCCTGAGCCGTTTTTGAAAAACCGTCCTTGATATCCTCGAAATGCGCATTTACCGCATTTTCATAATCCTTTAAAGCCCCTAGCCTGTATTCATATATTTCAGCCGTATATTTATACCATTCCTGAGAATTTTTCGAAAAATAGGCATCACGGATAGATGCAAGCTTTTCGTAGTATTCTTCCTCGCTTATAACACCAAACTCAAGCTGATACTTAATCGCCTCATACCTTGTGTCAAACGCACGCCTTACCGATATGTCTGACTGGTAAAGGGAATTTTTATATCCTCCCGATAAGGCTTCAGATATTTCTTTTCCAAGCTCTTCAGCTTCTTTTTTCAGTTCGCCGTAATCTACATCTAAAATTTTTGATAAATCTTTTTTATCTGCCATTTTGCCTCCTTGTTAAAAGATATTTGACAGACATTCCGCCACGTTTACCTCACGTGTTTTACCTGAATCTTTTACTGAAAATTTTCTTTTCAGCGCGCTGATTTTTCGTCTTTGCGACGCATCTTTAATCTTGCTTTCATCCATACTTCTTATATTTACAACTGCACTGAATGCATTGTCAGAGGTTAAAGACGAAAACAAAGAACAAAATTTAAACCAGTGCATTTCCTCTTTTGATAGGTCTATCCCGTATTTTGAGTAAAAAGCTGAATAGATAATGTCTGCATCCTGCAAAAAAGAAAATAATGGTGTTTCTTTTTCACTATGGGGTGCGCAAAAATCCGCACCCCGATTTAAAAATGTCATCATCCCTAAAAGCGCCGATATAAGATTCGGCGGAAGCTCGTCTTTATAACAAAGAGAAAGCGTTTTCGCCATTTTCTTTTCTTCGCTCAAAGCCTTGTCGCTTACGATTTCTGATATGCGTATCCAGTTTCTGAATGACGTGTGAACAGGATACTCACGGCTAAAAATAGTAACAGTTTCAGGTAAATTGTCCACTAAAATATTAAACTGTTTCATTTTCGGTAAACTCTAAAGTCTGACCATCAGGTGAAATAACAGCTTTTCCGAAAACTTTTTCACCTTTTGTGTTGAAGCTTCCGCTTAACGTAAACGCGTCAGTTGAATCACCTTCAGAGTCAACAATAACAGAAAAATTACGCATAATCGCATCACAGTTTCCGTCTTTAAGTGTGGAAAGGTCTGCGACAACAATGGAACGAACTGCATCTGTTCCTAAAAGCTCATTATCCGATATTGAAACGATGTCGTCGTGAACGGGGTTTCCGTTGTAACGGTCAAATGAAAAGGCAATTGACGGACTGAATGCCACAACATCTGTCTGTTCGAAACTTTCGTCAATGTAACGACGGGAATACTCTACAGGATTTTTTGATGTGTCCATTTTAGTAAACCCGCACATTCTGTGGTATACAACTGTTCCGTCAGAATTTTTCACACCGTAAAAGGCAATTTTTTCGTGCCTGTTTACAAGTTTTCCTAACATAAATTTTCCTCCATATTATCTTACTTTGTAATAAACAATGCCAATATCTGCATTTATAACCGAGCTATCAGATGTAATCGTTTCGGGCTTTTTTAAAACCTCAAACGTCATAGATACCACAATTTTTTTATCATCAAACTCAGGAAAATTGCTGACTGTGTTATTTTTATGAAACCAATCTGAAATTTTTTCCATAAGCATACTGTTTAGGGCATTAACACTTCTGTCTGCACCAAAAGGCAGACGAAACCTTACTGTATATGTAACTTTTTGTAAGCTGTCACCGTCTGTATACTTTTTGATGCATTCGTTTTTGCCTCTCCCAGAAATGCTTACCGAATAATCATCTTTTCCGAGATAATCAATGTTAAATCTGTATTTTTCAAGATACGGACATTGTTCTAAAAAATTTAAAATTTCCTGCGTCACAAAATACCTCCTAACTGCACAGTATTTTTGTGTGACGGACACCTTTTGAGCCGTTTGTGTTTTCCGTTTTTGAAACACAAACGACATAGGGTTTTTCAGGTTTTTCGCTGATGCACTCCCTAAAGCAAATTACATCTTCAGGAAAAATATCAACATTTTCTAAAAAAATCCTTAATGTAACATTTGCCTTTTTGTTCTGTGTATCGCTCAAAACATAGGCATCAGGCGTTCCTGTTATGAAAACCTTATCTATTTTACGCATAGTCCACGCGTTTTTCGTTTCATCATAACGGTATACGTAAACTGTTTTTAAGTTCTTCATACATTACCTCCGTAAAGGTAGCCTGACGAGCCGAGATAGGCTTTTAAAACCTCCCACGCTTCAAAATTATCATCTTTGTAGCTTATGCTGTATCCGTCACAGCTTTCGGATGAGATATTTTTCTCCTCCTGCATATCTGCAAAAACATCACATAGCTCACAAAGAGCGAAGCAAACACAAGTGTCAGAATCTTTAACTCTTCCGTGAGTCGCCTGCTTCAAAAATGCCTCGGCTTTTACTAAAACGCGGTTAAAATCAGACTCCTCCAAAGAGCCTAAATAGGTGTCTTTATAATAATCATAGTCAATAAAATTCATCTTATATCAAACCTTTGTTTTTTGTTTACTCTGCTGTGCTTAAGTAAATACCCTTTGCTTTGTTATCGTAAACAAATGCGTCGTGATAGAGTCTGAACTGGAATTTCCACATATCCTTGTCCTGATTTTCATCAGGAGTAAAGATTTTGGGCATTGCAAACTTCTGAACCTGAAGAACAGAACCGGGATAAACAAGCATAAAGTTGATGTTTTTAGCGTCTTCTGCCTTAGAAAATCCGCTTCCTGTAATACCGTCAGCCATATCAATTTTTGTAACAAAACGTGATGTAGGAACGTAAACAACCTTCATGCCGTTGTAGCTTCCCATAATTGTGTTTACAGCAGCGTCGCTTCCGTAGCAACGTGAGATTGACTGGTTTAAAAGAAGCTGAAGGTCTGAGTTAACGAATAAAATTCTACCCTCTTCAGGAATTTCGTTTGCATCCATTTCTTTTTTAGCTGTGTCGATAGCCTTTAAGATATTTTCGGCTGTTAAGGTTTCTTCTGCCTTTAAAATACCTTCGTTCTGTGCGTATGTAGAAAATCTGTATGCGTCAATTTCGGGAACAACCCATTCGCGCATAAAGCTACCTGTTACCGCACCGAATGCAAGACCTAAAGATTCTTCGTCGTCCATACGGTCGATTGAAAGCTCTTTACCTCTTTCAACTGAAAGTGTCATAGATTCCCATACTGCTGTAACATCACCTTTGGGATATCCGTCTGTTCTTGAATAGTCACCTAAACCTGTTGTTGATGTTTTTAAAATCTGCACTTTATTTGCACCGACAAAGTTTACCTGTGTGTCGTTGTCTAATACGTTGGTAACTGACTGATTTTTGTAAATATCATCAATTACCGGAAGAAATTTTTCTGCTAATGAAATATTATTTGACATAATATTTTACCTCTTTCTTTTTAATTTAATTTAGCTCCGGCTCTTGCATAATGCGTAAAGCCGTCATCGGTTTGCGACGTTGGCGCGTGTCTCATTCCTGACGATGAACTTCCTTCATAAAAAAGGTATCCGCATTTATTCTTAATTTTTTCCACCTGCTCGGATAACCCATGAATTCCGTCATCGTCCAAAGCTAATGCACCTC
This sequence comes from Congzhengia sp., assembly GCA_045580665.1. Taxonomy (GTDB): domain Bacteria; phylum Bacillota; class Clostridia; order UBA1381; family UBA9506; genus Congzhengia. The sequence continues at coordinate 48,184 of JAZNOF010000022.1, forward strand.
TGTCTATTAACGCCTCAGCAGCTTTTACACTGCGTGCTCCTGCCGCTGATAGTGCAGAGGAAATTGCACCTGAGAGTCGCGAGTCGGAAAGTTCTTTTGTGATTTTTTCAATATCACCTGAAAGTTTTTCCTTTTCGGCGGTCAAAGATGTAACTGTTTCCCTTAACGCCGCAATGTCATTTTTTTCATTTTCTAAAGCCTCAATCTTTTCAATGAAGCTTTGATTTTCTGCTTTAAGTCTGTTTACGGACTCTCCATACTGTGCCATAATTTTGTCGGTTACCTCTTTTGATAAACCGAGATCCCCTGTTAAAAATTCTCTTTTCATTTATGTTCCTTTCTACGCAAGTTAACGGTATGCGTCCCGAAATTAAAATAACTATTCGTTATTCTGTTCCAAACTCATTTTTATAACTTTTTCTTCTGCCATCTTTCTCGGCATCTTGTAAACGCGGCTTAAATACTCTGCCGCATCAATAACGCCTGCCTGCTTTTCTGCTAAAGCTCTTTCGGATACTGTTTCCGAATCCTCAATAATTGAATCGTCAAAATTTACAATTATCTCCTCGTCAGGATTTTCACCTGAAAGATACAAAATGGCACGGACAAGTTCGCGAACAGCGCGTTCTAAAACAAGCTCGTGTTTTTTTAGGTTTCTGAACATATCAGACTGCTCTGAAACAATCTGCGTTGCTGTTTTTACGTTTCCCGCCTGATAGTTATACTTTCGCGAGCCAAAACCACAACTGTCAGCAAGCAAATCAATGTTACGCTGAAGCCCTGTTTCATGTGCATCAGCCCGGATGTCCATATTGATTTCCTTTATGGAAAAATCTTCAGGATCCGCACCTGAAAACGCATAAAACTCTGTGTCGTTATCATCAAATACGGGAAGAATATCTCCCTGCTGCTCCATTTCAATTTTTGCCATTGAAAGAGGAACAACAATTCTCTTTTTACCAAGTCTATACTCATTCTGATAGCTGTCAAACACAAGGTCTATGCCCTCTAAAATATCAATCGCATTTGCAAAAACCGAAATCCCCATAGGGCTGTCGGGGCATATGTTGTTAGCAATGTTTGGAGTTATGACCTGAAACAGCGGAATATTGCTTTTCGTGTAAAAGGCAGGCATAATTCCCTCAGGAAGAGGTGCTTCCCGTCCGGTTTTCTCATTTATGAGTTTATTCAAAACTACATATTTTCCGTCTTCTAAAATATGGATGTTAAGGTATGTATGCATTTCGCCTCTTATGTTCATTCGGCTTGCAAAAGCACATTCTGTGATTTTACCGTTTTGAAAGCTCAATGGATAAATCATATCTGCCTTAACATAGTCGATAACCACACCGTCAGGTGTTTTATGCTCCACAAATGCCGCCGTACCCAAGGCAAAGGCAAGCTCTATAAGTCTGTTGGCGGAAACTCTAAAGTTATTTTCAAAAAATGTTTTGTCAATTATCTTTTGAATATGTTCTTTGTCTGATACAATATCTACCTTTTCATTAAAGATAAGGTCTGCCCAGTCTTCGCAGACTTTCTTTGCCATACAAAGCGATTTTCTTGACCTTTTAAGTACACGTTTTCCGTTGAACTGACGGTATTCATGGAAGGAATCCACCTTTCCCTCATACCAGGACTTCCACAGAGAAACGGGCATTAAAAGCCCTTCTGAAATAGGCTTAAACCCCATTTTTTCAAGTGTTTTTCTTACCATTTATTTTCGCCTTTCTGTAAAATTTACGCTCATCATTTCTTTAATAAAGTTTTCTGCCGCATATTCTAAAGCATCTAAAGAGTCAATATTAACACTTCCGTCATCGAGCCTTTTATCTTCTATGCTATCCTCTTCCCACACTGCACAGGCTAAAGCATCAGGCACATGCTTTAAACCTTTCAGTATAAAAAATCGGTTTTGCGACATAAGGCCATTAAAAAAGCGTATGCGGTCAAGAATTTTTGTTTTCTGAGCCTTTCTCACAACTATTCCAAGTTTTTCCCGCATAGCAGCATTTTTTAGTCCGCAAATCAAAGTGCTTTCTGCGTTGTCACAAAACGCTTCTAAAACTTTGTACTTTTCTTTTTGCCTTTTAACGAAACGTACAAATTCACTTTCAAGCCTTTGCGGGCTTATCTGCTCCTTCAGGTAAAACTCGTCTAATACCACGCATGATTTAAAACCCTTTGTAAACCCTAAGCATACAAAAGCGTGAGCAGATTTGTTTCCTCCAAAATCCACGCCAATGGTTGCAAAGGATATGTCATCAGGTGCTTTTGATAGTTTAAACCTTTCAGGGTCGTCCGCAAACTCCTGATAAACCACCCCTTCTGCCGCACGCCACTCACCCTTAATAAAGCGTTCATAGAAAACCCCTGTATATTCCTGCTTTAGGCTTTTAACATACTCCTTCGAAAGATAGGGGTTGTCATCAATCAAAAATCTGATACGCAAAAAATCAAGTTCATCGTTTTCAGCACGCTTTATGTAGTCAGTCATAAGCCAATGTCCCGGCGAATCGGGGTTTGTTGTCGCAAAAAGCTTGGCATTCGGCTCAGAAAGTCTTGAAAGAAGCATTACAAAAAAATCTTCATCGAATAATGTAAGCTCATCGCAATAAGCTCCTGTCAATGTTAATCCTCTTATTTTATTTTCAGACCGTGCATCATTTGCGCCCTCTAAATATACGGTGCGCCCGAATAAAACTGCCTTTTTGGATTGCACAGAAAATGAAAAATTGTCTTTTCCTACAAGGCTTAAAAGAAGATTTAAGTTGTTACGCTCCAAAGCCGTCAGCGTTTTAGCCGCCATAAGATATGTGCCTTCTTTTGGCATTGTGGCAACCCACATTGCCCACAAAACAAGGCTTATCCATGTTTTTCCCGACCTTACAGACCCCTCTAAAAGATTTATACGTTTAAGCTTTCCATGCTTTAAAAGAGAGATTACCTTCTCCTGCTTTTTAGAAAAAGTCACTTTGTCAGTCAACATTTTTCACCGCCTCAATTATATCTGCAATTACGCCTAAATCCTGATTTTCGTTTTCACTCATAATTGCTCTTACTTCTTTTATTGCGGAAATATCGCCTGATTTTGCTTTTTCACAAAGTCTTGCCATAATGAGCGTTTTATTGTCGGTACGGTTTTCGGCAACTCCAAAATCCTTTAAAAAGTTTATGTGTTCATCACCCGAAACGTCCAAAGATAAAATCTCAGTAAGGCATTCTGATAATTTCATCTTTTTCTTTCGTGACTTACCTCTTGCCATAAAACCTCCCATTTTTTTTAGTTTTTGAACCGGTTCGTTTTGTAATATAACATGAATTTTCATGCATTTGTGTGCAATGATTTTGTAGCACATCAAAAATTTTGTCATATATTGTAATTGAAGCAAACAAATCTAATTGAAAGGAAGTTATGTATGAAAGAATTAAACTACCCTTGTGTAGGCTATGCTTTTGTTGACTCTCAAAAGCTTACACAGGTGTTCGATACAGAAGAAGCTCTGCTTCGCGGCACACTTTTTCCCGAGCTTTATATGCCTTACGGTGTTTATGGTAAATGCCCCTGCCGCGAAATGAGAGGAGAGTGTGAAAGATGAATATGAATGTAAAAAATAAGAACGCACTTATGTGCAAAATAATGGAATATGACTTTGCGTTAAACGAGATGGTTCTGTTTTTAGATACCCATCCCGATGATAAAAATGCTTTGGCACTCTACCATAAATACGCAGATAAATCCCGCGAGCTAAAAGAATACTACAATAAAAATTTTGGTCCTATAACCGCCGCAGACAATATGTCTGAAGATTGTTGGGACTGGGTACGCGGACCCTGGCCGTGGGAAAATAAGGAGGTAAAATAGTATGTGGCAGTATGAAAAAAAGTTACAGTTTCCGATAAATATTAAATCAACAAATCCTAAACTTGCACAGTTTATCATTTCGCAGTACGGTGGACCAGACGGTGAAATGGCAGCATCAATGCGCTACCTTTCGCAGCGTTTTTCTATGGATGACGACCGCGTCCGCGCTTTATTAACGGACATTGGCACCGAAGAACTTGCACACCTCGAGATGGTTGGTACAATAGTTCATCAGCTTACTAAAAACGCAACTTCTGCCGAAATTGAAAGAAGTCCATTTGCGACTTACTTTATTGACCATGGTAAAGGCGTATGGCCCGTTTCCGCTGCAGGTCAGGAGTTCAACTCTATGAGTTTCGCAGTAAAAGGCGATCCCATTACCGATTTAACAGAGGATATGGGCGCAGAACAAAAAGCCCGGACTACCTACGATAACATTTTAAGGCTATCCGATGACCCCGACGTTAACCGCGTCATTGCATATTTAAGACAGCGCGAAATCAACCACTTCCAACGATTTGGTGAAGCATTAGGCATCATTCAGTCAAAGTGCAGAAAGTAAATAACACAAAAACACGTATCACCGACCATTGATACGTGTTTTCGCTTTTGTATTATATTCATTCAGTTTAAAACATTTACAAAATAACAATTGTGTGTAAATACACAAAATTATCGAAAGTAATATTGACTTTTAAAATTGGTTATGCTATAATCAAGACGAAGAAATTGTGAAAATACACAAAATTTTTGAAAGAGGTATTGTTATGATTGAAAGAAAAAAATATCTTGATAAGCTTATTAGCAAAAAAGAAAACGGTCTTGTAAAGGTTATTACAGGTATACGCAGAAGCGGTAAATCTTTTTTGCTTTTCAACATATATAAAGATTACCTTTTGTCTATTGGCGTGAAAGAAGATTGTATAATCGAACTTGCCCTTGATGATGATGAAAACATCAGATATCGTAACCCATTAGAGCTTGGTGAATATCTTCGTTCTCAAACAAAGGATAAAAACAAAACCTACTACATCTTCCTTGACGAAATTCAAAAAGTCGTTTCAATACAAAACCCATATATAAAAGATGTCGAGGATAAAATTGGCTTTGTGGATGTTCTTTTAGGTCTTATGAAACACGACAATATAGATGTCTATGTAACCGGCAGCAACTCAAAAATGCTATCTTCTGATATTCTTACTGAGTTCCGGGGCCGAGGTGATGAAATAAAAGTTAACCCCTTGTCATATTCTGAGTTTTACAATGCTTTTAAGGGGGACAAACGAGATGCCTGGCAGGAATACTATACCTATGGCGGATTACCCCTCGTAATGAAGAAAAACAGTCATGAAGAAAAGGCGAAATATCTTCAAACCCTTTTTGATAAAATATATTTAAGCGATATTATGGAGAGAAATAAAATCCTCCACGAAAAATCTGTTCTTGATGACATATTAAACATAGTTTCCTCATCAATCGGCTCTCTTACTAATGCAGGAAAAATTGCAAATACTTTCAAGAGTAGCAGACAAATAAATATAGACAATGCTACTGTCGGTCGCTATCTTGACCTCTTTATAGATGCATTTATGCTCTATAAATCCGAACGCTACGACATTAAAGGCAGAAAGTATATAGGCTCCCCGCTTAAATACTATTTCAGCGATGTTGGTCTTCGCAACGCAAGACTTCAATTCCGCCAGATGGAAGAAAATCATATTATGGAAAATATTATCTACAACGAGCTTATATACAGAGAGTTCAGCGTAGATGTTGGTGTGGTTGAGTATTTTTATAAAGGCGAAGATAAAAAAAGTAAAAGAGCGAATCTCGAAATAGATTTCATTGCTAATAAAGGCAGCCAGAAATACTATATTCAGTCAGCTCTCACTGTTTCAGATGAAGATAAGCGAGAGCAGGAAGCACGCTCGCTCAATCGGGTAGGAGATTCATTTAAGAAAATTGTTGTGGTTAAAGATAATATCATACCCTGGCACGACGACAATGGTATCTTGTATATAGGCATTGAAAAGTTTTTGTTGGATGAAAAAGCCATGAATTTTTAAGCCTATTATAAAGTCCTAAAACCCCAGTATTCACCTGCCTTTTCACCCCTTTCCTTAAATTACTAATTTCGGTGAAGCCCTTGGTATAATCCAGTCAAAGTGCAGAAAGTAAAAAATATAAAAAATGCTTGGGGAATTCCCCAAGCATTTTTTACTATAAACATTTCATAGGTAACCATTCTTTGTGTTAATCGTTTTCAGTATGTGTTCTATTCACATCTATATATCCACGCATATTTTCGTACACATTGAAATTTACTATAAATCCTGAAAGAGCATATATCGTTGCCACACCTAAAAGTAAGAACAGTACACCTATAGCAAAATTACTTATTATATATATAAGCCCTGTATGGATAAATAAAACTATTAAAAGTGTCAATATTGTCCGTGGCATTTTGCCGATAGTATATATTAGTGAATTATAGTAAATATGCCATAGATTCAAATCGAATTTAATCATAATAGGATATATATAAAAGTGCATCATTGTATAGATCAAAACAACTGATATTATGAGAATAGAAGCAACAATTCCGAAAAGCCCTGGCATATTCCCATAGAATAACACTCCTGCATACAAAACAACAAAAGCGAAAATATCAATCAAAAACACCAATAATGATTGTTTGAAATTAGTTTTTATACTGCCAAAAAAGTCACTTAAAATAAAGGTGTGCTCTCCCTTTACATATTTTATGAGAACTGTAGTAATTCCGGCAGTTACAGGACCCATACCCCAGAAAACAGCAAAAAAACTTGAAATTATAAGCCGTACAAATATCTCATATAACACACCATACTCACCTTGAAACATTCCGTTAGTTATAACACCGGCCAAAAAAAGAAAAACCATAAAAAAGGTCGGTAACAAAAACACGAGATATAAAAGATTTAGCTTTGTTAATTCCCATATTTTTGAATATAATATTCTAAAAAACCTAATGAATGGTTTTTGTTTTTCCTCTTCATTTTTCTCTGATCTGAATCTATAATCAAACAGTCCCATTTTTCCCTCCAAGATTTAAAATGTGCCCTACGATAATTCACCCCAAGCTACCCGTTATACATTGTATTTGTATCGTTTTCTACTATAACAGGTGCATCGTCAAATATAATTTCAAACAGCATATTTGCAAACAATTCGTGCATTTCTTTTGTTGGATGGTTAATATAGTTGGCAAGCATTTTTGTTGTATCCTGTGTTTTGCTTAACTTTTTCCATTCGCTATAGCAATCGCACACAGTAATGCCCATTTCTTCTGCAAGTTTTATGCCTGACTCCATAAACAAATCCATTTTTCCGCTGTTTTGGAATTCGGCAGTAACGGCAGCATATTCTAAATGCTCCGGTGCAGTTTCTTCTGCCACATATGTATTTAGCATATTCGGTGTCATAAATATAACATCACAGCCACTTTCAGAGCATTTTTCAAATATTATTTTAAGAGAAGACAAGTAGCTATCGAGCGGTCCGTTAACATCATTAAGTCCAAAGCAAACGATAACCAAATCAGGATTATGTATAAGCACCTGTTTTTCAATTCTTGCAATGGAACTTTTAGCACTTACCCCGCCGATACCTGCGTTAATAACATTCACAGGCACATAATTCCGTACATCCGAAATTTTCTTTTTAAGGCGATTCCAGTATACTGTTTCATAATTGATTTCGCCAATTTTCAGAGCGCCGTGGGTTACACTGTCACCAAAAGCCACAATGGTAATAGGGCCTTCTTTTTCCAGCTCTGCACGTTCCATATATATCTTATCTTTAATATGCATATTAAAACCACCTCTTTTACAAAGTGCATATATGTATCAATACTTCTTTATAGTGAACCTGAATTTCATATTCTTATCTTTTAGTTGATACTTTTCCATAAGTTGAGGTCCACAGCTACCCGAGCCGATGCCGCTTACCTTGTAGTCAATTCTAACATTGGTAAATTTATCTTTGGTAAGTTCAAAATTATGCTTTTTATTCTCAAGTTCTTCCTTTGAATAGTCTGATACACAGAATTCAAACCCCTGATTTGACTCAAATATGTACTCACCAAGCTTTAAGTATTTTGTATTATAGTGGTTTCCGTGTTCCTGTGGCTTTACATAGTCCACATACTCTCTGTCGCTACTGCTTTCATACATTCCCATTTTTGAGCCATGATGCATATCCACATAGGATTCATAAGGACCGTATCCGTAATACTCAAAAGCCTTTTCTGCCGTTTTAAATTCAAATCCCAGTCTTGGAATAAATGTTCTGTAATCATCAAAATCACCGTCAAGTGCCACATCAATCCTGCCATCTTCAAAGAATGTATATGTGGCTGTATATCTAATAAACGGCTCTCTTGAAACTGATGATAAAGCACCTTTTACAGTTATCGCATTACCATTGATTTCACTTTTATACACCTTGCTATGCATTTTGTTATAATTTTCATCAAACCAACGATTCTTAACTTTTCTGTCATTATCCGTAGGAGCTCTCCAGATTGAAAGCTTCATTGGTGTTTTAAGATAGTCATTAAGGCTTTCTATGTATCCGTAGTGAAGATTAAATTTATATTCAAATCCATTTCCTGAAATTATGGCAAATTCACCATTTTCGGTAATGTCAGCCCCTTTTTCTGTATTATTTACCATATTTGCGTCAGCTATCTTATGTTGTGTATGTGCCACTTCATATCCGGTTTTATCCTTTAATGAAACATTAAGATATGCACCGTATTTACAGGAGTATTCCGGAATTTGAATTTCCACAGACTCTCTTCCGTGGGGATTTACTGAAATCGCCAGAACTTCTGTTTTTATAATCTTATCATCAGATGTTATCTCATAAGAAAGCTCAAGCTCTGCAAAATCTGTAAAATCATATTTATTATACACCGTAAGGGTTTTACCGTCAAATTCAGTTTTCATCGGCTGATGTGCGTATTTTGCCTCTAAAGACCCTGCCTTAAAGCTTCGGTCTGCGAAAACGAGTCCATCAACACAGAAGTTTTCGTCATGGGTTTCCTCACCAAAATCACCGCCATATCCTGAATTGCCGTCATCCATAGGTGCTACATGGTCTGCCCATTCCCATATACAACCGCCTATATACTGCGGATTTGAGTCGTATATGTTCCAGTAATCAACCAAATCTCCCGGTCCATTACCCATAGCATGTGAATATTCACAGTGGAAGAAAGGTCTTTTGTCCTCTCTTCCGTCAAAATAATCTTCTATCTGTTCCTTTGACCAGTACATCCTGCTTACAACATCTACGGCATCAGGGTCAGGTCTTGTTGTTTCAAATTTCCAGGAGTCACCGCGCTTATATGTTGTGTATGCAACCCATGCAGTTCCGTAATGCATCAATCTTTGCGGATACTTAGACTGTGACTGTTTTGCTCGCAAATATTCACTCATAGCATCAAAATTTTCACCGTAATTTGACTCGTTGCCAAAGCTCCACATAATAACAGAGGTAAAGTTTTTATCTCTTTCGTACATACGCTCAGCTCTGTCTATAAACGCGTCTTTCCACATTGGATTACGACAAGGCCACGCCTCTGTTTTATCATATATCCAGTCGCAACGCCTGTTTGTGTATCCGTGAGTTTCGAGGTCAACTTCATCTACAACATAAAATCCCAGTTCGTCACACAACTCCATAAATACAGGCTGACAAGGATAGTGCGACATTCTTACACAGTTAATATTTAACTGCTTCATTTTCAGCAAATCCTGCTTTAGTTCATCGTATGTCTGAACATATCCGTTTTTGGGGTGAGTATCGTGGTGATTAACTCCCTTTAACTTAACGGATACGCCATTTATTAAAAACTCACCTTTTTCGTTTGTGCTTTGTGTTCTGAGTCCTACTTTTACAGGAATATATTCCCCTGCCTGCTCTATAATAACCGTGTACAAATATGGTTTTTCTGCATTCCACAAGATAGGATTTGAAAGGTCGGTTTCCTTCCCATCGGCATCATAAACGGAGAAGGTGCCGTCATAATATACTCCTTTATCATCAAAACCTATTTCTATATCAAAAATATGCCCTTTCGGTCTTGATAAAAGATATACATCTCTGAAAATGCCGTTCATCCTAAAGCAATCCTGATCTTCTAAATAGCTTCCGACGCACCATTTATATACCTTGGCAATGATTTCGTTTTTCCCCTCTTTTAAGTCTATTTTAAATTCGGAGGTACAATGGGAAACCGTTGAAAATCCCACATACTTACCATTAACAAAAAGCTCGAGGCAAGATGAAACACCCTCAAAAACTATGTAATTTTCATTTTTTGCTTGTTTTTCTGTTATATCTACAATTTTCCTATACACGCCGACAGGATTATCATCAGGGACAAAGGGTGCGTCAACTGAATAGGGATAATTCTGATTTGTATAATACGGTTTTTCATATCCTGTAGTCTGCCAACATGACGGAACCTCTATCTTGTCCCAACTTCCGATACTTTGAGGACAGTCAATATCTCTTTCAAAATATGCAAAATCCCATTCGCCGTTTAATAGCATATAAATATCTGATTTTGCTCTGTCACCTGAAAGTGCCTTATCAAGCGTATCATACGGAATGTAATGGCTTCTTGGCTTTAAGGTGTTTTCATGCAGCATATCAAGATTTTCATATTTTCTCATATTGTTATCCCCTATCATAATAATTTTTATTATATATCAACTGCTATAGCAATAATTTTCGTATTTATAACATAACTGTGGACTATGTATAGTGCATAACACACAGCCCACAGTTATAAACGCTGTAAATTACAGTCTGTTATCCTTTTACTGCGCCTGCCATCATACCACCCATAATCTTTTTCTGGAATATTACATATATCAGGTATGGAGGCACACACGCGAACATAAGTCCCATCAGATAGTTGTTCGGCGTAATTTTCGGATCATTCTTTAACAAGAACAATCTTGTTGGTACAGGATATAATTCTGCATCTTTTAAAATCAAATATGGATTGAAGTAATCAGCCCATGCAACAGACATTAGCCCAATACCCACATAGAACGCAACAGGAGCAACAATCGGGAGCATTATCTTGAAAAATGTCTGCAGCATATTACAACCATCAATTTCAGCTGCTTCTTGCATAGAATCAGATATTGCATCAAAATTATTTTTAAATAAAATTATGTTAAAACAGTTTATAGCGTCATTGAACCAAATTGGCCAGTATGTATTTAAAACGTTAAAATTTGTAATTGAATTAATTTTATCATCAATGATGAAAGGAAAAGACATGTATGACATATACTGTGGCACAGTTCTGATAATGCTCGGCATCATCATAGTCCATACAATCAATACGAATACAAGCTTTGTTCCTGCAACCTTGTGCTTCGAAAGTATATATCCTGCTATACCCGGGAACACAATTCCGAAGAACACATGTCCCACTGTCAAAATAAGCGTCTGAATAATACTTCTACCAAGGTCAAGCTTTACCCACGCTTCCGATACCCTGCCAATCAGAGTGTTAAGCGACATATCCTTCGGGAAAAACGCCGCACTTTGATACATCTCTGCCGATGATTTAAACGCAGTAAAAATCATCCATATTACGGGTACAAAAGTAAAAATCATAACAATCGTAACAAAGGCAAAAAGTACCCAATAACCGACTCTGCCTTTTTTACTTTTCAAATCACTGAACATAAAAAGTCCGGCCTGTTTATTGCTGAATTTATTCATTTTTGCACCCCCTATCACAAGTTTTCGGTCGTTTTCTTTTCTATTCTGAAATAGAACAAAGTTGCGAATATTAAAATCAAAAATGTTATTGTACCGAGAGCCAATGCCTGACCGACTCTTCCTTGTACAAAACCATACAGATAAACCTGGTAACCTAAAGACATTGAAGCATTGTTAGGTCCTCCTCCGGTTAGTACCATAGGCTCCTGCATTACCTGGAATACGGCAATAATCTGTCTTACAAGATTAAGCACCATTATGGGAAGCATTCTCGGCACAGCAACATACCAGAATCTTCTGAAAAATCCCGCTCCGTCAATCGTCGCGGCTTCATATAAGTCACCCGGGATGTTCTGAATAGATGTGTAATAAAAGAACATCGAAGCGGGAAAACCTGCCCAGGTTTTTTGAATAATTATGTATAATATAACCCAGTCCGGATCGTTAAGCCATACGTATGGGTCAACTCCAAACATCGATAATATTTGGTTTAGTAGTCCTGTTGATGTCGGTGAATATATAAAATACCATAACAGCATCACCGTTATTCCCGGCATAATTGCCGGCAAATATATTGTATTTCTGAAAAAGTTTTTACCATGCACAAGCTCATTGATTGCAAATGCAACAATAATCGGTAACGGAAATCCAATAAGTATACTCCATAATACGTATTGAACCGTATTCCATAAAATTGGCAAAAATTCTGTATTTGAAACAACTCTTATATAGTTTTCAAGTCCAATAAACTCAGTTGGTGTGTATCCTTTTAATTTAAAAAAGGACCATACCATACCCATTACACTCGGGCGCCATATAAAGAGATACAACAGAAAAACAACAGGAAATAACAAAAGCCACACTTTTAAAGTTCTTTTTTTATTCATTTTCTTTTTACTACTGACTTTTGTTGTTAATGTTTTCAAATGTATCACCTCAATTCTGATTTAATAAGGTGGGTGTGCAATCAACAGACTACACACCCTGCAGTCATTAATCCAAGTTGTTCAAATAGTTTTTCTGGAAATCACTGTTCGCTTTTTTAACCATTGCTGCTATATCAGTATTTTTATCTGTAAGAATCTGCTGAATCATCTTGTCGATTTCACCGTAAAGTTCCTGTGCACATACAGGTACTTCAGGCTGAAGTTCTATACTATTGTCATTTAAAGAATCATTGTAAAGCTTAACCTGCTTTGTGTCAATATTTCTGTATTTTTCTGTTAACTCAAGCTCAAGCTTTCTGTATTCACTGTCCTTTGAGAATACTGAAAGACCTAAAAGTCCAACAACATCGCCGTTTGCAATCTTTGTTTCAAAAGATGTTTCCATATCTTTCTTTGACTGATCTGTAACCTTACCGCCGTCGCCTGTCTTTTCAAGCCACTTGATAGCTACATCAATCTGGTCTTCTGAAGAACCGTTTTTCACAGTTGCACAGTATCCGCCCGTTAGTGTTACATGACGTTTCGGACCTGCAGGAACTGCCATAGCGCCGATATGTTCAAGAGGCATCTCATAGTTAAGAAGTGTCTGATACTTCGGCAGATTCATCATCATACCAACATTACCAAGAGCGAACTGACGTCTTGAATCATCAGGTGTTACCAATGCTTCGTCACCGATTACATGATGAACCCATTTAAGGTCACTAATCCATTTAAGAGCTGCAACCATTTCAGGGCTGTCAAATGTTGCTGTGTATGAGCCGTCGTCGTTCTGTTTCATAAACTCAACACCGTAGCTCCACATAAGAGGTGTTGAAAGCCATCCGCCGTAGTTGTTTGTTGTTGGAACAATAAAACCGTTCTTTCCTGTTTTTTCCTTAATCGTCTTCGCAAATTCAACGAGTTCGTCCCATGTTTTAGGCTGAAGTGCCACACCGTTTTCGTCTACAAGACCTGCTTTTTCAAACAAATCCACATTATATGACATACCTGTTGCATAAAAATCTGTGGGGAATGTTACTATCTCACCGTCGTATGAAATTAAATCCATCAAACGCGAATCAAATGCGCCCTCATATCCGGCACGCTTAATTCCGTCAGAAATATCCGTGTAATATCCACCTGCTGCAATCTTTTCGATTTCAGTAAAGTTTGCGTAGTAAAGACCGGGAAGCTGTCCGCCGGCAGCTTTTGAATAGAAGCTCTGCAAGTCAAATGTCCATGTATCAGGCTCTATTGCCATTTCAGGGTTTGCTTCTTCAAATTCTGCCTTCTGTCTTGTGATTCTTGTTAAGTACTCACCTTCAGTTGCAGGCCAGTTACCAACAGAAATAAATGTTCTTCCCTGCTCGTCTTTGTCGTTCACCGAGTTTGACGGTGTACAACCTGCTATTGCCATACTTGCAATAACAAAGGTTAAAATGATTGATAAAATTTTGCTTGTTTTCATACCTTTTTTTCCTTTCTACATATAATATATTAATTTTTTACTATAGCGATAGAAACAATTGTTCCTCTATACATACTTAAAGCAACAACATCTCCGCGCATCATAGCCTCAGCAATATCTCCTTTAGTTCCAACGCTACATCCATGTTCTCTGCTAATTTCAAAAACACCGATATTGGTTGTACTAACAGGAAAACGTACAGTGGGAATATCATTCCCTGTTATTGATAAATCTGCATACTCATCACCAACTGCAACAATCTTGCCAACAGCTATATAATGGTTTGCATCTCCCCATGAACCTATTTCCTTTAAGGTTTTAAATTCATTTCCGTTTTTATCTTCACCGTAATGCAAAGTAACAGATGAAAGCTCGTTTTTACCATTTAAAGCTATTGTAACAATATTTCCTTTTACAAGCTCATCGTGTTGTGTAAAGTTTTTAGATAGAACATACTCTTTTGTTGCTGAACCACTCATTAAAGTAATTACTTCATCAATTTCATCATTATCTTTATCCCACACGGAGTGTATACCTTGCACAATATAGGCTCCCCTCTGCTCTTTTGCAGAGGTAAACATATCATTACGCAGCACAAGAACCTCAGCAGCTGCAGGTTTATTGTGTTCGGCACTTCTGTAACTATCTACATCATTTGTTCCCCATGCTTCCAACAAACTTCTGGAGCCTATAGCATACGCGTCTTCATTATCACGATTATCAGCAGACGGCAACACAAATACTTTAGTAGAACTTGAAGTCCAAATGAGTTTTCCAACAGATGTAGATCCATATGTTCCTTCTGAATTGCTAAATTCTTTTAACAACCCTTCACCATAAGTGTTCGGAGCAACAGTATCTATCTCATTAATAATACCTTCATCATTTACTCCGTATAATATCATTTGGTCAACAACACTGCTGTTACCCTGCTCAAGTCCAAACAACTGAAGATCAGCTTCTTTTCGCAGTTGCCCATCTATTTTTGTTTTTTCAGCTAACATTAGTTCTGAAAAAGTACCGTTTTCATTAAAGATTTTTAAATGTAATCTCTCATCTTTAAAATCATCAGATATGTGATAATGCGTAATCCAACCGTATTTCAGACCATCTTTTTTTTCGGTTGAAATACTTGAAACATAACCGGAATAGTTTAAATAAAGTGATACCTGCTCACCTACCGAGTAGGTAAATGTTTTATTTGGAATAAGCTCATAAGCTACATCTCCCACAACAATTTTTACAACTCCGTCATTTTGTATTTCGGATATTGGGCCTGTTACTACTGCGCTTGATACAATAAGCTTTAAGTATACATTAGATTCAAAAACGCTTATGATACTATCTTTCAAAATCGAATCTAAACTCACATCATTTCCGTTAACATCCTTGATGTAAACAGGTCTTTCATGTGAATCTGCCAAAACTACATTTCCTTCTTTTCCGTAAATAACTTTTTCATCAACATTCACAGACATAACTGAAATGTCATAATAGCTTTCAATAACAACTGTATCGTTTTCGGATTTCGTTGAAAGTACTGTGATTTTACCTACCTCAAACAAGTCAAAAGCACCTTTTACATTGTTTGTCATATTCTGACCGTTATAAATCACATCAACTGTTTGCGGTAGTTTCACCTGCTTAAGCCTGTCATTATCATTATAATATTGCAATGTGAAATTTATTTCATCAAAAACCGGATGATTCTTTTCTGTTATTTCTATTATATCATTACTATCGGTAAAAGCATATATATAAAACAACTGAGGTTCATCCTTTGATGTGTAGAATACCCCAACTTCGCGACCTAAGTATAAATAGGGATCATCCAACTCGCACATTATTGTCAGATCACCCACTCTGATAGATTCTACCCTTCCTGAACCATTTCCGTCAAGATCTGACTTGTTCACCGCATTCACAACACCGCTTACATAAAACATATCATAGTATAATTCCATGAACGCCTGGTCTCCGGGAGCAATGCCCTCTCCGATGAATGTCATAGGGTAACCGGTCAATGCATTATACAAAAGATTAATTACATCCTCATAGGTTAAACTTCCATATGAAACACCCTCTAAAAGTTCCATTCGGTTTGCAATGTCAGAATAGCGAGTATATTCCATATTTCCCGCTCCATAAGCTTTCATCAGGGCACACGCTGCTTCTGACCTCTGTATAATATCATCAGGTCTGAATTTTCTGTCTTGCGGTACAGTTAAAACATAATTTACAAGCTGTGCAGTTATATTCCACAAATCACTGTCTTCGTTTATGTCAACATAGTACCGTTCTTCTGAATGGGCTGAAGCATCTACTTTAAGCAATTTCGCTAAAAGTGTCACAAATTCGCCTCTTGTAACTTGTTGCTCCAACGAGGGCAAATCCCCATTCAGAACCTCGAGCTTTTGCAAAAGCTCTGTTTTTTCATCAATATTCATTCCAACAGATTTTGCGAAGGAAACCGTTGAGAATAAAGTTAACATCATTGCCGCTATTACAATTGAACTAATGATTTTTTTCATAACAGTTTCCTCCTCACTTTAATAATAGTCTGTATATCATTACAGTTGCTTCAGCTCTTGTTGCTGTTGAAAGTGGCGCAAAATTGTCAGAATCAACTCCGTTTATAATTCCCATTGTTTTTAATGTATAAATTGCTTCTTTTGCGTAATTGGCAATACTTCCATCATCACCAAACGGGAATTCTTCAGGTGTACTGTTTCCAATAACATTTTTATATTTTGCCGCATTAAATATCATAACAGCCATATCCTGCCTTGTGATGTTGTGTCCCACTCCGAAATAAGCATCGCTCATTCCGTTTACTAAACCTGCACCCTTTGCCTTTTGTATGTAGCTGTAATACCAGGCATCAGTTCTTGCATCGTCAAAGGAAATTTCTGCATTTACAGCTTCATTTGCAAAAGCTGCAACAATGAGTTTTGTAAATTCTTCTCTTGTTATTTTATCATTAGGGCAAAATTCGGTTTCTGTTTTTCCGTCAATAACATTCTTTACCTTCAGTGCAACAATCGCCTCTTGTGCCCAAGGTACAGATTCTATGTCATTAAAAATGTTCTTTTCCATTGGGGTGGCCTTATTGGGAGTTTCAGTTTCTTCTGCTGCTCCGCCACCGCCGCCAATGGTAAAACCACCTGTAACACCGCCCAAAGAATCCGTACCCTGTCCGTCATCTGAAGGATCGTCGGAAGGTGGTGTAACAATGTCATCATATTTTTTCAAAAATGCAGATTTGTTTGCGTATGTTCCAACCATTTTTTCGTATACATCATTTGATGTTGAAACACTTTCACGACCAAAGGCACTCTTAAACAAATCAAACGAAGTTCCGATGTTTGTATATCCGTTGGGTGCTTTTGCAATTTCAAGCACCAACGCTACTTTTAACGCATCTGTAAGATTGCTTCTTAATGCTATTTTTTCTGCTCCTTCTGATGCAGGCTCTGTTGCAAGAAGTTTGTTTACAAATGACGTTTCTTTGGTGGCATCGGTAATATATCTGCCATACCAATCTTTAAGTGATGAATCAGCATTTACTGTATCAGTCAGGCAATCCATCACAACTGCTGCAACATCTGCTGAAACTGTTGTGTTATTGTTTATCACTGCCATTGCTGCATATTCATTGCACATCTTTTTATTTGATTCATCATCAGTTGCTGACAGACCTTCTGCATAAAGTTTTTCTTTAACTTCTGTCTTTTCATCACTTGAAAGGTGAGGACTTACCAATATATCCATTCCAAGCTTTTTAGCAACATCATCGGTAAGTGATGCCACAAATGCACTTTCACTTGATGTATCTAACCCGTTGACAAGACTTTCATAAGTAGTAGCATCTGCAAAGGTGATAACCTCACCGTCAATCAGCATTTCTTTTGTGGTCATATTCTTTACATAAACTGTATAATCGTCTGTTTCAGTAACAGGAACATCCAATGAAAAACTTCCCTTAACAGTATCAAAGAATACTACCGGTATGCCCGATTCATAGACATTGTTTACTTTGCTTAATCCTTCGAATATCTGACTGTGTTGTTTGTTGCCCTTTACAATTTCAATCCAGATTCCATCTTCGTCATTTGCAATTCCTGAAATAACCATTTTATTTTCCGAATTATCAACTTTAACTTTAGTTTCAGTTGCACTTTTGGTATAAACCAAAGCAGCTCCAAAATCTACGACATCTAAAATATTCTTTGTATTCCATGAATCAAATGCATAAATTCTGATTGCGGTGATGTCTGTCATATCACCTGCTGTAAATGTCGGATTGAATTCGGCGGAAATAGTGTATGCGATATTTTTATATTCCGCTATTTTTACATCCGAAAGTTTGTTGTTTTTATATGCTGTATATACAACATACAAATCTCTTACACTTTCGTTTGTGTTAATATACTTAACCGCAACATCTATTTCATCATTTTGAGATATTCCGGAAATTGCAGATATTTCACTTGCACCAATCTTAGTGCTTATAATTTCTGCCGCACATTCACCCGCTTTAGTTGTGAAAGAATATGCACCGGCGTTTCTCACAAATACACCCTCTTTGTTCTTAACACCACCTGTTACAGCGACCGTATATGATGAACCCGGCAAAAGTCCGTTTACATTAAACACCACAATTCCGTCGTTATGAACAGGCTCTGCATCAAGCTTAACTCCGCCTTTTTCGATATATATTGTGTTTTTATTTACAGTTGCATCGTCAAGCACACTCCTAAAGTCAATAGCAATTGTCTTAACTGCAGCTGTAACACTGTTTCCACTTAAAGTTTCACCATTTACACCAATCAATTTAACGCAGGTTTCATTAAAAATCGGTGTGTCATTGCCGTAATCTACCAAAGATATATTTCTTGAAACTTTAATGCTCTTTATGTTTGCACGCTGACCTGCAATATTCTTGATTACAAGCTTTGTAACAGGGTCACTGCCAGTAATTCCTGGAACTGTAACAGTCTGACCGTTTGCAACACTGCTGAAAATGTTAGAACCCGTTTGGTCAGTAAGTTTGGAGGTTAAAGTTCCGTCCGCTACATTTAACTCGAATGTATAGGTAACGTATGTTCTGTTATATGAGTCACCGCCACCATTAACACCGTCTCCCTTACTTGCTTTAACACCTGATGTTTCAGAGGCTGTTAGGAGAAGCTTTTCTCCGCCATTGTTTACGGCAAACACATCCGTACCATTCTCTTCATCTGCCTCGTCTTTAACATTAACTGCAATTTCTGCCTTGTAGATGCCTGAGTCAGCTCCTTCAAGTCCAAGTCCCTGAACCAATTCCGCAAAGTTAATAGTTATAAAGCTTTCTGCACCAGTCTTGACCTGACTCTTTAAGGTGTCGTCATCAGCTGATGCTACGGAATCCAGAATAGCATCATTCAACGTAATTCCTGCCGGGAGCTCTGCGGTTTCGTCTAAAATACCTTCAATGTCAAATGTATATACCTGCTGTTCCCTAAATTCTGCACTGATAAATTTGGCAAAATAAACGCCCTCTGTTACGGCTGATGCCGTTAATACATAAGTTGTCGAACTGCTTACTTTTTCGCCATTTCTATACCAGCCATCGAATATATATCCGCTCAAAGCCGTTGCTTTTAAGGTAACCTCGTCACCTTCCAGATATGATGCTTCAGGGGATATTGTAACTGTTCCCTTTTTAATATCAGCACTCTCTGCTGTAATGTTATATGTTACTATATATGTAAACTTCGCAACATAAATTTTTGATTCTGTTGGAACAAATGTCCATTCTCTTGATGTTGATACAAGTTCGTCTGTATCTTTATCATACCAACCGGCAAAAACATGATTTGCCTCGGCTGTAGCTGTAAGTGTTACGCTTTCCCCTGTTTCAACACTGGTGTCGCTTAAACTTACACTACCCATGGTATCGTCTTCTGCCTCTGCTCCGATTATATACGTTGTTGTCTGAACAATTGCTTCTCTTACGATTTTCAGACTTTTGATATTCGCACGGCGTGTATTTGCAGCTTTTAACGTGAGAATATTGATTGGGTTTTCTGCATTTGCATTACCTGCCGCAAGTGCATGACCGTTCGCATATGCCTCGTATTGCGGACTTGAATTTCTTCTTGCATAGTGAGCATCTGCTGAACCATCGTAGATATTAAGGTTTTCTATACCATAACTTGCAGTTTCTCCTGTGATTGGCTGCCAATGAAGATCTGTCCATGTGTTTGGCATTGCACAAATATCACTATTTTCTCTTGCTCTGAATACAAGATGGTCATTTATGCCCTTAAGATACATCATTGTACCGTTATCTGTTGACTGATCAGAGTCATTTACATTGGTTATAAGTTCGATTGAATAAAGTCCTGTACCCGTTCCTGTAAGACCGGCTGTTGCCGTCGCAAGATTAATTGTAAGAAAATCTGTATTGCCGGATACTACATCACTTATAAGACCGTTTTCGTTTGATGAATTTATTTCATCTAAAATGCTCCTATTAAGTGTAACACCTGCGGGTACTGTTCCTGCCACAAGTGATTCAATATCAAGTTCAAAAACTGTTTGGTTTATCTTTGCAACTTTTATAAACTTTGCGACATAGCTTCCTGCTGTTTCGCTTGAAGCTTCAATTGTATATTCTGCATCTGTGCTTATTGCAGTATCAGCACCATCTTTATACCAGCCATCAAATATATATCCTGCTGATGCTACGGCTGTAAGGGTAACATTAGAGCCCGCTGCCGCCTTGTTTTCTGCATTAACACCACTTACTGAAACTGTTCCCTTTACAACATCTTCAGATGATGCTGTTATTTCAAACATTTCAGCCGCTATTTCAACTTGTGCCATTCTTGTTATCTTAATGCTCTTGATGTTAGCACGCATCGCACCCTGTGAGGATGTTTTTGCAGTTCTGAATTCAATTATATTGATCGGGCTTTGTGCACTTGCATTTCCTGCAGCTACTGCCTGACCATTTGCATAACCGTTATACACAGGGCTTGTTCCATACTTGGCTGCGTGTGACGCAATTGCTCCTGTATTTACATTCAAATCTGTAAATACATAGCTTGCTGTTGCAGAATTCTTGTTTCCGCTTGAGAATAAAGAGTTTGCAGATGTCCATGAATTAAGTACTGCTACGTCTGCATTTTCTCTTACTCTCCATACATCTTTTTTAGCAATTCCCGTCATAGACATCAGCATACCATTCAATTTGGTATCATCCGAATCATTTTGATTCACAACAACCTCAATGGTATAAATACCTGTTCCCTCTCCCTGAAGGCCTTGTGACATAGCCTCTAAATCAAGTGTTAAAAATGCTGTCTGGTCAGACATAACATCACTGATAAGACCGGCTGATGCCGAGGTTGCTGTTTCATCAAGAATTGAACTGTTAAATGTAACACCCGTCGGCACGGTTCCTGCCTTAAGTGCATTAATATCCATTTCAAACACAGTTTGAGAAACTGTCTGAGTTACAGCCGATACGGTTTTGGGCGCGAAATTTACCAATGATACAGCAAAAGTAAATGCCAGAAAACCACTTATTAATTTTTTTAACTTCACTCAGGAATCCTCCTTTCATTTCCCTGTTCGGTGCAGTTTAAAACTGCACCGAACTGATAATTTGTTTAAGTCTATTTTTTTATTAAAATCCGAATGAATCAAGGATTCTCATTGTTGACCAGCCTTCCCAGATGATAAATTCAACATTTTCTATATCTGAAACATTGCCGGTTGTAATTGTTGCACTCTCGCTTCCGCTGCCTGATACATTTTCAAGCTTTGCGAGTTTTACATCAGCCTTTGTATCACCTTTATATGCAACATAAAGCACATAAACATCTTTTTCAGTTCCAACATTTGAATATTCAACATTTACTGTGATGTTTGTATTTGGTGCAATATTTGCTACGTTATCAACAGATGTGCTCTTTATAAATATTCCTTCGTAATCTGACTTCATGGTAATTGCAACATATTCATTGAGTTTCTGAAGTGAAGCACCGCGAGTGTTCTTGATTCCATCAGCAATAATCTTATATGTCTTTCCGTCTTCAAAGGTCATTCCTGTAATTGTAACAAGTGTGATTCCATCAACATCTGTTGTTGCAGAAGCTGTGCTTTCGATTTTCGCATCATCACAGGTGATAAATACTGTGTCATTTGTAATCTGAGATGCATCAATTTCACTGCCAAAGTCAATTACAATCTTTTCAACATCGGTTGTAAACGCACCTTGACCGCTCCATACTTCACCGTTTTTAGCAACTACGGTAACTCTGTCTTTAGAGAATACCGGAACTGCATTTCCTGTGTCGACAACCTTAACAAGTCTCTTTACGCTGAGACTCTTAATGTTAACTCTGTAATTTTCATTAACACCGTTTGAGTTATAGTCAGCATTTCTGATTATAATCTTGTTAGGTGATGCGGGAAGAGTTATATCATCTCCGCGCGAAGCTGTGTCGGTAAACAAGTAATAGTCACCAACGCCGTGTTTCACATACTGGTTAAACAGTCCTGTTTTGGTGTCCATCTTAAAGTTGTATGCCAAGGATGGAATCTGCTGACTACCAACATTGCCTCCATAAATTGTAGCTGAGCCATTCTTATAGAAAGTACCATCTCTTGTTTCTCTTGCTCTTGCAAGCATATTCGCAGTTGCGACTTCGTTATAATAAACAAGTGCACCATTCTTTGTTGTATCGTCATTATCAACGAGATTAAGCTTCATATCAACACGGAAAACATCTGTTAATATATCATTTTCTGCAATCTCAGGTCTTGGAAGACTTGCAAATGTTATTGTCATAAAGTCTTTAGATGCATCTGATTCTGCACTCATGAGACCGTTTGCTGAACTTGAATTTGTTGTATCAAGGTTTGAAACAGCAACACCACTAACAGTTTCACCTGCTAAAATGTCAGCTATATCCATTCCATACACTTCTACCCATTCTTCAACAACTTTTCTGAATTTTGCGGTGTACGAGAAGCTCTCTAACACCTGGAATGTCCATGTTTCTTCATCACTTACAAGTGTATTTCCATCATACCAACCTGCAAATATATAACCTTCTTTAGCTTCTGCTGTTAGCGTAATTTCCGAATACTTGATAGCTGTATCACCAACGTCGGTTACAATACCATAAGCATCGTTTTCTGTTACCGCCTCCACATTTACATATTCACGAGGAATTTCAACCTGTCTTGTAATCTTGAGGCTCTTAAGATTAGCACGCATTGCTCCGCCTGCAGATGTTGTTGCAGTTCTGAATTCCATAATGCTGATTGGTTGTTCTGCACTTGCATTACCTGCAGCAACAGCGTGACCGTTTGCATAACCGGAATATACAGTAGCATTATTTGCTCCATATCTTGCCTGATGATTTTCAATGGCACCAGTTGTTACATTCAGATTTTTCAATACATAACTTGTGGTTGTTCCATTTTTTGTCCCGCTTGAGAAAAGTTCCCATGCGTTCTTCATTACTGTAATATCTGCAGTTTCTCTTACTCTCCATGCATCAACCTTTTTAGTTCCCGTCATTGACATTATTAAGCCGTTTAATGCTGATTCATCTGCATCGTCTTTGTTCGCAACCATTTCAATTGTGTAGATATTTCCGCCAATTTCACCGGGATTTATACCTACCTTTGCAAGGTCGATTGTAAGGAATGGAGTTTGTTTATCTTTAACATCACTGACCAATGCACCTTTAGTTGTTGCATCCTCATCAAGAATTGAGCTGTCGAGTGTAACTCCTGCCGGAATATTACCAGCTTTAAGAGCTTCTGCATCAAGCTCAAATACTACCTTGTTTGCTACGTATGATTCAACAAATCTTGCAATATAGCTTGCAGATTCTGTTACTGTAAATGTAAATACACTATCGGTAGATACAGGAACATCAGATCCTTCTTTGTACCAACCCTTGAATAGGTAGCCAGGATTTCTTGTTGCTGTAAGTGTAACTTCCTGCCCACTCTGAACCTGACCAAGTGTTGCTTCGTCTGTGCTTACGCCTTCAATTGCGATTGCGCCGCGTTCTGCATTTTCAGTTGTTGCATTAATTGTGCAAGTAGCACTTGGAATCAATGCCTTTCTTGTAATCTTAAGGCTCTTAAGAACTACTCTGTAGCTTTCGCCGGAATAGTGAGGGGTTTTGAGAATAATCTTTTCTACTGATTGACCAAGATTAATATCATCACCATGTGTCAGGGTATTTCCAAACACATATTCTTTTCCACTATTCAAAAAGTGCTGATTAAACAAGCCAGTATCGGTATTTATCTTAAAGTTGTAATATGC
>JAZNOF010000023.1:0-48162 GCA_045580665.1 Congzhengia sp.
TATTCCCCGTACTCTTAATATGGCTATGTCGGGAATACGTGATATGAGCGTTATCGTAACGCCGCCACAGGACAGACAGCCCGTAACGACTTATGTTATCGAGCATAACGAGGGCGTTATTGCCCAGGCGATAAATAAAGAGCTCCGCCGCAACGGTCAGGTTTACTATATCCATAACCGTATCGAAAGCATTTTACAGTGTGCGGCAGAGCTTCACAAGCTCGTTCCCGAAGCGAGAATAGGCATCGCACACGGAAAAATGGAGGAAGACGAGCTTTTAGAGGTATGGCGTAAGCTTCTCGAACACGAAATCGATGTGCTTGTATGTACAACGCTTATTGAAACAGGCGTTGACGTACCTAACTGTAACACTCTTATTATCGAAAATGCAGATTATATGGGACTTGCCCAGCTTCACCAGCTCAGAGGACGAGTAGGCCGTACAAACCGCCGTGCTTTTGCATATTTTACTTTCAGAAGAGGAAAAATGCTCAGCGAGGTAGCGACAAAGAGACTTGACGCAATAAGAGAGTTCACAAAATTCGGCTCCGGCTTCAGAATCGCTATGCGTGACCTTGAAATAAGAGGTGCGTGAAATATTTTGGGAGAAGAGCAGCACGGGCATATGGAAACGGTAGGCTATGATATGTATTGCGAGCTTCTGGCTCAAAGCGTAAATGAAATTACGGGAAATGAGCCAAAAGAAGAAAAACAGGCAGTGGTTGATATAAATGTTGAGGCGTATATTCCGCCGTCATATATTAAAAACCACTCCATGAGGCTTGATATTTACAAAAGAATCGCGGCAATCAGAAATGATGAAGAGCGCTTAGATGCAGAAAGCGAAATTTGCGACAGATTTGGTGATTTGCCCAAAAGCGTTTCATCTCTGATTTCTATTGCTGAAATAAAATATCTTGCCACGGACTGCGGCATTTCTGAGGTATCATTTAAAGATGGAAGGGTTTTATGCTATTTTGAGGGGGATATGAGCCTTGAGGCAATAGCAGGACTTGTATCGGATTATGGAAGCAGATTTTTTGTATCGGCAGGTGCAAGACCTTATATGGTGCTGAAAACAAAGGAAATCAATGGCGATAACCTGCTTTCAGAAATAAAAAAATTGTTAAAAGAATACAATAAACTCTTGCATAAATAAATTAATTAGTGTATAATAGATTTGTTATAATTTTACAAAGGAGTGTTTTTGGTTGAAAACATTAAAATCAGTAATTAAATGGGTTGTTGCGATAGCTTTGATATGCGCAGCACTCGTATTCTTAGCAAGCGTTAACGGACTTAAAGTTTCACGTACAGTATTGAACGTAGGCGAAAGTAACGTAACAGAGGCAGAATTTAAATACTACCTCGAAAACGTAAAATATGAAATGCTTTCTGATGCAAAAGTTGATACAAATGACGAAAAAGCAGTAAAAGATTTCTGGAAATCTGATATTGACGGAAAAAAAGCATCAGAAGTTGCAAAAGAAAAAGCTTTAGAGGATGTTATTTTTACAGAAACAGCAGTAGCTAAAGCTAAAGAAGCAAAGGTTTCTTTATCAGATACAGAGCTTGCAAACATTAAAGCATACTTAACACCTGAAGTTGTTGAAGGTATGAAAGATTCAATCGGTGCAGATGCAGACACCCTCGAAAAGATTATGGAAAAAGAAGCGCTGGTTAATGCATACAGAGAACACCTTGCAAAAGCAACAGATTCTCCCATTACCCCCGATGCTGATAAAATTGAAGCAAAGGCAACAGAAGATTATGCTCAGGTTAAGCATATCTTAATCTTAAGTCAGCCTGAACAGCTCGTTGACGAAGAAGGCAATGAAATTGATGCAGAAAAATATAAAAAAGATGCAAAAGCCAAAGCTGACGAAGTTTTGAAAAAAGCATTAGCAGGCGAAGACTTTGATGCTTTAGTTACCGAATACGGCGAAGACCCCGGTATGACAAACAGCCCTGAGGGTTACATCATCGACAAAGAAGGATATGGTATAGACGGTCAGAGTCAGATGGTTCCTGAATTTACAGAAGGAACATTCGCGGTTGCAGCAGGCGAAGTGAACGCTGAGCTTGTTGAGTCTTCATACGGCTGGCACATCATTAAGAGAATTGCAATTGACAAAGAGGCTGAAAACTACGCTACAATTCTTCAGTCAGCAACAGACGCTTTAACCGGTGATATGTTTGAAGAATATATCAATGGCTTAAAGAAAGACACAGAATACACAGTTAAAGAAAACGTTTTAAAAAGCATTAAAGTAAAATAATTTTTATACCCCTGCAAGTGCAGGGGTATAATTTTTTCTGCACCAAAATACAATGAAACAAAAAGCATTGGAGGAAAGTTATGTTTATTGTATTTAAAAAGAAAAAATTAATTGCCGTTTGTCTGCTTTCGTTTTTATTGGTTTTGGCGTTAGGGCTATTTGAAAAAGGAAAGTCAAAGCAAACGTTTTTTGAAGCAGAGGGTGCGACTGTCATTATTGATGCAGGACACGGTGCATAGAGATAATACCATAAATTTTAATATTTTTTTCAAAAAACTCTTTACAAAAAGGCAAACTTGTGTTAAAATACATTTCGTACCAAAACTGGGGATTTGGCGTCACCTCGACAAAAGGCCTTCTTCTCGGTTTATGGCAAATATTAAAAAGAGGAGGATAACAAAATGAGACCTGAAGTTAAACAGGAAATTATCGCAAAATACAAAATGCACGAAACAGACACAGGTTCACCTGAAGTGCAGATTGCTATTCTAACAGAGAGAATTAACCACTTGAATGAACACCTTAAAATGTTCAAAAAAGACCATCACTCAAGACGCGGTCTTTTAAAAATGGTTGGTCAGCGTCGCGGATTGCTCGCTTATCTTAAGAAAATTGATATCGAGAGATACCGTGCTATCGTTGAAAAATTAGGACTTCGTAAATAATTTTATATGCTCTTTTAAAGGGTGCTGTGTTACTGCAATTATCGCTGACGCGGCATTCTTTTTTTTATGTATTTTATATAAAAATATCGAAATTTGTTTTATCGTGTTTACAAGATAATATTTTTGTGTTATAATAAACGGGTAGAATTGTGAAAAGGTATTATGGTGAAGTAAATGATATTAAATCCTATATCTCAAGGGCCTGAGAGCAATTTTATCAGAGTTCCTGAGAGTGCCGTGCAAAAGTTAATACAGACAAAAAATACCGTTTACCTCGCCGTTTATATGTTTGCCCTTGGTGAGTTTTACAAGGGTAAAACTGATATCTCCAACGGATATATTGCAGATTCTCTGCATCTTAACATAATTGACGTTGTAAACGCGTTTCTTTACTGTGCATCAGAAGGTCTTTGCAAGGTGCATAACTTCACATCTGTTTCCGATGCGGAGTTTGATGTTGAGTTTATTTTTGATGTAAAGTTAAATACGAAATCCCAAGGCTTTAAACCTAATTACAAAAGCGGCGAAATCGGGAAAAGGGTTTCTGAAAATTCAAAGCTTGCTCAGGTTTATAAAATCGTAAGCGGTCTTTTGGGAAAAACTCTTTCTTCTGCCGATGTGGAAATTTTATATTCAATGTATGATTATTACGGACTTCCTGCCGAAGTAATCGTTGTTATGATTGAGTATTTTGCATCGAAAGGAAAAACCACTATGCGTGCTTTGGAGCGTGAAGCTCAAAAGTGGTCAGAGTATGAAATTGATTCAGTTTTAAAGGCAAATACTTACATAAAGAAGAGAGAAGCGCTCCTGTCTTATGCAGGTAAAGTTCGCCGCGTTATCGGCGCAAATGAAAGAAAGCTTACAACAAAAGAGCTTGAATACATAAACAAATGGCAAAATGATTTTAAATCTGATATTGAAGATGTGAAATCTGCCTATGAAATAACCGTTGAAAATACTGGCAAGGTTTCCTTTGCTTATATGAATAAGATTTTAGAAAGCAAAGCAAACGAGAAAAAGGACGGAAAAAAGGCAGAGCCGTCTTTAAAAACTTCCACAGGCACAAAAAAATCCAGATACGATTACGCTGAAATAGAAAGAAGAACCTTTTTGAATGTTACAAAGAAAGGCGGCGGACAAAATGGCATATGATGCAGAACTCTACAGAGAAGTTGAAGCCGAATATGAAGCTATAAGACGGCAGAACGAGGCAGAACTTGCACAAAGACGTGAAAACGTTTTTGAAAAAGTCCCCGAACTTTCAGATTTAGACAGCGAAATCAAAATGCTGGGGCTTAAAATTTATAAAATAGCTCTTATGAGTGCTGATAAAGAAAAAGAAATAGAAAACTTGCGGGCATCACAAAAGAATCTTTTGGCAAAAAGAGATGCACTTTTAATTGAAAACGGTTTTGCTCCTGACGAGCTTTCCGAGCGTTTCCGTTGCAGTAAATGTCAGGATACGGGGGCTGTGGGAACTGTGCCCTGCGAATGTTACAAGCGTAAACTTGTAATAAAAGCCTATGAACACTCAAACCTTTCAAATCAGCTTAAAGACCAGAGCTTTAAAACCTTTGATTTGTCGCTTTATTCTGATGAGGTTTACGAAACCTACGGAGTATCTCCCAAAGAGCATATGACTGCAATTTTAAAGACCTGTCAGGCTTTTGTAGATAATTTTGAAAAAACAGACAGAAACCTTTTGTTCTGGGGTGCACCAGGGCTTGGAAAAACTTTTCTTTCTACCTGTATTGCCAAAGAGCTCATAAAAAAAGGCTATTCTGTTATTTATGAAACTGCTTATCAGACGTTTTCAATGCTTGAAGAGCTTAAGTTCAAAAAAAACGAGGATACAGAAAAGCTTAAGTTTAAAACGGACAGGCTTTATACCTGCGACCTTTTAATTTTAGATGATTTGGGAAGCGAATTTAAAACACAATATACAAATGCCGCACTTTTCGACATTTTGAATTCACGATTGATTTCAGGTAAGAAAACTGTTATCAATACAAATCTTTCAGTTTCAGAATTTGAAAGTATGTATTCTGAGCGTGTGGCATCAAGAATATTAGGACATTATCTCATTCTCCATTTTATAGGGGACGATATAAGATACGAAAAATCAGTTAACGATTTAAAATAAAATTTATATATATGAGGGGAGTATCACAAATGATCAATCACGGTAAGGACGTAAAGATTTTTGCCTGCAACGCAAATCCTGAGCTTGCTGAAAAAATCGCAAAAGAATTGGGTTTATCAGTGGGAAATTCAGAGGTAAGTATGTTTTCAGATGGTGAAATATCTGTAAACATATATGAAACAGTCAGAGGCTCTGACGTGTTTATTATTCAGTCAACATCTTATCCTGTTAACAACAACTTAATGGAGCTTTTAATTATGATTGACGCATTTAAGCGTGCATCAGCTTCAAGAATTACAGCTGTAATTCCGTATTTCGGCTATGCAAGACAGGACAGAAAATCAAAGGCAAGAGACCCGATTTCAGCAAAACTCGTTGCAGATTTAATTGAGGCTGCAGGTGCAGACCGTGTTCTTACAATGGACCTTCACGCAGCGCAGATTCAGGGTTTTTTCAATATCCCTGTTGACCACCTTCGCGGCGGTACACTTCTTGCTCAGCACTACTTGGAAAAATTCCCGAACAGAGAAGACGTTGTAGTTGTATCTCCTGACTTGGGAAGTGTTACGAGAGCAAGAGATTTTGCATCAAAGCTTGATGTTCCCATTGCAATTATTGATAAAAGACGTCCTAAACCCAACGTTTCAGAGGTTATGAATATCATTGGTGATATTAAGGATAAAAGAGTTATTTTATTAGACGACATGATTGACACAGCAGGTACAATCACAAACGGTGCAAAAGCTTTAGCGGAGCGCGGTGCAAAAGAGGTTTACGCTTGCTGTACACATGGTGTTTTATCAGGCCCTGCAATTGAACGTATTGCAGATTGCCCCATTAAGGAACTCCTAACATTAGATACAATTGCTATTCCTGAAGAAAAGCTTATTGACAAAATCGAAGTTAAATCAGTTGCAAAGCTTTTTGCAGAGGCAATCAAGAGAATTTACGGTGACGGTTCAGTCAGCGAATTATTCTAATAAACTTTTACATACTGCGGCAAAATGCCGCAGTATTTTTTTTGCCCTTTTTGAGAATACTAAGAAAAAACGAAGGGTGATTTTATGGTTGTTGCGGTAGAAAATGGTCTTGATAATATAAAAAGCTATCTTATAACGCGAGGGTATGAAGTTTACGATTTTTCTGAAAATAAGCTTTTTGATGCGGTGGTGTTTAAAGATACGCCCATAGGGAATATCCCCGTGATAAACTGCACAACCGCAAGCCTTTCGGGAAAGTCGGGAGGTGTTTTTTTGGTGTGTGCAAAGAACAAAGGTCCTGAAGAGATTGAAAGCATTTTAAGCAAAAAATCTTATACAAATCTATTTTAAAGGAGAAAAATATGGTTGAACAAGACACAATTAAACTTTTAAGAGAATGTGATGCAGGGGTTAAAATGGGGACAAAGTCCATAGACGATGTTTTGGATTATGCAGATTCTGAAGAGCTTAAAACCAAGCTTTCTGAGTGCAAGCAGGAGCATAACAAGCTTCAGGATGAAATTCAGGAACTGCTTTCAAAATATGAAGACGACGGGAAAAACCCAAATCCCATGGCAAAGGGTATGGCAGAAATAAAAACCAATTTTAAACTCACAATGGATAGCTCCGATGGAACTGTTGCGGATTTAATTACTGATGGATGTAATATGGGAGTTAAGTCTTTGAACCGATATTTGAATCAGTATAAGGCGGCAGATGAGGTTTCTAAAGATATTTGCAAAAGACTTATTAACTTGGAAGAAAAGCTTGCCATAGATATAAGAAAATACTTGTAAAAAAATGCGGCATTGCCGCATTTTTTTATAAAGATATGATTGCCTTAAAATTATCAGAAAAAATTTTTTCAAACTGAGAAAGAGGAAGCGGGTTTTCGCCCTTTCCTACTTCAATTGTAAAGGCAGGAATGTTAAACTTTTCAATTACCCAGTCTTTGTAGCCTGAACAATCAGTAATGCCGTCAGCCTCAATGAGAGAATATCCTGTTTCGCGAGAAAGAATTTCTGCGATTATATCAGCACCCGGGGCGTGGTAGCCGTTAAACTTATAGAAAATTTCTTTGCCCTGAGAATGATATGCGATTACAATATTAGGGCTAATCTCTTTTGTGAATGCGACCAACGCTTTCGTTTCAGGCTCGCTTTCAGAATGCTCCCCCGAATAGCGTGATGCACATGGACCGTAAACCCCATCTGCAAAGGCTAAGGCTTTACCTTTTTCAAAAAGCGCATCGTAGTTGTGGTTTAAATCAACACCTCTGATATTTGCCTGCCACTTATTCATAAATTCCTCGCTCATACTGTTCATACCGATAAGGCGTGAGCGAATAAATACTGGAATATCTTCGGTTAAACCGCAAATACAAAGATTAACGCCGTCGGGGTTTACCATGGGTACAAAATAAAGGCTGTGATGCTCAAAAAACTCACATATATCTTTTTCGCCGTAGCGTTTTTTTTCTTTATACATAGATGAAAGTGAAGCTATAAGCGCCATATTAAGAATAGACGTTATCCATTCTTTTCCGTGGTGCGCGCCGGTTATAATAACCTTTTTTTCGCCCTTGCCAAAGCGGATAAATGGTATTTCCTTTCCTAAAACAGAATGTCCTATGCACCCGTTTTCTAAAAAGGGGTACTCTTTTGTTAAGTTCTTTAAGTCATTTTTAAAAACGTCGTATGTATAGCTTACGTTGGTTGTTATAATACTCATTTTTTCACCTCACTTAAACTTATGTATATTTTCGGGAAAAAATACAAAGAATAGAGGCGAAAGGAATGATAAAGAATGAGAAAAGCTTACGTAAAAGTTAAAACGCCCAGCGCAAAAACAATCTTAAAGCGGCCATACATAGCCGCAACCGTAATTGGTGCCGCGGTTTGTGCCATTATTCTGTCTTTAGCGATAAGTCCTGCAGAGAATGTCAAAGAGCAGGAACTTTCTTCACTTTCAAACAAAACAGAAATTGCCCCTGAGCCTACGGAAATTCCTCCTTTAGAGTTTCCTGAAGTGACGCACGATAGCGAAACAGATATGCCAAAAGAGCCTGAGATTCGTGTTGTTGAACCTGAAGAAGAACACAGTGAAGAAGATAGTGTTTCGGTAGGATTGTTTGGCGCAAGTAAGGAAATTATCATGATAAAGCCTTGTGACAACGGTATTTTAAAGGACTATTCAGGAACAAAACCCGTAAAGTCAAAAACTATGGGGGATTGGCGTGTTCATACGGGAATAGATATAAAAGCCGATAGCGGAGCAGACGTAAAAGCAGCGGCAGACGGTGAGGTTGTTCGTGCAGAAAAAGATAATTTAACGGGCTATACAGTTTCAATCGACCACGGAAACGGCGTTGTTTCAACGGTTTACAATCTTGCAGAAGAAGGAATTGTATCTTTGGGGCAAAAGGTTACAAAAGGTGATGTGATAGGAAAAGCAGGAAATACCGCGACGGTAGAACTTTTAGATAATGCGCATATTCACTTTGAAGTGACAAAAGATGGAAAATTTGTAGACCCAAAAGAATATATAAAATAGAAAAGAGCTGTAAAAAACAAATTTGTTTTTTACAACTCTTTTTTTCTTAATTTTCTTCAAATAAACTTTGCTGTCCGTCGTCTTTTTTATTATATTTAACCCCAAAATGTTCATATGCCTTAACAGTTGCCATCCTGCCCCTTGGTGTTCTGTTTAAAAAGCCGAGCTGAAGAAGATACGGTTCGTAAACATCTTCGATTGTGTTTGAGTCCTCGCCGATAGAGGCGGCAAGCGTATCTAAGCCTATGGGTCCGCCATTAAAGTTTTCGATGATAAACATCATCATTTTTCTGTCTATCATATCAAGGCCTAATTTATCAACTTCCATACGGGAAAGAGCCTCATCGGCAATTTCTGCAGTGATTTTTCCGTCGTATTTAACCTCTGCAAAGTCGCGAACGCGCTTAAGCATACGGTTTGCGATACGGGGTGTTCCGCGAGAACGCCTTGCAATTTCCAAAGCACCCGACGGGTCAATTTCTGTTCCTAAAATTCCTGCAGAACGAACAACAATTTCAGAAAGCTCCTCAGGGGTATAAAGCTCTAAACGACTTATAACACCGAAACGGTCACGAAGGGGAGCGGTGAGTAATCCTGTTCTTGTGGTTGCGCCTATCAGGGTAAACTTAGGCAAGTCTAAGCGGACAGAATGTGCCCCCGGGCCTTTTCCTAAGATAATGTCTAAAGAATAGTCTTCCATGGCAGGATAGAGAATTTCTTCAACGCTTCGTGAAAGTCTGTGAATTTCGTCAATAAACAAAATATCGTTGTGAGATAGGCTTGTAAGGATTGCCGCCAAATCCCCTGCTTTTTCAATAGCAGGGCCTGAGGTAACGCGAATACTTACGCCCATTTCGTTTGCAATGATTCCTGCAAGGGTGGTTTTACCAAGTCCGGGAGGTCCGTATAAAAGAACATGGTCTAAAGGTTCGCGACGAAGCTTTGCCGCCTCTATATAAACGCTTAAATTTTCTTTAACCTTTTGTTGACCGATATATTCTTCTAAAACTTTTGGTCTTAAGCTATATTCAACATCTGTATCCTCGCCTAAGGTTCGTGAGGTTACGATTCTGTCTTCAAATCCTTGTTCTATAGGCATTTTTCATCCTCCTACTGTTTCATCAAGTTAATAAGTGCAGCTTTTATGGTGTCCTCCGTGTTTAAATCCTTTGAAACACCTGCTACTGCCCGCATTGCCTCGGCTCTTGAATATCCTAATACAACCAAAGCATCAACCGCATCGTTTCCGCCTGATACTTTTGAAACCTCAACGGTTGCGCCAGAAACATCTATTTCTTTTCCTTTGAATTTATCCTTAAGCTCTAAAACGATTTTTTGTGCAAGCTTAGGTCCAACGCCTTGCGCTTTTGTAATTGATTTGTAGTCGTCTGTCACAACGGCAAGCATTAAGCCCTGAGGCGAGAGGGCAGACAAAACGGAAAGAGCGGCTTTAGGGCCTGCGCCGTTAACTGATAAAATCATTTTAAAGGTTTCAATTTCTTCGCGGCTTAAAAATCCGTATAAATCGAAAATATCCTCGGCTACACGAAGATATGTATGAACGCGAACGTTTTCTCCGATTTTTAGGGCAGAAAGTGCGGTAGGCGTCATATAAATTCTTGAGCCAAAACCGCCTGTATTTAAAACAGCCGCATTTTCTTCAATATATTCAACTGTTCCTTCAACAAAAGCTATCATTTTTTAAATCCCTTCTTCTTTAATGAGATTGTGGAACTTTGCAGAATACCCGTGGCACATAGCGATTGCCAAAGCATCCGCTACGTCATCAGGCTTTGGAACTGCGTTTAAATTAAGCATAGAAGTGACCATTCTCTGAACCTGACCTTTGTCGGCTCTTCCGTAGCCGCAAAGTGCCTGTTTTACTTGCAGAGGCGTATATTCATAAATCGGCACGTTTAAAATTGAGGCGGCGAGAATGCAAACGCCTCTTCCGTGGGCGACTGTTATTGCCGTTTTAACGTTGGTGTTAAAGAAAAGCTCTTCTATCGAGAAAGCATTGGGTTTGTGCTTTTCTATTAAAACGCCTACGCTTTCATAAATATCGCGCAAACGGTCGGTTAATTTATTTCCGGCAGGAGTTGTAATAGCTCCGTATTCTATGGGGGTAAACTTGTGTCCGTCATAGTGCACAACGCCGTATCCCACGATTGCAATTCCCGGGTCTATTCCTAAAATTATCATTATTTTACCTCAAGATAAAAAATTTTTAGAAAAAAGTTGAGATTTCACTCAATTTAATATATAATAGTATATCATAATTTCAAAAAAATTGCAACGAGTAATAAAAGAAAGGTGCTGTAATATAAAATGAAGCTTTGGGGCGGAAGATTTAGTAAAGCAACAGACGCATTGGTTGACGATTTCAATTCTTCAATCAGGTTTGATGCAAGAATGTATAAACAGGATATTAAAGGCTCAATGGCTCACGCCGAGATGCTTGGAAAACAAGGAATTATCCCGAAGGAAGATGCTGATTTAATAGTTAAAACCTTGGGTGAGATTTTAGAAGATATTGAAAACGGAAAAGTTGAGTTTTTAATTGATGCTGAGGATATTCATATGAATATCGAAACAATCTTAATTGAAAGAATTGGCGATGTGGGAAAACGCTTACATACAGGAAGAAGCCGAAACGATCAGGTAGCATTAGACCTTCGTATGTATCTTCGCGATGAAAGCGATGAGCTTTCTAATATGGTAAGAGCAGCTATGAAAACAATTTTAGACTTGGCAAAAGAGCATACCGATACCATTATGCCTGGCTATACTCACCTTCAAAAAGCTCAGCCTATTTCATTTGCGCATCACTTAATGGCATATTTTAATATGCTCTCAAGAGATTTAGAAAGGCTGAAAGACTTTAGAAAAAGGCTTAATATTATGCCCTTGGGAAGCGGGGCTTTAGCTGGAACAACGTATCCATTAGACCGCGAGTTCGTGGCAGAAAAGCTTGGGTTTGACGGAGTTACCCGAAATTCATTAGACGGGGTTTCAGACCGTGATTTTGCTATAGAATTTATGTCGGCTTTATCAATGCTTATGATGCATTTGTCCCGTTTTTCAGAAGAGCTTATCCTGTGGTCAAGCCACGAATTTTCATTCGTTGAAATGGACGATTCCTATTCTACGGGCTCGTCAATTATGCCACAGAAGAAAAACCCCGATGTAGCAGAGCTTATTCGCGGAAAAACAGGCAGGGTTTACGGCGATTTAATGGCACTTTTAACCACTATGAAGGGTCTTCCGCTTGCGTACAATAAGGATATGCAGGAGGATAAAGAGGCTGTGTTTGATGCACTCGACACAGCAAAGCTTTGCCTTCCTGTGTTTACAAATATGATAAAGACAATGACCGTGAAAAAAGATAAAATGCGAAAAGGTGCAACGGGAGGCTTTACGAATGCCACAGATGTTGCAGACTACCTTGTTAAAAAGGGTGTGCCTTTCCGTTCATCACACGAAATCGTGGGAAGAATGGTTGCAAAAGCGGTTGAGAAAAACTGTGATTTAGACGAATTCACATTAGAAGAATTCAAAGAATTTTCTGATTTAATAGAAGAAGATATTTACACAGCTATTTCAGTTGAAACCTGCGTTTCGGAGCGAAAGGTTATCGGCGGACCGGCAAAAGAGCAGGTTGAGGCGGAAATAAAAAGAGGATATGAACTTATAAAATAATTGTTCGGTGGCTTGTCCACCGAATTTTTTTTATAAAAATGTATTGACAAATAAAACTTCATACTGTATTATATGTATTAGTACAGTTAATACAATATGAGAGGAGGAACATGATGATTCAACTTGATATCAGCGACAGACGGCCGATTTACGAGCAGATTAAGGAAAAATTTAAAGAGTTGATTATTTCAGGTGCACTAAAGGAGCACGAAAAAATCCCATCAGTAAGAGAGCTGGCATCAAGCCTTGCAATAAACCCGAATACCATACAAAGAGCATACAAAGAGCTTGAAGAAGAGGGGTTTATCTATTCTCAAAGGGCAAAGGGAAGTTTTATTGCACCTGTAAAAAGAGCACAGACAGAGGCATTTATTTCAGGACTTTATAAAGATTTCAAAGAAATTGCCTCAGAGCTTTTATATAGGGGCGAAACCTTAGAACAGCTCAAAGTCGAAATAACAAAATTGTATGAAATGATAAAGACGAGGTGATATAAATGATTTCTGTAAAGAATTTAACAAAAACCTTTGAAGATACAAAGGCGTTAGACGGTCTTAATCTTCACGTTAAAAAGGGTACTGTTTATGGGCTTATTGGACCAAACGGGGCCGGAAAAACGACTGTTATAAAGCACCTGACCGGCGTTTATAAGCAGGATAGCGGGAGTGCTGAAATAAACGGTGAGAATGTATATGAAAATTTAGCTGTTAAGAATAAAACCTTATGTATCGGCGATGATTTATACTTTTTCCCTACATACACAATTCGGGATATGGCGAAATTTTATAAAGGAGTTTATCCCGATTTTGACGAAGAACGCTTTAGCGCTTTAAAAGACGTGTTTAAAATTGATACGAAAAGGCGAGTGAGAAAGCTTTCAAAGGGTATGCAAAAGCAGGTTGCTTTCTGGCTCGGAATTTCAGCAAAGCCTGATGTTTTAATTTTAGATGAGCCTGTTGATGGCTTAGACCCCGTTATGAGAAGAAATGTGTGGCGTTTGATGCTTTCAGATGTTGCAGAGCGTGAGATGACGGTTTTGGTTTCAAGCCACAATCTTCGTGAACTTGAAGATGTTTGCGACCATGTGGGAATTATGCACGAAGGAAAAATCGTTTTGGAAAAATCCTTAGACGATGCAAAGGGCAATATTCACAAGGTTCAGGTAGCTTTTAAAGATGAAATTTCAGAAGAGCTTATGAACAGCTTAGAGCTTTTGCACTTTGATCGTTTCGGCTCTGTTTACAGCCTGATTGTAAAGGGTGATATTGAGGAAATTAAAAATAAAATTTCAGCGTTTTCGCCACTTTTGTGCGACACGCTTCCCCTTACATTAGAAGAAGTTTTTATTTACGAGTTAGGAGGTATTGGATATGAAACAGCCAACATCATTATTTAATAAAGCAGTTTTTAAATCTGACTTAAAACGCTTTTGGTGGGTTTCGGCGCTGCATACACTTTTAATATTTGTATCCTGCCTTCTGCCTTTTTATATTACCTATGGTGGTGAAGGGAGAATAGGCTTTTACACGTCACCTGACAAAAATTATTATGGTTCAGACCTTTTAGACTACAGTGTTTTTCCGTATCTGATGCTCTTTGTAATAACTGTGGGACTTTCCGTGCTTTTATTTTCGTATCTTAACTCTAAAAGTGCAGTAGCAACAATGCATGCAGTCCCTGTAAAGAGAAAAACACTTTTTATTACTCACGCAACATTTGGTATAGTTTCGCTTGTTGTTCCGATTTTGCTTAACGCAGGAATTCTGATGCTTATGAGAACAAATCCGTATATATCTCAGGTTGTTACTTTAAGCCATATTTTCTGGTGGGCATTTTCCCAAATTGCCTATGCAATAATCGGTTTTTCTTTTGCAACACTTGTTGGAACGCTTACTGCAAACAGCGTGGCACATATTATATTTACATATATTTTTGTGCTTCTTCCTTTAGCTGTTGAGATAGCGGTAAAAGGCTTAATGAATTTGCATCTTCACGGATACTACATTGCAGAAGATGTGTTTTCTGCAACAACAAGCTTTTTGTATTTTGGAATGTCTAAAATGAGTACAGCTATATATCCTCTTATCTATATTGCGTATTCAGTTGTACTTTTGGGAATTTCACTTTTCGCTTATAAAATGAGAAATTTAGAAAACACATCAGAGGTTGTGGCGTTTCCCAAGCTTAAGCCTGTGTTTATCTACGGCGTGGCGGTTTGTATGGGGGTGTGCGGATACTTCTACTTAAACGCAATTTTTGATGCTGAAAGCCTTCTTTGGATTTTACCTTTCGGTATTTTAGGCTTAATTATTGCAAATATGATAGCTAAAAAAGCGTTAACATTAAAGGGCGTTGTTAAGCCGACAATGGTGCTTGTTATTACCGCAATCGCTTTGGTTTTTATTTTTCAGTTTGATTTGACGGGATTTGAAACGCGTGTTCCTGATTCTAAAAAGATTGAAAGCGTAAGCGTTACGGAAATGCCTGTTCACAACATATTCAGAGAACGCACAATAGATGGTATTAAAAAAATAGAAAAAGAGGCGTATGTTCCCGAACTTACCGACAAAAAGGATATTGAAAATGTGCTTACTCTTCACGAATATAAGACAGAAAACCGCGAAGATGGAAGAAATATGATGGATTCTGTTTATATTACCTATAATCTTAAAAACGGAAAGACTCTTAAGCGTCAGTATCTTGTAAATTATAAAGAGGACAAAGACCTTTTAAAACCGATTTTAGAAACAAAACAGTTTAAAAATTATAAGTTCCCCGTAACACTTAACGGAACTGAAAATATTATTTCAGTTTCAATAAATGATGAAAGGTATGGCGGAGAATTTGGAAGATTCCTTGCAGAAAAGGATACGGATACAGAAAACATAAACAAAATTATAACTGCACTGAGCAAGGACTTGGAGGATGTACCGTATGATGGTTTTGCGTACGAGGAAACGACACTGACAACTATAGATTTAGAAGTAAAAATCCCGTGGTATTATAAGGGAACAAATGAACTTGTTCCTGCGGATGATTTAGGAGTGTACACCGACCACTATACTTACATTATCCGCCCGTCTTACAAAAATACAATAGCCACTCTTACGGATTTAGGGCTTTATGATTCTATTCCAAAGCCTGAGGATTATGTTAAAGTTACTTTGAAGGCAAACGATTATACAGCCCATGTTAACGGAAATTCATATATAATTTCCGACAAGGAATATATGCCTGAAGAAACAGTAATTGATGATCCTGAGGTTATACAAGAGCTTTATAAATACGTGACGGAGGTTCCGAAAAACCACTATGATGCCGTAAGAAATGAAAACGGATATGTTTCGATAGAAGTAAGATTTGAAGAGGCTAATGGGTATTATTTCAACACCGACAGAACATCCTTTGATGAAAAATTACCAAAAGTTATCAAGGAATTAGTAAAGTAGAAAATCGCCCGTTCGATAATTGTCGAACGGGCGAT
This sequence comes from Congzhengia sp., assembly GCA_045580665.1. GTDB lineage: Bacteria > Bacillota > Clostridia > UBA1381 > UBA9506 > Congzhengia. Next base: position 15,807 of record JAZNOF010000023.1, read on the forward strand.
TTTATTTTTGCTTTTAGTCTTCGATTGCTGCTTTTTGTGAGTTGATTTTTTTGAAGATTTCCAAATCAAATTTTGGTTTTCTATCGTATGTGCAAAGTCCGTTCTTTTCCTGTTCTATATCGTAAAGCTGAGTGTAACAGAATCCGAAAACATTTGGGGTATTAAGAATTGTTTCAACCAAGCCCTTAAATCTTTCAATAAACTCTTCCTTTGTGTCAGGCTTTGTTCCATAGCCCCAACGGTCAACATCCTTGTCGCCGTCCTCCCACCAGCCTATGCCGCCAAATTCGCTGGCAAACAGAGCTTCTCCGTGATAGAACTGTTCTTTTGTGGGAATGCCGGGAAGAACAGATGTTTCGGGAGTGAAATCTAATTTTGCTATTTTTTCGTGTACTTCCTTGAAAATTTCAACGTCCTGCTCATAGTAGTGATAATCAAAAACATCGGTTAAAACGTGGAACATACCGCTTGCGTCTATGCAGGGGCGTGTGGTATCCAGTTCTTTTGTTGTTCTGTATACCATTTCTATAAGCTCGTCAACCTGCCACTTGCCGTTTACAGGAACTGTTTCATTAAAGGGGCACCAGCCGATGATTGACGGGTGGTTAAAGTCACGGTTTATTATTTCGTACCATTCACGAAGAACGGTGGGAATTGCTTCGTACTCTGAGTGATTAAGACCAACGTCTGCATATTCTCCCCAAACCATATATCCGGCTTTGTCGCAGTGATATAAAAATCTCGGTTCAAAAACCTTTTCGTGAAGTCTTGCACCGTTAAAGCCTGCGGCCAAGCCAAGCTCAATATCCTTTATCATAGCTTCTTCTGTGGGAGCTGTGTATATTCCGTCAGGGTAAAAGCCCTGGTCTAAAACTAAGCGCTGGAAAACAGATTTATTGTTGAGAATAAATTTAAAACCGTCAATCGAAACATTTCTTAAACCAAAATAGCTTTTTACCTTGTCTTCGCCAAACTGAAGCTCTAAATCATAAAGCCTTCCGTTGCCAAGTTCCCAAAGATGAATTTCTGATAAGTCTATTATAACATCGGCGTTTTCACCGTTAGCAACGGCTTCTGCTGAGCCTACCTCTTTTCCTTCATAAAAAGCTTTTGCAGAAAATGTTCCTTTACCTGAAACTAATGCTTTGATTAAAAGCTTTCCGTTGTTTGAATCGGGGTAGTATTTTACGCTTTTTATGTAATTTTGGGGAACGTATTCAAGCCATACTGTCTGCCAGATTCCTGTTGTTCTTGTATAGTCGCATCTGCAGGAGTAAAGCTCTCTTGTCTGCTTTCCGCAGGGCTGAAGCCTTGTGCGGTTATCATCGAGTGCGTGAATTACGACGGTGTTTTCACCAATATTTACATAATCGGTAATATCAAACTTGAAAGATGAGTAGCCGCCTTTGTGGGTTCCTATTTCTTTTCCGTTAATATAGACTGTTGTAAAATAGTCGCAAGCTCCGATGTGGAGAAAAATTCTGTCGTTTGTTTTTGGAATATCTATGGTTTTTTTGTACCAAACGGAATTTAAAAAGTCTTTTTCATAAACTCCCGAAAGTGAACTTTCAGGGCAAAAAGGAACGATTATTTCGCTGTTTAATTTTTCTGCCTCAAAAAGTTTTCTGTCTTTTCCGCTTGCACTTTTGTCAATTTCAAATTCCCATTTTCCGTTTAAGTTAACCCAGCTTGAACGCTCAAACTGAGGGTTGGGATGTTCGCATCTTGGTATATTCATAGTGTTTCCTCCTGAAAGTTGTTTACTTTCTTTAATTATAGTGTTATAATAGAACAAAAACAATAAGGAAAACAAGCAAAAAAGTGAGGGATATGAGCATGAAAGAAGAGTTTTTAGATGTGCCGGTATTTAATAAAAACAGTCCGTATGAGGTGTGTCTGGCGGGAACTTCTTATTGCGACGGTACGTATCACATAAACCGTCCAAACCCTGAGGGATTTTGCGTGCTTGAATATATAATTTCGGGAAAAGGTACTGTAAAGGTTAAAGGAAAGACATACAGAGCCTTGGCCGGAGATACATATTTGCTTATTCCTGATGAAGCTCACGAATATTATTCTGATGAAGATGACCCGTGGGTAAAGATTTGGATAAATGCATCGGGCAAATTGGTATATGACTTAATAGATGCATATTCCTTGGGTGAAAAAGCTGTATTTAGGTGTAATAGCCTGCCATATATAAGAAAAATCCACGATACTCTTGCTGATAAAACTCTGTCGGTTGATGAAATAACTGAAAAATGTGAGATTTATTTCCACAGTATATGCCAGCTACTATACAAACACAATCAGCACGAAAAAGTATGCCCCGAAGCAGAAATGCTGAAAAATTATATTGATAAAAATATAGGAGAGGCCCTGTCGGTAGAAAAATTAGCCTCGTTGATTTATAAGAGCCGTTCTCAGACCATAAGAATTTTTAAAGGACAGTATGGTGTAACGCCGTATGATTATTATATGGAAAAGCGCATAGAAAAAGCTTGTACGCTCCTTAAAAACACCACATATTCTGTTAAACAGGTTGCATTTTCTCTTGGCTTTTGTGATGAACACTATTTTTCGGGAGTGTTTAGAAACAAAACGGGAAAAACGCCGACGGAATACAGAAATTTTTATAATCAGAATACAAGAAGATAAAAGAAAATGCCCGTTCATGCGAACGGGCATCAATTATTTATCTTTTTAATAAAACTTCTTTTTCGTATGTCTTAATCTTTTCGAACCAGTCGGAAGGAACATTGCACTGTCTTAAATATTCTTCCCAGACTTCGCCAAATGGGTATGTTTTAACTTCTTCCTGCATAACCAAAAGCTCTGTCATATTTGCACTGTCCTGAAGACCTTTAAGGTATTCGTTAGGAGTTAAAAGTGCTGAAAGTAGAGCCTTCTGCCAGCTTGAAAAGCCAACAACCCAGGCTGCAATTCTGTTGATGCTTGCGTCGAAAAAGTCAAGTGCCATATAGACCTTGTCTGTTGCATCGCATCTTACGATTTCTTTTGCCATTTCCTTTGTTTCGTCATCAAAAATTACAACGTGGTCGCTGTCCCAACGGATTGGTCTTGTGATATGGAGCGCAATTTCGGGGAAGAAAGCGAGGAGTGCAGGAATTTTATCCGAAACAACTTCTGTGGGGTGGTAGTGGCCGTTATCCATTAAGGGCAGGCATCCATCGTGTGTTGCGGCAAATGAAAGTGAAAATTCTGCAGAGCCTGTAGTAAATGCTTCAACGCCAACGCCGAATACTTTTGACTCAACGCAGGGTTTAACTAAGTTTTTGTCAAAAGGCTCTGATAAAATTTCTTCGATTGATTCTTTGTATCTTACTCTCGGTCCTAAACGGTCAGAGGGGATGTCCTTAAAGCCGTCACCCGTCCAGATGTTCATCACGCAGGGAATACCTGTTTCCTTTGCAAAATATTCTGAAATTCTGATGCAGGCTTTTCCGTGCTCAATCCAGAATCTTCTTGTTTCTTCATCGGGGCTTGATAAGGTAAGTCCGTCTTTTACTTTATCGTGTGAAAAGAATGTGGGATTAAAATCAAGTCCCATATTTCGTGCCTTTGCAAATTCAACCCATTTTTTAAAGTGCTTGGGCTCTAATTTATCACGGTCAACAAAACCGTCTTCAAATATAGCATAGCAAGCGTGAACATTAAGCTTTTTCTTACCGGGCATAAGCTTGATTGCGAAGTCTAAATCCGCCATAAGCTCTTCGGGTGTTGTTGCTTTTCCGGGATAGTTACCCGTTGTCTGAATACCGCCGGTTAATGGACCGTCGTGGTCAAAGCCTGTAACGTCGTCGCCCTGCCAGCAGTGGAGTGATACGGGAAGGCTCTTTAATACTTCTATAGCCTTGTCTGTGTCAATTCCTAATTTTGCATACTTGTTTTTTGCCTCAATGTAGCTCATTTTTATTCTCCTTTTTTCCGCATTTTTTTGAAATAATATATCTTGGTCTGTCCTTGATTTCGTCATAAATTTTAGCTATATAGTAGCCTATAATACCTAAGCTTATCATAATCATGCTGCCTATGAACAGTAAAACGCAGATAACAGTTGTAAAGCCTGTTTCTGCTGTGTGTATAGCCTTTTGATAAAGTGCAATTCCGCCTAAAACTACTGAAAAAACAAGGACAAAAACGCCCATAAATGTTATAAGCTGTAAGGGAAGTGATGAAAAAGACGCAATGTTTGTTATAGCGTATTTTATAAGTGAGCGAGTAGACCACTTTGTTTCTCCTGCCACGCGTTCTCTGACCTCGTAGGACACCTCTGCTGTTTTAAAGCCTATCCAGGATGAGAGTGCCCGGAAGAATGCGTGCTTTTCGCGGAGGGTAAGTAAAATGTCAACTGCCCGTCTGTCTAAAAGCTTAAAGTCTGAGGCTCTTGACATATCTATTTTTACTGCACTGCTTATAAGCTTGTAAAAGCACTTTACGGCAAGAAAGTGAAGTGCTGATTCTTTTCCGCGGTCAGCTTTAACGCCCTCGATTACTTCAAAGCCCTGTTCCCACAATCTGTACATTTCAACTATTTTTTCGGGCGGGTGCTGAAGGTCGCAGTCGATAACGACTACTGCGTTGCCTCGGGCATTTGAAAGCCCTGCAAAAATTGCAGCCTCTTTTCCAAAATTTTTAGAAAAGCAGACGCCTGTAACGCAAGGATTTTTCTCTGATTCTTTTTCTATAAAATCCCATGTTTTATCCTTAGAGCCGTCGTTTATAAATATGAGCTCGTAGGGTATATTTTCGTTTTCCAGTATTTTTGATATGGTAGAAGATGCCAAACTTATATTTTGTTCCTCGTTAAACGCAGGAATAACAACTGAAAGTAATTTGTTTTCCATATCATTTCTCCTTTGTCTATATTTCCCTGATTTTAATTATACCACATTTTTCTGCTTTTTCAATATCAAAAAGTAATGTATATACTAAAATTTTAGTTGCTAAAGGAAATAAACTATGTTATAATAATATAGATTAAATATGCTTGTGATGAATTTGTTGTCTTAAGGAGAATTCCATGGAAGATATAAAGAATATACTGCAGATACCTGAAAATGCGTCATACCTTTCTGAAAGCTACGATGTTATAGTTGTGGGCGCAGGCCATGCAGGCTGCGAGGCGGCGCTTGCATCTGCAAGACTTGGCGCAAAAACTGCGGTGTTTGCATTAAATTTAGATACAGTTGCCAATATGCCCTGTAACCCCTCCATCGGAGGAACTGCAAAGGGACATTTGGTGCGTGAAATTGACGCCTTGGGCGGAGAAATGGGAAAGGCTGCCGACAAAACATTTCTGCAGTCGAGAATGCTTAACCGAGGAAAAGGTCCTGCGGTTTATTCACTCCGCGTTCAGTCTGACAGACGTGCTTACCAGCAGGTTATGAAACATACTATTGAGCTTTGTGAAAACCTTGATTTAAAGCAGGCGGAAATTACATCAGTTGAAATAGAAAACGGAAAAGTCAAGGGTGTTATTACACAGACAGGAGCATTTCACCCTGCAAAATGCGTAATAATTTCAAGCGGAACATATTTAAAAGGAAAAATAATTATTGGTGATATGTCATACGCAGGAGGACCTGACGGAACTAAAGCCGCTGAGCCTCTTTCTGAGTCTTTAAAAAAACACGGCGTTAAAATTATGCGCTTTAAAACAGGAACGCCTGCAAGAGTCAACAGAAATACCGTTGATTTTTCAAAAATGGAGCGTCAGGACGGGGACGAAAAAATTGTTCCTATGTCTTTTGAAACGAAGGACGCAGGCAAAAACAAAGAGTCCTGCTACCTTACTTATACAAATGCCGAAACCCATAAAATTATAATGGACAATCTTCACCGCTCACCGCTATATAGCGGAAAAATTGAGGGTGTTGGCCCGAGGTATTGTCCGTCTATTGAAGATAAAATTGTGCGTTTTAAAGATAAAGAACGCCATCAGCTTTTCATTGAGCCTATGGGTGAAAATACTGAGGAAATGTATGTTCAGGGGCTTTCGTCAAGTCTTCCTGAGGACGTGCAGATAAAAATGCTCAGGAGCATAAAGGGCTTAGAAAATGTTAAAATGATGAGAACGGCTTATGCCATTGAATATGATTGTATCGACCCCACTCAGCTTAAACAAACCTTGGAATTTAAAGAAATTGAAGGTCTTTACGGTGCAGGTCAGTTTAACGGAAGCTCTGGCTACGAAGAGGCGGCGGCACAAGGCTTGATTGCAGGTATAAATGCGGCAAGAAAAGTGCTAAAAAAAGACGAAGTGACCTTAGACCGTTCCACGAGCTATATAGGAACATTGATTGACGATTTGGTAACTAAGGGAACTCACGAGCCATACAGAATGATGACCTCAAGGTCTGAATACAGACTGCTTTTAAGGCAGGATAATGCTGACGCAAGGCTTACGCCTTTAGGTCACGAAATCGGTTTGATTTCTGATGAACGATACGAAAGCTTTTTGAAAAAGTGGGAAAACATAAACGGGGAGATTGAAAGAATAAGCGGAATAACTCTTCCACCCTCAGAAAAAGTTTTAGCATTTTTAGAAAAGTGTGGGTCAACCCCCATTACTACTGGCGTTCGGTTTACCGACCTTTTAAAACGCCCCGAAATTCATTATGAAGAACTTTTAACTTTAATAGATAAGGGCGAAGAATTAGATGATGCCGAGGCTGAAGAGGTTGAAATTTTAGTAAAATATGAGGGTTATATTGAAAGACAGAAAAAGCAGGTTGAACAGTTTAAAAAGCTTGAAGAGAAAAAGATACCTGTGGGTATTGACTACGAAAAGATTGATGGCTTAAGAATTGAGGCTCGTCAAAAATTATTAGCTCAGCGCCCTGTGTCAATAGGTCAGGCAAGCAGAATTTCAGGCGTGAGCCCTGCTGACGTTTCCGTGCTTTTGGTTTATTTAGAGCAGAACAGAATGTAAAATATAAAGAAAAAGAGGATACTAAAAATGATAAAAAGTATGACAGGCTACGGCAGATGTGAGCACATCGACGAAAGCAGAAAAATCGTAATTGACATACGCTCCGTAAACCACAGATACTGCGATGTTTCGGTGAAAGTTCCGAGAAGCTATGCGTATCTTGAAGAAAAAATAAGAGAATATATGTCAGGTGAAATTTCAAGAGGTAAAGTTGAGGTTTTTGTCTACATAGAAAACTACACAAACGAAGAAAAGGTTGTGACATTAGATAATGTTTTAGCCGAAAACTACTACAATGTTTTAAAAGAGCTTAAAGAAACATATAATTTAAGAAATGAAATAGGTTTATCTGACCTTTCAAGATTTTCAGACATCTTCATAACACGCCATCAGGAAGAGGACAAGGACAAAGTATGGGAGCTTGTCTTGAACTGCTTAAAAGGTGCGGTGGAGGATTTTGTTTCTATGCGTACCCGTGAGGGCGAGCGCTTAAAGGCAAATCTTTTAGAGCGTGCAGATGCAATTAAAGCTTTGATTGCTGAGATTGAAAAACGTACTCCTGAAATTGTTACAGAGTATGAAAAACGCTTGAGAGACAGAATGGAAGAGCTTTTGGGTGATTTAAAGGTTGACGAGGGAAGACTTTTAACCGAAGTCGGCATTATGGCAGACAGAGTTTGTATCGACGAAGAATTGGTAAGACTAAAAAGCCACTTTGTTGAGCTTTCAAAGATTTTATCCCTTTCTGAGCCCGTTGGAAGAAAGCTTGACTTTTTAGTTCAGGAAATTAACCGCGAAACAAATACAATCGGCTCAAAGGCAAACGATTTTGGTATTGCAAAAAATGTTGTTGAAATTAAATCAGAAATCGAAAAATTAAGAGAGCAGATTCAAAACATTGAATAACTGAGAGGATAATAAAATGAAGCTTATAAACATAGGATTTGGTAACATTATCTCCGCAAGAAGACTTGTTGCAATAGTAAGTCCTGAGTCAGCACCTATTAAAAGAATTATTCAGGATGCCCGTGACCGCGGCGTTTTGATCGATGCAACCTACGGAAGAAGAACAAGAGCCGTAATTATTATGGATAGCGACCATATAATTTTGTCTGCTGTTCAGCCGTCAACCGTTGCTCACAGACTTGACGAAAATGCAGATATTGAAGATGAAATCTTAGTCGGAGGGGACGATGATGAGTAAAAAACGAGGAATACTCACAGTTTTTTCAGGCCCCTCGGGTTCAGGCAAAGGAACAGTTTTAGCTAAGGCTATGGAAATGGATTCTGATATTGTTATATCTGTTTCTGCAACAACAAGAAATCCCCGTGAGGGTGAAAAAGACGGTGTTAACTATTATTTTAAAACTAAAGAAGAATTTGAAAAAATGATAGCAGAAGACGGGCTTATTGAGTGGGCAAGTTTCTGTGAGAACTACTACGGAACGCCTCGTGATATGGTTGAAAAAAGTCTTTCTGCGGGAAAAGATGTTATTTTGGAAATCGAGGTTCAGGGTGCTATGAAAGTGAAAGAGCGCTTTCCCGAAGCTGTGCTTATCTTTAACCTTCCTCCATCTATGAAGGTGTTAAGAGAAAGGCTTACAGGCAGAGGTACAGAAAGTGCCGATGTGGTTGAAAAAAGACTAAAAACAGCCGAGTGGGAAGTTACTCGGGCGGAAAATTATGACTATATTATAGTAAATGATGATTTGACAAAAGCTGCAGAAGAATTTTTGTCAATATTAAAAAGTGAAAAATGCAAAACCTCAAGAAACGAAGTTTTGCTTGAAGAATTTATATAACAAAACGAAAAATGAAAGGAATTGATTTATTATGATGCTTTATCCGTCAATAGTTGAACTTTTAGAAAAGGCAGGCAGTAAGTATAGCTTGGTTATCGCTGTTTCAAAGCGTGCAAGAGAAATCTGTGAGGCAGGAGAAAAAGACGGTGAGCCAATAGATGGCGCAAGAGGTATTACAAGGGCAGCAGAAGATGTTGCTCAAGATACAATTTCAATTGTAAACTACGAGGGAAAAGACGAGCTTATTGAAAAAGCCATTCACGCAGTTGAAGAAGAAATCAGCGAGCTTGTAACAGGCGATGATGAGTAAAAAAGAAAATATAGGAATTGTGTCGTTGGGATGCCCTAAAAACCGCGTTGATACGGAAAATATGCTGGGGATTTTGAGTGAGCAGGGATATGGTATTTCAAATAATCCTGAGGATGCTGACATAATTATTGTTAACACCTGCGCATTTATTGATGATGCAAAGGAAGAGTCTATCGACACAATTTTGGAAATGGCAGAATACAAAAAGCAAAAATGCAGACTTTTAATTATGACGGGCTGTCTTGCAGAACGCTACAACACCGAAATTTTAAAAGAACTTCCCGAGGTTGACGCGGTTTGCGGAACGGGTGACTATCACAAGATAGCGGAGATTATAGAAAAAACCAAAGCTGATGGGAAATGTGTTGTCTTTGGGCATATTGATGACGAAATCCCGGAGGGACTTCCAAGAATTTTGAGTACGGGCGGAAAAAGTGCGTATCTTAAAATTTCTGACGGTTGTGATAATAAATGCACTTACTGTGTTATTCCACAGCTTCGCGGAAAATACAGAAGCCGTCCTATAGAAGATGTTTTAGCGGAGGCAGAAAGTCTTGCACAAAGCGGTGTTAAAGAGCTTATTTTAATCGCTCAGGATACCACCCGTTACGGCTATGATTTATACGGGGAAGAAAAGCTTTCATACCTTTTGGAAAAGCTTTCTCATATTTCAGGCATTCATTGGATAAGGGTGCATTATATGTATCCTGAGTCTGTTACCGACAGTATGATAAAAGTGTTTTCTGAAAATGAAAAGGTTGTAAAGTATATGGATATTCCTATTCAGCATATAAATGACCGCATGTTAAAGCTTATGGGCAGAAAAACCTCGAAAGAGCAGATTGTAAGTTTAATAAAAAAACTCAGAAAAGAAGTTTCTGGAATTGTTTTAAGAACATCGTTAATCTGCGGTTTCCCCACAGAAACAGAAGAGGAATTTTCAGAGCTTTTGGATTTTGTAAAGACCGCAAAATTTGAGCGTCTCGGCGCTTTTGCCTATTCGCAGGAGGAAAATACTGCGGCGGCACGCCTTTCGGGACAGATTGACGAAAACGTGAAAATCTCTCGCCAGAACATTATAATGGAGGCGCAGAGCAGAATATCCGAGGAAATTCAAAACGCAAAAATCGGAAAAAACTTTGAGGTTTTAACAGAAGGCTACGACGAAGATAATTTAATGTATTTTGGAAGAACCTACGGTGATTCCATCGACGTTGACACAACTGTTTATTTTGCGGCTGACGACGAAGTTGAAATCGGAAGCTTTGTAAATGTTAAAATTTTAGATGCCGATATGTATGACTGCACAGGCGTGAAAATCGACGAATAAAGAAACGAGGAAATAATATGAATACACCTAATAAACTTACTCTTTTAAGAGTTATAATGATTCCCGTATTTATCATATTTTATCTTTATGATATTACACCTATATCAAATATAATTTCTGTTTTGGTTTTTGTTTTAGCATTCTTTACCGATTGGCTTGACGGATATTTGGCTCGCAAAACAAATCAGGTAACGAATTTCGGAAAAATTATGGACCCATTGGCTGACAAGGTTTTGGTTGCTGCTGCTATGGTGTGTTTAAATTTTTCGGGGATTGTAAGCCCGTGGATAACCATTGCGGTATTAGCCCGTGAATTTGCAGTTTCAGGAATAAGAATTGCAGCAGCTGCAGAAGGAAACGTTGTTGCAGCGAGTATCTGGGGTAAAGCTAAAACAATGTGGCAGTTTATAGCGATTACAATTACCCTTATCTTTATGGAGAAAAATCTTTTTGTTGATATCTGTATGTGGATAAACCTTGCGCTTACGCTTATATCAGGTGTCGACTACATTTTGAAGAACAAAAAGTATCTGTCATATAAGCAAAAATAAAAAAAGGAGAGATGTGATTATGGCAATAAAAAACTACTCGGCAATAACCCCTGAAATAACCGCACTCTCAGAGCTTTGTGTAAAAAACAGTAATATTGAGCCACAACTCTATGAAAAACATCAGGTGAAAAGGGGTCTTCGTGATTTAGACGGAAAAGGCGTTGTAACGGGACTTACCGAAATTTCAAAGATTGTTTCTTCTGAAAATATAGACGGAAAGTCTGTGCCCTGTGAGGGAAGACTTTACTACCGTGGAATAAATATAAATGATTTGGTTAGCGGCTTTTTGTCAGAGAACAGATTTGGTTTTGAAGAAACAGTATATCTTTTGCTGTTTGGAGAGCTTCCTGACGAAAAAGAGCTTTCAGATTTTAGAAGTCTATTGTCCGAGTCAAGAACCCTTCCTAAAAATTTTGTAAGAGACGTTGTAATGAAAGCCCCCAATGGCGATATTATGAACTCTTTAGCGCGAAGTGTATTAACCTTATATTCATATGATAAGAATGCAAACGACACGTCTGTACCCAATGTGTTAAGGCAATGTCTTAATTTAATTGCGAATTTTCCGCTTTTGTCGGTTTATTCATACCGTGCCTACAGGCACTATATAAAGGGAAAAGGACTTATTATTCATAACCCGGACCCCAAGCTTTCAACGGCTGAGAATATTTTGAGATTACTTCGTGCCGATAAAAAGTACACGGCTTTGGAGGCGAAGCTTTTAGACTTGTCTTTGGTGCTCCACGCAGAACACGGCGGCGGTAACAACTCTACCTTCACAAATCATGTTGTAACTTCCTCCGGAACAGACACTTATTCTGCTATGGCGGCATCTTTATGCTCGCTTAAAGGACCAAAACATGGCGGAGCAAATATTAAGGTAACCCATATGTTTCTAGATATTAAAAAGCACGTTTCCGATTGGAACGATGATGAGGAGATAAAAGCATATCTTCTTAAAATTTTAAATAAAGAAGCTTTTGATAAAACAGGATTGATTTATGGTATGGGTCACGCGGTTTATTCCGTTTCAGACCCTAGAGCAGATGTTTTCCGTGACTGTGTAGGAAAGCTTTCTGCAGAAAAAGGAAAATTAAAAGAATATAATCTATATAAAAATGTTGCCCGTCTGGCGACTGAGGTTATTTCGGAAAAAAGAAAGATATATAAGGGTGTAAGCCCCAATATTGATTTTTACAGTGGATTTGCATATTCTATGATGGAACTTCCAGAAGAACTTTACACGCCGATTTTTGCAATTGCCCGTGTTGCGGGATGGAGCGCTCACAGAATTGAGGAAATCATAAATGCAAATAAAATTATCCGTCCTGCCTATGTTTCTGTCGCACAGGACAGAGATTATGTGAAGCTTTTGGACAGATAGCACATAAAACAAAAAAGTGGTGGAAAATTTGAGTTTGTTTGAATTATTTGTTATAGCCATAGGATTATCTATGGACGCTTTTGCGGTTTCCGTGTGTAAGGGACTTTCGGTAGGCAAAGTGCAAGTTAAACACGTTTTAACAGCGGGTATATACTTCGGCGGGTTTCAGGCAATTATGCCCTTTTTAGGCTATACCCTCGGAGTGCAGTTCAGCTCGCTTATAGAAAGCTTTGATCATTGGATTGCGTTTGTTCTTTTAGGGATAATCGGCTTTAATATGATCAAAGAATCCTGCAAATGTGCAGATGAACTTAATAGCTCCTTTTCTTTTACTGCAATGTTTCCTTTGGCGGTTGCCACAAGCATAGATGCACTGGCGGTGGGCGTAACTTTTGCGGCGGTGCAGATAGAAAATATAGGCCTTGCCGTAACGCTAATAGGCATTATAACCTTTATTTTGTCGGCGGTAGGCATTAAAGCGGGAAATGTTTTTGGGTTAAAATATAAGTCTAAGGCTGAAAAGCTTGGCGGAATTGTACTTATTCTAATAGGAATAAAGATTCTAATAGAACATATTATGCAATAAAAAAGGCTGCAGCGCTTGCTGCAGCCTTCAGCATTTTATTATGTTACTGAATATAAGCCTTAATTTCTTCAACAAATTTTTCTGCGCTTTCGTTCTCTGCGTGAACATCAACCTTAATCGGCTTACTTAAATCAAGGCTGAAAATACCCATGATTGATTTTGCATCAACAACATATCTTCCTGATGTTAAGTCAACATCAAATTCATATTTGTTTACGATGTTAACAAACGCCTTAATGTCGCTGATTGAACTGAGTAAAATATCAAATGATTTCATAATCATTCCTCCTTTTGTAATTATTATAATACCAAAGGTGCGAAAAGTCAACCGTTTTTGGAAGATTTAGTATTGAAACGAGGCATAAATTGTGATATAATTCATATGTATTGTGTTTAAATGGTGAATGGTACATATGAGGACAATTAAGAACGTTTTACAGACCAAAAAAACAAAAAGGAATTTTAGAATATGTTTGAAGTTTTAAAAACAGAAGGACGGGCGAGAAGAGGACGATTTAAAACTCCTCACGGAGTTATTGAAACTCCCGTTTTTATGAACGTGGGAACAGCGGCTGCGATAAAAGGCGGCGTTTCTTCATTAGACTTAAAAAACTTAAAATGTCAGGTGGAGCTTTGTAACACATATCATTTACATCTTCGCCCCGGTGATGAGGTTGTTCGTGATTTAGGCGGACTCCATAAGTTCATGAACTGGGATAGACCAATCCTGACCGACAGCGGTGGCTTTCAGGTGTTTTCGCTTTCGTCTATCCGCAAAATTAACGAAGAGGGCGTTTCTTTCCAGTCGCATATTGACGGAAGAAAAATCTTTATGGGACCTGAAGAAAGTATGCAGATTCAGTCAAATCTTGCATCTACAATCGCTATGGCATTTGACGAATGTGCCGACTCCACGCTCCCGAAAGAATACTTTAAAGAAAGCGTTGCAAGAACAGAGCGTTGGCTTGAAAGATGTAAAACTGAGCTTTCAAAGCTTAATAAAACTGCTATAAATAAAGAGCAGATGCTATTTGGTATAAATCAAGGCGGAATATATGACGATTTACGAATTGAAAATATGAAAAAAATCGCAAAGCTTGATCTTCCGGGCTATGCAATAGGAGGCTTGGCTGTTGGTGAAACCGCAGAGGAAATGTATCATATTTTAGATGTTACTCTTCCTTTTGCACCTGAAAATAAACCAAGATATTTAATGGGCGTTGGAACGCCAACAAATATTATTGAGGGTGTTGCAAGAGGTATTGACTTTTTCGACTGCGTAATGCCCAGCAGAAATGCGCGCCACGGACATCTTTTTACAAAATCGGGAATAATAAATATAATGAATGCAAAATATCAGCGTGACTTATCGCCTATTGACCCTGAGTGTGATTGTCTCGTTTGCAAAAATCACTCAAGGGCATATCTTCGCCATCTTTTGAAGGCAGGGGAAATGCTTGGTATGCGTCTTGCGGTTATGCATAATTTATATTTTTATAATAATCTTACCGAGGAAATAAGAACGGCTTTGGAAGAAGGTTGTTTTTCGGAATACAGAGAAAAATATTCTCCCGTTTTATGCAAGAGAATATAAGAGGTAAAAGCTATGTTTAAAAGGCTTAAAGAAGATATAAAAACAATTAAAGAACGTGACCCTGCAGCTAAAAGCTCTGCCCAAATCTTTTTTATGTACTCAGGACTTCACGCAATCTGGTGGTACAGAGTTGCGCATTGGTTTTATAAGCGCGGGCTTTCAGGAATTGCACGGTATGTTTCACAGTGTGGAAGATTCTGGACAGGAATTGAAATTCACCCCGGTGCAACCATCGGAAAAGGTCTTTTTATTGACCATGGTATGGGGGTTGTAATTGGTGAAACTACCGAGATTGGCGATAATGTAACAATCTATCAGGGTGTAACATTAGGCGGTACGGGTAAAGACGTAGGAAAGCGTCACCCAACCATTGGAAATAATGTTTTGATTGGCTCAGGTGCTAAGGTTTTAGGGCCTTTCACTGTTGGGGATAACTCAAAGATTGCGGCAAATGCCGTGGTGCTAACCGAGGTTCCGCCGAATTCTACCTGCGTGGGTGTTCCTGCAAGGGTTGTGAGAATAGGCGGGCAGAAGATTTGCCCTGAAGACTTAGACCAGATTCACATTCCCGACCCCGTATCTCAGGAGCTTTGCAGACTTGCCGCAAAGCTTGATAAATTAGAAAAAAAGTTTAGTGAGGAGAATCACAATGAAAATATATAACACTTTATCAAGAAAGAAAGAAGAGTTTGTTCCCCTTGAAGAAGGCAAGGTAAAAATGTATTCCTGCGGACCTACTGTTTATAACTTTTTCCATATCGGTAATGCACGCCCCTTTATCATTTTTGACACTCTTCGCAGATATTTAGAGTATATCGGCTATGATGTAACCTTCGTTCAGAATTTTACTGATATTGACGATAAAATGATTAAAAATGCCAACGAGCAGGGTATTACTGTAAAGGATTTGGCTGATAAATTTATAGCGGAATATTTTACGGATGCTAAAGGGCTTGGGATTAAAGAAGCATCAATTCACCCGAAAGCTACCGAAAATATTGATGCAATTATCGATACTGTTAAAACCCTTATTGAAAAGGGCTATGCTTACGAGGTTAACGGCGATGTTTACTTTGAAACAAAGAAATTTTCAGAATACGGAAAGCTTTCAAAACAGCCTTTAGAGGATTTAGAGGCAGGGGCAAGAATTGACGTTGCAGACATTAAGAGAAATCCTACTGACTTTGCCCTTTGGAAAGCAAAAAAAGAGGGTGAGCCGGCGTGGGTTAGCCCCTGGGGAGAAGGTCGTCCCGGTTGGCACATTGAGTGTTCCGCTATGGTAAATAAATACCTGGGCGAAACGATTGATATTCACTCAGGTGGTCAGGACTTAATATTCCCTCACCACGAAAACGAAATTGCCCAGAGTGAGTGCTGTACAGGTAAACCCTTCGCAAGATACTGGATGCACAACGGTTACATCAATGTTGACAATGAAAAAATGTCAAAGTCAAAGGGTAATTTCTTTACCGTTCGTGATGTGGCTAAAAAATATGACTACGAAGTTATAAGATTTTTTATGCTTTCTGCTCACTATAGAAGTGTTATAAACTTTGCTGACGAGCTTTTGGCTCAGTCAAAGGCGGGCCTTGAAAGACTTTATAACTGCCTCTATAACTTAGAGTTTTTATCCGCAAAGGCAAGAAGTCGCGGACTAACACCTGATGACAAAGCAAAACTTTCAGAAATTGAAGGCTTTAAGGCAAAATTTTGCGAGGCTATGGACGATGATTTAAACACAGCCGACGCAATTGCTGCAATTTTTGACCTTGCAAGATTTTTGAATGCTGAGAATAAAGATAGCTGGTCTAAAGAAATTTTTGATGCAGCTATTGGTAAAATGCGCGAACTCGGCGGCGTTTTAGGAATATTTAGCCGCACACAAGAAGATAATATAAGTGACGAGGCAAAAGCTATTATCGAAGAAAGAAAGCTCGCAAGAGAAGAAAAGAACTGGGCAAAATCAGATGAGCTCCGTGATAAACTCTTGGAAATGGGAATTGAAGTGGCTGATACTCGTCAGGGCATGAAAATAAGAGTTTTAGAAAAGTAGGTAGAAAATGGATATAGACAAGATTTTATCAGGTGAAAAAAAGCCTGACGTCCGTGAACTTTCCTCCCTTACCTTAGCCTTTATAGGCGATGCGGTTTTTGAACTTTTCATAAGAACCAAGATTTTAGCCTCAGGCAGCCGTCCTGCAGGCGAGCTACATAAAATGGCCGTCGGCTATGTTAAAGCAAAAGCACAAAGCGATGCTATGCATAAAATCTTAGGTGAGCTTTCAGAAGAAGAAACCGACATTTACAAGCGTGGAAGAAACACAAATATCCATACCGTTCCAAAAAATGCCGATATGAACGATTACCGTCAGGCAACGGGACTTGAGGCTTTGGTGGGGTATTTGTATATCACGGGTAAAAACGAAAGACTCATAGAGATTTTAGATATGTGCTTTAATGCAGGTAGCCAAGGCTAAAATCTTGGAGGAGTCTTGTTGAAATTAAAAAAAACATTCCATATCGTAAAAAATTATGTTATAATAACAGCAGGTGTTTTAATTGCCTCATTGGGAATTAACTTGTTTTTAGAGCCTCACGGAATTGTTTCGGGAGGTGCATCCGGTGTTGCAATTATTGTTTACAGACTGTGGGGTTTCCCAATGGGTGTAACGATGCTTTTGGTAAATATTCCGTTATTTTTACTGGGGGCAAAGGTATTAGGCGTTGGTTTTGGAATACGCTCGGTTTACGGAACAATTTTGTTTTCCTTGTTTACCGATGTAACCTCTTTTGTACCACCCCTTACCCAGAATCTTTTAATGGCATCAATTTTTGGCGGAGTGTTTTTTGGGCTTGGCTTTGCGGTGATTTTTTTATCAGGCGCAACCTCAGGCGGAACAGATATTTTAGCGTCTTTAGGACACAAGGCTGTTCCTGCAGTTGACGTAGGAAAATGGATTTTTATTATAGATATAGTTATAATTTCTGCAGGCGCTGTGTTTTTTAAAGATTCTGAGCTTGTTTTAGCCGGCGTTTTAACGCTTTTTATAAGCTCATTTTTGGTTGACTATGTTATTTCAGGAGCAAACGTTGCAAAAATTGTTTATATTATTTCCGATAAAAGCGAAGAAATTGCAAAAGAAATTATGGAAAATCTAAAGCGAGGTGTAACAGGTGTTTACACTCGCGGAATGTATATAAAAAAAGACCGCACAATGCTTTTGTGCGTTGTGAAAAGATTTGAAATTCAAAGACTTACACGAATAGTCAAAGAAAACGACCCTGCCGCATTTGTTATTTTTTCTCAGGCGCGTCAGGTCACAGGAGAAGGTTTTAAAATTTATCCAATACAATCATGAAAGGAGCTGTTATTTTTGGACAAGGCAAAAATTACAGAACTAAAAAAACTAGCTGCCAATGTGAGAATAAGTGCAGTAACAGCAGTTCACTCAGCAGCATCAGGACATCCCGGTGGCTCGCTCTCAATTGCAGACGTTTTAACACTTCTTTACTTTGAGGTTATGAATATCGACCCCAAAAACCCGATGAATCCTGAACGTGACAGATTTGTACTCTCAAAAGGTCACTGCTCACCCGCGTTATACGGTGTTTTGGCAGAACGCGGTTTTTTCCCGAAGGAAGATATTAAGACATTTCGTAAAACAGGAAGCTACCTTCAGGGACATCCCGATATGAAAGCTATTCCCGGTGTTGATATGTCAAGCGGTTCTTTAGGTCAGGGTATTTGCTGTGCAAACGGTATGGCGCTGGCTGGAAAAATAGATAAAAAAGACTACCATGTTTATACAATTTTAGGCGACGGTGAGCTTGAAGAAGGTCAGGTTTGGGAGGCTGCTATGTATGCCGCTCACTATAAGCTTGACAATTTAACTGCTTTCGTTGACTTTAATGGACTTCAGATTGACGGAAACGTAGCTGACGTAATGTCACCTCTTCCAATTGATGAAAAGTTTGCCGCTTTCGGCTGGAATGTGATTGTTTGTGACGGTCACGATTTTGAAGCTTTGCTTTCTGCAATAAACGAAGCAAAAGCTACAAAAGGAAAACCCACAGTAATTATATTAAAGACGATTAAAGGTAAGGGCGTATCCTTTATGGAAAACAACGCAGGTTGGCACGGAAGCGCACCTAACGACGAACAGTATGCTCAGGCAATGGACGAGCTTAATACATATTTATCTGAACTTAAGGAGGAGGCGTAAACTATGGCAAATGTAGCAACAAGAGAGGCTTACGGCTTGGCTCTGGCTGAGTTCGGCGAAAAATATGATATAGTGGTTTTAGATGCTGACCTTTCAAAATCAACAAAAACTGATACATTTAAAAAGAAATTCCCTGAGCGTTTCTTCAACACAGGTATTGCAGAGGGAAATATGATGTCTACTGCAGCAGGACTTGCTTCTTGCGGTAAAACTGTTTTTGCAAGCTCCTTTGCAATGTTTGCAGCAGGAAGAGCTTTCGAGCAGATAAGAAACAGTATTGCATATCCGAAACTTAACGTAAAAATCGGCGCAACTCATGCAGGTATTTCAGTTGGTGAAGACGGTGCAACCCACCAGTGCTTAGAGGATATCGGTATTATGCGCACAATTCCCAATATGGTTATTCTAAACCCTGCGGATAAAACCGAGGCCATTTTGGCAGTTGAGGCGGCAATTAAGCACGACGGTCCCGTTTATTTAAGATTTGGTCGCCTTGGTGTTCCTGAAATTTTTGACCGTGATACATATAAGTTTGAAATCGGAAAAGGCGCTCTGCTTAAAGACGGAAAAGATGCTACAATCATTGCAACAGGTCTTTTGGTTCCAGATGCAATTAAAGCAGCAGAGATACTCGCCGAAGAAGGAATTTCAGTTCGTGTTATTAATATGGCAACAATTAAGCCAATTGATGCTGAAATCATCATAAAGGCAGCTAAAGAAACAGGGGCAATCGTAACAGCTGAAGAACACAACGTTATCGGAGGTTTGGGAAGTGCAGTTGCGGAAGTACTTTGTGAAAGCGCACCTGTTCCAATGAAACGCGTTGGAACAAACGACATTTTCGGCCAGTCAGGTAAACCTTCTGAGCTTTTAGAGCTTTACGGTTTAACACCTGAAAACATCGTGAAAAATGTTAAAGAAGTTATTAAAATGAAATAATTAAAAGAGCTGTGACATTTGTCACAGCTCTTTATATTTTGTTATACACGGCACAAGAAAGGGGAGGGGTAGAAACTTATACCGTGTATACATAGGGTGGGTTAAATTATATGGCTTTTTTCATTTTAAGCTTAATTGAGTCAGAAATCATTGCAATAAACTCGCCATTTGTTGGTTTTCCTTTGTTTGTATCTATGGTGTAGCCGAAAATGTCGGTTAAAACCTCTTCACGACCTCTGTTCCACGCAACTTCAATTGCGTGGCGTATAGCACGCTCAACCCTTGATGAAGTTGTTGAAAAGTTTTTTGCAACGGTGGGGTATAAAAGCTTGGTAATTGAATTTATAAATTCATCGTCATGAATACAAAGGTCGATTGCGTTTCTTAAATAATTATAGCCTTTGATGTGAGCAGGAACACCGATTTCGTGAATGATATCGGTGATTACGCTTTCTAAATTATTTTCATCAACAGACATTGACATTCCCTTTGCAACAGAAGGGGCAGAAAAACTCTGTTTTGGAGAAATGGTATTATTAAATATTGAGTATAGCTGACGTACGCGGTCGGCAATTACCGAAAAGTCCTCGCAGGGCTTCATTATATAGTAATGAGCGCCTAAGGATATTGCTTTTTGAACAACCTTGTCATTTCCGATTGCACTGTACATAATTGGAAAGACCTTTGAAAGTTCTGGGGTATGGCTCATTTTTTCCAGCAGTCCCAGCCCGTCAAGCTTCGGCATAACAATATCAAGTATTGCAATGTCAGGCTTTAATTCGCATATTATATTAAAACCTTCCTCGCCGTTTGAGGCACAACCCACAAGTTCAATATCAGGAATATTTTTAAAATATTCCATAAGTCCGTTTCTTACTTCTGCATTATCGTCTACCGCTACAATTCTGATCATTTTTATCCTCCTGAAATTTAAAATTGGAAATTTTTTACATATTTGACAGTTCCTATTATAACACGCAAATTTTAAGATTTCAAGTATAAATTACCAAAAAATGTAAATTATTTGTAAGTAAATGGAAAATGTTTCACTGTTCTACAGATTCTAACAGGGTTTTCCAAAAATCGATGTGACACTCTGTCACGATAAGTGACAAGGGAAAAATACAAAATCTTATCAAAAAATGGTGAAATGTAATGGAAAATTACCAAATTTTGAGCGGTTATAAATTTTTTGGTTGCTTTTTTTCGGGGGGTGTAGTAAAATAATAAGGTAGAATTCAAAAATATGATTTTTTCAGAATTAATGCACAAACTATTAAAAAGGAGATGAGCTTATGGATAAACCGAAACCCCGAAGTTTAAATACAGGAAAATTTCATAGGCAGAATCTCGTTGGTGCAATTTTGTATCGTTAGATTTTTGTCTTTAAATTTCCCTGTTTCTTTTAATGCCCCGAGGGCGAAATACAAGAAAGGGGGAAGTGCATAAAATGGACTTCGAAGAAATTTTAACAGAAGAAAAAGAAAATATAACCGAGCTTATTGAAAACGGAAGATTTGTTCAGGCAAGAAATAAAATCTTAACAATGGATGCTGTTGACATTGAGCTTTTATTTGACGAAATCCCCAGAGAAAAAATGCTGAGGGTTTTCAGAATGTTGCCTAAAACGCTCGCGGCGGATACCTTTACCTATATGAAAAGCGAGCATCAGCAGTATATTATAGAGTCTATTACAGACAAGGAAATCAACAATATTATGGACGAAATGTTTATGGACGATACTGTTGACTTTCTGGAGGAAATGCCTGCAAATGTGGTAAAAAGGGTTTTAAAGAATACTGACGCCGAAACGAGAAAAACTATAAATCAGCTTCTTCAGTATCCTGATGATTCCGCCGGCGCTATTATGACAACGGAATATGTTGACTTAAAAAAGGAAATGACTGCAAAAGAGGCTCTTTCTCATATTAGAAAGACTGGTGTTGACAGTGAAACTATTAACACTTGTTATGTTATTGATAAGGAAAGAAAACTTGAGGGCGCAATTTCAATCAGGCGTATTATTTTAAGTCAGCCTGATGTTTTGGTTGAGGAGCTTATGACCTCTGAGGTGAAGTTTGTATACACTCATACTGATCAGGAAAACTGTGCCTTCAATTTTAAAAAGTATGACCTTTTGTCTATGCCTGTAGTTGACGGGGAGGACAGACTTGTTGGTATTATCACCATTGACGATATTGTGGACGTTATTGAGCAGGAGGCAACAGAGGATATTGAGATGATGGCGGCTATCACGCCTTCTGATAAGCCTTATAACGAAGAAGGGGTTTTTGAAACCTATAAAAAACGTATTTTGTGGCTTTTGATACTTATGATTTCATCCACATTTACAAGCGGAATTTTAGCATCATACGAAAGTTCTTTAGCAATATATCCTGCTTTGGTTGCCTTTATCCCTATGTTTATGGGTACGGGCGGTAATGCGGGCGGTCAGGCATCCGTTGCGGTTATCAGAAGTCTTGCTCTTAACGAAATCGAGCTTTCCGATGTATTTAAGGTTGTGTGGAAAGAAATAAGGGTATCCGTTGTTTGCGGTCTTGTTATGGCGCTTGTGTGTTTCTTAAAGGTTATGCTGATCGATGCGCGATTTACTGCAGGTGTTGATATAATTACAGGGGTTGTTGTAAGCGTAACTTTGTTCTTAACCGTAGTAATAGCAAAATTTGTGGGAGCTATAATGCCCCTTTTAGCAAAAAAAGTAGGCTTTGACCCTGCTGTTATGGCAAGCCCATTTATTACAACTATTGTCGACGCACTTTCTTTGGTTATCTATTTTCAAATTGTGAGAATTTTCCTGCCGCTTTAATGAGGTGAAATAATGTTTTTTTATGATTACTATTATCTTATATTGGTAGTTCCCGCGATTTTAATATCTTTGTTTGCGCAAACGAAGGTGCAGAGCACATATAAAAAATATGCAAAGGTTATGTCAAAGAGTGGTCTTACCTCACACGAGGTTACAAGAAAAATACTTGACAGAGCAGGTCTTCAGAATGTGACGATTGAACACGTTAGAGGAACGCTCTCCGACCACTTTGACCCGACGAAAAACGTGATAAGGCTTTCTGATAGCGTTTATGGCGATGCATCTGTTGCATCATTAGGAGTAGCTGCTCATGAGGCAGGTCACGCTGTTCAGTATAAAGAGGGTTACGCTCCAATAAAACTGAGAAATACCATACTTCCTGCTGCCAATATCGGTTCACGCCTTTCTGTTCCTTTGATTATACTTGGAATTATACTTTCAATGGAGCCTTTGGTTACTTTTGGAATACTTTTGTTTTCTTTAGTGCTTGTTTTTCAGCTTATAACATTGCCTGTTGAGTTTGATGCAAGCAGAAGAGCGCTAAAAGTTTTAAAAGAAACAAATATTTTAGACGAAGAAGAGCTTTCGGGCTCGAAAAAAGTTTTAAGTGCTGCGGCTTTAACCTACGTTGCTGCAGCCTTGCTTTCAGCAATGCAGCTTTTAAGACTTGTTCTTATTTCAAGGAGAAGAGATTAAAATGGTTCATATTTACTGCGGAGACGGAAAGGGCAAAACAACTTCGGCGGTTGGGCTTTCTGTCCGCTGTGCATCCTATGGTAAAAAGGTCTCATTTATTCAGTTTTTGAAAAACTCATCAAGCGGAGAAATATGTGTTCTGAAAAAGATTGAAAATCTCACTGTAAGATGCTTTCAGGAAACGGTAGACGGATTTTTCTTTTGTATGAGCGAAGAGGAGAAAAAGGCTTTAAAAAACGAAACACAAAACGGTTTAGACTTTGTTGAAAAAACTTTAATTTCGGGAAGTTGCGATATGCTTGTTCTTGACGAAATAGGCGGATGCATTGAAAACGGGATGGTTTCAGAGCGTGAAATTCTAAACCTTATAGAAAACTACGGTGATAAAACAGAGATTGTTTTAACGGGAAGAAATTTTTCTGAAAACCTTAAAAACATGGCAGATTACGTTTCCGAAATCCGCGAAATAAAACACCCTTATAAAGAGGGAATCCCGTCAAGAGAGGGAATTGAATATTGATGCAGACGGCAAGTGTAAAAAACTTGTCGTTTTTTTGTGTTTTTTAATAAATATACTTGCATTTTTATTCTATATATTGTATAATATTGTTGTGAACTATACTATGAAGTACATAGGAGGAAAAATATATGAAAAAGGTTCTCTCTTTAATTTTGGCAGTTATCATGCTCGTATCATGTACGGCTATGGTTTCTGCAGTGGAATTTCCCGATGTAGACAGTAATTATTCCTGGGCAGAAGAAGCAATTGATGCTCTTTCTGAAAGCGGAATTATAACAGGTTATGATGACGGGACGTTCAAACCCGGCAAAGATATTACAAGACAGGAAGCAATAACATTGTTTTCAAAGGCCTTAGGTGCAAGTGAGGATGTGAACTCAAAGTTTATTGACCTTGCATACGGAATTTATGCAACAGACCTTGCAGACAGCGAAGGTTCATACGCTGTTAAACAGGGCGCATATATGATTTATAAAAAAGTTTTGGATGCAGACGAAGTTAATGACTATCTCTGTGAAGAAAACAGAAACGTTACATTAAAGCGTTATGAGGCAGCTGCTTTAATCGCAAAAGCATTAGGCGCTGACCCCTGGCTTAAGGACAATCCTGAGTATGAACTCACATTTGTAGACTCAAACGATATCCCCGAAAATGTAAAAGGCTACGTTTACTATGCAACAGCTCTTGGCATTATGAACGGCATGGGCGAAAATATGTTTGGTCCCGACGCTACGGTAACACGTGCTCAGATTGCCGTTATGATTAAGAGAATTTTAGATACCATGACATTCAGCTACACAGGCGGTATAATTTCTGAGGTTGACCCTATATCAAACACATTGACAGTTAAGAATGATGACGGCGTGAATGAAATCTACACCGTATCAATTAAAGACGTTATCTTCTTAGATGGTGCAAAGGTTACAATTGATGATCTTGAAGCTGGCATGGGATGCACAATTACATTCTCAGGCGACACTATTTATCAGATTGATGTTGTTACCTTTGAAGGTGAAGAAGTTGTTTCAGGTATGTACAAAGGCAGTCAGACAAGTTCATCTGGAACAATAATTAAAATTGCTGACATCACAAAAGAAGGATACCCTGTAACAAGCTATACTGTTGCTTCAAACGCAGTTGTTGAGTATGAGGGAGAGCCTGCAAACTTTGCAAAATTAACAGTTGGCGATTATGTGTCTGCTAAAATTTTAGGCGGACTTGTTACAATGGTAAGTGCAGAAGATGAAACTCAGGAAATGGCAAGCACTAAGATTACAAATATTGTTGTATCAGGCGAAGGCGTTATTATAACACTCCTTACCAAAACAGGCGAAACAGTAGATTATGCATTAGCTGCTGGTGCGACTATTACCCGTAACTCATCAAAAGTAACATACGATGAACTCGCAATCGGAGATTCTGCATCTTTGGTTTTGAAATATAGACAGATTTCAAGCATCAAGGCCGTTGGTAAAGCTACAAGTGCAACAGGAACGATTCAGGAAATTACAATTTCTAATGAAACATCATATATTACAATTTCAAAAGACGGAAAGAAAGAAAAATATGCGTTGGCACGCGATTGTGATATTACAATTGAAGAAAAAGAATCAAGCGTATACGATTTAAGACTTGGTTCATATGTAACACTTAAACTTTCCAGTGAAACAGTTACTGCTATTACATCGGAAGCTGCTGCTACAAGTCTTACAGTTACAGGTGTTGTTAAGATGGTCAGCAAAGAATACGGAGTAATTACCATTACATACGAGGTTAATGGAAGAGAACTTGAAAAACAACTTCATGTGAGCGATTCAACAGCGATTGTGAATGCTTTGACAAGTAAAAAAATGTCAGTAGGAAATATTAAGGAAGGCAACAGCGTAACGGCAGCCGGTACAGAAAAATTAGGAGTATATGAAGTAGCTACTATGATGGTATTCCAGTAAATAGTAAAAAGCCTGCCGAAAACGGCAGGCTTTTTTATAGAGGATTGGAGTTATAAAATGACAAAAATTCAGGTTTATGATACTACCTTAAGAGATGGAACGCAAGGCGAGGGAATAACCTTCTCTTTAGCAGACAAACTGAAAATAGTTAAGCTTTTAGATGAACTTGGTGTATCCTATATTGAGGCGGGAATTCCCGCGTCAAATCCAAAGGATGAAGAGCTTTTTGAAAAACTTTGCCAAATGGAGCTTAAAAATGCCAAAATTGCGGCGTTTGGAAGCACACACAGAATTGGTGTGCCCGTAACAGAAGATGCCGGCGTTAAAGCACTTATTGAAGCAAAAACACCGGTTATAACTATTTTTGGTAAAGCATGGGATTTACACGTTAAGGAAGTTTTTAATGCGGAATTGTCTGAAAACATTGATATAATTTCAGAAACTATACGCTATATAAAAACCTTTAACAAAGAGGTTATATTTGACGCTGAGCACTTTTTTGACGGATACAAGCATAATAAAGAATACGCTTTATCGGTTTTAAATGCTGCAAAATCTGCAGGAGCAGATGTAATCTGTCTGTGCGACACAAATGGCGCAACTTTTCCTGATGAGGTTTCAGTAATTGTGTCTGACGTTAAGGAATTTTTAGGCGATACAAAGATTGCAATTCATTGTCATAATGATATTGGTGTTGCAGTTTCAAACTCGCTCATGGGTGTATTTTCAGGTGCAACTCAGGTACAGGGAACAATGAACGGTTTTGGCGAAAGGTGCGGAAATGCAAACCTTTGCACAATTATCCCAAATCTTCAGCTTAAACGCGGATATGATTTAGTGCCGCCTGAGTCATTAAAGAAGCTCAAAAGCACATCACGCCACATTTATGAGCTTGCAAACCTTATCCCTGACGAAAGAAAGCCTTATGTTGGCGGTATGGCATTTGCACATAAGGGCGGAATGCATATTGACGCAGTGCTTAAAAACCCGAAAACATTCGAACATATATCTCCTGAAAATGTGGGTAATGAAAGAAAGCTTTTAATGTCTGAAATGTCGGGCAGATCAATGGTTTATGAAATAATTAAAAAGATTGAGCCGAGTATTGAAAAAGACTCGCCGATTATAACCGAGGTTTTAGAAGAAATTAAGCTTTTAGAAAAAAATGGTTATCAGTTTGAGGGAGCAGAAGGCTCTTTAGAGCTTATGGTACTTAAAAAGCTTGGCTATTACGAGCCTCAGTTCAACTTAGAGCAGTTTAAGGTAATTGCAGCAGCTCCTGCACCATCACATTATACTGCTACCGCAATGATTAAAATTTTGGTTGACGGTGCGGCAGAAATAACTGCGGCAGAGGGAGAAGGTCCTGTAAACGCGCTTGACAAGGCGCTGAGAAAAGCTCTGTACAGGTTTTATCCCGAACTTAAAAACTCGCGTCTTATTGACTTTAAGGTGCGTGTTTTAGACGGAAGCAAAACAGGCACAGCCGCCCTTACACGAGTTTTAATGGAATCTACTGACGGTAAAACCTCATGGAGCACAGTTGGGGTTTCAGAGGATATTTTAGAAGCCAGCTGGAAAGCCTTGGTTGATTCAATAGACTATTATCTATTACATATAAAGAGAGAACAAAAATAAATGCGGAGGCTTATGCCACCGCATTTATTTTTAGTTTGAACCTGGTCTTGCGATATCTATTACTCTGCCGATATCAAAAAGGTCGAAAAGTCCGTCTGGCTCATTTTCAAGTCTGTATCCGCTTAAAATTCTTCTTCCTTGCTTTAAATATGTTTCGCCGAGGGTTATACTATACTTGCTGTTATCGCCGTAACAGAAATAATTAAAGCCTGAAGATTTTAAAAGACTGTATTTTTCACCGCCCTGATTGTAAGTACCGCTCTTTATGTCGTTTCCGTCAGGGTAGATTAAAATATCGGTTTCGCCTACGATTGAGCCAACCTCTAAGTTCCATTTTTCAATATCTTTCTTTATCTTTGAAACATCGGATGACCTGAAATCTATGTAACCCCAACTATTTGAAGCAAATTCGTATCCGAGTTTTTTTAGTGCCTTTGAAACTTCTTTTGCTTTTTTAACATCGGACTCAACATAGTTTTCACTGTCTTTATTTGTACGGTATCCTAAAACGCCGTCATAACCCGTGACGCCAATGATAGCGCGAGCGCCTTTGTAGGAAAAGTCGGGGTGCTTTTTGATAAAGTCCTCAAGGATGGGCACTAAATCAAAATTTCCTGTTGTAATTTTCCCGTTTTCGTCTGTATACTCACATTTCGGGTTTCCACTTTTGTCAATTATGAGCTTTGATGCAAATCCGTCGCCTGCTAAATCTTCGCTGTAAGAAACATCCTCCTGAGAAATAATCAGAGGTTTTTTACCCTGAGGAAGATAGAGGTCTGAAAAAGCAAACTTTCCGTCTTTCTCCTTTGCGATATCCTTTATGCTTACCAGTATGTAATTTTGATTGTAAATCTCGGTTAAAATGTTTGAAAACTCGTTAACCGTGGTCATATTACGGTTATATTTTTTTTCGTTCTCGTCGCCGTCAAAGGCTTTCTTTGTATCATAAATCAGTGTGCGGAAAGATATGTGGGTAATCTTTTGGTTATCGCTGTATTTAACCAACGTTGACTTTAATCCGCTGTAATTTATAACTGCTTGTTTTAAGTCACTGTTTTTATCGTAGTTTTCACCATAGGATAAAATAATTTCAATAGCCTTGTCGTAGTCGTAGTTGGACGCGGCTATTTTGGCTTCACTTAAAAGCGACTCAACAGCTTCGCGCTTCGGTGCGTTGATTGCATTTGAAATTCCACGTATTATAGCTGAAATTCCCGAAACAAGAAGTGTTAAGGCAAGAACAAAGGCTAAGATTAAAATACTGAGTCTTATTATGATTTTTTTTATCTTTTTTTTTCTGCGTGCTTTTTTTCTCTGCGCAGAGAGCCGTGATTCTGTATTTACTGCTCTTATGATTTCATTTATATCATCTTTAAATCTTATTTCTTTATATGTAGATTCAACGTCTTTTTCAGTTTTAAAGGTGTCAGACATTTTTAATGCCTCCTTATTTAGTATATTACAATTATACCAAATAAGAAGACTAAAATCAACAAATGACGACAAATTTTTATCAGTTCAGAATTTGTTTTCCCGTGTGGTCGATGGTGAAGTTTTCTTTATAGATTAAATCTGTTGCCTTAACGAATTTGTAACCGTCTGACTGAAGCTGTTCTATTATACGTGGGAGGGCATCAGGCGTGTTTTTTGCGCCATTGTGGAAAAGCATTACAGATCCAGGTGTGATTCGTGAGGTAACACGGGACACAATTTCGTCTGATGATAGGTTTTTCCAGTCTAAACTGTCGATATTCCACTGGAGAACAAACATCTTTTGCTCAGTTGCGGCGTTTATGACGGAGTTGTTGTATTCACCGTAAGGTCCGCGGAAAAGAGTTGGTCGAGTGCCTGTCAGCTTTTCTATTTTATCTGAGCACTTTGTAATTTCTTCTTTTATTTTTTCGTCGGACAACTGGTTTATGTGGGGATGAGTGTCGGAATGGTTCATAATTTCGTGACCTGCGTTATGAAATTTTTTTACTGACTCGGGGTATTTTTCAACCCAGCTTCCCACCATGAAAAATGTTGCAGGAACATTGTATTTTTTTAATATGTTGATTAAAACGTCGGTGTCGGTATCGTCCCATGCGGCGTCGAAGGTCAGAGCACAAACCTTTTCTTTTCCCTTATCAACGCAATAAATAGGCAGAAGTTTATCACCGCCGTCTGAATAAACATCGGCGTTCTGAATGTAGCCTGCGACAAAAAGAGATGCCGCGCAGGCGAAAAGTGCAATGTAGGACATAAGTCTTTTTTTGTTTGTAACGTAAACTTTCATATTAACCAACCTTTCAAAAGTAAAAATGCACTATGACAAACGTCATAGTGCATTTTATTTTTTTTATTTTAAAATTATAACTTAAAGGTCGATTTTTCTTCCTGCTTTTTTGTCAAGCTTTGCTTTAACTTTGAGGGGAAGACCAAAGAGGTTAATAAAGCCCTGCGAATCCATCTGGTTGTAATCTTCGTCTTCGCCAAATGATGCTGTAACTTCATCATAGAGTGTGTATGGGCTTGTTACGCCTGCATTAATGATATTACCTTTATAAAGCTTTAATTTAACGTCGCCTGTAACTGTTTTCTGTGTTTCGTCAACGAATGCGCAGATTGCTTTGCAAAGAGGTGTGTACCACTGACCGTTGTATACGATGTCAGCCATTTTCTGCGCAACAATAGCTTTAAAGTGTGATGTTTCTTTATCTAAGCAAATTGTTTCCAAAACTTCGTGAGCGTGGTAGAGAATTGTACCGCCGGGGGTTTCGTAAACACCACGGCTCTTCATACCAACAAGACGGTTTTCAACAACGTCGAAAATACCGATGCCGTTTTTGCCACCGAGCTCATTTAATTTCTTAATCATAGAAACGCCGTCTAAGCTTTCGCCGTTAAGTTTTACGGGGATACCTTTTTCGAAAGAAATTGTAACGTATGTAGCTTCATCAGGAGCTTTTTCGGGAGATACGCCAAGCTCTAAAATTTTGTCAAACATTGGCTCGTTTGCAGGGTCTTCCAAATCCAAGCCCTCGTGTGATAAGTGCCATAAGTTCTTATCCTTTGAGTAGTTTGTTTCACGGGTGATTTTTAAAGGAATGTTGTGAGCTTCTGCGTATTCAATTTCGTCGTCACGGGATTTTAAATCCCAGATACGCCAGGGGGCAATAATATCTAAATCAGGGTCGAAAGCTTTGATTGTAAGCTCAAAACGAACCTGGTCGTTACCCTTACCTGTGCAACCGTGGCAGATGGCGTCGGCACCCTCTGCGTGAGCAATTTCAACTAATCTCTTTGCAATAGGGGGGCGTGCAAAAGAGGTACCTAAAAGGTAGCCTTCGTATTTTGCGCCTGCTTTTAATGTAGGCCAGATAAAGTCTTCAACGAATTCTTTGTTCAAGTCTTCAATATAAAGCTTACTTGCGCCTGTTTTGATAGCTTTTTCCTCCAAACCGTCAAGCTCAGTTCCCTGACCAACGTCAGCAGCAACTGCAACAACTTCACAGTTATCGTAGTTTTCTTTGAGCCACGGAATGATAATCGAGGTATCAAGACCGCCTGAGTAGGCTAAAATTACTTTTTTGTAGCTTTTCATTTTTTTATAACTTCCTTTCGGGATTAAATTCATTATCTATAATTATACATTATATACAGAGAATGTCAAGGGTTTTATGAAAGAAAATACAGATTTTTGCATTTTTATGCATATTTACACGAATATTATGCATGAAATGGAATTATTTGTGCATTTTTATTCGGCAGATTACTATTGTGCCGAAAATCTTTTTGTGGTAAAATAATTTTAGTAAAATAAAGGCAGGTATAGTAATGGATAAATTTAAAGGTTTGGTGTTAGTAAGTGATGTTGACGGAACTTTGATTGATGAAAATAACAAAGTTCCGAAAGAAAATATTGAGGCGATTGAATATTTCCGTGCCCATGGCGGAAAATTCGCCTTGGCGACGGGAAGAATACCTGAGGCGCTATTGCCTGTGGTTTCAGGAATTAAACTTGATTTTCCCTGCATTTGTCATAATGGATGTAGTATTTACGATATGGAAAAAAGAAAATATGTCAACATGATAGAGCTTGACAAAAAAGCAAAATCTGTGGCAGAAGAAATTATGACGATTTCGCCCATAAGCGGCGTTGAGGTTATGACAACTGAGGGTATTTATGTGATAAAAAGAACAAAGGCGACTGATTTTCACATAGGATTTGAAAAAATTTCTGCAAAATACGCAGATAATTTTGATCATGTTACAGTGCCATGGTTTAAAATTCTTTTTGCTCAAAAGGATGAAGAAACGGGATATATTAACGAAAAGATGATGAATTCTTTGTGGAAAGATGATTTTACCATAATCAGAACCCATAAGTTCTACTTTGAGATTTTTAATAAGGATGCAAGTAAGGGAAACGGGCTTAAAACACTTTGTAAAGAGTATGGTATTGACCTGAAAAATGTTATTTCTATAGGGGACAATGACAACGACCTTTCAATGATTGAAGTATCGGGATTTGGCGCTGCCACAGGAAATGCACCTGACTATGTTAAAGAAAAAGCACAAATTATAACTAAAACTAACAGCGAGGGTGCTGTGGCGGATTTGATATCAAAACTAAAATAATGGTGTGACATAAGCTAATGCGAGGCAGGGAAGTTTTTTCTTCCTTGCCTTCTTTTTTTTTGCATCGTGTCTCCGACGGAGTAAATTCTTTGTAAATTTGCTTTTTGCTTTTATATTTAAATTGTTCACCGGTGGGCGTTCCTTTTGTTTCGCCAAAAGGAACCAAAAGCATTATGTCGCGGTCGAAGCTTTTGATTTTCTGACTGCTCACCCTCAAAATTTTGTCGCACGCAGACATTCGCAAAATTTTTTTGCTCAGGGTCTGCTAAATCGGCTGTGCGACATATGGAACTTTTGCACATAGCCGATTTACGATAAAATTTTTTCGTTCTCGCAGAGAAAATTTAAAAAACTTCTCCAAGCGACGAAAAGTAAGTGCGATACGCAGAATTTGTGCGATTTTAGTCAGTCAGCCTTTGAAATTTCGGA